>JBLNCW010000091.1:0-26732 GCA_050261015.1 Rhodospirillales bacterium | reverse complement strand
CGCATCCCAGCGGCGGAGCACGGCGTGTTCCCACCGCGTTTCCCCGCGCTATTCAGACGGAAATACAGTTACGGGGAAGGCAGCGGCGCCGCCGACGAGCACTTTTTCAACAAGCTCCTAGGCAGCGATCAGATTCGACAGCGTCAGCAGGGTTAGAGGCATGGTCGTAACAAAGACCCAGAATCGAAGTCCTGTGTTGTCGTGTCGTGCCGCCTCCGCGTTCCAGTGGAGAGTGGAATCTTGAGCTGTAACAAGCCAGTTGTTGAAGACAATCCGGCCCTCGTAGAGGCCCGCGTCGAATGCGATACCCAGGTTCAATATGAACAGCCACACCAGGGCTCGCGAAAGGCGTCCAACCGCTCTCGCACCCGGCATGCCCACATCGGCACCGCGAATCCCTGAGTTTCGTCGTAAACGGACCCTTGTCGGCCCTCCCCTTCGACTGAAGCTGCGCAGCATGCCAGGTGCGCAGCCGGAGATTCCATCAGCAATCGAGCAAGCTGATATTATGTTTGGCTACCGCAAAGGTCATACTATGTCGAACAAGATCAAGGTGCTGGTGGACGATGCTCCGCCGACGGAAATGGTATCTCGGGCCGCTCGACCATCGATTGAGGAACTCCTCAGGTCGGCCTCCGGTAAGACGATCGAAATGGAAGTCGAGACGCTCGGCGAGCAGGTTGCCGTCGCCTACGCGAAGGTACTGACGGCGCTTTCGTCCCTTCCCGCGAGCGAATCGTTTCACCTGCAAAGTGTTGCGTTCACGCTTGCGATTGATTCCACAGGCGAGGTGTCGCTCGCGTCGGCATTGTCCGGCGCTGTCAAGAGTCAGGCAGGGCTAAGCTTCCTCATTACGAGGGGTGCCGCGGCGGTGAGTAATGCCACGATCGGCAAAGCTTGAGCAGCAATACCGCTCCTTTCTGGCCCGATTTAATCTGCCACGCTTGACGCGCGAGGTGGCAGATCGAATGCTTGCCGAAATGAGGAGGGGCGGCCGGGAAAGCCTTGAGTCACTGTGGCCCGGTTGGTCACCGGAGCGGCTCATCAAAACGGACAAGGAAGCTGCCCCAGGCATGCAATTCGTGATCGATCAGATATCCGAGGAGATCGAGCGCAGCATCGTCAAATCCGGCCTACAGTTGAATCTTGAGTTTTTTGCGGGCGAGTTTCCAACCGGGTCATTTAATGCCCAGGCCTGTGTCGTCGAGGACGGCACTCTGCTGCTCGTGAATACTGGCCTGATGGTCTTCCTTCATAAGGCTTCCAAGCTTATCACGCATTCTATAGAATTCTCGGATTTTGGCGACGACGGCAAGCCGATTTTTGGCACTACTGAGCCGACTGAGCCAGGTGCGATGACACACTCGGAACAGATCGAAGCTTTTGCGGAGCTACTTCTCGGCTACCTCTCAATGCGGGAGGATTGGATCCCACGCGTCCGACGCATCCCACTCGCAACCGGTGCGAAGGCAATGCTATCAGCGATGGTCGTTCACTCGTGCGAGAAATTCGTGCTCGCGCACGAATACGGACACGCGATCGCGGGCCACCTGACCGCACCTCGAACCATGGTGAGCAAGACCCCTGTCGGTGATGTGGAATTCGTTTGTAAGAGCTGGTCCGAGGAATTCGAGGCTGATCTGATCGCAGCGATGCTCTTGGTTATCGAGACACCGCGCCAGATCAAGACGTATCAGGACCTCTTCACCCTTCAGTTTGCCACGGTCGGGCCGTTTTTCTTTTTCGCACTGGATGAACTGATCACTAGGGTTGCGCTCGAAATCAAGGGCCTCGCAGGCACCTCAATCATCACGGATCACCCGCCCTCACGGCAGCGCATGCAGGCAGTCAGGGAATTCTATCAACGCCTCGGCGGCCCGGCAATGACGGAGATGGGGGACGCTTATGCCGAGTTCGTCGGCCATCTCGGCGATGATGTTATGGAGATGATCGCCCATTTGCTTCGACGAGAGCAATGCTGAAGGACACGACATCGATCTGATCACGAGACGAAGCACTTCGCATTCCACTTTCCCTGCTGTAACCGATTTACGCGGGAGGTGTTGTTTATCGCTGTGCGAGAAACGCGTCCACTTCGGCGCGGGTGGGAATCGAGGCCTGGGCGCCGGGGCGGGTTACGGAGAGCGCCGCGGCGGCGTTTGCGAACCGGAGCGCGTCCTCGATGGGCCGGCCTTCGGCGAGGGCTATGGCTAGCGCGGCGTTGAAGGTATCGCCGGCGGCCGTGGAATCCCGCACTTCGACCGGGAACGCCGGCGAATGAATCCGCCGCTCGCCGTCATCGAAAAAGCAACCCTGGCCGCCCAGCTTGATGATTACCTTTCGCGGCCCGAGTTGACGAAGCGCGCAAGCGAGGGCGGGAGCGTCCTCCGGCGATACGGGGGCGGCAGGGCGTCCGAGCAGCGTCAGCGCCTCGCTCTCATTCGGCGTCAAGATGTCGACCTGCGAAAGCATTGCGGGGGGAAGCGGCTGCGCCGGGGCCGGATCGAGGAGCGTCGCGGCGCCTTCTTCGCGGGCGAGCGCGAGCGCCGCGGCTACGGTGTCGAGCGGGATTTCGAGCTGAAACAACGCAAACTGTGCGCCGCGGATGGTCCGGCGCAGGGCGCCAACATCGGCCGCGGCAAACTCATGGTTAGCGCCGGAGGCCACCACGATCGAGTTCCGCCCCGCCGCATCCACCCAGATGAGCGCCACCCCGGTGGGCTGCGCCTTGGTGGCGTGCACGGCGCTCACGTCCACGCCGGCGGCCGAAAGGCTCGCCTTGAGGTGATCGGCGAACAGGTCGTAGCCGACGCGCCCGGCCATACGCACCACCGCTCGCGCGCCGCCCAGTTTGCCGGCCGCGCATGCCTGGTTGGCGCCCTTGCCTCCCGGAATCATCTGGAAGTTGCGGCCGAGCACGGTTTCGCCGGGTACGGGAAAGCGGCCCGCGGAGACGACGAAATCCATGTTCAGGCTGCCTATGACGGCAACCGTGGGGCGCACGGAATGTGAGGGGTTCATCGCGAGAGATCGATGCCGAGTTTCTTGAGTTCCTCGGCGTAGTAGCGGCGGAGGAGCAGGTCCCACTCTTCGCTGCCCTCGGGGATGTCGCGTTTCTGCGAGCGGATCTTTTCGCGGGCGGCGCGGTCGACCTTCTCTTCGATCTGCAGGATTTCGGTGATCTCCCGGACGAGCTCCAGCCGCACGTCATTGGGCGGTTGCTTCAACCGGACGGAGCGCGCCCGGCGCAGCGCGGGAACAATCTTGTGGGACATATCGATGATTTTGTCCCGCGAGATTTTCATCTGGTCGCCGGTATCGCGGCCGGCGGCGCGGATGACCTTGCGCTGGGTGATCAGCATGTTTTTGATGCGCCGGAACATCTCCTGATAGCTGACGTTCTCCCGGCGCATGTAATCGCTGTACTGGCTTAGAATGTCCCGCACCTCGTCATTCAGCCGGTCCTCGACTTCCAGTTCCTCGGTGATGACGTTTGCGATTAGTTCGGCGGTGGCTTGGGGATCGACTGTCTCCAAATAAGTCGGGCTCAGCTTTTTGACGAGTTGGCGGGCGATATACGCTACGAATTCCCTTGCAATCAGCATTCTGCGGAAACGGTCGACATCGACTCCTGATAGTGTAGCAGAGACGCACGCGAACCGTCGTTCACGGCCCGGAATCAACCAGTGCGGCGCCCGGCAGCGCAGAGGTAAGTCACTGGAAGCACGAAAGTTGCGGGTTTTGTTTAGTCGCTGGCGCTCGGGAAGCGGGCCGCAGGGACCAACCTTGCTCCTGCTAGTATGGTCGCGGCATGAATCGAGATGAGCTCGCAACGCGCCTGGCGAAACAGACCGGGGTATCCCGGGCAGCCGCGGCCGACCGCCTGGACGAGGTGATTCACCGCATCCTGACGAAACTGCGCCGGGGGCAACCCGCCGCCTTGCCCGGGCTGGGGGAATTCCTGCCCGGCCGGGGATTCCGGTTTGAAGCCCGGAAAGGCAGGAAACAACAATGACCCGGCGGCGCTCATCCAGTGCGCAGGTGGCCGGTATCGTGCGGCGGTGCCTCGAACACGGCGGCTCGGTCGAGATCGACGGCCTGGGATCGTTCCAGCCGGACGGAAAGGGCGGATTCCAGTTCCTGCCGGAAACGCGCCCCAAGGTATTTTTGGCCTACGCCGTTGAAGATGTGGAAGCGGCCGAGAGGCTCTACGGCGACCTGCTCGCTCAAGGGTTCGATCCCTGGCTGGACCGCAAGAAACTCCTGCCGGGGCAGAACTGGCCGCGGGCGATTGAGCGCGCGATCGCGGCTTCCGACTTTTTCGTGGCGTGCTTCAGCCGGCGGGCGGGGGGCAAGCGCGGGTGCTTCCAATCGGAATTGCGATTCGCGCTCGACTGCGCGCGGCGCCTGCCGCTGGAGGACGTGTTTCTGATTCCGGTCCGCTTCGAGGAGTGCGGGGTCCCGGAGCGCATCAGCCGCGAGCTGCAATACGTGGACCTGTTCCCGGACTGGAACAGGGGAGTGCGGCGGGTGGTGGCGGCGATGCGCAGGCAGATGAAGCGGAAGGACCGCCAGCTACCGCTTGCGGGCTAAAGTCTTTTTTAAATTGGCGGCGCGTTTATCGTCGGGGGCCAGCTCGATGAACTTGCGGTAGGCCTCCTCAGCCGCGCTCTTGTTCTTCAGCTTCTCCTCGGTTTGCCCGAGCCGGAACCATGCCTCGGTGTAGTCCGGGTTCCACTTCAGGGCTTCTCTGTACCGGCCGGCCGCCGCCTTGTAGCTGCCTTTTCTGAAGTAGAAATCTCCCACCTTAAGTTCTTTTTCAGCCTGAAGCGGATTGAACGAATACTCCTGTGTGATGAGGGCTTCGTCCTCTTCTTTGGGTTCCTCCACCTTGGGCGGGGGCTCCTTGCTCTGCTGGGCGAAGACCGCGGCCGCCAGAAGCGAACTCAGGAGCAGAGTGCGAATCCGTGGCACAATTTTAGTGTAGGACAAGATCCGCGTAACCACGAACCGGGGCTGTCCGGACGTCTGCCTTCTCATGGATCTCCGCGATAAAGTCAGCCAGGCGCCTGCGCTGCCCGGCGTGTACCTCTACAAGGATGCCGGCGGGCGGGTGATCTACGTCGGCAAGGCCAAGAACCTGCGCAGCCGCGTGCGGAGCTATTTTTCGGAAGACAACCTGGCGGATGTGAAGACCGGGACTCTGATATCCGAGGCGCGCGATATCGAGTACATCCTGGTCGATAACGAAAAGGAAGCGCTGGCGCTTGAGAACAACCTCATCAAGCAGTGGAAACCCCGGTTCAATGTCCTGCTGAGGGACGACAAGACCTATCCCTACATCAAGCTGACCAACGAGCCATACCCGCGGGTGTACGTGACGCGGCGGCTGATCAAGGACGGCTCCTCATATTACGGCCCGTATTTTCCCGGCAACCTGGCGCACCGGCTGGTGCATTTCATCAACCGGTTCTTCGGCGTGCCCTCCTGCAAAATCGACCTGACACGCCGGCGTCCGTACCCCTGCCTGCAGTATCACATCGGGCGCTGCCTAGGGCCCTGCGTGGAAGGGCTGACCACGGAGGAGGCGTATACGCGCGCCGTGCGCGAGGTGCGGCTGTTTTTGGAAGGGAAGCACCGCGACCTGATCGCGGAACTGCGGTCGCACATGGAGCAGGCCTCAGCGGAGATGCGCTTTGAGCAGGCTGCGGTGCTGCGGGACGCGATTGCGACCGTCGAGGAGATGGACCAGAAGCAGAAGATGGCCGCCGCGAAGGGCGAGGATACGGACATCTTCGGACTCTACGCCGAGCCGCCTCTGGTGGCCTGCAACGTGTTTCACCTGCGCAACGGCCGCATCGTGGACCGGCGGGAGTTTTTCTGGGAGGACCGGGAGCGCTTCGAGCCGGCCGAGTTCATTTCCTCGCTGCTGAAGCAATACTATCTGGACCAGCAGTACGTGCCCGCTTCGATCCACGTGCCGCTCGACTTTGAAGAGCGCGAGTTGCTCGAAGAGGTGCTGGCCGAGAAGCGCGGCTACAAGGTGGAGATCCATACTCCGCAGCGCGGGCAGAAGAAGGCGATGCTGGCGTTCGCGGAGACTAACGCGAAGCACCTGTTCGACCAGCGCTTCCGGGTGATGAAGCCCTCGGCGCAGGCGATCCGCGAGTCGCTGCAGGAGATGCTGGGCTTGGAGCAGGCGCCGCGCCGGATCGAATGCTTCGATATCTCGCACATTCAGGGGACCGACAAGGTCGCCAGCATGGTGGTTTGGGAAGACGGCCGGATGAAGAAGTCCGACTACCGCAAGTTCATTATCCGCGAGGTGGAGGGCAACGACGATTTCGCGTCGATGCGCGAGGTGATCCGGCGGCGCTACTCGCGTGTGAAGAACCAGGAGCAGCAGATGCCGGGGCTTGTGCTCGTGGACGGCGGTCTGGGGCAACTGCACGCGGCCGCCGAGGCGCTGGAAAGCATCGGCATCGTGGACCAGCCGCTCGCATCCATAGCGAAGCGCGAGGAATGGATCTACGTGTACGGGCAGGAGGAGGAGCCGGTTGTGCTCGACCGGTTCTCGCCCGTCCTGCATCTCATCCAGAGCGTGCGGGACGAAGCGCACCGGTTTGCGGTGAGCTTCCATCGCTCGAGGCGCGATGCGGCGCGGCTCGGTTCCGAGTTGGAGGGAATTCCCGGCATCGGTCCGAAGACGGTGCGGAAGCTGCTGAAGCACTTCGGGAGTGCGGAGCGGGTGCGCCAGGCCACCGAATCGGAGCTGATGATGGCAGTGGGGCGCGCGGCCACCCGCCGCCTGCTAGCCGAATTTCGGGAAAAGGCCACGCAACCCCCAAATTCTTAAGGGCCCTTCAGACTGGGCGTTTTCTACGTCCAGCCCTGTCCCCGTCTGAAAAGATCTTAATTACCGGTTAGTGCTATTCTGCTTTTCATAGCTTGACGCTACCCCCAACCACCAGCGGGCTACCAGCACCGGCGTAGACGTCAGCCGAACCCGATTGCGTCAAACCGGCAAGGCGCTCAAGCTGTACCAAACATCGAATATGGCTCAAAAGGTGAAAGTGCCATCGAGACCGAAGAGGAGAAAAGAAGTGGTCCCAAATAGTGTCGAGACCTCGCCTGTCGAGACAAAAGATCCATATCAGCTCGCTATGCGGAACTTCGAAAGGGCGGCTGATGTTCTGGAACTGGATGAAGACACCCGCACGATGATACGGAACCCGGAAAGGGTGCTGATGGTGAACGTGCCGGTGCGGATGGACAACGGACACATCCAAAGCTTTACCGGATACAGGGTACAACATAACACCGCGCGAGGACCGGCAAAGGGCGGTATCCGCTTCCACCCGGGTGTAACCCTGGAGGAAGTCAAGGCCCTGGCTACCTGGATGACGTGGAAATGCGCGGTGGTGAACATCCCGTACGGCGGCGGAAAGGGCGGCGTCGCCTGCAACCCGAAAGAGATGAGCATCGGCGAGATCGAGCGCCTGACGCGCCGCTACACCAGCGCCATTCTGCCGATCATCGGGCCGGATATCGACATTCCCGCGCCCGACGTCTACACGAACTCGCAGATCATGGCCTGGATCATGGATACCTACAGCATGACGCGCGGCTATCTTGTGCCGGGCGTCGTGACGGGCAAGCCTCTCTGCATGGGCGGCTCCCTGGGGAGAAACGAGGCCACCGCCCGGGGTGTGTTCAACACGATCGAATGCGCCTGCCAGCATCTGAAGCTCCGCCTGAAGGGAGCCAAGGTCGTCGTTCAGGGATTCGGAAACGCAGGGGCGATATCCGCGCATCTGCTGGACAGCGCCCAGGCCGACGTCATCGCTGTGAGCGATTCCCAGGGCTGCATCTACAACCCGGACGGCCTGCACGTTCCCAAGCTGATGCTGCATAAAGAACGTACAGGCAGTGTGAAAGGATTTCCCGGGTCCGAACCCATCACGCCGGAGGAATTGCTTGCCCTGGAGTGCGACATTCTGATCCCGGCAGCCCTGGAAAACACCATTGACGGCAACAACGCCCGCACGATTCGCGCTAAGATCGTCGCCGAAGCCGCCAACGGGCCGGTGACCCCGGAAGCCGATGTGATTCTGGATGACAAAGGGGTCTTTGTTATCCCGGACATTCTGTGCAATGCGGGAGGCGTGACTGTTTCTTACTTCGAGTGGGTGCAGAACGGGCAGCACCTGTCCTGGGACCTGAACGAAGTGAATCAGCGCCTGGAAAAGGTGATGACGAGAAGCTTCCACGAAGTTCTTGAAATCCAACAGGGACGGAAAACCAACATGCGCACGGCGGCCAACGCGCTGGCGATCAGCCGCGTGGTGGAGGCCTCCACAATCCGCGGGCTGTATCCGTAATCCTTGGCGGACAGCGGAAAACGGGGCAAATGGGACAGTACGAGCAGAAACTGCTCCTCTGTCGCGGCGTCGACGCGTGGAACCAGTGGCGGCGCGACAATCCCGCGGTGATCCCCGACCTCAGCTTCTGTGTTCTTGAAGGAACCAACCTTAGCGGCGCCGACCTGAGCGAGGCTGACTTGTACTGCGCGTGGCTGGCGGGAGCCAACCTTGCCGCAGCCGATCTCAACGGCGCCGACCTCAGCGGCGCCAGCCTTGCAGGTGCGGACCTCAGCGATGCCGATCTGAGCGGCGGGCTGTCCCTCACGCAAGCCCAGATCAACGAAGCCCATGGGAACGACGGCACCCGGCTGCCTGAAGGGCTAAGGCGGCCGGAGCGCTGGACGAAGCGGCCCTCCGGGACCGCAGGCTCCTGAGCTAACCTGCCAGCGCTTGAACCCGGGAATTGCCCGAGGTGTTCCCGGAAGCCAGGCGCCGGCCCAAGGTCAGCGACCAGTCGAAAATGCGAGAGACCGGAACCACGCCGGCGATCCTGAAGTTACCGATGGCGGCCAGGCCCGCGGAAGCGATGCAGCCGCACTCCGAGCAGACGGGCTTGCCGCCCAACTGGCAGGGAGTGACGACCGAGGACAGATCGGCCGACACGCATGTGGTCAATTTGGCAAACATGCAATCGGCCGGCGTTTTTGGCGCGTCCAGATAGCCCCGCAGCACGACGTCCGGCATGTACACCTTGGGGAAAGCCGTTCGGACGGCCGCGAGCTGGCGGATGGCGGCGAGGCGGTTGTCCGGCGTGAGGCGCTCCTCGGAAACCTCCCCTTCCTGCGGCGTGTAAAGGCTGAACCAGATCTTGCGGACCTCGGGACGCGCCGACCAATAAGAAGCAAATTCGTGGAGATAGCCGTCGCGTGCGATCTGCTGCCGCGTAACCGTGCAGTGGACGATGAGGCTGTGGCCGGCGATGTGCTTGAGAATCCGTTCGTAGGTGGCGGGAGCGCGGCGGCGGTCGTGTTCGGGCTGCAAGCCGTCGATCGAGACGACAAGGTGCAGGCAGTTCAGCGCGGCCCAGTGCGCCGGGATCGGGCGTACGGCGCTGGTGACAAGCTGGACTTCGATTCCCATGCTGTCGAATTTCGGCAGCAGCTCATCGAGTTCGCGATAGCGTACCAGCGGCTCGCCGCCAACGATGGAGATATGGATGGGGCGAAAGTGCCGCACCACGGCCAGAACGCCCTCGACGAGTTCGCGGCCGCGGAGGTCCCTCAGTTGGCGAAGCGTCACGCCGTTGTTCAGGTGTTCCGGTTGGTATGCGTAGCATCCGGCACAGCGGAGCGGGCATTCCTTGGTGATCTCGAGTGATAGCAGCGGGGTGCGCCCTCTTAGTATACGCCCCCAAGCCGGCAGGACAGCGGTTTTTTTCATAATCCCCTTTGCCCTCTCCATTTGATCTTAGCAGGAACAAACGTAGTAACATCCGGAATGTGAAGATCTTATTCTCGGCGATTCTGGCGGCGGGGCTAAGTTTCGCACAGTTTGTGCGAGTAAGCCCGCACGATCACAGGTATCTCGAGCTGACGGACGGGACGCCTTACGTGCCGGTCGGTTTGAACATGATCGCCCCGCCCGGCGGGAGCGACGAGGCGGAGGCGCTGCGCGGAATGGAGGCGTGGCTCGACAGCCTTTCTTCGCACGGCGGCAATTACATCCGCGTCTGGCTCAGCAGCCCCTTTTGGGACGTGGAACACGAGCGCAGCGGCGTGTACGACGCCGAAAAAGCGAAACGAATCGACCGGCTGCTTGAGATGTGCCGGAAACGCGGTATACGCGTGAAAATGACGCTGGAGCACTTCCGCTCGATCGGCGGCGGGCGCCAGCGGTGGGCGGACAAGCCGCTGCACAATAAGGCGAACGGCGGCCCGGCAGCCTCGATCGAGGATTTCTTCGATGGAGAGGCGTCGCGGGCGCAGTTCCGGCGGAAGATTCGCTGGTACGCGGACCGCTACGGGGACGATCCGATCATCTACGGCTGGGAACTCTGGAACGAAATCAACGCGGTGAGCGGCGGGGATTACATGGCGTGGACGGCGGTGATGCTGCCCGAGTTGCAGCGGGCGTTTCCCAAAAACCTCGTCATGCAAAGCCTGGGCAGCTTCGATACGGAGCGCGTGCGCGACCTTTACCGGCGGCACAGCAGAATGGAGGGCAACGCCATCGCGCAGGTACACAGGTACCTGGACCTGGGCGCGGCGCTCGAGGTGTGCCACGGTCCGGTGGACGTGCTGGCGGCGGATGCCATACGCGAGCTGCGGAGCTACGATGCGGGGCGGCCGGTGATCCTGGCCGAGTCCGGGGCGGTGGAACCAAAACATACCGGGCCGTTCAAACTCTACAAGAAGGACCGTGACGGCATCCTGCTGCACGACGTGCTTTTCGCGCCCTTTTTCGCGGGCGCGGCCGGGCCGGGGCAGATCTGGCACTGGGACAGCTACGTTGCCGCGAACAATCTGTGGTGGCAGTTCGGCAGGTTTGCCGAGGCGATCCGCGGCCTCGATCTTCCGGCCGAGAAATTCGAGCCGGTAATGATCGAACACGAGCGGCTGCGCATCTACGCTTTGAAGGGGCGGCGCACCATGCTGGCCTGGTGCCGGGATTCGCGCAACACGTGGCAAGCGGAGCTGGAGCGCGGAGAGCAACCCGACGTACTGCGCGGGGTGGAGGTGGACCTCGGGGCCGCGGCGGCGAGCGGCAAGGCGCGAGTCTATGACCCGTGGACGGGGAAGTGGTCGGCTGCCGCCGTGCGAAACGGAAAGCTGAAGCTGCCTGCCTTTTCGCGGTCGGTGGTCATACGGGTGGAGTAGCGGGCCTTATCCGAGCCGGCGAAGGATGGTGATGGCGGCCCCGTGGGCCAGGACCACCGCCGGATCGCGCTGGAGGGCCTGGTAGTAGTGCTTGCCGAAACCCTCTCCAAACTCGGCGGGTGAGAGGAGGTCGCGGGCCTGGCCGACCAGGCGGGAGGCATCGGCGGAAGTCGGGGGCTCTTTGGCCTCCAGCATCTCGTCGATGAAGACCACGAGTTCGGAGAGTTCGTGGAGCCAGGCGAACCAGGGGTCGTGCAAAACCAGGCCGAGCAACTGATGGCGAGACGTGACGCGGGCCACCTCGCGCTCGTAATGTGCGGCTTCGGAATCGAGCAGAGTCTTATGTAAAGCCAGCAGAGCGTTGCGCAACTCCGTCAAGCGCCCGCGGGCATTGTCCACAGACTCCATACGACCATCGTAGCGTATGGGGTCTACTTTCCCTTGCGGACCTCCACCTTCGGATAGAGCTCCCTGGTCTGGTCGAGATTGGCGAACGTGACGCCGGGAAGGCTGGCCGAGGCGGTGCCGGCGGCCACACCCCAGCGGACGGCGTCGACAAACTCCCGGCCTTGCTCGACGGCCCAGGTAAACGCGGCGGCCAGCGCGTCGCCGGCGCCGATGGGGCAGACCGCTTCCACGCGCGGCGGAACCACTTCGAAGACTCCCTCGGCGGTTGACGCAACGGCGCCGCGGCTGCCGAGCGACAGAATGACCGACTCCGGCCCCATGTCCCGGATGCGCGTGGCGGCGTCCAGGAAATGGCCGCGGGTGATGAGCGCGGTATTGAGGAGGCGCTCGGCCTCCTGCTGGTTGGGCGCAACCACGGTAGGACCGGCCTCGGCGCCTTCGATCAGCGCCTCGCCGTCGGTATCGAGCAGAGTCTTCACGCCGTGCTCGCGTGCCAGTTTCACCAGGCGCGAGTAGAATCCGGGAGGCACACCGGGGGGCAGGCTCCCGCAGATCAGCAGCCAGGAAGCGCCGTCGAGCCGGCTCTCAACGGCGGCATAAAGGCGGTTGAGTTCCTGTTGGGTGAGGGGCGGCCCGGGCTGGTTAAGCTTGACGGTGAGTCCCTGGCGGTCGGTGACGGTGAGGTTTGTCCTGATCTCGTTTTGAATGGGCACGCACTCGGCCGGAAAGCCCAGGTTGCAGAGGAGCTGGCGGAAGCGGTCGCCGGACCGGCCGCCGCAAGTTGAGATGGCGAGCGTTTTGCCGCCGAAGGAATTGATCACGTAGGAAGCGTTGATGCCGCGGCCGCCCGCCGCCTCGGAGGTGGCGAGAATGTAGGCACGGTCCTCGAACACGAGGCGATCCGCGATGACGTTGTGATCGATTGCCGGATTGATCGTCAGAGTGAGGATCAAGCATCTATTCTAGTGCACCCGCGCCAGAGTACGAGCGCGGAGGTGCTAATCTGGAAATTGCTTCGTCATCCCTCTTTCAAAGCGTACGCAGCCCTTGTGTCGGTGTGCTTCTTCTGGGGCACCACCTATCTGGGCATCCGCATGGCGCTAGACTCGTTCCCGCCCATCGCCATGGTCGCGATACGCTTCACCATTTCGGGTGGGCTGATGCTGGCGGCGGCGCGCTTGGCCGGGGCGCACCTGCCGCGAGGGCGCGAATTGTTGGTTTCGGCCTTCACGGGAATTCTGACCCTGGGGATCGGAAACGGGTGCCTGGTCTTCGCCGAGCAGTGGATACCAAGCGGCCTGGCCGCGCTGTTCATCACGGTTTCGCCGTTCTGGATGGTGGGCATGGAGGCGATGATGCCGGGCGGGGAGCGGCTGCACCGGCCGGCGGTTCTCGGGATGCTAGTGGGCATGGCGGGCACACTATTGCTGCTGAGTTCGGGGGCATTGCAGGAAGATGCCGGCGGCGCGCTGGTGTGGGGATTTCTGGTCCTGCAGGCGGGCAGCCTGGCGTGGGCGGCGGGTTCGATCTACCAGCGGCGGCAGCCTGCCCGCGCGCACCCGATCGTCACCGGCGCCTTCCAGCAGCTTGCGGCGGGGCTGGCTTTCGGGCTGCTCGCGCTGGTGATCCCCGAGCGTCCCATCGTTCCGGGAGTGCGAGGTGTCGCCGCGCTTGTCTACCTGGTAATTTTCGGATCTATTGTCGGCTATAGCTCGTATATCTATGCTTTGAGCCGTCTGCGCGTGGCCGTGGTTTCGATTTACTCGTATGTCAACCCGGTTGTGGCGGTGATCCTCGGGTGGCTGTTCTACCGGGAACCGTTCGGCGCGCGCGAGGCGGTGGCCATGGCGATCATCTTCCTGGGCGTGGGGATCGTCAAGCGTTACGGGAGCAAGGGCGATCTGCCCGCACGCAGCGCGGCCGCCGGGGCTTCACAGGAATAGAATGTCTGGTTAGGCCAAAGCAATGATCAGATTGCAGAATGTCGAGAAGTGGTATCAGACCGGCAACACGAAGACGTTCGTGCTCCGCCGGATTAATCTGGAAGTCCACGAGGGCGAGTTCGTTTCGATTATGGGCCCTTCGGGGGCCGGCAAATCGACCCTGCTGAGCATCCTCGGGATGCTCGACGGCGACTGGGCGGGCGAATATTATTTCCTGGGACAGCCGGTACACAAGCTGAACCCACGGCAGAGGGTCGAGCTGAACAAGAAGTACATCGGGTTCGTGTTCCAGAGCTATCACCTGCTCGACAATCTCACGGTATACGAGAACCTGGAAATCCCGCTTTCCTACCGGAACTATAAAGCCTCCGAGCGCGCCAGCATTGTCTGCGACGTGCTGGACCGCTTCAACATTGTGGGGAAAAAGGACCTGTACCCGAACCAGCTCTCCGGAGGGCAGCAGCAACTGGTGGCGGTGGCGCGGGCGCTGGTGGCTTGTCCGAAGCTGATTCTGGCCGACGAACCCACAGGAAACCTGCACTCCAGCCAGGGCAAGCAGATCATGGAGCTTTTCAAGCGGCTTAACGAAGAGGGCACTACCATCATCCAGGTGACCCACTCGGAAACCAACGCCGCCTATGGCCGCCGCATCGTCAACCTGCTGGACGGCTGGATCGTCAATTCCTGAACAGCCTGGGGCGGCGCCGTCCACCCACGGACAGAAATTCCCATTTCCGGACAGGCGCCTCTGTTCAGCCGCAAGAAGGCAGCCGATTCACGCGGGATTGGACGCCGGCGGCGTGGCAGCAGAATTGCCTTCCGTTCCGCCGTAAACTAGGAATTCGCATGGATCGATCAAAACCACGGATTCTGATCGCCGACGACCAGCCGGACGTCCTGATCGCGCTGCGGCTGCTGTTGAAGGGCGAAGGATACGAGACGGAATCCGCGAATTCGCCCGCCGCAATCCTTGCGGCGGTGGAGAACCGCGATTTCGACGCGGTGCTGATGGACCTGAATTACGCGCGGGATACCACATCGGGGCAGGAGGGTCTGGATCTGCTGTGCCGTATTCAGCAGATCGACAGCACGCTTCCGGTAATCGTGATGACGGCCTGGGGCAGCGTAGAACTAGCCGTGGAGGCGATGCGGCGCGGCGCGCGGGATTTTATCCAGAAACCGTGGGAGAACGCGCGGCTGCTGACCATTGTGCGGACCCAGGTGGAATTGGGACAGGCGCTGCGGCGGGGTCGGCGGCTGGAAGCGGAGAACCGTCTGCTGCGGCCGGAGGGCCGGCCGGCGTTGATCGCGCAGTCGCCCTCGATGCGGCCCGTACTAGAGATGATCGAGCGGATCGGCCCCTCGGACGCCAACGTTCTGATCACGGGCGAGAATGGCACCGGTAAGGGCGTGGTGGCGCAGGCGCTGCATGCGGTCTCCCCGCGCGCTTCGAAACCGCTGATCACGGTCAACACCGGAGGGTTGCCAGAAGGCGTGTTCGAGAGCGAACTGTTCGGCCACGTCAAGGGCGCTTTCACGGACGCGCGCACCGACCGAGTCGGTCGCTTCGAACTGGCTGCCGGCGGAACCCTGTTTCTGGACGAGATCGCCAACATTACGCCGGCTCAGCAGGCCAAGCTGCTGCGGGTGCTCGAGACCGGCGAATTCGAGCCCGTCGGCTCGTCCAGAACGCGCCGCGTGGACGTGAGAATCCTTTCGGCGACGAATGCGGATTTGGGGTGCGAGGTGGCCGCCGGCCGGTTCCGCGAAGACCTGCTGTTCCGGCTGAACACCATCGAGATCCACCTGCCGCCGTTGCGGGACCGCCGCGAGGACATTCCGCTGCTGGCGGCGCATTTTCTGCGCCAGTACGCGCAGCGCTACCGGAAGCAGGTGACGGGATTCGAACCGGCGGCGATACAGGCCCTCCTGGAGCATTCCTGGCCGGGCAATGTGCGGGAACTGGACCACGCGGTGGAACGGTCCGTACTGATGGCGCAGGGGAGCGTGGTGAAGGCGAGCGACCTGGTGCTCAGATCCGCGCGCGAGAGCGCCCCGCGGCTCGAGGACATGAGCCTGGAAGAGGTAGAATCTTTCCTGATTCAGAAAGCGCTGGCGCGGTATCAGGGCAATGTGAGCCAGGCGGCGGCCGCCCTTGGTTTGAGCCGCAGCGCACTGTACCGGCGGATCCAGCGATACGGGTTGTAAGCGCTGGATCCACAGCGAATGAAGATCTTAAGGTCTCACCGGCTCCGCCACGAGCACCGCATCCTGCTCCTGGCGATTTTGGCGGGATTCCCCGGGGTGCTGGCCTCCCTGCTCATGCTCTGGCTGGGCGATTTCACGCCCAAGGTGCAGTGGACGCTCACGACGGTGATTGTGGGCTGCTGGGCGGGTTTCGCGGCGGCCACGCAAGGCCGGGTGGTGCGGCCGCTTCAGACGCTGTCGAATCTGCTGGCCGCGCTGCGCGAGGGCGATTACTCAATCCGCGCGCGCGGCGCCAGGAGGGGCGAGGCGCTGGGCGAAGTCATCATCGAGGTGAACGCCCTCAGCGAGACGCTCAAGCAGCAGCGGCTCGGTGCGGTGGAGGCAATCGCCCTGCTGCGGACAGTGATGGCCGAGATCGATGTCGCCATCTTCACCTTCGACGGGGAGCGGTGCCTGCGGCTGACGAACCGGGCCGGGGAACGGCTGCTGGCGCAGCCTTCCGAAAAGCTGCTGGGCCGCCGTGCGGAGGAACTCGGACTTGCCGCCTGCCTGGAGGGCGAGATGCCGCGGACCGCGCAGATGGTCTTTCCGGGCGGCATGGGCCGCTGGGGCATCACGCGAAGCACGTTCCGCGAGGGAGGCCGGCAGCACCAGTTGCTGGTGCTTACCGACCTGAGCCGGGCGCTGCGGGAGGAGGAGCGGCAGGCATGGCAGCGGCTGCTGCGCGTGCTGGGGCATGAGCTGAACAACTCGCTGACGCCGATCCGCTCCATCGCGAACAGCCTTCAAGGCCTCGTCCGCGACCCGCTGCCGGAAGACTGGCAGGAAGACGTGCAGCGAGGGCTGGAGGTGATCACCTCGCGGGCCGAAGCGCTTACGCGTTTCATGCAGGCGTACTCGCTGCTGGCGAGGTTGCCGCAGCCGCGGTTCCAGCCACTCGACCTGGGCGCGTGCGTGCGCCGTGTTATCGGGTTGGAAACGAGGGTGGCGGTGCGGCTAAAGCCCGGCCCGGAGTTGACGATTCAGGCCGACGGCGACCAGATCGAGCAGTTGCTGATCAACCTGCTGCGGAACGCCGTGGATGCGGCGCTGGAAACCGGGGGCGGCGTGGAGGTGAGCTGGCGCCGCGCCGGGGCGTTCCTGGAAGTGACGGTTGAGGACGAAGGGCCGGGGCTGGGGAGCACGGCCAACCTCTTCGTGCCTTTTTTCACGACGAAACCCGGCGGGTCCGGCATCGGGCTGGTGCTCAGCCGGCAGATCGCCGAGGCGCACGGGGGCACCCTGACTTTGCAGAACCGCCCCGCCGGCCGCGGTTGCCAGGCACTGCTGCGGCTGCCGCTGTGAACCCGCCGCGGTTCAGTCGCGATCTTCAAACGGCATGCTCACCGAAATCGTTTGGCCGTCGTGCAGCCCGGCCACACCCGGGGTGAGCAGCGGGTATCGATAGCCCGAGATCGTGACCAGGAGGCGGTCCTCGTTCGAGCCTACGCCCTGGCGCTGCACGCTCACGTTGGCGGCGGTCAGGCCGAGTACGCCGGTGGTCCTGCCTCCGGCGTTGGGCTCATTAAAGAGAACCATGTTGGTGATGGCGTCCTCGTCGAAGGGGCGGACTACGCCCCACCGGGCCGCGTTGCGTGCCTGGTGCATCAGGGTGTGGTGCATATACAGCACGAAACCGAAGTCGAACAGCGAGTAGACCAGCACGAGAAACAGCATCAAAACCAGCGATGCCTCGATAATGGTCGCGCCTTTTTCCCGATGATTGGTCATGGCTGTCATCCCCAAACGCCGAGGTATACGAACTCCGCCGAGGGTTTTCCCCTCAGGGTGACGTCCCAGAAAGTGCCGATCGAGAAATTGTCGATCGAAATGCGCACGCGGGCGGGGATGTTCTTTTCAAACATCATCTGGACAGTGACGTTCTCCGGACGCAGGCCGCGCACGACAGGAACAGTGCCGCCGTCGGGATGGCCGTAGACGACCATGTTGCGCACCGCTTGCGTGTAGTCGGGCGTGGGGGTTTGGTTGAGGGACAGATAGTGCCTGACGGAGGCGTACCGGCCGCCCGCCCGCACGGCCTGGGTCAACTCGTTATAGAGATAAAACGCGTAGCCGAATTGAAAGCAGCCGAGAAACAACGACACCAGCAGCGGCACGGCGATGGTCATTTCGATGATCGTGCTTCCGCTGCGCGCTTTGCGGTTCTTCGCTTCGGGTCTCATTGGTATAACCTGATGACGTATGTCAGCGGCCCACCCGGCGAACCGCCGGGGCCGCCTCCAGCGGTGGGAGATCCCTGCACCCATGTGCCGATATATTCCGCGCAGATCGGCGTGTTGCCGTTGACAGCGCTGTACTGGTCGTGAGTCTGGTACAGGAAGAAACTGGCGAATCCGGCGACGACGAAATTGGGAGGACCGTTGTTGATCGGCACGACCACCACCCGGCGGCCGTTTCCGTAGGGCTCGATTTCGTTTTCGATTCTGTGACGGTACTCCGCATAGGTGGTTGAGAAGGCGTCAGTGTCCTGAGCCACGCGGTCGCCGACCGCGTCTCCCTCGGTGGTTCCCGCGCCCTGCGCCATGTTGACCGGCACTCCCTGAGTGATAGGAGTGTCGTATGTTCCGGCATCGAACACGATTGCCTGCCTGAGGTCCTGAGAACTGCTGAACGCGATGTATCCGCGGTCTTCGGAGGGCGCAATCGAGTCTGCCCAAGTGGTGATGGGGAGGTGCCGGTCGTCCTGGCACACATTCTGCATCGATTTGTGGACGTGGGCGGGCCAGCGGAGAGTGTAAATGCCGCCTACTTTCATCCCGAACGGTGTGTCCGGCTCCTCGCAGCCTATGCCACAGCCGATGTGGGTATACGGCGAAAACGGGAACAGCCCCTCGGTGAACGTGTTTTTCTCTCTGCGGCCGGCGACGGCGGCTGCCGCTATATTCGATTCTCCGGCGTTCACGATGGCGCGCAGGAAGGATAGCGGCAGCGTAGTGGATGTCACGACGCGCGCGAAGTAGTAGTCCTTCGGCGGATTCGGCAGTGCGTCGCTGGGCAGCCAGGGCCCGTTCGGGGTCGTCCCGAACGTGGTGGTGATGTTGGTGAAGTCGGAGGTGCCGAACTGCCAGCGATTCCGGTTCGCGGCGACCTTCTCCAGAGCGCGCTGAATGCCTTCGGGCGTATCATCCAACTGAACGGCGGCATCGAGCGCAGCGGCATCGACGAAGGTCTGGGCCTCGTCCTTGGTTACATACATCCTGCCGAGGTCAATGGCCAGCCCGACCATACCCAGCAGAAACAGCGCCGAAAGGGCCAGCGCGACAGCTACGAAGCCCTTGCGCCGCGCGCTCGACGGCCCGCGGGGAAGACTCTGGCTCTTTCGAAAAAAAACTGGCATTTGTAACTATCCCTTTCTGCAATTCTGCGGGACGCGCTTCAAACATGGAAAGAGGTTAATCGCTGCGTCTTGTGAGGGGTAGAAGCACCAAAGGCTTCAGTACTTACAGTACCGCGCTGAAACACCCTCAAATTGCGAGCATTTTGTAGAGTTCACGCCTGCGAGGCGAGCAACACAGTTAAGCCCGGGCAGGCATATCACGCCGCTCGAAACAGAACACGCTGGAAATAATACGGGCGGCGGGCTCGATTTTCTTGCGGATTAGCAGGGCCAGGGGAGCACAGAATGTCTCCCACATTTGAGGGTATTGGAGGCGGTTCGATGCATTTTCCGCCGCTCGCGCATAAAGAAAAAGGGCACGCCGGAGCGTGCCCTTTTTCACCGCGTCGATCGGATTTGACCCTGAATTGTTGACTTTCTGGTCCCCTTCTCTTCGGGGTGTACACATCATAGCACAACCGCCGCCCGCTCCAAGTGCCCTCTGCCCGGCGGCTGGTCAGAGTTTCTCGGCGATGGACTTGGCCTGCAGAAAGAGCAGGAGGTAGTCGGGGCCTCCGGCTTTGGAGTCCGTGCCTGACATGTTGAATCCGCCGAACGGGTGAGCGCCCACCATCGCGCCGGTGCACTTGCGGTTGAAATACAGATTGCCGACGAAGAACTGATTGGCCGCCTTGTCGATCTTCTCGCGGTTTTGCGTATAGACCGCGCCGGTGAGGCCGTATTCGGAACGGTTGGCGAGCTCGAGCGCCTCGTCGAAGTTGCGGGCCCTGGTAACCGCCAGCACCGGACCGAAGATCTCCTCCTGGAAGATCCGGGCCTCCGGAGGCACGTCGGCGATCACGGTCGGGGGAATGAAATAGCCTTCGCCGTCAGCCGGCCTTCCCCCGGCGATGAGGCGGCCTTCCCGCTTGCCCGTCTCGATATAGTCCAGAATGTTGCGGCGGGCGCCCTCGTTGATCACGGGGCCCATGTAGTTGTCCAGGTCGTCGGCGGGGCCGACTTTGATCGCTTCCACCTTTTCCCGAAGGCGGGCGAGGAACTCATCGTAAACGGCTTCGTCAACGATGGCGCGGGAACAGGCAGAGCACTTCTGGCCCTGATAGCCGAAGGCCGAGGCGACCACTCCGTCCACCGCGCTGTCGAGGTTGGCCTCGCGATCCACGATGATGGCGTCCTTGCCGCCCATCTCGGCCACCACGCGCTTAATCCAGATCTGCCCGGGCTGCGGCTTCGCCGCCAGTTCGTTGATGCGCAGCCCGACGGCTTTCGAACCTGTGAAGGAAACAAAGCGCGTTTTCGGATGCTGAACCAGGAGGTCGCCCACCTCCGCGCCGCTGCCCACCAGCAGGGTAAAGCTGCGCTGGGGGAAACCGGCGTCGGCCAGCACTTGGGCGAACTTCGCGGCGATGGTCGGCGTGTCGCTTGAGGGTTTGATGACCACGGTGTTGCCTGTGACCAGGGCGGCCGTAGTCATTCCCGTGAGGATGGCGAGCGGGAAATTCCATGGAGGAATGATGACGCCGGCGCCGAGCGGCAAATACACCATGCTGTCCTTTTCGCCCGGCAGTTGTATAACGGGCTGCGGCCCGCTCAGCCGCAGCATCTCGCGCGCGTAATACTCGCAGAAGTCGATGGCCTCGGAGACGTCGGCCTCGGCTTCGGGCCACGTTTTACCGGCTTCGGCGACCAGCCAGGCGTCAAACTCGAGTTTGCGCTCGCGGAAGATGGAGGCCGCGCGCAGCAGCATGGCGGCGCGCTCTTCCGCGGGCACTCGGCTCCATACGGGGAAGAAGGCGTAGGCATTCTCCACCGCCCGGCGCGCCACCTCAGGCGTCGCCTTGTGATGGATGCCGACTATCTCAGCCGGCCGGGAGGGGTTTCGCGATTCAAGCTTCTGTCCGGTTGCGAATCTTTCTCCGCCGATCGAGATCTGGTACTCGCGGCCGAACTGTGCGCGTACGTGCTCGTAGGCGCGCCGCGCCGCCTCCCGGTTTTCGGGAAGCGAAAAATCCCTATGAGGTTCGTTAGAAAAAGCCGGCAGCGATTTCAGCGCTGCGGCCCGTTCAGCGCCCATTGTTTTCTCCTTTCCACTACGGGCCGCACGTGTGCAACGCCTCGGCCCGCGCCCTAGCCGCGGCTGCGGCCGAACAGTTCCGCCGCTCCTTCCGCTGCGCCCGCCGCCGCGCTCACGCTCTTCCGGTAGGCGTCTCTACCGGCGTCAATGATCGTTTCACCGGTTTCGGCAATCGTTTCCTTGATATGCTCGCTAGTCTCAAGGATGGCGTCTCTCGCATCCTCCGCCTTGCGGCGAATGATTTTCCGCGTATCTTTCCCGGTTCGGGGAGCGTACAACAAGGCGACCCCAGCACCAAGCAGAGCGCCAACGGACAGCCACATGATTTTTTCGGTTATTCGCATGATGGATCCCCTCGAATCCATTCTAGCGGAAGAATCTGGACCGCAAATCGTGGATCGCGGGCCCGCACCATTCATTTCGGAGTATCCTGGGACCATGGCGGAGGAAAGCGAGCTCGTTACGGTGTTCCGGTCGGCTGATCCGGACGCGGAGGAACAGGCAGAGGTGGCCCGCGAGATGCTCGTCAGCGCGGGATACGACGCCGAGGTCTTCGACGATTCGGCTCCCGGTGTTCCGGCGGGCGCTTTCGAAGTCCGCGTGCCGCGCGCCCAGCAGGCCGGCGCGGAACAACTCATCGACACGCAGCAGGATTTCAGTCCGGAACCGCTCGACCTGTCGCATGACCTGGACATGGTCACCGTCTTTGCTTCCGATGCTCCGAACGCGGAGATGCTGGCGCTGGAGATCCGCAGCATCCTTGAGGCGCACGACATCCCTTCGGTGCTGGTGAGCGGATCGATGTTCCCGAGCCTGCCCTACGAGGTACGAGTGCCGAAAATCCGTCTGGACGAAGCGCGCCGGGCGATCGTGGCGGCTGAGGACGCAGGCCCGCCGGCGGCCGAGGAGGCCGAGCGGGAGACGGAAACCGGGGAAAACCAGTAAGTTTCAAAACGCGCTGTAGAGCCCCTGCGGTTCGGACCACCGGGCCGTATCCAAGTGAAAGCGGCGGCCATCGGTACGCATCGAAATCAGCCCCCACAGATCTGTGCGCAGCACGTTTACGCGCCGCTCTGCGAGGCGCTCGAGCACCTGCGGGTTCGGCATATTGAACGAGTTTTCGTAGCCGGCGGAGATGATTCCGTAGAGCGGCCGCACTGCGTCGAGAAAAGCGGCGCTGCTGGACGTCCGGCTGCCGTGATGCGCTACCTTGAGCACGTCGGTTCGCTCAAGAGCGCCGCTGTCAATAAGATCCGACTCAACTTGCCGGTCGATATCGCCCGTCAACAGGAATGAGTGCCGGCCGTAGCTCAGGCGGAGCACCAGCGAGTCGTTATTCTGCACCGTGTCGCCGGCCTGGTAACCGGCCGGCGGCGCAAGCACCTGAACCATCGCGCCTCCGTAAGAGAATGAACGGCCGGAGTGAAGCGGAACGATGCGGACCCCGCGGCGCAGGGCGAGATCGCGGATGCGGATCCAGTCGGGGTTGCTGCCCACCGCGCCCGTCCAGAGTTCGGCCGGACGGAAGTTCTCGATAATGGCCGCGAGCCCGCCAATGTGATCCACGTGGGGGTGCGAGAGGACGACGGCGTCGAGCCGTTTGATCGAGCGGCTCCACAGGTAGGGCGAAACCACGTCCTCTCCGATGTCCAGGCGCGTGCTGCGGCGCTGGCCGAACGCGGGTATTCCGCCGCCGTCAACGAGCATCAGCCTGCCGTCCGGAAACGCCACGAACAGGCTCTCGCTCTGGCCGACGTCGATGGCGGTCAGCTCGAGTTTGCCCGGCTCAATCCGGGGCGCGAACGGATGCGCCACCATAACGGCCAGCAGCGCCGTCGAGATGCACAGCGACCCAAGCAACACCGCGCGGCGCTTGCGAAACACGGCCATGGCCACAAGCGAAGCGGTGAGGGCGAGCGCAAGCCAGAGCGGTGGGGCGGGAATGCGCCAGTGCGGTTCCCACTGCGTGTGCAGGTGCACAACCCGGTGCGAAAACTCCAGCAGCCACCCGGCGATGACGGCCGGGAGTTTCCATCCGGTGAAAATGGCGAGGAAACCAACCGGAATCACGGCCGACATCGGAAACATGATCAGAATGTTCGCCGATATGCCGGTGACGGAAAGGCGGTGGAAGTACGCGGCCATGGGGAGCGCCAGCCCGAACTGGATTGTGGTGGAGACCACCGCGACTTCGTACGCGAAAAACAAGGCGCGCATGAAAAGCGCGATCAGCGCCAGCCAGACCCGCTCCGGAACGCGCGTCCAGAGACACAGCGTCTCGGCGATCAGCCGGAGTTCGACGCGGAAGTGGGCTGTGCGCGGGGCAAGGCGCGGGTCGCGGCCGGGATCGTTCAGGCCGGCCAGGCCGGCCGCCAGCGGCGCCGACGTCCGCTCGATCAGCGGAACGGCCAGCGCGCCGATGGCCGCCACCGCAAGGAACGAAAGCTGGAAGCTCGCCTCGAACAACTGCTCCGGATCGCAGATGAGAAACCCCAGCGCGACGGCGGCGAGCAGGTTCAGCAGCCGCGGCCTCCGGTACAAGTACCGGACCGCGACGAAGAGGGTGAGGCCGGCGGCGGCCCGAATCACCGGCGCCTGCCAGCCTGCGACGAGCGCATAAAGCCACGCCACGAGCGCGGTGGCCGCGAGCGCGAGGCTTTGGGGCACGAAGCACAGGCGCATCAGGAAGAGAAACACCCCGGCCAGCACGGTGATGTGCAGGCCGGAGATGACCAGCGTGTGGTAAGTTCCGGTGCGCCGGAAATCCTCGGTCCAGACCTTTTCAAGCCGGGAGGAATCGCCGATCAGCACGGCGCGCATCATCGCCGCGTTGTAGGAATCTCCGGGGTACAGCCGGTCGAGGCGGTCCAGCGCGGCGCCGCGCAGAGCGTAGATGGCGCGGCGGAAGCGGGACCCGCACTCGCCGGGCAGAACCTTGACTGCCGCGCCGGAAGGCATCGAAGCAGTCCAGTAGATGTGTTTGCGGGCCATGTAGCCGGCGTAGTCGAAGGAACCGGGGTTGCGGAAATTGCGCGTGCGGCGGACGCGGGCGTCCACCTCCACGTTTTGCCCGTAACGCAGCGCGGGCGGCTGCACGCCTTCTCTCGGATACATGCTCACCTGCACACGGGCGCCGGGCTCGAGTTCCAGCACGAATTGCGTGCGGTCCTCGGAAAAGACCGGCGGCTCGACAACGCAGCCGGCGAGGATCACCACTTCGCGCGGCGCCGCGTCGAGCTCGGGACGCTGGGGCGGCCGGTGGGCGATGCCCGTCAGCGCCCCGGCAAACACCAGCGCCGCGAGGCAGCACGCCATGGCGGCACGGCGCGTGCTCTTCACAAGCGCAAAAATAGCGAGCGCGGCCAGGGCGAGGCTCGCCGGCCACAACTCGTGCGCTTGGAAGCCTGCGAAACGCGCCAGCAGAACGCCCGCGGCCACGGCCGCCAGCGGCGGAATCAACGGATCGGGCACGCCACCTCCATGGAATATAGTGGCGGGCACGACGGGAGTTCACTGTAAAATTGGAAAACTGTGCCGATTCCGGAAACCGCGGCCGCCTTTTTGGCCGGACATGTGGAAAGCGTGCGGCGCCAGTCGCCGAAGAAACGTATCGTGTTTCCCGAGGGGAACGATCCCCGCGTGGTTATGGCCGCCGAACGGCTGGCGCGCGAGGGTCTGATCGAACCCGTTCTCCTCGGCGCGCGGCCTGCGCAGGCGGCGCCGGGGGTGACGTACATCGATCCGGAGACCTCGCCCGACGCGGCGCGGTACGCCGCGCTTTACTACGAACGGCGGCGCGGGCGCGTTTCCGAAGCCGTTGCAACGCGAACCGCGCGCCGCCCGCTCTATTTCGCCGCACTGATGGTAGCGGCGGGCGATGCCGACGGTACCGTGGGCGGGGCCTCGAACACAACGGCGGAAACGGCGCGCGCGGCGCTCCAGGCGATCGGCCCTGCTCCCGGCATCCAGACCGTATCCGGCTTCTTCGTGATCGCTCTGCCGGACCGCTCGCACGGGCACAACGGCCTGTTTCTGATGGCCGATTGCGCCATCGTGGTGGATCCAACCGCCGCGCAGTTGGCCGATATCACCATCGCCACTGCGGCCAGCACCCGGACGCTGCTCGCCGCCGAACCTGTGGTGGCGATGCTCTCGTTCTCCACGAAGGGCAGCGCGCGGCATCCCTTGGTGAGCAAGGTTGTGGAAGCGTACAAAATGGTGCGCGCCCGCGTCCCGGAACTCGAGGTGGACGGCGAATTGCAAGCCGACGCCGCGCTGGTGGCTTCAGTGGGCCGGGCGAAATCCCCCGATTCAGCCGTGCCCGGCCGCGCCAACACTCTCATCTATCCGAACCTCGCCTCGGCCAATATCGGATACAAGCTGACCGAGTGGCTCGGCGGCGGCGCGGCCATAGGCCCGCTGCTGCAAGGGCTGGCAAAGCCGGCCAACGACCTTTCCCGCGCGTGCTCGCCGGACGCAGTCTACAGCGTTGCGGTGATCACCTCCGCGCAGTGCGCCCAATGAGAGTCCTGGTCCTCAACGCCGGCAGCTCGTCGGTGAAGTATCAGCTCATCGAAACCAGCCTGGAGCTGATGGCCGCAAACCAGGACCGCGTTCTCGCCCGCGGCCTCGTGGACCGCATCGGCGAGACCGTGCCGGACCACGCCGCAGCGATCCGCATCGTACTGGCGCAACTGAGCGGCTGCGGCGAGATCGAGGCCGTTGGCCACCGCATCGTGCATGGCGGGGCGTTTTTCAGCGCTCCGGTGCGGATCGATAGCGAGGTGGCGGAGCGTATCCGCGAATGCTCGGAACTGGCGCCGCTGCACAACCCGCACCACCTCAGTTCTTATTTCGCCAGCCGCGACCTGCTGCCCGAGGCCGCTCACGTCGCCGTTTTTGATACGGCGTTCCACCAGACGCTGCCGCCCGCGGCATACACCTACGGCCTGCCCTACGAACTCTGCGCGAAGTACAAGCTACGGCGGTACGGGTTTCACGGCACCTCGCACCGATACGTCTCCCTGCGCTATGCGCAGCTCCAGGGCCGGCCGCCCGAGGATTTCAAGCTCATCACCTGCCATCTCGGCAACGGCTGCTCGATCAGCGCTATCGATCGCGGGCGGTCTGTCGATACTTCGATGGGTCTGACACCGCTCGAAGGCCTGCTGATGGGCACGCGCAGCGGCGATACCGATCCGGCGGCGGCGCTCCATCTCATGATGCACGGCGGGCTGAGCCCCGGCGAAATGGATTCACTGCTGAACCAGCGCAGCGGGCTGTTGGGAATTTCCGGCATTTCGAACGATATGCGAACGCTGGTCGAGCATGCCCGCCGGGGGGACAGCCGCGCGGCGCTGGCGATCGATGTTTTCTGCTATCGCATCCGCAAGTACATCGGAGCTTACTTCGCGGCGTTGAACGGGGCGGACGCGGTAATCTTCACGGGCGGCATCGGGGAGA
>JBLNCW010000090.1:0-64787 GCA_050261015.1 Rhodospirillales bacterium | reverse complement strand
CGCATCCCAGCGGCGGAGCACGGCGTGTTCCCACCGCGTTTCCCCGCGCTATTCAGACGGAAATACAGTTACGGGGAAGGCAGCGGCGCCGCCGACGAGCACTTTTTCAACAAGCTCCTAGATGGAAGTTGTGCGCCGGCCGCGGGCCGGATTCATGGAACTGATGGTGGAGGGGCGGCTTGACGGCTACTGGGCGCAGCACTTGTCGGAAAAGATCGACGACGTCGTGCGCGAGGGAACGCATTGCGTCCGGCTGAACCTCTCCGGCGTGAGTTACATAAGTTCGGCAGGCATCCGCGTGCTCCTTCAGGCGCACCAGCAACTGGCGGCCGTGAACGGCTGGGTGGCAATTTGCGATCCTTCGCCGCAGGTCCGGCAGGTGATCGAGATGGCCAGCCTGAGCACACTTCTGAGCGCGGAGCCGCCGCCCGCGGCGGAAACCCCGGCGCGTGGGCCGGAACGCCGAGAGGACGGCGGCATTTCTTACGAGATCTACGACGAAGAGGCCGGTTCGCTGGTCTGCCGCGTCTTTGGCGAGCCGCAGAAGCTTGCCGCCGCCGCGTTCACCTCGCAGGATTGCCGCGCTGTAAGCATCGGGCCCTGCGGTTTCGGCCTCGGGGTGGGAGCTTTCGGCGACGACTTTGAGGGCTGCCGCAACCGCTTCGGTGAATTCGTCGCGATCGCCGGGGCCGCGGCCTGCCAGCCCGCCGACGGCACTAATTACCCCGATTACATGATCGCGGCCGACGGATTCCGCACGCAGTTGGCCGCTCTCTATGGCTTTGAGTGCGAGGGCCGTTTCGGCCGGCTGATCCGGTTCGAAACAACCGAGGGGCCGGTTGGCTTGAGCCATCTGATCGAGGCATGCGCGCCCGAGCGCGAGGCTTGGGGAGCGGTGATCGTCGCCGAATCGGCGGGTCTGATGGGCGCCGCGCTGAAGAAGTCGCCCGCGCAGGACGCCGCCGGATTCACCTTTGCGCACCCGGAGATTCGCGGCTGGCTGTCGTTCTCGCCCCAGCGAAGCTTCGCACGTTCGGCGGTGATGGCGGCGGGAATCGGCGCGCGCGATCCCGCGCCCCTGGTGCGCCCGCTCCTGCGGCCGCTGCGCAAGAACTCGGAGATACAGGCGCACTTTCACGCGGCGGCGTTTGGCTACCGGCCGCTGAAGAAAGGACGCATCGAGATGTCATCCACCGTTCGCTCCCTGTTCGAAGGCGGCGGCCTGTGCGGCGTCCTGCACCTGCTCGCTGACGACCGCGAGATCGCCGGCGGCGGCGAGAGCGAATTTTTCCGCGGCGCGGTCTAAATCGCACCAATTACAAGTTTTGTCCGTGACGGAGGAGCGACATGAGCCTGCTGATCGGCGCCCTCACGATGGGCTTCATTCTGGCGCTGCTTTCCACCGGCGTCTACATCAGCTTCCGCACTTTCGATTCGGCCGACATCACGGTGGAGGGAACCGTTACTCTCGGCGGAGCGATTTCCGCTGTCGCTTTGGTGAACGGCTGGTCTCCGGTTCTGGCCACCGCGCTGGCGCCGCTGGGCGGCATGCTGGCGGGCGCCGTGACCGGACTGCTGGCGACGCGGTTCGGCATCAACCGCCTGCTCTCCGGAATTCTCACGATGACGGCTCTGTATTCGGTGAACCTGCGCATCATGGGACGCAGCAACGTGCCGCTTATGAACGAAAAAACTCTCGTCTCGGAGGCCGGCCGCGCGGGAGAAGCCCTTTTCGGCGCATCCCCGCTGATGATCCTCGGCTGGGAGGTGGCGCCGCGCGATCTCGCGTTGCTTGTTCTGATTCCCGCGGCGATCGCGCTGGTCTGCCTGCTGCTGTTTGTGTTCTTCCGCACGAATCTGGGGACGGCGATGCGCGCCACCGGCGATAACCCGCAGATGATCCGGGCGCTTGGAACGGATGACGGGCGGATGTTCGTCCTCGGCCTGGCGCTTTCCAACGGGCTCGTCGCGCTCACGGGTTCGCTGCTGGCTCAGTACCAGGGCTTCGCGGACGTGCAGATGGGCATGGGAATGCTGGTGTGGGGGCTCGCCAGCGTGATCATAGGCGAAGCGCTGGTGGGAACGCGGCAACTCGGCTTTGCCATTGCCGGCGCCGTGATGGGCTCGGTGCTCTTCCGGCTTCTGATCGCGGTGGCCTTGCGCTGGGGACTCAATCCCAACGACCTGAAGCTGATCACCGCCGCTTTCGTCTTTCTCGCCCTGGTGCTGCCGCGCGCGCTCAAACGGACAGGAAAGAGGCGTTGGAGGACCGCCCATGCTTGAGATTCAGTCCATTCGAAAAACCTTCAACGCAGGCACGCCGAACGAGGTGCGCGCGTTGCAGGGCGTGGATCTCAAGCTCGAGGAAGGGTCGTTCCTGATTGTCATCGGAACGAACGGCTCGGGAAAGTCCACGCTGTTGAACGCGGTCGCCGGCACCTTCTTCGTGGATGAGGGGAGGCTGCTGATCGCGGGCCAGGACGTCACGTTCTGGCCGGAGCACAAGCGCGCAAAGCTGATCGGGCGGGTATTCCAAAACCCCTTCAGCGGCACCGCGCCGAATCTCTCGATTGCCGAGAACCTCGCGCTGGCGGCGGGCCGCGGGATGCCGCGCGGGCTGCGCCCCCTGATGGGCTCAAAACTGAAAGCGCGGATGCGCGAGGCCGTGCGCCAGTTGAACATGGGTCTGGAAGACCGGCTGGACAATGCTATCGGCAGTCTGTCGGGAGGACAGCGCCAGGCCTTGACGCTGCTGATGGCCACGTGGCGCAAGCCAAAACTGCTGCTGCTGGATGAGCACACTGCCGCGCTCGATCCCAAAAGCGCAGATCAGGTGGCTTCGCTGAGCGATCAGATTATCGCGCGCGACGGCCTCACCGCCATGATGGTGACCCACTCCATGCAGCAGGCCGCCCGACTAGGAGACCGGCTGATCATGATGCACAGAGGCAAGGTGATCCGTGACATCCGCGGCGCGGAAAAGAAGCGGCTTCGCCCGGAGGATCTGCTGGACCAGTTCGAAGAGCTCCGCCGGGCGGAGTCGCTCGACCAAAGCGCGGCGGACCTGCTGCGCGAGTACTACGTCTGAACCGTACTCGCTACTCGGGGGTCACCTTAAGGATCGAGAAATCATCTTCGAGGACCTCCGCGCCGCGGAGTTGCTGCATCTTCAGGTGGAGGGCTTCCAGCTCGTTCTCGCGCGGGCAGGCAAGGAAAGCCTGAAGCGAATCCAGGTCCCACATGGCGCCGTCGGGGCTTTCGACTTCATAGACCCCATCGGAATAGATGTAGAGCCGCGATCCGGGCGGAATCTCAACCGATGCGCTTGCGTATTTCACGCCGGGAAACGCCCCCGGATTGCCGAAAGAGAGGCGCTCCACTGCGCCTGCGCTGCTGACGAGCAGCGGAGGCGGATGGCCGGCGTTCGCGTAGCGCATCGTCCGCGACGGCACGTGGTAGACCCCATACCATAGCGTGAAGAACAGGTTATTGTGCTTCTGCATCGGGAACGCGTCGTTGACCGCCGAGAGGACCGCGCCCGCATCGCGAAAATCGCAGTTGGCCGATTGCGAACGGAGCGTGTTCAGCGCGCTGACCGATAGCAGCGCCGATGCCACCCCGTGCCCGCACACATCCAGCAGGTAAACAGCGAAATTGTTTTCATCCAGCCAGTGATAGCCGAAGGCATCGCCGCCGAGCTGCGCCGACGGCGCGTAGCGCCATAGCGTGCGCACCGGGCCTTCCGTGAGCGGCTTCGGCAGCAGCGACATCACGTACTGCGCCGCGCTGTTGAGTTCTGCCGCCAGCGCCTGCTGGCTTTCAAGCAGCTTCTGGTGCGCTTCGTTCCGCTCCAGCAGATTGATGTAGCCCTGCGAGTGATGGCGGATGCGCGCGATCAGCTCGATCTTGTCGGGCAGCTTCACCAGGTAGTCGTTGGCTCCGCAGCCGAACGCCTGCGCCTTCGTGGTAGGCTCCTCCTTGCTCGAAAGCACAATCAGCGGGACGTTTTTCAGTTTGGGATGACCGCGGAAGAACCTGGTCAGGGTCAAGCCGTCCACGTCCGGCATCACGAGGTCCTGAAGCACGACGGTCGGCCTGACTTCGAGCGCGGTGGGAATCGCCTGCGCCGGCTCCTGGCAGTAGAAGAACGCGATGTCCGGCTCGGAGGCAAGCATTCGCCGCACGGCCTCGGCGACGATGGGCTGGTCGTCAACAAGCAGCACGGTAACGGCGTGAGTGGTGGAACTCATGGGGCAGTCACTGTTTCTTTTTCAGCGCGGAAAAGGGCACGTCTTCGAGCGGGTATCGCTCCCAGCCGGTGAAGTCGAAGTGCCACCATTCGGTAGGCATAGGCTCGAACCCGTGGCGCTTCATGAGGTCTTCCAGCAGGGCGCGATTGCGAATGGCGGGCTCGGGCAGCGCGGTGTAGTCGCGATGAGCGCGCTCACTGAAGTCGTCGAATTCCGTGGGCATGGGAAGCTCGCGGCCGTTGCGATCGACCAGCGTGAGGTCGACGGCCGCTCCGCGATTGTGCCGCGACCCCTTCTCCGGATTAGCGACGTAGCGCTCATCCGGCACCAGCTTCCAGAACTTCCTTTGGACCGAAAGCGGGCGGTAGCAATCGTAGACCTTAAGCCCTAATCCCTGCTTCTCCAGTTCGCGCTGCGCGGCGGCGAGCGCGCGGGCTGCCGGGGCGCGCAGATAGCAGGCGGCTTCTTCGTACACCTTTGTGCCGGTGAAGTTGCGCGCCGTCGCGTAACGTATATCCAAACGGATGCCGGGGGCGACATCCTGAACATTTACAAACGTGCTCTCGGCCAGCAGAATAGCTGAAAACAAGACGCCAAGCATTGGATTTCTCAATCTAACAGAATCGGCAGATTGATACGGATACTGCACGCCGGGCGGAACAGAGTACATCACCGTGCCCTCGCGGTAGGCAGCCCTCCCCGCCGGGTAGCGCACGAGCCGGCCGGGCTGTCCACGATCAACCGTTTCCGATTACACTCGGAATTCCCTTACGGACGGATCAGGGACTCTTCGATCCCCGAAGAATGGCGCATGATGGTAGCATCTCCTATGAATGTCGAACCTGACTGAGTTGGAGCATCGACTCGGAGCGGACTGGCCCCACCTCACGTAAGCACGCTCGCTTGCTCAGGCGAAGCGCGACGAGCTCCGCGGCGAGTTCGCGCTCCAGCGGATCGACTCTGACGATACGAGTGTTGTGGTTTTTGGTTCGCTGGCAAGGGGCGAGTTCACGGCCGGTAGTGACATCGATTGGACCCTTCTGGTCGATGGGTCCGCAGACCCCAAGCACCTTGAGTTGGCGCGCAAGATCGAGCAGATTGTCAGCCAAGTGGCATCCAAGAAGCCGGGAAGAGAGGGAACATTCGGTACGCTCTCGTTCAGCCATGAACTGGTGCACCGGATTGGCGGTGAGGACGATACGAATCGAAACACTACACGGCGAATTCTCCTGTTATTGGAATCGGACGTCGTGGAACGACGCGATGCGTATGACCGCGTCGTGAGGAATGTGTTGCAGCGATATGTTCGTGAGGACCGTGGCTTTGTCCGGCGCACTGGACCTCGCCACGTCCCTCGATTTCTGCTGAATGATTTCGCCCGCTACTGGTGGACGATGGCGGTCGATTTTGCCTACAAGCAGAGGACCCGTTTTGGTGAAGGTGCAGCGATTCGGAACATTAAATTGCGGATGTCCCGCAAGCTGCTCTATGTTTCGGGCCTTCTCACCTGCTTCGGCTGTGCTTTGGGCTTCGCAAGAAGACTGCCGGAGGCCACTTGCCCGGAGGTGGGGGCCGAGCAGGAGTGCATAGACTGCCTCCGCAAGACGCTGAGACAAACGCCGCTTGAGATCCTGGCGGGCACTTTACTCCGTTTCGACCACCTTCATGACACGGCTCGAAAGATCCTGAACGCGTATGATGGTTTCCTTGGGATCCTGGCGGACGACGAAAAGCGCAGTCGGCTGGAGACTCTCGAGTCCGAACAATACGAATCTGACGAGGTTTTTCAAGAGGCTCGCCGCCTCAGCCACAATTATCGTGACGGCCTGTTAGATTTGTTCTTTGACCAGAAGTCGGGTTTATTCGATCTGACGAGGAGCTACGGGGTTTTCTGATGCGACGAATCGGTTTTTCTTCAGGAGCTCTGGCCTACGCGGACTTTCGCACAGGCGTGGCGATGCTGCATAACAAGGCGATAGACGCACTAGAACTGTCGGCGCTGCGCCAAAACGAACTGCGCCCCATGCTCGAAGGCATTGACGACCTTGATCTGTCGCAGTTCAAGTACATCGCGTTTCACGCGCCGAGCCAGTTTGATCCCGAAAGCGAGGAAGAAATCATCGAAATGTTGGCGGGAATATGCGCCAGAGGTTGGCCGGTAGTCCTGCACCCGGATGCGGTCCACGACTTCTCGCTCTGGCGACGGCTTGGTGGAATGCTCTGCGTGGAGAACATGGACAAGCGCAAGCCGATCGGCCGAACAGTGGGCGAATTAGAATGGATCTTCGAGCAACTTCCAGAAGCCGCCTTCTGCTTTGATATTGGACACGCGCGACAGGTGGACAGCACCATGACCGAAGCGTATTTCATTCTGAAGCGCTTCAGTTACCGTCTTCAGCAGGTGCATCTTAGTGAAGTCAATGCCCGCAGTAAGCACGACCCGCTGTCCTACGCTTCAATACTGGCGTTCCGGGACGTCGCGCCTCTAATTCCGGAGGATGTGCCCATAATCCTTGAGACGCCTGTCCCTGAGGACCAGATCGATTTCGAGGTTGGACAGGCGATGGACGCCCTGCCGGTCGCGCACCCGGCGTTGCCAACCAGGTAGCCTGGCGCGGCCACCCAGGCACTCTCGCCCGCTTACTTCCCCTCGAACGCAGCGCGCAGGGCGGCCGCGTCGAGTTTCTTCATCGGCAGGAACGCTTGCGTCAGGCGATCCACGCGCGCCTGGTCGCCGGAGCGCATCATCACGTTGAGCTCTGCTGGACCGACCTGCCAGGAAACGCCGAATCGGTCCTTCAACCAGCCGCACGCCTCGGCCTTAGGGACCGCCGAGAGTTTTTCCCAGTAGTAATCGATTTCGGCCTGGTCGCGGCAGTTCACGAAAAACGAGATCGCCTCGTTGAAGCCGAAGCCGTGGTCGAACCCGCTGTCCATCGCGGCGAACCACGTGTCGCCGAGGCGGAAGTCGGAGTACATCACGGTGCCCTCGCGGTTGGGCTCCATCCCCGCCGGGTAGCGCACGAGTTGGCCAGGTTGCGAATCCGGAAACACCGAACGATAGAAAGCCCCGGCCTCCTCGGCCCGGCCGCTAACCTCACCGGTGAACAGCAACGCCGGCGTCAGAAAGGGCCGCGGATCGCCCTCCGGCTTCGAGAGAATGAGCTGCCAGGACAACCCGTAACGGTCCTCGAGCCATCCGAACCGGTCGCTGAACGGGTACGCGTCCAGCGGCATCAGCACCTTGCCTCCCTCAGCGAGCCTTTTCCACGTGGCATCGAGGCTGGAGCGCGCCGCGGGGTCGCGCCCGGGATCGAAGTTCACGATGAAGGAGACGGAGGGATTAAAACGGAAGAGCGGACCCGCTGAGGTCGCCATGAACGTCCGCCCGCTCAAGCGAAAATACACTGCCTCACAATCTCTCGACGGTGTGTTCCGCAGGAGCGCGACGTGGTCGACTGAAGAGCCGGGGAAGACAGAAGTGTAAAACCGGGCCGCCTCCACTGCTTCCTTGTCAAACCACAGATGAGGCGTGATTGACGGGGCTGGCGTCATCGTTGTCTCCTTCAGTGCTGCGCTTCCGAGCCGGGCTCGATCATAACCATCCACAGCACGCCGAAGCGGTCGAACAGCATGCCGTAGCACGGTGAAAAGAACGTTCGCCCCATCGGCATCACGATCTGGCCGCCCTCGGCCAGAGCATCGAACGCGCGCCGCGCTTCAGGCTCGCTGGGATATTGAAGGCTCAGGCTGAAGCCGCGGAATCCGCCTCCCTCCCGCGGCACGCCATCGCTCATCATCACGCGCGCATCCCCGATCAGGAGGCTTGCATATAGCAGTTTCTGCGGGCCGCCGGGCGGCATGTGCTCGGGCGGAACGGGATCGGGGCACTCGGCGTAACGCATTTTGGCCTCGACCTTCGCGCCGAGCGCGCGCTCGTAAAACGCAAGTGCCTCCTCGGCGTTGCCATCAAAGAACAGGTATGGTTCGATTCTCACTTGTCGGTCTCCTTCCGTGCTGAGCAACCCAGCCGCTATACAATTACAATGGCGGCCGGCCGGTATGGAGTCAAGCAAAAAGTGATCCGTCCAACGCGGGGGCGCGGACTTGTCCCAACGCAGCGCGCGGTGGTATCAAGTGTAGGGAACAGTCATGATATCTGCCGTTATTCTGATCAACGCGGCGCAAGGGCGCGTGCCGGAAGTGGCGCAGGCGCTCATCGATCTCAACGGCATCACCGAGGCGTACTCCGTCGCCGGGCCGTATGATCTCGTCGCCATCGCGCGCGTGCGCCACCACGAGGAACTGGAAGCACTGGTGGCCGGGCGCGTCCAGAAGATCCCGGGCATCGAATCCACGAACACCCTCATTGCCTTCCGCGCGTATAGCCAGCGGGATCTCGAAGCGATGTGGGACATCGGCAACGAAGAGGCGGTGCTCTGACCCCCTAATCCCCGGCTATACCGGGGATTCCGCCCAGCGTGGGCGCGAGGCGGACCGCTCGCAGGATCGCTTCCGAGACCGCTTCGGCGGCGGCGATTCCCAGCGCGTTGATGTCGGCCCGGCGCTCCCCCAGCGAGAGGGCGATGACGAGATCGCCATCCACCATGCTGTTTACCGGGTTGACGGTGCGCGCCATTCCGACCTGCGCCTGCTGGGCGAGTTTCCGCGCTTCGATGCGATCCAGGCGGGCGTTGGTGGCCACCACGGCTAGCGTGGTGTTCTCGCGGCTGAAACCGGGACGGGCGCCGCGCTTGATCTCAATGGCCGTATCGGCAAATTCACGGCTTTCGGGCGAGCGGCGCGCGCCGGCGACGATCCGGCCCGTCTTCGGATCGATGATGTCCCCGAAGGCGTTGACCACCGCAAGCGCGGCGACCACCACGCCGTCATAGGCGCCTTCGAGCGCGACAGCGGACGAGCCGATTCCGGACTTCATGGCCCGTTCCATGCCGAAAAGCTTGCCGACCGTGGCCCCGGTGCCCGCCCCAACCGCGCCTTCCCGCACCGGCTCGCCGCGTGCGGCGGCAGCGGCCGCCTCGCCCATTTCGCGGGTCGGGCGCACGTCCGCCCTGCCGATGCCGAGATCGTAGATTATGGCGCAGGGCACAATGGGCACCCTGGCCGCGCGCGTCTCGAAACCGATCCCCTTCCGCTCGAGATAGCGGCGGACGCCGGAGGCCGCTTCCACGCCGAAGGCGCTCCCGCCGGCCAGCACGACCGCGTGGACGCGTCCGGCGACGTGCCCGGGCTCGAGAACGGAAAACTCCTCGGTGCCGGTGGCCGAACCGCGAATGTCGGCGCCGGCAACCGCGCCCTCCTCGCAGAGTATGGCCGTGCAGCCTGTAAGCGCGTCGTAATCGGAAGCGTGTCCCACCCGCAAGCCGGGGACAGCGGTCAGGCCCTTCACGATCTTAAACCCCGCAAGCTGTATGTTACCATCGGGATACGGGAAGAGAGTGAGGACGGTTTGCTAGACATCCTGAAGTTCCCCGCTCTACGAGTTCAGGAGTTCTACATACTGGCGGGCCGGGCCCTGCGGAATATTGTCCGAGGACCTCATTACGCCTCGGACATCTTCATCCAGATGGACATTATCGGGGTGGGAAGTCTGCCGATCGTCCTGATGACCGGGTTCTTTACGGGCGCGGTGATGGCAATGCAGATGGCCAAGGCTCTCATGCAGTACGGGGCAGTGGGGCAGACCGGGCAGGTGGTGGCGATCACGCTGGTCCGGGAACTGGGGCCGGCGCTGACGTCGTTGATGGTGGCCGGGCGAAACGCGTCCGGGATGGCCAGCGAACTGGGTTCGATGAAAGTAACCGAGCAGATCGACGCCATGCGCGCGCTCGGCACGGACCCGATTCAGAAACTGGTCACCCCCAGGCTGATTGCGACCTGCACGGTGCTGCCGCTGTTGACGATTATCGGGGATTTCGTCGGGATATTCGGCGGCTTCATTATTGCGTATTTTGTGTTGAACCAGGCGGCGAGCCAGTACTGGAATTCCGCCTGGCAGGCTTTGGATTACAGTGACATCGCACAGGGATTGATAAAGCCGTTCGTGTTCGCGTTCGCGATCGCGCTGGTAGGCTGCTACTACGGGCTCACCACAACCGGCGGCACGCAGGGGGTTGGCCGCTCGACGACGCAGGCTGTAGTGGTCTCCTCGGTGCTGATATTCGTCCTGACGTTTTTCATCACAAGGATTTTTGTAAGCTTGTAGCTCCGGATGTCATCTGCTGGCCAGAGTCAATCCGTCCTGCGGTTTGAGCGTGTGACGGTGTCCTTCGATGAGCAAAAGGCGCTCGACGATGTCTCCTTCGAGTTGCTGCCGCGGGAGTCTCTGGTGGTGTTCGGGGCGGCAGGCAGCGGCAAAACGACGCTGCTGAAGACCGCGCTCGGGCTGCTGAGACCCGATTCCGGGCGGGTATTCGTGTTCGGCCGGGACATCACGGACCTCGAGGAGCAGGAGTTGTTCCGCATACGGAGCAATATCGGCATGCTGTTCCAGGAAGGCGGGCTGTTCGATTCGCTGACGATCGAAGAGAACGTGAGCTATCCGCTGGAGAACCTGGACGGGTTTCACTTCACGGCGGAAGAGCGGCGCGCGCGGTCGGAGGAGGCGCTGCGGTTCGTCGAGCTGGAACACACGCTGGAGAAATTTCCGAGCGAGCTGTCGGGCGGCATGCGGAGGCGGGTCGGGATCGCGCGCGCCATCGTAACCGAGCCGAAGCTGGTGCTCTATGATTCCCCGACGGCGGGGCTGGACCCGATCACGGCCTTCACCATCGTGGCCCTGATCGTGAAGCAGAGAGACCTGAGAGGAGCGGCGACAGTGATGGTGACGCACCGCTACCAGGACGGGCATTTTCTGGCTACGTCGCGGTACCGGCCGGAAACGGACCAGATCGAGACGGTCCCCCCAACGGACGGCGACGTTCAGACCACGTTCCTGGTGCTGCGCGACGGCCGCTTGGTGTTTCAGGGAACGATGGCGGAGTTGGAGGCATCGAGGGACCCGTACGTGGAGAAGTTCGTGAAGCGCGAAGAGTGAGCTTATGCCGGCAGCAAAGAAAGTCCGTTGGGCGCAGTTGCGGGTAGGGGTGATGGCGACCGCAGCCATGATCATCCTTGGCGTGCTGATCTGGCTGTTTACGTCGCAAAAGCCCATCTGGCAGAGTCACGTGGAAATCTACACGTACATGCGTGATTCGGCCGCGCTGGCCAGGGGCGCGCCGGTCCGCCTGAACGGGATTCTGATCGGAAACGTGGCGGCAACGGAACTGTCGGGGCTTCGGGATCCAAACAGGGTCGTGCGCGTGGTGATGCACGTGCAGCGCGACAGGCTCCGCGATATCCCGATCGATTCGGTGGCGGAAATCAGCGCGGAAAACGTGCTCGGGACCAAGTACATCAACATCATGCAGGGAACCAGCCCGCAGAAGATCCAGCCCGGGGGCGAGTTGCCGAGCGAACCCAGCGCTGAGATCGAAGACCTTGTGAAGAAAGGCTTCGGCCTGTTCGATTCGGCGCAGGCCATCCTGAACCGGGTGGACAAAATCGTGAGCCAGGTGGAAGCGGGACAAGGCAACGTCGGCAAGTTCCTCAGCGACGAAAAGTTCTACCGCGAGTTGGTTGCCACGGTGACGGAGCTACGGAAGCTGACCACCGCCCTCGGAAGCGGCCAGGGAACGCTCGGAAAGCTGCTGGCCGACGAATCGCTTTTCAATGAGGCGAATGCGAGCGTGAAGCGGCTGAACGAATTGCTGGCCGGACTGCAGAAGGGCGAGGGCTCGGCGGGGCAATTCCTTCAGAACCCGGCGCTGTACAACGAGGCGCGCGCCAGCGTCGCGGAACTGCGGACTCTGATCGCCGGCCTGAACGCGGGCCAGGGGACGGCGGGAAAGCTGTTGAAGGACGAAGCCGCCTACCAGCAGATTCAGAGGGTGCTGGCCAAGCTGAACAACACACTGGACCGGCTCAACGCGGGCCAGGGCACGCTCGGCCAGTTGATCGTGAACCCGGAGCTTTATACTTCCATTCAGGGGCTCACCACCGAATTGCAAGGGCTGGTGAGGGATGTTCGCCAGAATCCGAAAAAATACCTGAGCATCAAGCTGGGCCTGTTCTAAACCTTGCCGAAATACCTGGTCGTCAACGCGGATGATTTTGGCTTTACGCGGGACGTGAACGCGGGGATTGTCGAGGCGTTCCGCGAGGGAATTCTCCGCGCCACAACGCTGATGGCGAACGGAGAGGCGTTCGAAGACGCGGTGGCGCTGGCCGGTGAGAACCCGGGACTCGATCTCGGGTGCCACCTGGTTCTGGTGCAGGGGCGGTCGCTGGCGCGGCCGGCGGCGATGCTTCCGGCAACGGTTGGGGAACTGATCCGCGCGCTTGCCTTGCGCCGCCTGGACCCTTATAGCGAACTGCGCGCGCAGGTGGAGCGGATTCTCAAGGCCGGGCTGAAGCCGACTCACCTCGACACCCACAAACATACGCACGTCCTGCCGCCGGTGCTGGAGGCGGTCGCGCGGCTGTCGGCGGAGTTCGGCATTCCGTGGGTGCGCCGCCCGTTCGATGTCGCGCTGCACGGTGTTCCGGTTCCCTGGCGGGTTCGTGCTGTGAGCCTCGGCATGGCAATGGCGCAAAAATGGTTCGGGGCCGTGCTCGCCCGCAACGGGTGCTGCGCCACCGATCATTTCGCCGGGTTTCAGGTTACCGGCCGGCTTGGAATGAGGGAGCTGGCCGAGCTGATCAGGCAATTGCCCGAAGGCTCGACCGAACTGATGTGCCACCCTGGACGCTGCACGGCCGAGCTCCGCGCGGCCCGCACCAGGCTGAAGGAGAGCCGGGAAGCAGAACTGGAAGCGCTGTGCTCGCCCGAGGTGCGCAGGGCGATCGACGAAGCGGGCGTGCGCCTGACGAATTTTACCGAACTGCTTCGGCAGCGGTAAGCAGGCGGCCTCCGGCGGAGGTGAATTCGGCCAACACGCGGGCGGCGGCCCCCTCATCAATCGAGCGGATGGCGTCCGTGATCAGAGTGACCGGCTTGTTTGTAGCTTGCAGGCCCCTGAGCGCGCAGGCGACACAGTACTCGGTCACCACACCGTACACCACGTAGCTGTCTGCGCCGAGCTCCTCGAGCAGGCGCGGCAGGTTGGGATTGCTGAACAGGTCGAGCTTCCGCTTCTCCACGATGATCTGCTGCGCGCCGTTGATGCGAACGTCCGCCGGGACGGGAGGCACGACGACGCGGCGCTCCAGAAGCAGCTCCGCCGGTTTCCGCTGGCCCTGTTCTCCGGCGATACAATGCGGGTGCCAGTCCTTGAATTCGGGATCGTCCTCGGTGTGCGCGTCCATGGTGGAGACCACGGGGATGGAGTGCTCCGCCGCGTAGCGGTTGAGTTTTGCGAGCGTGGGCAGGAGACGCTCGGCGCCGCGTACGTACAGCGCTCCGGCGGGAAAGAGGAAATCGATCTGCGTATCGATGTCGAAGAAAACGGTTTTCATCCGTGTGACCCCTCAAGATCCATCTTGATCGCTTCGTATTGCATTATCAGCTCGCGGCTGTACTCGACGGGAAAGGGTTCGGGATTGTCAAGACGGCGGCAGGCTTCCGGGAGGCGCGCGAGCGCGCGGGCGGCCCGGTCGCGGGCGGCCTGGGGCCCGGGCAGAGGTGCGACCAGCTTGCCGGAGAGGATAACCGGCCGCAGCAGCTTCTCGGCATCCGGCGCCGGGGCGGGCTCATCGGCAAGCCCGACTACATCGCGGTCCGGGTAACGGAAGATCTGCTTGGCCCCGGGCAGCGTGTTCTTGTCTTCGCTGAACTTGGCGGTGTAGCGCTTGACGTTGTCGGCTTCGACCTCCACCATTTTGTAAACCGCGCTGAGAGCCGGAGCGTCGGAGGAAGTGGCGAGTTCGGTGCCGACTCCGAACGCGTCGATGGGCGCACCGGCCGCGACGATGTCCCGGATCTTGTACTCGTTGAGATCGCCGCTCGCCATAATGCGCGCTTCGGTGAGACCCGCATCGTCAAGGATCTGGCGGACAGCGCGGGACAGGGCGATCAAGTCGCCGCTGTCGAGGCGAACGCCCCAGACCGGCTTGCCCAACGACGCCGCCTTGCGGGCGCCCTCGACGGTGTCGAAAGTATCGATGAGATAAATGACACCGTTGCCGAGCAGTCTTTGAAGCTGTTTCTGCGCTTCGAGTTCGGTGGGGAAGGCCTGGACCCATGAATGCGCGGCGGTGCCAAATACCGGTATGCCAAAGCGGAAGCCCGCCAGCGTATTGCTCGTGCCGGCGCACCCGCCGATGTAAGCGGCGCGGCCGGCCAGCACTCCGGCTTCGGGCGAGTGGGCGCGGCGGCTGCCGAACTCCACCACTGTGCGTCCGGCGGCAGCCCCGACGACACGGGCCGCTTTCGCGGCCACCAGCGTCTGGAAACTGACCATCGAGAGCAGCCAGGTTTCCGGAAGCTGCGCCTCGATCAGCGGCGCGCGCACGGTGAGTATGGGCTCGCCGGCGAACACCGGAGTGCCTTCGGGAACGGCAAACAGATCGCCGGTGAACCGGAGCCCGCGCAGCGCTTCGAAAAAACCCGGCGATACGCGCGCGAACTGCGGCAGCGATCTCAGGTATTCAATCTCGTTGCTGCCGAATCGAAGCCCAAGCAGGTAGTCCACAACCTGGGGAAGACCCGCGGCAATGAGGAAGCCGCGGTTCGGCGGCAGCCGCCGGACCGATAGCTCGAAGGTCGCGATGTGATGTGTAATGCCGGCTTCAAAATAGCCGGCGCTCATGGTGAGTTCGTAAAGGTCCGTGAGCAGCGCGTTCATGATAGGGGAAGCCGCGCCGCCTTATTTTTTCTCCGGAGCGGCTTCCTTTACACCCGAAACGGCTTTTTGCAGCTCTTCCACTGCGCTGGCCTCCAACTGGTAGAGAGCGGGTTCGTTTTCGCGGCGCGCGATCCACTCGCTGCCGCTCTTGGCGATCAGGACTTTCTCCACACGCTTTCCGCCGTTGGAGGTCACAACGAATTCGAGCGACGGAGTTCCAAGGCCCGTCTCAGGGAATTTCACAGCCGATAGGTCGCGCAGCTTGTCGATCACCGTTTGGACGCTTACCGAATCCATCTGCTTGCCGGAGGACATCCACTTCTCGCCGGACTTCTCGTAAACGGCGTGCTTGCCGCCGTCGCGGACCTCCACTTTGGTCGGGTCATTCCAGCCGAAGTCGAAAACCTTCTTGTTGCGGAAATCTTCGAGCCCCTTGTCGAGCGCTTCACCCACGTCGCTGGTGGTCCTGTAAACGCCTTCGACCACCGTGCTCCTGGCGTAGTAGTTGTTGTCCTTGTCGCGGCGGACCTGCAGTTCCTGTGTGCCGGAGGCGTCGGTGACCCTGGCGACAGCCACCCGCGTTCCCGAGGCGAACGCGGCGGGAGCCTTCTTCAACTCCTCTTCAGGGAAGGAAAGATCCATTCTGGCGTCTTTCAGCTTGCGGACAAGCTCCTCCACCAAACCGCCGTCGGCGCGGAGCGGCTTAGGTTTCACGATCTGCCATTCGTTCTGGTTGTTTTTACCGAACTCCAGCACCTGGCCTTTGGCATTCAGCTCGACGCGCGTGAGCTTGTCGGAATCGAACTTGAGCAGCCGCTTGTCACGCAGGTCATTTGAGGTCTTGTCGATGCTGCTCTTCGCGTAGCTGGCTATGGTGAACACGCGCGGGTCCCCTTGCAGCCCGGCGAAGTAACTGTAGCCGGTCGGCGTCTCATCGCCGATGAGCACGTGCCGGCTCTTGCCGTCCGCGAGCGTGACGATTACCTCGACTGAGGGCTTGGTAAGCCCAAAAGCCGAGAGGTCAGCCGCCTTCTCCTCGATCAGGTGATCGGAGGTGAGCGAGGCCAGCGAGGAGACCATGGAATTCATCGCGTCCTGGTCGGTGGCCAGCGGCTTGGGAGCGGTGATTTCCCACGTCCCGGCCTTCTTTTCGACGATCGTGGTCTCCCCGTCCGTCTTGCGGATCTCTATCTTCCGGAACTGGTCTTCCGGTATTTCAAGAATTTTCGGTGGAGCGTCGGGCGACGGCAACTTGGACGCCGCCTCCTTGCTTCTGTTCGACCACCAGATGCCGCCGACGACCGCGGCCAGCGCGGCGAAGGCGACCAGCAAGCCACCCACCCGCATCGGCTATCTCCTCTTCCACCAGACTCCGAAACCGCCGAGAATAATCAGCAGCGGGAGGCCGACGACGCTGGAGTAGAACACCCTGCTCATCTGCGCCCGGGTCAGGGAGAGCCGCCGGTCCTGCGGCTCCTTCGGGCGGATGGAGATCAGATCCTCATCCGAGGAAAGCCAGTTCATCATGTTCAGGAACAGGTCGCGGTTGCCCACCGAGCGCGCGGGCAGGAAGCTGTTGCCGGCCCAGGAGGAGCTGCCGACTACGACGAACCGCCCCTGTGCGCCGTCCTTTCCGGTGTTGTAGGTGCCGGCCGCGGCAAGGGTAAACGGTCCTTTCTTGTCTCGCTTGGGATCCAGCTCGATGGCCGGGGAGTTCAAGCGGGTGGTGGCAAAGCTGTTGTCCGAGGTCTCAAACAGCATCTCGACGCTGGTCTTGTCGGCGGACTTGACTTCCATCGAGCGCACCAGCGGAAAGACGGTGGCGACCCCTTTCATTTCGCGGACGATCGGCTGCGATCCGTAGTTGGACACAAGAGGAACTTCGGGGCCGAGGCCGAACAACTGGCCCACTCCGCTGGTATCGAGCACGAGGTCGTTGTTCAGGGAAACGCCCCAGCCGGCAAGCAGCTTCACCAGTTCGGGGTTGTCGCCCGTTTCCTGGCCCCCCATCTTGAGCGCGGGATCCATCATGATCAGCGCGCGGCCGCCGTTCTCGACGAAAGTCTTGACGGCGTTTGCCTGGGGAGCCATGTAGTCCTTGGTCGGGCCGGGGATGATCAGCACCGTGCATTCCTTGGGCACTTCCGGTTTCTCGAGAAGCGAGATGGTCTGGGTCTTGTAATTGTTCTTCTCGAGAATCCCTTTCATCTCCGAAAATCCCGAGCGATTGGTGTCGTCGAGCGAGCGTTCACCCGAGCCCGACACTACGCAGGCCACGCGGTCGCCGGTCTTGAGGGCGCGGATGAGCGCTCCGGTGATTTCCTCCTCGCTCAGACTCTTGGCCTCCTCGCGCTTGACGCCGGCTTCGACGAAAATCGTGCCTTCGGTGCGCACGCCCATCGCGCGGGCGAGCTGGGGCTTCTTGTAGGGATCGATGTATTCAATGTGCAGCCTGGTTGAGAGATTGTCGTAACGGTCGAGCAGGTCGCGCGCGCGGCTGAACTCCGAGGTGCGGTCGAAGTAGTAGACCTTCACGTCCTGCTTTAGACCGCGAACGATCTTTTCCGTCTGGTCGGAAAGACTAAACCGTTTGTTGGCGGTCGAGTCATAGGACTTGTTGTGCCGGTTCGCCAGAAAATTGGCTCCGCCAAGCACCGAAATAATCACCGCGATATAAACCGCTGCGTAGGCCGTGTACCGGGTTTGCCGTGCCTTAAGCCACTGGAATTTCATGGTCTTTAAGCCCTCCAACGAAGCGATTCCATCGACCGGGCCGTCAGAAACAGGCCGAAGAATATCATCGAAACGTAAAACACAACGTCCTTGCTGTCGAGAACGCCCTTGGCAAACGTTTCAAAGTGGGTCACCACCGACAAGTACCGGAGCACTTCCGCCCAGGTCGAACTATCGTACGCCGTCACCCAGTCGATCACCCACAACACCAGGCAGATGGCGAACGTGCCGCCGACGGCGATGATCTGGTTGCGCGTGAGCGTCGAGACGAAAGTGCCGATCGCCAGCAGGCAGCCCCCCTGAAGCAGCAGGCCGAGATAGCCGACCAGAATCGGCTTCCAGTCGGGCTCGCCGTACGCGAACAGATAGGCCAGGTTGACGGCGGATATCGCCAGAATCGCGGCATAGAGCGTGACGGCGGAAAGCCACTTCGCCGCGATCAGCTCATAGTCGCGAACCGGCGAGGTCATCAGCAGTTCGATAGTGCCGGTTCGCTTCTCTTCGGCGAACAGCCGCATCGTGATCATGGGGATGATGAACAGCCCGATCACGCTGACGTTCATCAGCAGGGGGCGAACGATCCATTCATTCATGTCCATGGGCATGCCCCCGCCCATCATCATCGTTTGCATGCCGCGGTTGACGAAGATCGCGGTCGCCGCATAGAAGAAATAGCCGAAGACGACGGCGAAGAACGCCATCAGCAGATAGGCGATCCAGGATGAGAAGTAACTTTTCAGTTCCTTGCGATAGAGGACCCAAATGTTTTTCATTGCGCACCTCCGGCAACGGCGGTTTCCGCATCCGAAGCGGTGAGTTGCAGGAAGACGTCTTCCAGGCTCATCGCGACCGGGCGCAGTTCGTTCAGGTTCCAGCCGGCTTCAACCACGGCGCGGGCGACATCTCCGCGGACGACGTGCTTTTCGAGGCTTTCGACCTCAAAGGACGCGCGCCGGCCTTTGTTGTCCTTGAGGATCACGCGGCTCACGCCGGGAATCTGTTCAAGTCGGCGCTGCGCCTCGCCGAAATCAAGCTCGCCGTTGCGCGATTCGATTTCGACCGAAATCGACTCGGCGCCGCGCAAGCGGTGCGTCAGGTTCTCGACCGAGTCGGTGGCGACGAGCTTGCCCTTATTGATAATGATCACTTGCTCGCAGGTCTGTTCGACCTCTGGCAGAATGTGGGTGCTGAGAATGATCGTGTGCTCGCCAACCTTCGCCAGTTCCTTAATGAGTTCGCGCGTCTCGATGATCTGCTTGGGATCGAGGCCCGCTGTGGGCTCGTCCAAAATGAGGATGTCGGGATTGTGGATGATGGCCTGGGCGAGTCCCACGCGCTGCCGGTAGCCCTTCGAAAGGCGTCCGATCAGCTTGAAGCGGACGTCGCCGATGGCACAGAGCCCGCAGACTTCATCGACGCGGCGTGCCAGGTTCGACTTGGATACTCCCTTGAGCCTGCCTACAAAGGACAGGTACTCGACAACTTCCATTTCCGGATAGACCGGCGGGGTCTCCGGCAGATAACCGATGCGTTTCTTGACCTCCAGCGGCTGCTTGAGGACATCGAAACCGGCCATGACGGCGCCGCCGGACGTGGGCGGAAGGAAGCAGGTGAGAACCCGCATGGTGGTAGTCTTGCCGGCGCCATTCGGCCCCAGAAACCCCACGATCTGCCCTTTTTCCACTGTGAAGGAAATGTTGTCTACGGCAACGGTACGGCCGTATCGTTTGGTCAAACTGTCAACTTTGATCATTGGAGTAACCAGACGGAAAATACTGACCCGAACATACCGGATGGCGAAATACTACAGCAGACCTTCATGATATGAACGGCCAAAACCGATGTCAAATCCAGCATCTACACACCCATGATCTGGAAACCGGCGTCCACATAAAGCACGTTGCCAGTGACTCCGCGGCCGAGATCGCTGGCCAGAAACACTGCCGCATCGGCGACTTCGGCCGGATCGGTGTTCCGGCGCAGCGGCGCGCGCTGCGCGACGTGATCGAGGATGGTCGAAAAATCCTTGATGCCCCGGGCGGAGGCCGTTTTGACAGGCCCTGCGGATATGGCGTTCACGCGGATGTTGCGGGGACCGAGGTCGCTTGCCAGATAGCGCATGGCAGCTTCCAGGGCCGCCTTCGCGACGCCCATCACGTTGTAGTTCTGGATAACGCGCACCGAGCCGAGGTAGCTCAGCGTGGTGATGGAGCCACCTGCGGTCATCAGCGGGGCGCAGGCGCGCGCCACGGCCACCAGGGAATATGAGCTGACGTCATTGGCGAGCTGGTAGCCGGCGCGCGAGGTCTCCACGAAGGGGCGCGCCAGGTCCTCGCGGTTCGCGAACGCGATGCTGTGCACGACGGCGTCGAGACGGCCGGGCGTTGCCCGCAGCGTCTGGGTGAGGGCTTCCAGCTCCTGGTCCTTGGAAACGTCGCAGGCCAGCACGCCGCTGGCGCCGAGTTCGGTCCCGATGGTTTCCACCGTGTCGCGCTGGCGATCGCCCTGGTAAGTAAGGTATATGCAGGCTCCTTCTCTCCGGAAAGCCTCCGCGATCGCGTAGGCCAGACTCCACTTGTTTGCCACTCCGAGTATCAGGGCGCACTTGCCCTCTAAGAGATTGGACATGAATAGTTTATTGTAGCCGAATCCTACAGGCGCCGGGCCTGGAAGAACTGCTGGAGCGGCTCCAGGCACTCCACGGCGAGCACTCCCTCCACCACCTCCACGCGGTGGCTGAGCAATTCGGAATCGGCGATCCGGAACTTGCTGCGCACCCCGCCGAATCGCAAATCGCGCGCCCCGAACACGAGCCTGCTGACGCGCGCGGCGACGAGCGCCCCCGCGCACATGACGCAGGGCTCCAGCGTCACGTACAGGGTAGCGTTCTCCAGGCGGTAGTTCCCCAGCGCGCCTGCTGCCTGGCGCAGAGCCAGAATCTCGGCATGCGCCGTGGGATCGCACAGCGCAATCGGGGAGTTCCGGCCGCGTCCCACGATGACGCCGCCGGACTCGATGACCGCTCCGACGGGGACCTCTCCGGCCGCGGCGGCCTCGCGCGCCAGCGCGAGCGCTTCTCGCATCAGGTTCTCGTCTGTCATTTTCCGGGCCATGCCACCAGTGTATGCCGCCCCGAAAATCCGATTGCCGAGCGTCTCGAACCGGGCAAATTCAGGCAAATCCCACCGGATTCGAGCGAGTTACTCGCAGTTGGGAAGGTGCGCATGGGATAATAGTTAAAGATAAACATGGAAAGCAATACCAAAACAGGCGCAGCAGAGTTGAAGTGCGCCGCGTGCGGCCACGCCCGCGCCCTTCACATCTCGATCGACGGCCCCTGTAAGGTACGTAACCGCAAGGACTTCTGCTCCTGCGATCATTTCTGCCCGATCCGCTACGCAAAGCCGGCAACAGACGCCTGAAGCGCCTGAGAAACGCTGTTTCCGGTTCAGCCAGCCGATGTAAGTACCTGGGCGAGAGATCCGCATCCGCGCTTTTCCACTCACACCGCAAATCAAAATCGCCGTGCCGTGCTGCGCGTGCAGCGTTCGCCGCCGTCCGAAGCGGGCAATTCACATCGGCGGCAGAGCACGGGCGCTCGGGCGGTTGCGGGCCTGTGCCGCTTGATATAGCATGAGGTTTCCGGAGCGCCGCGGCCGGCAAAGCAATTGGACTGTCCAATGAGCCGGTTGCCGATTTCGGTGCGCCGGGTTGCGCGATTTTGGAGGAATCTCGAATGCCAATCTCAAGACGGCACTTCTTCTATGGAAGTCTGCTGGCCGGCGCCGTGCCCGCAGCCGGTTTCGGCAGCGCTCCTTCTCTTAAGGCTCTCGGATACAAGTCTCCCAACGAAAAGCTGAATTTTGCGGCGATCGGCGCCGGAGGGCAGGGCAGCGCCAATATCGCAGCCGCCGCGCCAACGGAGAACATCGTTGCGCTCTGCGACGTGGACGAACGGCGCGCCGCAAGCACGTATAACCGGTATCCGAACGTGCCCAAGTACCGCGACTTCCGGCAGATGCTCGACAAGGAAGGGAAGAACATCGACGCCGTGATTATCGCCACGCCCGATCACATGCACGGCATCCAGGCGATGTGGTGCATGGAGCGCGGCAAGCACGTCTACGTGCAGAAGCCGCTCACCCGCACCGTCTGGGAAGCGCGGCAACTGCGGGCGGCCGCCCGCAAGTACGGCGTGGCGACGCAGATGGGCAACCAGGGCTACTCGAATGAGGGCACCCGGCAATGCGCCGAAATCATCTGGAATGGCGACATCGGCAATGTCACCGAAGTGCATGCCTGGACCGATCGTCCGATGTGGCCGCAGGGCCTGACCGAAATCCCGAAGGAGGAGGCTGTTCCCAGCACCTTCGATTGGGATCTGTGGCTCGGCATTGCCGAGATGAGGCCGTTCACCTCCGGCGGCAATCCTGAACCGGACCGCAACGGCGGATTTTTCTACGCCCCCTTCAACTGGCGCGGCTTCTACGATTTCGGCTGCGGCGCCATCGGCGACATGGCCTGCCACATTTTGGGCGCGCCCAACATGGCGCTCCACCTCTCCAACCGCAAGCTCCTCGGCGTCGAGTGCATCAAGAAGGAGGGCGTGAGCCCGTTCATGTTCCCGAAGCTGTCGGTGATCCGCTTCGACTTCGCCCCCTACGGCAATATGCCCGCGCTGAGCATTTACTGGTACGACGGCCTTACTGAGACTCCCAAGATTCCGGGCGTGCCCGAGGGCGAGTGGCTCGGCGATCCCCCATCGCTGCCTCGCCGCGCAGCCGGAGGACAAGGCGGCAGACGCGGGCCGGGAGCCGCGGGAGCCCAGGGCGCAGCCGGCGGTCCGGCCGGTTTCGGGATGATGGGCCGGCCGATGGACTTCGAATTCCGGTCTCCGGGACGAGTGTTTTCCTGGGAGCAATTCGAAGCATTGAAAGCCGCCACCGAGCCGCTGCAGTTCCCGAAGCCCGACGGAAGCCTGTTCATCGGCGATAAAGGCATGCTGACCACGGGGACCTACGGCGACGTCACCCGGCTGATTCCCGTCGAAAAAATGAAGGATTACCGCATGCCGCCGCCGCTGCTCACGCGCTCCCCCGGCCACATGCGCGATTTCATCCGCGCCTGCAAAGGCGGCGAACCGGCGTGCTCGAATTTCGAGGTCGCCGCGGCGTTCGTGGAGTGGATGCTGCTCGGCGCCATCGCGCTTCGCTTTGAAGGGAAGCTCGAATATGACGCCGACAAAATGCGGATCACTAACAACGAAGAGGCAAACAAGCTATTGAAACCCACCTTCCGCAGAGGCTGGGATTTCCACGCCGTCAAACTGTAATTTCCCCGGGGCGGCGGGCCTCCCGGCTCGCCGCCCTTCCCGTCCTTGTGTAACTTGGCATATCCCCCGCAGGTAGAGTCCGAACCCGCACGCCCATTACCCGCATCACGGCCTCATTAAAAAGAATTTTTTCTGCGAACACCTTGTATGTAGCTGAATAATTAATAAATATTTATGTTACAATAACAAATATCTCTGGGGGTACGGATGTATTCGCGCACGAGGTTGCCACTATGAGCGCGGCCAACCAGGCTGGGTCGACGCGTGAGCGGCGACTTCGCGAGCAGTTGGAGGCGCTTGAATGCGCGCTCGATCAAATGCGCGACGGCGTCGTTGTGCTGGACCGCAACGGCCGGGTGGTGCTTTCCAACCATGCGGCGCGGCGGATGCTGGATGAACGCCTGATGCGGGCCACTCCCGGGCGCCACAGTTCCAACGGAACCTCTCTTCTCCTGAAAGGGGGGACGCCGTGTTCGCCCGATGACCTGCCGCTGGCCCGGGCGATGCGGGGGGAAACGGTCCATTCAGCTCAGATTTGCATTCGTAAGCCGGGAGTGCGGGACGGGGTGTGGCTGGGGGTCAATGCGTGCCCGCTTCGGAACGAAAGCGGGGAGCTGAACGGAGCGGTGGCCGTGTTTCGCGACGCCAGCGAACAGAGCCACACCGAGGACGAGTGGGCGCGGCTGCTGGCGAGCGAACATGCGGCGCGCCTGGAGCTCGAGCAAGCGCTGGACGCCCAGCGGCGGAAAGAGGCGCGCCTCAAACTGCTGCTGGACGCGTCCGGGGTGTTACTCAATTCGATCGAGCCCGGCGGCATGCTGCCGGTGGTCCTGGATTTGGCTCAAAAACTGATCCCGGCCGACGCCTATGCGGTTTCGCGGGTCGATCCGTCGGCGGCGACCGGGCTCGCGCTATTGACATCGGGGCTTTCGAAAGGCTTCACGGAGGAAGCGGGCCGGCTGGCGGATTGTGACGGGGAGATAGAGGCGCCCGCAGCGTTCCAGGATATCGGCGCTGCTCCGCTAACTGAGAGGTGCCGCGAATTGTACCTGGCTGAGGGCATACGCTCGGCGCTGGCCGTGCCATTCCGCAGCCAGGGCAAGCTTTCGGGCGGCCTGTGGGTCTACCGGCGGGAGCGGCAGTCCTTCGACGAATCGGAGATTTGGGCCGCATCGGCGCTGGCTAACCTGGCGGGGGCGGCGATCGGGGCGGCGAATCTCTACGACGAGCAGAAGCGCATGCGGGCGGAAGCACAGGCGGCAGAGCGCCGTGCCGCGTTTCTGGCGGATGCCACCGCGCTTCTGGGATCGTCGCTCGACTACGAGACGACTCTGGCCCAGGTCGCCAGGATGGCCGTGCCGCGCATAGCGGACTGGTGCTCCGTGAGCATGGTGGAATCCGACGGTTCCGTGCGCCAGTTGGCGGTGGCTCACTCCGATCCGGAGCGAGCCAAATCGCTGCACGAACTGGCCGAGCGTTACCCGCTGGCGCCGGACGCTCCCTTCGGGGTGCCGCACGTCCTGCGGACGGGAGAATCAAACATCGTGCCTGACGTGACGGACACCCTGCTGGCAGTCGCGGCGCGGAGCGAAGAGCACCTGGAACTGCTCCGGAGTCCCGGCATCGTTTCCTACATGTGCGTGCCGGTGGTCGCCCGGGGCCGTACGCTGGGCGCGATCACTTTTCTTTCCACGCAGTCGGGAAGGCGCTTCGGCCCTGACGATTTGGCGATTGCCGAGCATCTCGGCCGCCGCGCGGGACTGGCCATCGACAATGCCCGGCTCTACGCTACCGCGCACCGCGAGAGGGCGGCCGCGCAGGAGGCGTTGGAATCGGCGCTCCGCAGCGAGAAGCGATTCCGGCGGCTGGTGGAGTCGGGCATCATGGGCATCATCCTCGGCGAGGGTGACCTCATCATCGACGCGAACGACGTGTTCCTGAACATGATCGGATACACCCGCGAAGATCTCGCCGAGGGCTTGCGGTTGGCTGCGATCACCGCACCCGAATATGCGCATGCGGGCGCCAAGGCGCAGAGCGAGATTTTGGCGAGCGGCGCCTGCGCGCCGTACGAAACCGAATACGTCCGCAAGGACGGAACGCGGCTGCCGGCGCTCATCGGGGCGGTGCTGCTCGAAGGTGCTCCGCGCTTTTCCTGGGTCTGTTTCGTGGTGGATCTCACCGAACGCAGGCGCTTGGAGCAGCGGCTCAGGGAGTCTCAGAAGCTCGAAAGCATCGGCCTGCTGGCCGGCGGGGTGGCGCACGATTTCAACAACCTGCTGACCGGCATCCTGGGAAACGCCAGCCTGGCGCTTGAAGAACTTTCTGTAAACGACCCCGTCCGGCCGATCCTCGAGAACGTGATTCTGGCCAGCGAGCGGGCCGCGCACCTCACCAGGCAGTTGCTGGCATATTCCGGCAAGGGGCGGTTTATCATCCAGCCTGTCAATATCTCCGAACTGGTCCGCGAGATCGGCGCGCTGCTGCGCATGACGATCCCCAAGAAGGTGCATTTGCGGCTGGAGCTCGAAGACAAGCTGCCGCCGGTGGAGGCAGATTCCAGCCAGATCCAGCAGCTCGTCATGAATCTGGTGCTGAATGCCGCGGAGGCGATCGGCGACGGTACCGGCACCGTGCTGGTGACAACGGGCGTCAGGCAGGTCGATGAGACCTACAGCCAAAGCGCGCTGATGCGGGACGAGCTGGCGCCGGGCAAGTACGTGTACCTGGAAGTGCACGACACGGGCTGTGGGATGGACGAGCAGACCAAGGCCCGCATCTTTGATCCGTTCTTCACGACGAAGTTTACCGGGCGCGGCTTGGGGCTGGCCGCGGCACTGGGGATTGTACGCGGGCACAAAGGCGACATCAAGGTGTACAGCACGCCGGGACGCGGCAGCACGTTCAAGATCCTGCTTCCGGCGGCGGCGGGCAGTTACGCGGAAGCCGCGCCGGACGTTCAGTACCAGGAGCTCCACGGAAAGGGCACCCTGCTCATCGTGGATGACGAAGACATCGTGCTCAAGACCGGAAAGGTCGCGCTGGAGCGTTACGGTTACCGGGTGCTGGCGGCATCCAACGGACTGGAGGCGCTGGAGATATTCCGCGAGGCATCCGCCGAGATCTCACTGGTGCTGCTGGACATGACGATGCCGGTGATGAGCGGCGAGGAGACCCTCGCGGAGTTGACGCGCATCCGGCCGGATGTGCGGGTGATCGTCTCCAGCGGCTACAACGAACTGGAAGCCGTGCGGCGGTTCAGAGGAGCCGCTGTGGCGGGGTTCATCCAGAAGCCGTACACGGCCGCGCAGCTTGCGGGCAAGGTGAAAGCCGTACTGGAAGGCCGGACGCGAGGCCTCGGCGCGGCCGAAGGGCAGTCTTCGACCCCTTAAGCGGGGCGGCGGGAGGTTCAACGCCCAGGCGTATGACGCCCGCTTACGCGGGCCGCTCCTTCATTTCTGGGGTGAAGCGGGTAAGACCGGCCGAGAGAGCGAGCTGCGTAAGCCCGGCGATATTGTTTACGCCGATCTTCTTCATCATCGTCTTGCGGTAGCTGCGAACCGTCTGGAGGCCCAAATCCAGCATGACGGCGATTTCCTTGCTCGTCTTGCCTTCGGCTACCAGGCGCAGCACCTGCAACTCGCGCGGCGAAAGCGTATCGAGAACAGGCGGCAGGGACTTGGATTCGAGATCCCCGCGCTGTATCCGCGTCTGTACTCGGTCGGCGACTTCCGCGCACAGGTAGAAGCCTCCCTTAGCGACCGTGCGAAGGGCGTCCAGCAGGTCGTCCGAAGAGGCGTTTTTCAGCACAAAGGCGCGCGCGCCCGAACGGATAGCGCCAACGACCGAACTCTCGTCGTCGTACATCGAGAGGATGACCACCTTGCACTCCGGAACGTGGCGCATGATCTCGATCGTGGCTTCGATGCCGTTCAGGCCCGGTAATCCGATGTCCATCAATACCAGGTCCGGACGGGCTTTTTTGCAGAATTGGACCGCTTCGGCGCCGTTCTCGGCTTCACCCACTACCTTGAACTCGTCGCGCCGCTCGAGAATGGACTTGATACCGTCACGAAAGATCTTGTGGTCGTCAACTAGAAGTATCTGGTACGACATTTCCGCCTCGGGCCAGAGCGCCAACAGTGCGCACAATCATGCTGTTTCGGCGGCAGATTAAAAAACACTCCTCATTTTCTCTTCTCAGCCGCCCGATAAATGGCTCTCACAATTGTACCCTTTTCCGGTACACTCGCAACGGAAAATTGAATTCCCGCCTGAACTGCGTGGTGTTTCATTAAGTGCAGCCCAACCCCTCCGGCATCCTTTTCGAGCGAAAAACCCTTCCCGTTATCGCGAATTTCCAGGGCGACGCCCTGTTTGGCTGGCTTTACAAGTATTTCCACCTGTCTGCCGCCGGAATGCTGCACCGCATTTTCTAGCGCCTGTTCGGCGATCTTGTAGAGAGCCGTCGCGGGCTCGACCGGGACCCGCACGGAGGAATCAAAGAGCAGGCGAATGTTGCCGTCGAACGACCTCCGGTAGCGCCCCACAAGGCGGTCCAGCGCAAACGGCAGGCCGGTGCGTTCGACGATCGAGGGGTTTAACTCGTAACTCAGTTCACGCACTTGGTTGACGGCGGTTTCCAGCACCTTCTGAATCTCGGCGATCCGGCGCGCTCCCTCCTCCTTGTTCTCCGTGATATCCATTCGCAGCAGATCGAGCTGCAAGCCGATCGCACTGAGCACCTGCCCTACCTCGTCATGCAGGATGCGCGAGATCCGCGCTCCCTCCTGTTCCCGCGCGTTCATGACGCTGACGAGCAGGTTGGTAAGCGTACGCTCCTGATCGGTCGCGAATGGCATATGTCAGATCGCCACGCGGATGGTAACCCGCGGCGCAATCTAGTTCTTCTTTCGTTTGAGCGCTTTGTGGGCCGCTACTACCAGGTTTGCCGCCCGCAAACCGTACTTGTCAAGCAGTCCGTCGGGGGTACCCGATTCAGCATATCCCGTCAACCCGACAAATTCCATCGGGCAGGGACACGTTTCGGCCGCTGCCTGGGCCACCCGCACGCCGAGCCCGCCGTCCACCAGGTGCTCTTCCGCCACGACGATCGCGCCGGTCTCCTCCGCGGCGCGCCGTATGGCTTCCCGGTCGATCGGTTTGATGGTGTGAATATCAACGACGCGGGCTGAAATTCCCTCGGCTTCGAGCGCCTCCTGGGCGCGGATGGCTTCAGCCACCATCAGCCCTGTGGCTATGAACGTCAGGTCGCGGCCCTCGATAAGCTCAATCGCCTTTCCGATCTCGAACTTCCGGTCCGGCGCGTACACCACCGGCGCCTTCGGCCGGCCGGTCCGGATAAACACCGGGCCCACGTGCTCGGCGGCGGCGCGCACCAGCGCCCGCGTGGCTGTTTCATCGGCGGGCGAGAGCACCACGAATCCCGGCAGCGCGCAGGCGAGGCTGATGTCCTCCACGCTCATCTGCGAGGGGCCGTCCTCGCCGATCGAAATCCCGCTGTGCGTGCCCACGATCTTGACGTTCGTGTTCGTGTAGGCGACCGCCACGCGCAACTGCTCGAATCCCTTGTTCAAAATGAAGGCGGAAAAGCTGGCCGCAAAGGGGATCTTGCCAGCCATCGCCAGCCCGGCGGCGACGCCCACCATGTTGGACTCTGCGATACCGCAGGAGACGAAGCGCTCGGGGAATTCCTTGGCGAACAGAGAGGTGTAAGTCGACTTGGAAAGGTCGGCGTCCACCGCCCAGATCCGGTCGTTTTCGCGGCCCAGCTCGGCCAGCGCCTTGCCGAAAGCCTCCCGGGTGGCCGCACCCAGTTTCAACTCGAATTTCTCTCGTACCGCCATCTACGCGAGCTCCTTCAATGCCAGTTCCACTGCCTGTTTGCTTGGGGCAACGCCGTGCCACTTGGGGTCGTTCTCCATGAAGGATACGCCCTTGCCTTTGACGGTGTGGGCGATCAGCACGGACGGCTTGCCCTTGACCGACGCCGCCTCCGCGTACGCCGCCTGAAGCGCCGGGATGTTATGGCCATCCACTTCGATCGTGTGCCAGCCGAAGGCGCGCCACTTATCGGCCAGCGGCTCGATTTCCATAACGTCCTTGACGAACCCGTCGAGCTGGATCCGGTTGTAGTCCACGATGGCCACAACGCTATCGAGCTTGTGGAAGGCGCCGAACATAGCCGCCTCCCAGATCTGGCCTTCCTGGATTTCGCCGTCGCCGAGCATCACGTAAGTGCGCGACGGCCGGCCATCGGCGCGCGCTGCCATGCCGAGGCCCACGGCCAGCGAGAGTCCCTCACCCAGCGAACCGGTGGAAGCCTCCAGTACCGGCAGGAATCGCTTGTCGGGGTGGCCCTGGTAGATCGAGCCGAGCTTCCGCAGCGTGTTCAACTTGTCGACCGGGCAGTAGCCGCATTCGGCAAGCACCGCGTACAGCACCGGCGCCGCGTGGCCCTTCGACAGGATGAAACGATCCCGGTCCGGCCATTCGGGGTTGGCGGGGTCGTGCCGCATCACGCTCCAGAACAGCGTCACCAGGGTTTCGACCGCCGAGAGCGAACCCCCCGGATGCCCGGATTTCGCCTCTCCGAGCATCACGATAATGTGGCGGCGGATCACCTTCGAGATCTCTTGAAGTTTCTCAACATCCTGGGTGTGCATCATCCGCTTGTGACTCCAAAGATCCTAGCATAGCAGGCATTTCGGAGATGGTTCGTCCGAAAAGGTGTTGACCTTCTCCGCCGCAGGTTATAGATTTTCCTCATGCCTGATGAAATTACGCACGTTAGTTTCTACATCGGCACCATGCCCCATAAAGTCGGCGAGGGTGCCCGTCTGTTGACTGCTCTCAAGGATGCCGGCATAAACCTGATCGGGTTTCTCGGCTATCCGAAAAACGCCCGCACTGCCGAAGTGATCCTGGTGGTCGATGAGAAGGCTCCCAGCCCGGCTCGCGCCGCCAAGAAGGCCGGTGTCGAACTCGGGAAGAAACAGAAGGCGTTCCTGGTAGCCGGGGAAGACAGGATTGGCGCGGTGGCCGAAAAGGCTGCGGCGCTGGCCGCCGCCGGCATCAATATCGTTTCCATCCACGCACTGGCGGGGGGCGCCGGCCGCTACAGCGCGCTGGTCTGCGTCGACCCGGCCGACTACCGCAAAGCAGGCAAAGCCCTGGCCGGCTAGCGTGACAAAGGGGCAGCCTGATAAGGCGTTATTCTCAAGAATGGAGCATTTCAGGCTGGCCCCTTTATTGCGATGACTTACCCCTGGCAATTCGACGAAAGCGTTCAGAGGGGTACCGATTACCGGGATGAAGGCAACGTCACGGCGTACGATCAGCTCATGCTGCGGCTCCGGGACGTCGAGCGCGAAGCCGCGGAGATCGCCGAGGCAATTTCCCTGTCCCCCGGCGCCGTGATCTGGGAAATCGGAACTGGGACCGGGGAGTGCGCCCTGCGCCTGGCCCGCTGCTGCCGCCACGTTTTCGCAACCGATGTCTCCGCCCCAATGCTGGCGTGCGCACGGCGAAAGGCGGATGAGCGGAAGATCGCCAACGTCACCTTCGAGATCGGAGGCTTCCTTTCGGGATTCCAGCCCAGTGGGCGACTTGACGCCGTGATTTCCCAGTTGGCGCTGCACCACCTTCCGGATTTCTGGAAAATTCCAGGCGCTCGGCGCCATAAGCTGCAGGCTCCGGCCCCACGGGCGCCTGTACTTGAGAGACGTCGTGTTCCCTTCGCCGATTGAAGATTACGATGCCTTCATTGATGCGGCGATTCAGGACTTGAGGTTGAGCGCTGGGGAGGAACTCGCCACCCAAACCGTCCGGCATTTCAAAGAGGAGTTTTCCACTCTGGACTGGATCCTGGAAGGCATGATGGAGCGAAACGGCCTGCGGATTCTGCGCAAGAGCCGCTCCGGAATCCTGACCGCTTACACCTGCGAGTCCGCCGGGGTGCCCTTCAACAGCGCGGCCGCTTCCTTTGCGAAGTAAGTAATGATGATATCCGCGCCGGCGCGGCGGATCGAGGTTAGCGACTCCAGCATCGCGCGCCGGCAATCGATCCAGCCGTTGTGCGCCGCCGCCATGATCATGCTGAACTCGCCGCTCACCTGGTAGGCCGCGATCGGGACGGGGAAGCGGTCGCGGGCCTGCCGGATGACGTCCAGGTAGGGCATGGCCGGCTTCACCATGACGATGTCGGCGCCCTCCTCGATATCCAGCTCGATTTCCCGGAGCGCTTCGCGGCCGTTGGCCGGATCCATCTGGTAGCTGCGCCGGTCGCCGAACTGCGGCGCCGATTCGGCCGCCTCGCGGAACGGGCCGTAAAACACGGAGGCGAACTTGGCGGCGTAGGACATTATCGGAGTGTTCTTGAACCCGGCCTCGTCGAGCGCTTTGCGGATGGCGGCCACCCGGCCGTCCATCATGTCCGACGGCGCGATCACATCGGCTCCGGCGCGCGCGTGGGAGACAGCGCTGCGGGCGAGCCACTCGAGCGTGGCGTCGTTATCCACTTCGCCGTTGACCACCTTGCCGCAATGCCCGTGGCTGGTGTACTCGCAATTGCAGACGTCCGTGATCACGGTAAGCTCGGGCGCCTCGGCCTTGATCGCCCGCACGGCGCGCTGCACGATGCCGTCCTCGGCGTAGGCGCCGGAAGCCACTTCGTCCTTGGACTCCGGGATTCCGAACATCAGCACGCCGCCCAGTCCCAGGCGCAGCGCCTCGGCGGCCTCGCGCACGATGTTGTCCACGGAAAGCTGCGCATGTCCCGGCATGGAGGCAATCTCCCTGCGGACACCAGTTCCCGGGCAAGCGAACAGCGGCAGGATAAACTGCGACGGTTCCAGCCGGGTTTCGCGAACCAGCGAGCGAAGCGGCTCGCTCGCGCGCAACCTTCTCATGCGGTGAATCGGGAAAGACATCTCAGCCCGATTTTAGCGCTATCAGGACCGGCGCAACCATTTGGACCGCCATCCTCGGGAGCACCATGCCGAGGGGCGCCAGTCCCCGCCAGTGGCCGTGGGCGATTCCCGCCATCGCCAGCAGCAGGAGCAGCGGCGATAGCGTGCGCCCGAACGCGTGCGCCTCAGACCAGATGTCCGGTTTCGCCAGGAACGCCAGCAGCAGGGCGAACGCGGCGGCGGCTGCTTCAACCGGGGTCAGCTTCCGCGGCCGCAGGGCGAGCGCGGCAACCGCGAACGCGAATGCCGCCCAGATGCCGAACACCGCCAGGTAGTCCGTAGCGGCTGCAGCGGCGAGCCAGCGGCCGGTCACGGCGTACTGGAGCGGGTGAAGGGTGCGCGATACGATCCCGCTCAGGGGCAGCCAAGACGACCAGGAGGTCAAGTCGGGAGCCGTGCGTCCCGCCAGGAACACCAGCCAGCCCAGGCAGGGCACGAGCGCGGTCGAGTAGACGAGGGCGCGCTTCCAGTCCTTCCGCGCGAGCAGCCAGGCGCACAAGGCGAACACGAGCAGCAGGCCCGTTTCCCGCGCCAGAGGGGCGAGGACAAGCACTGGGTACAACTTCCAGGACGGCTCCGCTTCCGCATAGAGCGCAAACCCGATGCACAGAGCGGCCAGCGCCGTATCGATGGTCATGCGCTCGATGGAGACCAGCACGGCGGGCACGAGCACAAAGGCCAGCCCCCAAGCCGGATGATGGCCGTAAAGGCGGCAGTACCGGCTCAGCCAGTACGCTCCCAGGAACACCCAGGCGAGGGTAACGGCAAAGTACGCGGGGTCCACCCAGCGGCTTTGGCCGGCGGCAGCCGTCCATGCCAGAAGGGGAACCAGGATCCGGCGCCAGCGCAGGCGCGGGTTATCCACATAGTCCGCCATCCCGCGGTTCAGAAACGGGTCGTGCGCGATGTAGTGATAGAACTGGCCGTCGTAACCGGCGCTGCCGGGCAACCTGTAAATGCCTTCTGAAGCAAGCTCCGGCGGAATGCGGCCGTAATCGCCGGTGTAGAACAGCGCCGTCCAGTTTCCGTCGTATTGCCACGTCACGATGAGGCTCTGCCAGCCCAGAACAAGGGCGCAGCAGAGCAGGGCGTATATCAGACTCGACCGATGCGCGCGCACGCCGCAAGCTTAGCAGAACGGCCAAGTCGTGCGTTAGCCGCGCGCGGACGCGTGCATACGCCCTACAATGAGTTTGTGGCCAGATTGAAGAAATCACCCGCCGTGTGCGCGCGGCGGTACTTTGTGAGCGGCCGGGTGCAGGGAGTCGGCTTCCGCTGGTTCGTGGAGCGCGTGGCCCGCGACCTGGACCTGACCGGGTATACGCGCAACCTCTCTGACGGCCGCGTGGAAGTCTATGCCGCCGGCCCGGCTGACAAGCTGTCTGAGCTGTCGGGCCACCTGCGCGTGGGACCGCGCATGGCTCACGTCCAGCAGGTTGAAGAAGTTGAAGCCGAGATGTTAGATTATCGTGATTTCCGAATCGAGTACTTCTGATGAGCGAACTGCTTGTTGTGCCAGACCTGAAAAAGCTGATCCGCGCGGTGCCCGACTTTCCCAAGCCCGGCATCCTGTTCTACGACATCACCACCCTGCTGAAAGATAAAACGGGGCTGAAGATAACAATCGATGCCCTGGCCGACCATTACCGCAACGCCGCCATCGACGTGGTGCTCGGCATCGAGGCGCGAGGTTTCATCTTCGGACCGGCGCTGGCCTATGCCCTGGGGACGGGGTTTGTGCCGGTGCGCAAACCCAAGAAGCTGCCGGCCGAGATCGTGAGCGTGGAATACCAGCTCGAGTATGGGTTCGACAGCCTGGAAATCCACAAGGACGCGATCGAGAAGGGCCAGCGCGTGCTGATCGTGGACGACGTGCTGGCGACCGGAGGCACTGCCTGCGCGGTGGCGCAACTGGTGGAGAAACTCGGCGGACGGGTAGCCGGCCTGGGCTTCGTGCTCGAGCTGCTGTTCTTGAACGGCCGAGCCAAGTTGAGCGGCCACGACGTCTACTCGCTGCTGCAGTTTGAGAAATGAACTCTCTCCCGCGCCGGGCGCGGCTGAGCGCGCCGGCGAAAATCAACCTGAGCCTGAAGGTTCTGCACAAGCGGCCGGACGGCTTTCACGAGCTGCGCACCATCTTCCAGACGGTGTCACTGGCCGACACGCTCGACGTGGAGTTCACTCCCGGGCCGGCCACCAGCATCGAGGTGACCTCGGATCCGGACATCCCGGGGAATCTCGTCGGGCGCGCGGCGGAACTGGCGTTCGACCTGATGCGGACTACCGGCCGCGTGAGTATCCGTTTGAAGAAGCGCATTCCCATGGGCGCCGGCCTGGGCGGCGGGTCGAGCGACGCGGCCGCGGTGCTGCTGGCGCTGCCGGTGCTGGTAGGACGGCCGCTGCCGCTGCCGGTGCTGCTGAATGCGGCGGCGTGTCTGGGGAGCGACGTGCCCTTTTTTCTGCTCGGCGGGACTGCCGCCGCGACAGGCCGCGGCACGGAATTGTACCCTCTGCCCGACCGGCGAGCGGGCGCGGCCTTGCTGGTTGCACCCGATATCCACGTTTCGACTGCCGAGGCGTATCAGGCGCTCAACCGCCCGGATGAATTGACTTCAGCGGCATGGCAAAATATCATAAGTAGTTTCCAGTCTGATGCTTGGGACGAGGGAACCGCTTTTCCGGGCGAAAACGACTTTGAACCTGTGGTTTTCCTGAAGCACCCAAGGCTGAAAATCCTCAAACAGCAACTTGAAAGGCTGGGCGCGGACCGTGCGATGTTGAGCGGCAGCGGGGCAGCGCTTTTCGGATTGTTTGCGGACCGCCGGGGAGCCGTGCGGGTGGCGGCGGAGTTCCCCGGCGAGCGAGTGTTTGTGGTTTCGCTGCTCAGGCGTGCGAGCTACCGCGCATTATGGTGGAGGCGGTTGGGCGAGCACATATCGCGGAAAGTATGGCCACCCCAAAGCAGATACGCATGATGGATTCCAACCGGATCAAAATCTTTACGGGCAACGCCAACCCGGCTTTGGCCAAAGAGCTGTGCGCGTTTCTCGACTTGCCGCTCGGTTCAGCCTCGGTGAAGTCGTTTGCCGACGGAGAGATCCATCTTCAGATCAATGAAAACGTGCGCGGCGCCGACGTTTTCGTGGTCCAGCCGACTTCAAAGCCGGTGGACCGCCACCTGTTGGAACTTCTGCTGATGATTGATGCCTTGCGGCGGGCTTCAGCAGACCGCATCACCGCAGTGCTACCCTATTATGGGTACGCCAGGCAGGACCGGAAAGACAGACCTCGAGTCCCCATTTCGGCGAAACTCGTCGCCAAGCTGCTGGAAACGGCCGGAGCGGATCGGATTCTGGCGCTCGATCTGCACGCGGCCCAGATACAGGGGTTCTTCGACATCCCGGTGGACCACCTGTTCGCCACGCCGGTAATGATCGAGTACATGAAGACGATCCAGACACCGGCGACGATTGTGGTTTCGCCGGATGCGGGCGGCGTGGAACGGGCGCGCGCATTCGCCAAGCGGATGAACGTGCCCCTGGCGATCATAGACAAGCGCCGCGAGGATGTGAACGTGGCCGAGGTGGTGCACATCATCGGCGAGGTCGAGGGCAGGGATTGCCTGATGGTCGACGATTTGATCGACACCGGGGGAACCCTGGTGAAAGGGGCGGAGGCGCTGATGCGGGCCGGCGCGGCCAGTGTGACGGCTTGCGCGACGCACGCGGTGCTCTCGCCTTCGGCGGTACAAAGGCTTGAGGACTCGAAAATCAAGGAAGTTGTGCTGACAAATTCGATTCCGATGTCGGAGGAAGGGCGGCGGTCGTCCAAGATCCGGACGCTTTCGGTGGCGCCGCTGCTGGCGAAGGCCATACAGTCCATTCACGAGGAAACGAGCGTCAGCACGTTGTTTGTATAGGAATTCGCGGACCCGGCAACGCAACCCACGTCCAAATGGCGGACTTGCGATCCGGGCACAGAAGGAGAACGAATGCGAAGAGATGTTTCTATTGACGCCGAACCCCGGGCTGCCCGGGGAAAGAACGAATCGCGGCGTCTGCGCGCGCAGGGGCTGATACCCGCGGTGTTGTATGGGGCTTACAAGGATACGGTGGCGCTCGCGGTTAACCCTAAGGATGTCATCAAAATCCTGCACAGCAAGTCCGGGCACAACACGATTTTCAACGTGGACGTTCGCGGCGGGGAGAGCTCGCCGGCGATGTTCGTGGACTGGCAGTACGATCCGGTCAGGGACACGCTGCTGCATGTGGATTTGAAGCGCATCGATCTGAGCAAGCGCATCCGGGTGTCTGTGCCGGTGTTGACGCACGGAGAACCCAAGGGCGTCAAAGTGCAAGGCGGGCTGCTCGAAATCGTCACGCGCGAAGTGGAGATCGAGTGCCTGCCTGACGAGATTCCCGAGCAGATCAGCGTGGATACGACCGAGCTGATGATCGGGCAGAGTATCCGGGCGGGCGACCTGCCCATGGAGGGCTCGATGAAGCTTGTGAGCTCGGCCGATAACGTGATCGCCCACGTTGTGGCGCTCCGGGCCGAGGCGGCCCCAACGGCTGAAGCCGCTCCCGAGGCTGCTGGCGGACCGGGCGCCGGCGAAGCCGAGCCCCAGGTCATCAAGAGGGGCAAGAAGGAAGAGGAAGGCGAGGCCGAGGCCAAGAAGAAGTAACAGCCCGGCCGGCCCTGAGCGATGGTTGAGTGGCTGGTGGTCGGGCTCGGCAATCCCGGCGAGGAATACAGCCAATCCCCGCACAACATTGGTTTCATGGTGGTGGACCGTTTAGCCGAGGGGTGCGGGGCGCGTGTGAGGCGCAAGGATTCGAGGGCCCTGGTCGGCCAGGCAGCCATCGGGAATACGGCGGTGTTGCTGGCCAAGCCGCAAACGTACATGAACCTGAGCGGCGAGGCGGTGAAACCGCTGCTGGAAAAGAATTCGCTCACGGCGGAGCGCCTGATCGTGATTTACGACGATCACGACCTGCCGTGGACGGCGCTGCGGATCCGCCCGCGCGGTTCGGCGGGCGGGCATCACGGCATGGAATCCGTGATCCGCTGCATCGGAACAACGGAATTTACGCGGGTACGCCTTGGCATCGATTCTACGCGGGGCCGGGCGGAACCGGAATATCTGCTCAAACCGCTCCGGCGGGAGCAGCGCATGGAACTGGACGACTTCCTGGACTACGCGGCCCAGGCGGTCGCTTCCATAATTTCCGAGGGCGTCGAGATGGCCATGACGAAATTCAATCGTCGCGCCCGAGGTGAAAAAACCGAGGAAGAATGAGAATTTACGAAGAGTTGTTTATCGTGAGGCCGGACGTTCCCGAAGAGGAGATCGACCAGCTCATCGAACAAACCAAACAGGTAATAACCAGCGGCGGAGGCACGGTGGACAAGGCCGAGAAGTGGGGCGTCCGCAAGCTTGCCTACCGGGTGAAGAAGCGCGAAGACGGTTTCTACGTGCTGCTCCAGTTCACCTCCGGGCCGGATGCGGTGAAGGAAATCGAGCGCCGTTTCCGCGTCAGCGACCTGGTGATGAAGTACTTGACCGTGCGCGTGGACGAGAAGCTGAAAAAGATCGAGAAGCGCAGAAAGCAGCGCGAGAAGAGAGCGAAGCGCAAGCCCGCGCCGGTGGCAGCGGCGGCGCCGAGCGCCCCCGCTCCCGCCCCCGCGAGTGCGGCGGCCGCACGCCCTGGCGTTCCGACGCCGGAGCGGGCCGAGGAACCACCGGCGGAAGGCGCCGGGAAGGAGCAATAACACATGGCGGAAACCAGAGGTGGAAGACCCATCAGCGCGTCGGAGCAGCCCACGGGGACCGACAAGGCCACGGCCGGAAAGAAGCAGTATTTCCGGCGCAAGAAGGTCTGCCGGTTCTGCGTGGAAAAGGTCGATGACATCAACTACAAGGATGTCAAGATGCTGAGTTCGTTCATCACCGAGCGTGGAAAGATCGTCCCGCGGCGGCTCTCGGGCGTCTGCGCTCCGCATCAGAAGCGGCTGAGCGAGGCGATCAAGCAGGCGCGCAACATCGCGTTGCTGCCGTTCACGGCGCCGGTGTAATGCGGGAGCGAATCCGATGGAAGTCATTCTGAGAGAAGACATCGAGAAACTGGGCAGCCGCGGGCAGATCGTGAAGGTCGCCGACGGCTACGCGCGGAACTTCCTGCTGCCAAGAAGGCTTGCGGTTGTCGCCACCGAGGCGAACAAGAAGATCGTGGAACAGGAGCGGCAGGCCCACCTGCGCCGGGAGGCGAAGGAGAAGGCAGCGGCCGAGGAACTGGCCAAGATGATGGCCGGCACGGTGCTTACGATCGCGCAGAAGGCGGGCGAGCAGGAACAGTTGTTCGGCTCGGTCACTGCTAAAGATATCTCGGAAGCGCTGGCGCAGCAGGGTTATCAGGTGGACCGGCGCAAGGTTCACCTGGAAGACCCGATCAAGCAGCTTGGCGAGTTCAAAGTTCCCATCCGCTTGCACCGGGAAGTCACGGTCGAGATTACCGTGCAGGTGGTTCCCGAAGCGGAATAAGACGCGGCGGGCGCGTTCGGCCGCGCGCCCGCCATGAACTCATGCCAGTCATACTCAGTCCGGAAGATTACCCGTCCTTCTCAACCTACGATCTGCTGCGGGCGGCTGCCCGCCTCCAGGTGGGTATCGATCACCGCCTGCTGCGCGTGATCATCGAGCGGGGCGAGGCCGTCTTCCCGGACTTCCTGCGCTTTTTCAAGGAAAAGCGCGAGGAGGACCGGATCGAACTGGATGAGGACCTGCTCAGCATCGCCCGCCAACTGCGGACACCGGCCTCTCTGCCCTTCCTGCTCGAATACGCCTCCGCACGCGGCTTCAATTTCCCGGACGAGCTGACGCTGGCTTTCGTGGATCTGGGCCCCGCGGCAGTCGAGCCGCTGCTTGAACTGCACAGGCAATCCAACGGCGCAGCCGACGTCGCTTTCACGCTCGCCGCTCTCGGCGTACGCGACCCGCGGATATTGGAAGTGCTGCTGCGCGGATTCGAGGCCGACCCACACGAGGGCGCGATGCAACTGGGCATCTATGGCGACCCGGCGGCCAAACCGGTGCTGGAGGCGGCGCTGGAGAAGGCGGAGGACGACGCCACGCGGCGCGCAATCGCCGGCGCGCTCGAAGATCTGGCTTCCGAAAAGCCTTCCGAGCCTTTAGAACCATACGACATCTGGGACGACTACCCCGAGGAGGAAGAGCCTTATTTCGGGCTGCTCGACGACCGGGAGCTGGTGGAGTTTTTGAGCAGTCCGGTGGCGGCATACCGGGCGGAGGCGGTCCGGACGCTCGCTACAGGCGAGCTGAACCGGGAGCAGGCGGCGCGGATCTTCGAACTGGCCAAGACCGATCCCGACGTGGAGGTCCGCGCGGAATGCTGGGAGGCTCTGGCGGATCGCATCGACGACGCGGAAATACTTGCGGAGATGGAAAGCCGTTTGTACGGCGGCTCCGCGCCCGCGGTGGAGCGCGCCGGCATCGCCGCGGCATTGGCCACAAGCCAGGGCAGCCCGGAACAGCTCTATGCCACGATTCGGGAACTCCAGGCCATCCCCGAGGCGCGCGCGCGGGCGATCAGAGCGATGTGGCACTCCTACGACCGCCGGTTCGCCGAATACATTCCGCCGTTTCTGGACGATCCCGATCCGAAGGTGCGGGAGCAGGCCGTTTTGGCCGTAGGCTGGCTGGGAATCGTCTCGCAATTGGGCAGGCTTGAGCAGTTCTTCAACGACGCGCGCCTGCGCCACGCTGCTCTTTACGCGTACTGTCTGGCTGCTCCCGGGCCGATATCGCCGGCGCGGGCGCGCAGCCTGTTCCGGAGAATCGAGACGCTCGCGGGCGGCCTGTCTGAAGGAGAGTCGGGCGTAATCGAGCGGGGGCTGGACGACCGCCTCCGGCTGGACGGGTACGAGCCGATATTCGAGGGCGCCGACGACGAGTGGGACGACGAAGAAGACATCGAAGACGAAGAGTATGAGATGGAGCCGCAACCGCCTCCCGGAGTCAAAGTCGGCCGCAACGATCCCTGCCCCTGCGGCAGCGGCCTGAAGTACAAGAAGTGCTGCGGCAAGTAGCCGCGCCGCTTCACGGGAGTTCACAACGCAAACGTTGAGTTTTCCTTGCCGGGGTGGTATTCTGTTCTCGAACGTGGATTGATTTAGAGCCTTGGTGCTCGGCTAATTGCAACCACGTCAAAAAAAAGTGCTAAAGGCGGAGTCGGTCAATCACGCAACCCTGTGGCCTTTAGCCCAGGGTTTTTGCTTTTTGGGCCGATTGCGCTACTAGCCCGTGCGGAAGCACTGGAGGAACTATGAGCGTTCGGCCCGAAAGCGGCGGGGAGAGTCCCTCCCTGCGCGGAAGAGAAGGCGAACTGGTGGCTGTGCGGATTGCCGTTGAGCCCCGGCTGCTCGAGCGGCTTCTGGACGTCCTGGCCCGGCTCGATTTCCCTATTAATCCCCAGATTTATCATGACGCCGAGCGGATCTTTGTGGATTCCGACGGCGTGGAGAGGGCGGCGCCGGCCGCCGTCGTCGAGTTCCCGGCCTGGGCCGGGAGGATGGAGGCGGTTCGTGACGCGCTCGAGCGCGAGGGTCTGAACGGGGCGAACCTGACCGTCCGGGACATGCTCGAGGACATCCACTCCGATTCCAGCGAGTTGCCCGCCGCCCCTGGGGGAACCGTGGTGAGATACCGCCACGCCGCCCGCGTTGCCTGAAAACCTGAGCAGCCCGGTCCAATTCGGCACTACAATAGCAGGCGAGGAGAGTTGGAATTGGAGGCTGCCGCCGCACACGAGTCCCCCTGCAGCGGGTCCTGGTACCCGGGCCAGCCTTCCGCCCTTCGGGAACTTCTGGACGATCTGTTTCGGAACTCGGCGCAGCGGACCGGCCCGTGCCTGCTCCCGGATGCGGCCGGGTTCGTTGTCCCCCATGCCGGGCTGGCTTACTCCGGCGTCGTGGCGGCCGCCGCGTACCGCCATCTGGAAGCCGCGGGAACCCGCCGCGTAGTGCTCCTGGGGTTTTCGCACCGGGGCGCGGCGCCGGGAGTGTGGATCCCCGAAGTCGATCGCTTCCGGACCCCGCTCGGCGACGTCGCGGTGGACCGGGAAGCCGCCTGCCAACTGCTGGCGGGCGGAGTCTTCCGCAGCATGCCCGAATCGGCGCTGTGCGACCATTCGATCGAGATCCAGCTCCCGCTGTTGCAGCGGGCGGCGCCGGACGCGGCGGTGGTCCCGGTCTATGTCAGCCGGCTCGGCCCGGAGGCGCGCGCCGAAGCGGCGCGGGGCCTTGCATCGCTCATAGAACCCGGCACGGTGCTGATGGCCAGTTCGGATTTGACGCACTATGGCCGCGCGTTCTGCTATGAGCCGTTTCCAGCCGACCGCAGCATCTCCCAGCGGCTCCGCGACCTTGACGAGACGGTGATCGAAGCCGCGGGTAGCCTCTCCCCGGAATTCTTTCTGGGCGCCCTTCGCAAGACTTCAGCCACCGTCTGCGGCTACGACCCGATCGCGCTTCTGATCGAGACGCTGGCCTCGCGTGACGACGGCGAGATTTTTCAGGAAACGCTGGATTACCAGACCTCGGGCGAGATCACCGGCGATTTCCACCACTCGGTCAGCTACGGTGCGCTGGGGTACTTCCCCCACCGTGCTTTCGAACTCGGGGAAGAAGACCGGGGGCTGCTGCTGGAGAGCGCGCGGCGGACTTTGGATCACTACCTGCGTACCGGGGAGCGCAAACCGATTCCGCCGGAACGGCTCACGCCCGCGCTGGAACGGTCCGCCGGGGTCTTCGTGAGCTTGCACGCCGGGGGCAACCTGCGGGGCTGCGTGGGACGGCGCGCGTCCCGGGAGCCGCTCTGGGAGATGACGCCTGCCCTTACCCTCTCGGCGGCTCTTGAGGACACGCGCTTCCGGCCGGTTCGCCCGGGCGAGAAAGGGCTGGAGCTGGAAATTTCCGTCCTGTCGCCGTTCAAGCTGATTCCGGACCTGGATTGTTTCCGTGTGAACGAGCACGGTGCGCTGCTGGACGCAGGCCGCTACCAGGGCCTGCTGCTGCCGCACGTAGCCACGGAACGGAACTGGAGCGCACGGCAGTTTTTGGAGGCCCTGGCACGGAAAGCCGGCGCCAGCTATGCCTCCTACAGCGCCCCGTCCACGAAAGTCTACGTTTTCCGGGCACAGGTCATCAAGTAACGTCTGGCATCACCACGCGCCCAACATCTTCCGCAGCAGTACCAGTTCCCCGAGGTGATACGCATTATGGTCCGCCACCTGCAGGGCCTCACGCAGGACGGTCTGCCCCGACCCGCTCGGAATCCGCGCGAACAGGTCCGTCGCGGGATCTTCCACCAGCGCCTGCATCGCCTCCAGATCCGCCCGGAAGTCTTTTATGCTCTTCTCCCACGCCGCCGCGCTTGGCGGCGACTCCGTTTCCGGCCAGTACCCGGAAGGCCACTCCGGCGATACGTGCTCGGGATTCCGGCTGAACTCCAGAATGTCCCACTGCGCGATCCGCATGTGCTCCAGAATTTGCCACACCGTATAGGGCGCGCCCTCAGGTTTGGCGCCCCTGAGCTTCGCCGGCAGTCCCTTGATTGCGGCCTCGAAATCCGCGTGCGCACCCTTGCCGCGCAGCAGGTACAAAAGGTGCTCACGCAGCGGTTTATTATTCACTTTTTGCCCCCAGTTCCATTATTAGCCTTAAGATATAATGCACGTTGATTTTCAAATGACTGTTCATGAGTTCTTCAACTTTCACTCGCTGAGCGAACTGCAGAACCGCATCGGCGAGCTTGGCCTTGATCTCCCGGTCGTGGAGGACGCCTCCAAACTGCTCGAACCGCTCGAGGTGAACGGGTTCCGCCTGCCCAACCGCATAGTGGTCCTTCCGATGGAGGGCTGCGATGGACTTGCCGACGGGTCGCCCGACGAATTAACGTTCCGCCGCTACCGCCGGTTCGCATCCGGCGGCGCGGGCCTGCTGTGGTTTGAAGCCACCGCCGTGGTGGAGGAAGGCCGCGCCAATCCGCGCCAGCTCTGGATCCGAAAGGAAACGCTGCCGGCGTTCGCGGCGCTGATCGAGCAAACCCACAAAGCTGCGCCTCATCGCCCCTACTGCGTGCTCCAGCTCACGCACTCAGGACGGTACAGTAAGCCCGGGCGCTTTCCCAAGCCCATCATCGCCCACCGCTCGCCGTACCTCGACCCGCTGCACAAGCTGCCGGACGACTACCCGATCATCTCCGACAGCGAGCTCGAGCGGCTGGAAGACATCTATGTCGAGGCTGCGCGGCTTGCCTACGAGGCCGGGTTCGATGCCGTCGATGTGAAGGCCTGCCACCGCTACCTGGTTTCCGAACTGCACGCCTCACACACCCGCGTCGGCCGGTACGGCGGCCCGTTTGAAAACCGGTCGCGTTTCTTCCGCAACGTGGTGGCGAAGATCCGCAGCGCCGTTCCGGGCATGACGGTCACCTCCCGCATGAATGCCTACGACGCGATGGCCTATCCCTACGGCTTCGGGGTGGACCGCGAAGACCCTGCCAAGCCCGACCTCACCGAGCCTCTCGAACTCGTGCGCTATCTGAAGGACCAGGGGGCGCCGTTGGTCAACATCACCATCGGCAACCCCTACTACAACCCGCACGTCAACCGGCCCTTCGATTTGCCCGTCTCCGGCGCGCCTCTCCCCAAGGAATCGCCGCTGTACGGCGTCGCGCGCTTTGTCCAGATCGTGCGCCGCATTCAGGAAGAGTTCCCCGGCATGGCTGTCATTGGAGGCGGCTACTCCTGGCTGCGGCACTATTTCCCGAACGTGGCCGCAGCAGCCATCCAGAAAGGCTGGGTGTCGCTGGTGGGCGCGGGCCGCATGTCGTTCGCCTATCCCGACTTCCCGCGCGCGCTGGCCGAGAACGGCAAGCTGGACCCCGAGCGCGTGTGCGTTGCCTGCTCAGCCTGCACGCAGATCATGCGCGACGGCGGCCGCACCGGCTGCGTGCCGCGCGACGCATCGATTTACGAACCCATCTACAAGGCCGGACGCGCCGAGGCGCTCGATACCATTCTGGCCGAGGCCAAGACGTGCCGGCAGTGCAACGACCCCACCTGCGTAACCGGCTGCCCGGCCCGCGTCAACGTTCCCAAGTTCATCGGGCACATTGCCGCCGGGCGCTTCCGCGAGGCTTACGAAACGATTCGCGAGCGGAACGTTTTGGCTGCGGTGTGCGGGTACGTTTGCCCGTCGGAAACGCAATGCGAGCATGCCTGCATCAACCACCACTACACGGAGCCCGTTCCCATACGCCACCTCCAGCGCTGGGTGTCGCAAAAGGCCGTCGAAGAGGGGTGGGCGGCGGAGCCGCGCCCGGCGGGCAGGGCGAGCGGCAAGCGCGTGGCGGTGCTTGGCGCAGGCCCCGCGGGCATCTCCGCAGCGGCGGCGCTAGCTTCGCTCGGCCACAAGGTAAGCCTGTTCGACAGCGGCGAGGCTCCCGGCGGTCAGGCGCGGCAGACCATCCCGGCCGAGCGCCTGCCGGCCGGCATCCTGACCCGCGAGGTTCAAGACGTGCTGGCCTCTACCGGCGTCGCCGAACAGCGCCAGTGCGCCATCGGTAAGTCATGCACCCTCGAAAACGTGCTCGCCGAAGGCTTTGACGCGGTGGTGATCGCGCTAGGCCTCAGCCGGTCAATACCGCTGCCCGATTCCTGCCGTCCCGCTTCGGGCGTTGAGGGGGCGCTCGAGTTTCTCACGCGGATCAAGAACGGCGGCACGGTCACGGCACCGGTGTTGGTGCTTGGCGGAGGCAATACGGCAATCGACGCCGCCGTGTCGGCGAAGCGCGCCGGCGCTTCGGACGTTTCTATCGTCTACCGCCGGTCGTTCGCCGAAATGCCTGCCTGGCCCGAGGAGCGGGACGCGGCCATCCGCGCCGGCGTTCACTTCCTGGTACTCACCGCCCCGCTGGCCTACATACTGGACGAAAAGGGCAATCTGACCGGGCTCAAGGTAGCGCGCACGAAGCTGGGCGAGCCCGACGCGAGCGGCCGCAGGCGTCCGGAAAATATTCCCGGCTCCGAGCACGTTCTTCCGGCATCTCTTGTAGTGGAAGCGATCGGGCAGCAGATCGATCCCGAGCTTGCCGCTGCGCTTCCAGGCGTGCGCGTCACCTCCCGCGGCCTCATCTGGACTCGCGACGGCACGTTGGAGACCAGCCGGCGCGGCGTCTTTGCCGCGGGCGACATCGTAAATGGAGGGACCACGGTAGTTCAGGCGGTCGCAGAAGGCGCCCGCGTTGCGCGCGAGATCGATCAGTTCTTGCGCGGCAGTTGAGTACCTGTTATGGACGACTTCATTGACTACTACGACTTGCTCCAGATCAGCCAGAATGCCGAATTGCAGACGATCCAGCGCGTCTACCGGATGCTGGCTGCGCGGTACCATCCCGACAATCCCGAGACGGGCGATACAGACAAGTTCGTTCTTCTCAAGCAGGCCTATGAAGTGCTCTCCGACCCGGACCGGCGCGCCGAGTACGACAAGGAGTGGCTACAGGCCAGCACGCGGCCGATGCCGATCTTTGAGATGAAGGAGTTCGTGGTCGGCATCGACGCCGAAATGAACCGCCGCCTCGGCGCCCTTTGCCTGCTCTACAACCGGCGCCGCGAGTGTCCGGACCGCCCGACCCTCTCGCTGCTCGAGATGGAAGCGAAGATGTCCGTCCCGCGCGAGCACCTGGAGTTTACCGTCTGGTACCTCCGCGACAAGGGCTACGTGCGCCGCGACGAGACGACGAGCGAGATTGCGATCACCTCGGAAGGGGTGGATTTCGTCGAAGCCCACCGTCCCTCGAACCGCCTGGTACACAAGCTGCTGAAGTCGCCGGAGGTCAAGGCTAAGGGCGCTACCGGGTAAAGCCGAATTCCTGGACCACGGCTCCCAACTCCCGGCGGTCAGCGCCGGTGGGAGGAATCACCCGGTTGAGCCTGATCTCCATCCGGCTTTCGGGCGGAGTCAAGAGGCCGTCCGGCACCGGCCTTACGAGGCGGTAGCCGCCGGGTTGGTTGTAAGTCTCCTGCGCAAACGGCCTGCCGTCAATCAACACGGAGACGGTTGCCGGCCCCCCCGCGCGCTCGATGTAATCCGGCGGAAAATAGAGCTGCAATTCGAAGGTTGCGGGCGGATCAGCCGGCACGCGGAGCACGGCGGTGGCCTCTTGTGCCATCCAGCGCCAGCCGCCGTCTTCGATCGCGTGCCATCCCGAAAGCAGTTGGGGCCTGCTGCGAATGTCTCCCAGCTTCAGAAAGGACCAGGCGGGCCCGGCGGGCGCCGGCCCCGCGGAATCGCCCCCGCAGCAGGGGGTCAGTTCACCCCATCCGGCTCTGAGGCCCGGTTCGCTGCCCACCGTTAGAACCACCTCGTTGGTTCCCTCCAGCGGGACAGAGTGCGTTTCCCAGAGTTCGCCATCGATTTCGGTAATCTTTTCGAACAGGACCCCGCCGGATGCCGTCGTGATGCGAAACGCGGCCTGTCCCTTGCCTTGTCCGAACAGCGCGAACCGCAGGCTGCTTTCCCCGGCGTCGATCGGAAGGCGGACGGCCGCTCCGGGCCGGGGCAGAAACACGAGCCGGCCGGAAAACTGGGTGGGAATCCACTCCGCGGGTTCGTCCAGAAACGGCGAGGTTCGCGCGTGATGGATGCGATCCAGCGGGGCCCACGAGAATGAAAACGGAAGCAGCCCTGCGGAAGCGGCGGAAAAGCCTGAGTGGGCAAACCGGTCGATGAGCCGAAGTGGAGTGCGCACGGTCAGGTCCGTGGTGCGAATCGGAATCGCCGTCTCCTCTGCGAGACTGTCGTAGTTTCCCGCCAGCGACAACTCCGAGGAGACGATCCACTCGCCCGGCTGTGGGACACTGCGCCTTTCCAGCGCCCGGCCGCCGCGCGCCTGCATGTAGAAACGGAATCCCCATTCGCCGTTGACCAGATAGGTCTTTCCAGGTGGGGGCTCGATTTCGGCATACACGCGCGAAAACTCGAAAGCCGCGAACGAGAGGTTGAGACCGAGAAAAGCGCTCCAGACAAGGGCCAGCTTGATCCACCGGCGCCGCTGGGCGAACTGCTGCACGAACAGCACGACCATGGGCGCAACCAGGGGCAATAGATACCGGGAGGCGCCCGCGAAGAACGCGACGCAGGAAAAGGCGAAATAGAGCAGGCACCAACTCGCCAGTACCGGTTCTCGCTTCCGGCTTTGCCATAACCAGACCAACGCATTTACGCCGAGCGCTATGAACACCACCAGCAGCGCGCGCTCCCACCAGGGGTAATCGCGAACCAGCGCGGCAGCGGCAAGACCGGGCGCGACGCCCCAAAGCCGGCGGACCGCCAGCGGCGCGAAAATCACCAGCGAGCCCAAGTGCTGAAGCAAGGCCAGCGCGCTAGCGGCCTTCAGCGGGGCCCGGCTGAACGCGGGATCGCTGACGTTGCCCAGGAGCAGAGCCGCCGGCAGGCGTCCGGTCAGTGTCCATTGCAATCCCTGCCAGGCGGCAAGCGCAACGTACGGCGCCGCCAGCGCCAGCCATGCGGCCTTCGGGGGACGCTCCCGCTTCCACGCGTAGGCTAGCAGCAGAATGGGCGGCAGAGCCAGCGCCTGCAAAGCAGTGAGGCCCGCCAGGGCAAGAGCGATCCCACACAGCCCGAATCGCCGGAAGAAAAAAGCCGCCGCGCCGGCTAGCAGGAACGCGAGTCCCGGCGCTTCCGGACTGGCCAGGGTGTTCGTATTGACCTGGACCAGCGGCGAAGCCGCCACCAGCAATCCGGCCCATAGCGGCTGCGTGGTGAAGCGCGATGCCAAAGCGTAGGCGGCGAAGCTGATGCCAAGAGCAAACAGGAGATAGAACGTGTGAAACCCGAGGACCGAAAAGCGGCCTATAAGCAACCACGGCACCGCGGCGATGTATGCGTTCAATGGCGGGTGCGGATGGCCGGAAGCGTCAACCAGCCTTCCCTGAAAAACGTAGCTGAAGTTCAGCGGCGTCACCGGCTGTTTGAGAGCGTTCGCCGCAATCTCGAGATAAGTCACCTCGTCGCCCTGAACGGGCTGCCTCAAAAAGGGAATATGCAACAGCAGCGTAAACAGCGCCAGAATGAGGAGTTGCCGGCGGAGGCTCATCTTTGAAGTTACGTTCCCGGAATCATCCACCAACCAACGATACATCAGCTTCCCGGACGGCCGCGAGGACGCGCTCGAAGGTGAGGTTTTCGATCGGCTCGCGCGGGTGCGCGGTTGCGACGATCCGCACGCGCTCCCCGCGCGGCGCCCAGATGACCGGGTCGGTTGGGCCGAACAGCGCCACCACGGGCGCGCCCGCGGCAGCCGCAAGGTGCGTGATGCCGGAATCGTTGCCGATGTAAAGCCGCGCGCCAGCGATCCAGCAGGCAAGCTCGTACAGGTCGTCGATGCGCACCGCGCCCTCCAGTTCCTCCTCCGGGCCCGCGCACCACCGCACCGGGCCGGCCAGTTCGCGCGCCAGCTCGCGGAACCGTGCCAGCGGCCAGTTCTTGCGCGCGCTGCCGGAAAACGGCTGGATCACCACGTAGTCCCCGGGCGTGCGGCTGCACGCGATCCGGGGAATCGCCGGCCCTTCCCCGCCCACCTGCCGCAGGTAGAAATCGGCCGCGTGCACCCCCGCTCCTTCTTCCGGCATGGCCGGTAGAAACTCGAAGGGCAGCCCCGCCATCGCCGCGCGGAACTCCGGCCGGTTCGCCCCGTACCAGGAGACGATGGAATCAAACCCCGCCAGCGTTTCCATCAGCGCTGCGGGCGGCTCTACCCCGGGGATGCCGGCGAGGTCGAGGCCGGTGGAGGGGATCGCGCGCACGCGGGCGGCGAACCGGATCAAGGGAACGTTGCGCGAGGCGACCCACACTTCCGTGTAGCCGGCCCGCAGGCGCTCCATCGCCGGAAGCGCAAGAATGCAATCCCCGGTCGCGCCGGGGCGAATGATCAGTCTTCGCAAGGGAGGCTACTGAATTTCGTAGGGCAGCCGGATCTCAACGGTCGCCGGCCGGTAGCAGGTGTTGTCCGAGCACGCCTGATAGAGCAGCTTGCCGACCAGCACGCCCGGCCCCGGCGCGGCTTTCGGATCCACCTTGAACCGTGCCGTAATCTCGAAGTTGCCGGTAAACACCGAGAGCGGCTTTTCGGAGAACTCGTACTTCCGCATCTCCGGTTTCGGGAACACGATCTCCGCGGGCGCCAGCGGGCCCGGCTCCCATTTCAGCCGGAGCGGGATTAGATAGTCCTCCGCCGGCTTGTCGCTGTTGACGTGGAAGCCGTCGCGGACCCGCACCGCCAGCCGCGCCTCGACAGTCTCGCTGCGCTTCGCCGCGATTTTTCGCGGCGGGTCCACCATAAGAAAGTTACCCTGCGCGAGCAGTAAGGCCGGTCCCGCCAGAAGACAAATCGTCGCCAGTTTGCGTGGAATCGCCCAAAACCTCATTGATGTCCTTCTCATAGCTTCGCTTGCTGACCAGCCCGACATGAACCGCGGCGATTCTGCCTTCGCGGTCGATTACAAACGTCGTCGGCAGCGAGTCCACTCCGCCGTAAAGCTGCGCGATGGAATCGGTGCCCATCAGAATGCGGTAGTTGATGCCGAGCCTGGAGGCGAACGGCTTCACGATTTGCCAGCCGTCCTCGTCCATCGAGACGCCCACAACCGCGAACCCCTTGTCCTTGTGCTTGCGCTCGAACTCCATGAACCAGGGGATCTCGATTTTGCACGGGCCGCACCAGGTGGCCCAGAAGTTCAGCAGCACGACCTTCCCGCGGTAATCGGACAGCCGCACGGTCCTGCCGTCGGCGTCCTGGAGGGCGAAGTCGGGCGCCGGTTTCCGTTCCCTTACGTCTCTCACGCCCGAACGGGGTTCCGGCGGGGCGGTAGTGCACGCGGCCAGAAGCAGCGCCACCAAAACGGGGAGAATGATTTTTCGGAACACGATCTCTCCTCGAAGTGTGCGCGAGGAAGCCGCGCAGCGTATTTTCAATTATATCAGGGAGCTTGGAACAGCCTTAGCCGGCGCGGGATCGCCCGGAGGCGCAGAGGGCATAATATTTGGCAGGCGCTATGCCCGCGAATCTTACGCCGGAGTATTTGGCCGCAGAGCGCGAATATAAGAGCGCCCAGACCCACGCCGAAAAGGTCGCCGCGCTCGAGCGCATGCTGTCGACGCTGCCCAAACACAAGGGCACCGAGAAGCTGCAAGCCGACCTGCGGCGCCGGCTCTCACAGGCGCGCAAGGAATCGCATAAGAAAGGCCCCGCGCACGCCGGGCCCTTCTACACGGTCGAGAAGGAAGGCGCCGGGCAGGTGGTGCTGATCGGCCCGCCGAATGCGGGCAAATCGCAACTTGTGGCGGCGCTGACCCGCGCCGAGCCCGAGGTGGCCGAATATCCCTTCACCACTCGCTTTCCCACTCCGGGCATGATGCTTTACGAAGACGTGCAGATCCAACTCGTGGACCTGCCGCCCGTCTCGGCGGAATTTATGGAGCCCTGGCTACCCCAGGTGATCCGGAATGCCGACCTCGGCGTCCTGCTGGTGGACCTGAACGACCCCGCCCTTCTCGATCAGATCGAGTTCATCGAACAGACCCTGGAGCGCCACCGCCTCGCGCGGCCGCCGCTCCTGGCCGGCAACAAGATCGACCTTCCCGGCGCGGAAGCCAACCTCGCCGCGCTTCAGGATCTTTACGGGGAACGCTATCGATACATTGGGATCTCTGCCGCGGCGGGCCGCAACCTCGACCTTTTCGCCCGCGCCGTTTTCGACGCCCTGGGACTTGTCCGCGTCTACACGAAGGCTCCGGGCAAAAAGGCCGACCTCACGGCGCCCTACGTACTGCAGCGCGGCCAGACCGTGCTGGACGCAGCCCGCCTGGTTCATCAGGATTTCGCCGAGCACCTGAAATTCGCCCGCCTGTATCGAAGCGAGGGCAGCCGCGACGGCCTGATGGTCGAGCGCACCCACGTGGTGGAGGACCGGGACATCCTCGAGTTTCATATTTAGAGCCGTTGAGAGGCGCAGCCACTCTGGTAGCCTGAGAGCAGATGCCTGCCCGTCGTGGTGTGCGGCAAGTGCTGGCGCGCGTGTCGCGCATGAGCGCGCATGAAGCGTGGGTCCGGGCCGCGCAGGAAGTGAACAAGCGCATGGACGCGGCGCGCGCGAAGCTCGGCCTCTCCCCGCTGAAGCCGGCCCTCACGCGCACGCCAGGGCCGCCGGGACGGTTTTTCTTCGATGCCGGCGACGTGCCCGCGCTCGTCGAGCGCATCCGCGCGAGCCTGCCCGAGGAGGCCGGGCGCATCGTCCGCGATGCCGGGCGGATCTGCGAGCGCCGTTTCGACCTGCTGGGCTACGAGGGGCTCGACTTCGGCCGCGAAATCGACTGGCATCTCGACCCGGTCAACAACCGCCGCGCGCCGCATGCGCTCTGGTTCCGCATCCCGTTCCTCGATTTCGACGCCGTGGGCGACCACAAGGTCATCTGGGAATTGAACCGGCACCAGCACCTGGTCACGCTCGCCAGAGCGTTCCTGCTGACGGGCGAATCCCGCTATCTGGAGGAGCTTCAGGCGCAGTGGCACGCCTGGCAATCAGCGAACCCCTACCCCTACGGCATCAACTGGGCGAGCAGCCTGGAGGCCGCTTTCCGCTGCCTCTCCTGGATCTGGATCGACCATCTGCTGGGGGGCAGCGGCGTGGATAAGTTTCGCGCCTGCCTCGCCCCGGCGATCGCCGCGCACGCGCGCTACATCGAAAAGTACCTCTCCTACTATTTCGCGCCGAACACGCACCTGCTCGGGGAAGCGGTGGCGCTCTATTCCGCCGGCACGCTCTACCCGCAGTTCGCTGCCGCCGCCCGATGGCGCAGGCGCGGATGGGAAATCGTCCAGAACGAGGCCGCGCGCCAGGTGCTTCCCGACGGCGCGCATTTCGAGCAATCGACTTACTATCACGTCTACGCGCTCGACATGTTCCTGCACGCGCGCCTGCTGGTCGCGCGCAACTGCGAAGAGGCGCCGTCGGAATTCGACGCCGTGATCGAGCGCATGGCCGAGGCCCTCCGGGCGCAGTCCCAGGCGGGCGCCGCGCCGCGATTCGGCGACGACGATGGCGGGCGCTTGTTCGATCCGCGGCGCAACCGGATGGAGCACATGCTCGATCCTCTTGCCACGGCCGCCGCGCTCTATCATCGCCCAAATTTCAAGGCCGCGTCGGGCGGCGTGCTGCGCGAGGAATCCATCTGGCTGCTCGGGCCGGAAGGCGTGGAGGAATTTGACCGGCTGCCCTCGGAGCCGCGCCAGCCCGCTTCCACGCGGTGCGCCGCCTCGGGCGTGTACTGCCTCGCCGCATCGGAACCGGTGTTGCGCGCGGTGATCGTGGACGCCGGCCCGCACGGCTACGGCTCCGGCGGCCACGGACACGCGGACGCCCTTAGCCTGCAATTGATCGCGCAGGGCCGGCACTGGCTCACCGACCCCGGCGCTTTCTGCTATGCGCTCCCGCGCGGGCGCAACCGCTTCCGCGGTACCGCGGCCCACAACACGCTGGAAGTCGACGGATTGGATCAGGCCGAGCCGGCTGGACCGTTCGCCTGGGGCGCGAAGCCCGCCACGCGCCTCGAGCGCTGGCTGACCTCGCCGCTCGCCGACGTCTTCACCGCCAGCCACGACGGTTACGCGAGGCTGAGCGATCCTGTAATTCACCGCCGCTGGGTGATCTCCTGGAAAACGGGCTTCGTGGTGGTCCGCGACGTGGCCCTGGGCCGCGCAGAGCACGATCTGGCGATTCACTGGCGGCTGGGACCGGGGTTCGCGCCGTCGCGCGAGCGGCCGCGCGCCCTCACATTCTCCGCGCCGGACGGCGCCGCGCTGACGTTCGCCTGGGCGGAAGACCCCGCCTGGACGGCCGAGGTCGTCGAGAGCGAGTGGTCGCCCGCCTACGGCGCCAGCGTTCCGGTCTGGGTGTTGCGCTATCGCGCGCGGGTGCCGCTTCCGGCGGAGTTCACTGTCGCGCTGTCGCCGGGCGAGCGGGAGAATGCCGCGCTGGAACGGTTGCCAGGCGGCGCGCCCGCGGTCTACAGATACCGTGACGGCGTCGATGCGCTCCTCGTCCTGTTCCACGATGGTGGGGGGGCCTGGGAGTGGGAAGGTTGGGAGAGCGATGCCGCCTTCCTGTGCTTCGGCCGGCACGCGGGCGAACAGTGGCTGCTGGCGCCCGATTCGGCCCGGCTCCGGTTCCAGGGGCGCGAAGTCAGGGGCCCGATTCCTCCCGCGTCGGCACTGGCTGCGCTTGAGTGAAGGCTTTCCCGCGAACATTGACCCGGGTGGGCTGCCAGAGGCTCCCGCGCGGCAGGAGCGGGATGAACGCAGCGAGAAACGCCGCCGCCATCAGCGCCGTCGCGGTGCGCACTGGAGACGTGATTCGTCTCAGGGGAAACCAATCGGGCAGTATGGTGTCCAAGAGCGCAAGCGCGAGCGCCGCCGCCTGGGCGCTCAGCGCCGCCGCCCGCCAGACATCGGGGAGCCCGAAGCTGGAAACTAACACTGCGAGCAGTGCCCACGGCAGCAGCAGGCGGCCAAGTTTGTGGGAAACAAAATGGAACCACATGCGGTTGCGCGGGCCGAGCAGCGCCGGGTAGTCCCCTATGGTTTGGTATACCCCCGCGAGAGTCCGCACCTTGCGGTGGAATTCCGATTTGAGCGATGTGGGGTAGTCGTACGCGCGCGCGCCTTCCTCGAGCACGATCCGGTAGCCCTGAAAGAACGCGCGCAGCGGCAGGTTGACATCGTCCAGAATCGTGCCGGCGGGCAGGGGTCCGGCAAGCGAAGCGCGCATCGCGTAAATGCAGCCGGTTGCGCCCAGAATGGAGTCGAGGCGGCTCTGGCACTTGCGGATCCACTTTTCGTAGTGCCAGTAGAGGCCGACGTTGGCCTCCTCCAGCGTCTCGCCGCGCAGGATGAACAACTCGCCGGTGGCGACGCCCACGCTGGGATCGGCGAAGCAGGCCACCAGGTTGCGCAGCGCCGCCGGGTCAAGCTTCTGCCGCACGTCGGTGAAGAACAGGATCTCGCCTCGGGCGCGCCGCATTCCTTCGTTCAGCGCCAGCGCCTTCCCGCTTGCCGGAATCGCAACCAGCTCGACGCCCCGCGCCGCGTATTCGCGCAACGCGGCCTCTGTGCCGTCGGTCGAGCCGTCTGAGATGACGATAATCTGGAGCAATTCCGCCGGATAATCCAGGTCCAGGATCGATTCGAGCTTCTGCCTGATCCAGGCCTCGCCGTTGCGCACCGGCAGCAGTACGGTGACGGATTTCAGCAGCGGTTCCCTGCGGACCGGCCGGGTGCGGAACCGCGCCAGCAGGGACAGCAGAACCGGATAGCCGAACACCACGTAAACAACAAAAGCGGCGCTCAGCAGAAATACCGTCGCACTCAGCACAACACTGATTGTAAACACATGTCTGCGCGCAAGGCGCGGTTCAACCCAACGCCGGGGTGCTCTCCAACGCGCGCTCGAAACAGCTTGCCGCGCGCCTCCACGAAAACTTCGCGCGAACCATTTCCAACGCGGCCGACGCCAGCCGGGCCCGCTCATCCGCATCGTCCAGCAGCTCCAGACAGCGCTCCGCGAAAGCCGCGGGGGAATCGGCAATTCGTATGTCGTTCGGGGGGGCCACATGCAGTCCCTCGGCCCCGATCGTGGTCGAAACCACAGGCACGGCCGCGGCCATTGATTCGTAAATCTTCAACCGCGTTCCGCCCCCGATACGCAGCGGCACGACGGATACCGACGAACCCCACAGGTACGGGCGGACGTCCGGCACCGTGCCCGTCACAAAAATGTTGCGGTCCTGCTTCGCCAACGCCGCGATAGCGGGCGCGGGCGCGCGTCCGACGATGCCGAAGGTGCAGCCGGGCCGCTTGCGCCGGATCAGCGGCAGGATTTCCTGCACGAAATAGCGCACGCCGTCGATGTTCGGCAACCAGTCCATTGACCCGATGAACACGAGATCGGCAAACGGCTCAACGGACGGCGGCGCGGCGAAGTACTCGATGTTCACGCCCGTGGGAATCTCGGAAACGCGGGTGACGCCGAACAGCTTCCGCATCAGCGCCGCGTCCACGGCCGATACGGCGGCGATGTGGCCGGCGGCGCGCGACACCCGGCATTCGTAGCGAAACATGCGGCGCGCCTGGAGGCGGTAATAGAGCTTGCGCAGCGGGTCCCGGGCGCAGGCGGCGCGGCGGCGCCAGATCATGGTTTCCACGTTGTGCTGGAAGAAAAGGCTGCGGTCGAGAGCGGGGAAGTAGGAGGTTGGCGCCAGGTGATCCACCACGGCGCGGTCGAAGCGCCCGGTGCGGATCAGGTTTTCGAGAAAGCGGCCCAGCGCGGGCGAATAGAACCGGCTGACCGCAAGCGGCATTTCCGAAAAGCAGTTGCGCGCGAGCTGGCCGGCGAACGCCGGCGAGCGTTTCGACGGGATGCGGTGCTCGAACGGGTAGCAGCGGGTGCAGTATTCCCGGCTTGCTTCGCAAGCCTTTGGGTGTGCGGGGTCGGCAATGGCGACGTAGTGTATCTCGTGGCGGAGGTGGAGCTGCCGCAGTATTTCGAGCGACCGTATCTGGCCGCCCTTGGTGGTCGGGTGAAGAAAATTCGTGTTGACCCAGAGTATCTTCATCGTGCTGTTTCGGCGGCCTGCGATGGTTTAAGCCGGCCGGTCAGAAAAACTTCGCCCCAGAGCTGGAGGTTGAGCAGGCGCCAGATGCGGTCGGTGGCGTCTTCGACCCCCTGCAAATGCCGCGCGAGCAGCGCTTCAAGCTCTGCGCGGTTCACGTATTCCGCCAGCAGGCCGCCGCGCGCGCGCAAACTGTCGATCAGCGGCGCCGCCGCCGGGCGGAGCAGCCATTCCCGCAGCGGCGTCGGGAACCCCATCTTTTTGCGGTACACGATGTCGCGCGGCAGCAGATCCTCCACCGCGCGCTTGAAAATGTATTTCTGCGTGCGGCCGCGTATCTTGAGCCACCCGGGGACTTGCGCGGCAAACTCGACGAAGGTGTGATCCAGCAGCGGCACGCGGCTTTCAATCGAGCACGCCATGCTCATCTGGTCCTGCTTCATCAGCAGCTCGACCAGGTAAGTCTTCGAGTCCGCGTAAAGCATGCGGTCGAGAGCCGAAAAGCGAGGGCGCGCATTCCAGTAGCCGAGATACTGCGCATAGGGCGACAGGCCGGCCGGTAGCGAAAACAGGCGCTCCTGCTCGCCGCCCGAGAAGGCGCAGTAAAAGTTGTCCAGGTAAAGCGATTCGAGAGAGTCGCCGCGCGCAATGAACGTATGGCCGAGCTTGCGGCGCAGCCCGGCTGAGAGCAGCTTGGAAGCGGCCGCCTGCCGGCGAATCCAGCCGCGGAGCGCCGGCGGCAGTAACCGGTAGCTTGCCATCCACTTCCGGTTCATCAGGTAGAAGCGGTAGCGCGCGTAGCCCGCGAACAGCTCGTCGCTTCCTTCGCCCGTGAGCACCACCTTGACCCGCGAGGCGGCCAGCCGCGAGACGAAGTACAGCGAAACGCTGGAGGGCCAGGCGATGGGCTCGTCCTCGTGCCAGATCAGGCGCGGCAGCGCGGAGAAAAAATCCTCCGGGCCGATGATGACCTCGTGGTGATCGGAACCGATCGCGCGCGCCGCCTGCCGGGCGTAGCCGAGTTCGCTGAACTCTCCTTCCTCATAGCCGACGGAAAATGTCTCCACCGGGCCGGGAGCCATGCGGCGCACAAGTGCGGCGATGGCGCTCGAATCGACGCCGCCGCTCAGAAAGACGCCGAGCGGCACGTCACTCATGAGCCGCGTGCGCACGGTCTCTTCCAGCCGCCGGCGGCATTCGGAAATCCAGAACGCCTCGCCACCCGGTTCCCCGCCGGCCTCTGCGGGCAGATCCCAGTAGCGGCGGATTTCGAGCCTCGCGGCGCCCGGTTCGAACGTGAGCGTGTGGCCCGGCATCAGCTTGCGGATTCCCGAGAACATCGTGCGCTCACCGCTGAGATACCCGAAGGCGAGATATTCGGGGAGCGCTTCCTCTTCAAGGCCGCAGCGAATGTCCGGATGCTCGAGCAGCGCCTTGATCTCGGAAGCAAAGGCGAACAGCCGGCCGTCCCAGAAGTAGTAAAAGGGCTTGATGCCGAGGCGGTCGCGCGCGCAGAACAGCCTGCGGGCGGCGCGGTCCCAGATGGCGAACGAGAACATGCCGCGAAAGCGGTCCACGCAGCCGGCCCCGTACTGCTCGTAGGCGTGGAGGATGGTTTCCGTGTCGCAGCGCGTGCGGTAGCGATGGCCGGCGCGCTCCAGTTCGGGACGCAGCGAGGCGTGGTTGAACACTTCGCCGTTGTATACGATCCAGAGATTGCCATCCTCGTTCGACATGGGCTGGCGGCCGGCGGCCAGGTCGATGATGCTGAGGCGGCGGTGGGCCAGAGCGGCCCACGCATCGGAGTAGGAACCGCGGTCGTCGGGTCCGCGATGGCGCAGCAATGCGGCCATTCGCTCCACGAGCGCCGGCGACCTCGGGTCGGGGTTGATGCTGACGCATCCGGCGATTCCGCACATAGCTCAGGCGGTTCCTGCACTGCTGCCGGCCGCTCTCCTGCTGAACACCGGCGAAAGGTGCTGCGGAGGCGGCACGGCGAGCGGCTGCGGCGCGGGCGGCGCCAGCGGGCTTGCCGCGGCAGCGCGCCTGAACTCAAGCGCACCCGTACGCGAGAATACCACCGCTAGCCCGCCCAGCGTCAAAAATTGCGTCTGGAAGGCGAAACTTCCGAACATCGATGAAACCACATATGCCCAAAGCGACAGACGCATGCAGAGCGAAGCGGCGGAAATTTCGGCCAGCCGCGGAGTGAGCTTGCGCCGCGGCATCCTGGGAAGCGAAACGGCCTGGAAGGCGAAGACGATCGCTGCGACATAGAAGACCAGGGCCGGAATGCCGTTCTGGCTCGAAACTTCGGTGAAGCTGTTGTGGGTGACCTGCCAGGAGCCCTTACGGCCGCGCGTGGCGCGCGAGTACATGTCCTGGGCCACGTCGAACTGGCCGGGGCCGACTCCGAACAGGGGGTTGAGCAAGGTCAGCGTGATGCTGTCTTGAAGCAGCGCCCACCGGCTCCAGGTGGAGCTGATGGCGCTGCCTTCAAACCTTTCGTCGAACTCCGTGTAGGTTTCGCTGTCGTCGGCTTCGAAAAACGTCACATATCGCCGGGCGAGGTAGTCCGGCAGCAGCAGCCCGGCGGCGATCACGATCACGAGCACTCCAATGGTGAGCTGGAACTTGTGAACCACCGAGGAGCGCCAGAAGAGCACCAGCGCAACCACGGCGGCGGCAATCATCGCGCCGCGGGATCCGGTTTTGGACATCGCCACGAGAATGGGCACCATTGCCAGATACGAGAGGACCCGGTAGGAGCGCTTCAGGTTCGGGTTGCCGGCAATGTACCACCAGAAAGGCAGCGCCATGAGAAGGATCTGGGCGAGATCGTTCGGGTTCGTAAAGCGGCCGACGCTGAGCATCAGGCGGCCCTGCGGCATCTCGCCGACCCAGAGCGCCAGCAGCGCCAGGACCAGAATGGACCAGGCAATTGTATGTACAAGCTGGCGGAACTGCCCCCAGGTGGCGGCGAGTCCGGCCAGTACAAAGTAAAGCAGAAATGTTTTGATCCACAGCTTGACTGCGCCAACGCTGCCGCCGATCCAGACGCTGAACGGCACGGCCAGAATCATCCAGCCCGTCAGCAGCAGCAGGCAGACGCCGATGCGGTGCGTGAAGGCCCGGAGAATCCCACCGCCGAGAAAGGCGGCGAAGATCGAAGCGTAGAGCGTCAGGCTGGGGATGTGCAGAGAGGGAAAGGTGAGGTCCAGCACCCGGCTGTGCAGAATGAACACATAGAAGAGCAGGCAAAGGAAAGCGACTTTGTGTAGAGGGCTGACGTACGGTTCGGAACTCGCCATTCGCATCCCACCGCGCCCCAATGGCTTGAGAATCTGCGTCCCGCCATGCCCCTGACACGGCCGGGCCGCTGTTGCCCCAGTGCTGAAATCTGTTTCCACTTTAGCATGCAGAGTGAGTGTGGGACCCGGCCAGGGGTTTGCGATGTGAAAATGGCAGTCCTGATCCTAGAACGGCAAGGGCGAGTTTGCCGCCGCGGTCACTTCAATCTCAACCGGGTTGCTGAAGTGGCTGTTGACCGTGCGCAGCCGGACTTCGTGCCGCCCGGGATCGAGGCCCGAGGGCAGCCAGAAGTTCGCCTGCCAGCCGTCGCCGCCGAGCGCCGTCGCGGTGAGCGCGGGCACGCCGAAGCCGTCCAGCTCGATGCGCAGGTTCTCCTTCGTGACCTGCTCCTTCGTGTTGAAAAAGCAACACACGTAGAGGTCTTTGTTTTTCGGGAAGCGGTTGCTCCAGTCGCGATTGTTCGCGGCGGCGTTCAGCACGGGCGGCGGGCAGGACGGGTTTGAAGGCGGCGCTTCCCAGCGGCGGTAGCAGGTGACGTGCGCCCGCTGCTTCACGATCTCTCCCAGTTCCACGCGTGCGAAGCCCGCCGAGCGGCACAGCGCCAGCAGGCAGGCGGTGGTGGGGCCGTACCAGTTGTCGGTCTGGCCGCCCAGCTCGTCGGTTTCGTAGAACTCCATCATGTTCGGGCCCGGCTCCAGACCGTCGTCGATCACGAAGGACTCCACCAGCGCCATCTCGCGCGTCAACTGGCAGATGCGTTCGAGCGCCAGCAGCGGGTGCCGCAGGTGATAAAGCACCCCGAAGAAGAGCACGATGTCGAAGCGCCCAACCGTGGCCGGGCAAAGCTCGTCAACGTCCAGTATGCGGTAGTCCACCTTCGAGCCCAGCAGCTCATGGGCGATGCGGAACTTTTCGACATCGATGCAATCCACCGCCACGACCTCGGCCCCGCGCCGCTCCATCTCGAAGCTGAACCAGCCGTCCCAGGCGCCCACGTCCAGAACCCGCTTGCCTTGGAGGTTCTCGGGCACGGGGAAGCGCGCAAGGCGCTGCTTCAAATGGTCGATGCTCTGCACGCCCTCAATCACCCGGCCGTCGGGCAATTGGATGCTGTGGTACCAGCCCTTCCGGTTGAGGATCTCGATCTGCTCCTTGACCCATTTGGTGGACTTTTCGTCCCCGGATTTGAGCCACGCCATAGGGGTATGTTATCAGGCAGGGGACACAAATCCGCCGTATGAAAATCTACACCGTCGGGCATTCGACCCGTAGCCTGCCGGAGTTCGTCGAGCTGCTGCGGGAGCCTGGGGTGCGGCACGTGGTGGATGTCCGGACGGTTCCGCGGTCGCGGCACAATCCTCAGTTCAACCGAGAATCGCTGCCGGCAGCGCTGCAAACCGAGGGGATCGCCTACACGCATATGCCGGAGCTCGGCGGCCTGCGGCACGCCCGCAAGGATTCGCCGAACACGGGCTGGCGCAACGCCTCGTTTCGCGGGTTCGCCGACTACATGGGGACGGCGCAGTTCGACGCCGGGTTGGGAAAGCTGATGGACCTGGCGGGGCGGGAGACAGCGGCGCTGATGTGCGCGGAGGCGGTCCCCTGGCGCTGCCATCGTTCTCTGATTTCTGACGCCCTGGTCGTGCGCGGCGTGGAGGTGGCCCATATCACCGGGCGCGGGCGGGCGCAGCCGCATTCCCTGACTCCGTTTGCGCGGGTCGAAGGCGGGCGGATTACCTACCCCTGAAGGCGTCCCGGGTCCCGTTGCACACCAAAAACTGCGGCGCTGTTCCGAAGAGCAGCCCACCCATGTTTTAATGAGGTCCAATGGTCGGAATTCTAATCTGACCATGGCGCGTTTTTGACTCGCAGCCGGTCTCGCGGCTTGAGATGATACAGTCTGTCAAGGAGAGACCGGCGTCTGGGGCGGTTGAAACCGATCGCTGTACGCTAAGAAGTAGCGCGGCGACAGGCAACGGAGGCCCTTGGGGCGCGAAAAAAGTTGGACGAAATGGTCCGTGGCCGTTTCGCCAGCTTGTATAAAAGTAAATTGGCAGGCACTTCATTGGAGGAATCAGCATGGTATCTTGTCCGGTCTGTGATGCGGAACTCGAGCTTGAAGACGAGGAGTGGGACGAGGGCGATACGATAACTTGCGAGGAGTGCGGGGCCGATCTCCGGGTCGTGGGCACGGACCCCCTGGAATTGGAACCGCTGGAGGAAGAGGAAGAAGACGAGACGCTGGATTTTGGCGACGAAGAGGATGACGAGGACGAGGACTGGTAACCGGCTCGTCTCGCGCGCCGCGCTTGCCGTTGCCGTTTTGGCGGCGCTTCTGAAGGCTGCCGGAGAGGACAAAAGCAAGTCCGAAGCCTATGCGGTGGTGAGCGGGACCGTGTTCCGCGACAATGGGATGTCTTTCCCCGGGGTTGAAGTGACCCTGGAGGCGGCCGCCGAATCGAAAGTGGCTCGGAAATTCAAGAAAATGCGGGCCTCTACCAGTCCGAGAGGGGAATTCGTGTTCCGGCTGCCGGCTGAGCCGGCTCAGTATCGGTTGATTGTCCGGGCACCCGGGTACGAGACGCAGGAGAAGCCGGTGGTTATATCCGGCGAGGACCGGATTGATGTATTCTTCAAGATGGAACCTGCGTCTAAATAGCCGTACGGATAGTCTAATGAAGAGAATTCTCGTGGTGCTGGCTCTGGCGGCGGCGGTTTTAACGGTTCAGCCGCTGGCGTTGGGGCAGCGGGACAAGAAGGAAGACACCAACGTCCGGTCGGTCCAAGGCACGGTGACGGATGCGGCCGGCAACCCCGTCCCCGGGGCCGTTGTGCACCTCAAGAACACGAAAACGTTGCAGATACGCTCGTTTATCGCGAAAGAGGACGGGAGCTACGCGTTCCACGGCCTGAGTACGAACGTGGATTTCGAGCTAAAAGCCGAGCATGACGGCGCCGTCAGCGACGTCAGGACGCTCAGCGTATTCGATTCGCGCAACAAAGCGGTAATCAACCTGAGGCTGAAGAAGAAGTAGAACTGGCGGGGCGGCACGTCCCGCTTGTAAACGTCGGAGGGGCTATGAAACGCATGATGCTAGCCGCCGCGTTTGTGTGTGCGGCCTTATTGCCGGCGCAGGAATTTCAACTGGGTTCGCGCGTCAGCGAGTTTACACTGCAGGACGTCCAGGGGAATCCTGTGCAGTTCTCGAAGCTAAAGGGAGACGTGACGGTGATTGGATTCATCGCTACGCAGTGCCCGGTATCCAACGCCTACAACGAGCGGATGAAGGCACTTTACAACGATTACGCTCCCAAAGGTGTGAAATTCGTCTTTATCAACTCGAACCGGACCGAACCCGGCTCGGAGGTGGCGGCCCACGCCCGGCAGCACGGGTTTCCGTTCGCGGTTTATAAGGACGAAAACAACAGGGTGGCCGACCAGTTCGGGGCCACCGTAACCCCCGAAATGTACGTGCTGGACAGCACGGGTGTGATTCGGTACCATGGCTCGATCGACGACTCGCAGGAAGTCTCGCGCGTGAAGGCGCAGCGCCTTCGCAGCGCTCTGGATGCGGTTCTGGCGGGCCGTCCGGTTGAGACCGCCCAGACAAAAGCATTCGGTTGCACTATTAAGAAGGTGAGAAAAGAGTCGTGACACGCCGTCTGTTGCTGATCGAGGCCGCCTGCGCTATCGCAGCCGCGGCTCAGCAACCGATGCTGGCGCCTCTAGACGAGGCCGGGTTCGAGAAGGTCAAGAAGTCGCATGCCGGGAGTGTATTGCTGGTGAACTTCTGGGCCACGTGGTGCCAGCCCTGCAGGGCGGAAATGCCCTTGCTGCTGAAGCTTGAAGCGCGGTACCGCAGCAGCGGCCTCAAGCTCGTCAACATCTCCTGCGACGAGCCGGAACAGGAAGCCGGCGCGCTCCAATTCCTGAAGAAACAGGGCGCGCCGCTGCCCGCCTACATCAAGCGGCCTCGCAACGACGACACGTTTATCAATTCGATCGATCCGAAGTGGAGCGGGGCCTTGCCGGCCCTGTTCCTCTACGACCGGCAGGGCCGCAAGGTGAAATCCTTCATCGGGGAAACCGACATGGCCAGCCTGCACGAGGCGCTGCGGAAGCTGCTTTGAGCCTCGTCCAAAAGCATCTCGAGAGGCTAAGAGGCCAAACGGCCTGGATCACGGGCGGCAAGCGGATCGGCCGCACCGTCGCGCACACGCTGGCGGAGCAGGGCGTTAACCTGGTGCTGAGCTACCGGCGCTCGGCCGCCGAGGCAATCGAGACCGCTTCGATGGCGGAAAATCTGGGCGTACGGGCGCTCACCGTACAGGCGGACGTTTCAGACCGCTCCAGCGTCGCCCAGGCGGTCGAGCAGGTGCGGGCGGTGTTTCCCCGGATCGACATTCTGGTGAACATGGCCTCGGTGTACGAGCCGGTGGGAATCGAGGCTGCCGGGGAGCGGGAGTGGAAGGACAACATCGATTCCCACATCCTGGGCACCTTCTGGCCCACCCAGTTCATCGCGCCGATGATGCCCCCCGGCGGCCACATCATCAATGTGGCCGACGTGACCTCGATTTCCAGACCCCAGAAGTGCAACGTTCCCTACATCGCGACGAAGGCCGCAATCGCCGGGATGACCAAGGCGATGGCGCTGGATTACGGCGAGCGCGGCATTTTCGTAAACGCGCTCGCGCCCGGGCCGATTCTGCCGCCCGAGGACTTCCCGCGGGCGAGGTGGGAACGAATCCGCGAGCGCTCGGCGGTGAAGTACCCCGTCAGCGACGAGGAAGCGGTGGAGCAGTTCGCGCTTCTGGTGCTGTACCTCTCGCTCACGACGATGTCGAGCGGGCACGTGTATCCGCTCGACCAGGGGCAGAATCTGGGCTGACTTTGTCTGTTGCGGGGCGCTCGCCCGCAGGCGCCGGCAAATAAAAGGGCAGGAAACTCTGTGCGGAGGTTGACCCGACGTGCGCCTTGCGATAGCATGTGATTGCGGGGTGGAGCAGTCTGGTAGCTCGTTGGGCTCATAACCCAAAGGTCGGTGGTTCAAATCCACCCCCCGCAACCAACCCTTTTTTCAACGGGTTGCGGTCGCAACCGAGAATCCATGGGCTCTACGCCATTAGTGGGGCACCCCACCGCTGACGGTCACCCACACATTATCCTAACCCTCAATCGGTAGTTGTTGAAATTACGGAAGCCATAGGCTTGCCGCTGCAAGAGTTCCATCTTTGTGTGGAAGCCCTCGGTGATTCCGTTGTTCCGGGTAAAGCGCCACATCGTGGCGATCTCTAAGGACCAGGCTTGGAGCGTCTCGCCGAGTTGCACCAGGTGCGCCAGTCCGGACTGGCCGCAACTGGTGCAAGGCCTTCAGGAACCGGGGGATGAGCGCGGCGCACTGCTTGCGGGTGCGGTGTTTCTTCAAAAGCAGATAGCAAAGGCGCTGCTTGAAAGCATAGATCCGGCGGAGGACCGGGAACCGGGTCCAATAGGCCTCGAGCCTGGCGACCTGTTCGGGCTTGAGGTTGTGGCGGTGGCGCCGCATCAGGGAAA
>JBLNCW010000089.1:0-6339 GCA_050261015.1 Rhodospirillales bacterium | reverse complement strand
CAAGTAGCTGTACATGTCTGCTTGCTGATGATCGCGGCCGCGCATGCAGATTAGACGATCAGAACATTCCAGCCGTAACGGGTTTCAGGGTTTCAGCCTGTGTTTTTCCGCAACCTGCTAGTCGTATTCACTACCTGCTTGGCCGTTTACGGCCATCACCTTGAAAACGAGATTTATCGAGAGTGGGAGAAGAAAGGCTGGCAAATTGTCAGGCATCCAGAGTGGCCGACAGAAGTTGCCGTCGGACTCAATTTTCCACTCGTGTTGCTGATCGGTGCATTGATGTTCCTCCTTCCTGTGCCGGAATCCTTTTGGGACACGGTTCCCACTTATGTCTTGTTAAGTGTTCTCGTCATAGTTTTCTGGTGGTGGGTGAGTTCGATGCTGGACCGCGAGTTTCGGCTCGGGCGCTGGAATGGTATGCCGCGGTGCCCCTGGCGGAAGCGGCCATTGACAATTGCACTCGTGCTCTCGTCGATAGCTGTCGCCGTAATCGCCATCCTGGCTCGAACGTGGTCCCCGCGCTTGATTACTGTTATTTGGCTCCTTGTCTTCCCTGCGCTGATCGTTACGAGTGCCTCCCCTATCTCAGGTCCGTTAGTTCGTGCGGTGCGTGCTCTCGCTGCGCACTGTACACACCGTAGTCCCGGCAAGGAATAAAGCGATACCGGCCAACGGCGCGGCCCGTCTGTCAACCGGAACCTCGAAATCTTTCCCCACCTGAAACCAACCCAGCCCTCCAGGAGTCTAACCTCCCGGTATGCCGTGCATCCTCTTCGTACTCTTGTGTGCCGCCGTCTTAGCGCCCGCCCAGGGGACTCGAACGGAAGTGCTGAGCGTTGACGGCCCGCGGCCGCTCGCGCTGGCCGCGGAACTGCTGGAGCAGCGCCACGGCTGGGCCATCACCTATGAAGATCCCCCTTGGGACTACGCGGGCGATGTGGAGGACCGCACCCCCGCCGGCCCGCGTCTTCTAAACCTTGATCCGCGGCGCCGCACCTTGGTTCCGAAATCAGGCCGTATTCACCTGGAATACGAGGTCGATGCCGCTAGCGGGCAACCCGCGAGCCCGCTCGCCGTCCTCCAGGCTCTGGTCGATGCGCACGCCGCCTGGGGCAATCCCGGCCTGTTCCGCGTGGTTGAGGAGGAGGGCTACTTTTCGATCCTGCCGGACAAGGTGCGGGATGCCCAGGGGCGCTGGAGCGAGGCAACCCGAATCCTGGATACCCCGGTCTCCTTTCCCGCGCAGCCTCGAAGCATCGGTGAGGCCCTCCAGGTGCTGGAGCAGCAAATCCAACAGCGCGCCGGGCGGAGGGTCTGGCAGGGCGGCGTCTCAGCGAACCTGGCGATTCTCGGACGCACCCAGGCCGGCGCCGATAACGAGCCTGCGCGCGTCGCGCTTCGCCGCATCGTGAACGAGCCGCTCGGCGGTCCAGGCGGACCCCAACCCGCCCGCAAGATGGTCTGGCACCTCTACTACCAGCAGGGCTGGGACTGGGCGCTCACTCTCCGCGCCGCCCCGGGACAGGCGGCCCCCGCCTTCATCGCTCCCCCGCCGGAAAGTTCGCGCCCCGAGGACGCATCCCCCAGGTGGTTGCAAAAGCCGGCACAAGCACAGCCGAGGCCGCATTTTACCCGGGAAGGTGTCATACCGTTTGGGACCGTCCGCCCGCGAATGCTTGCTCCTGGAAGAATTGCCACGATCTACGGAAAGGGTTTTTCATCGTGCGCCGCGAGCATCCCGCAGAACGGCCCGTACCCGGAGCAGGCTTGCGGCGTGCGCGTGACGGTGGCAGGCAAGCCAGCCGGCCTGATGTACGTGGGCCCCGACCAGATCAATCTGAAAATACCCGCGGACGCCCCCGATGAGGGCACGGCGGACATACAGGTTTGCGTGCGGGCCGTGTGCAGCGATCCGGTGCCGGTGCGCTTCAGCAGCCGCAAGGCATATCTCCGGGTGCGGGGAACCGCACACGTCAGGATGCCCGTCTGGATCGAAGCCGACCTGCCGGTGCCGCACGATATCTTTTATCCGTACGTGACCTGGCCCTGGGCCTTTGGCGGTTACGAGCTTGAGGTGCGCCGCGAGGGAAAACCACTCCCGCCGCTTCGTCCAATCCCGCTGCGCGGAGGCGTCATCGGTGGCGGGGGAACGGTGGCGCCGCCGGATTCACCCCGTTCGAGACTGCCGCTTCATCTGGTGTATCGTTTCGACCAACCCGGCGTTTACTCCGTCAGGTTGACAACCTGGACGCGCGGAGCTTCTATCGAATCGGACTGGACGGACATCGACGTCAAACCGTTTTCCGAAGCCCAGCGCGATGCATGGCTTCAGGCCGAGGCGGCGCGAATGCCCTCAGCGACGCCCGGGCAACTCGTAGGCGATATTATTCCTTCGCTCCTTGCCTGGCCCGATGAAAAAGCGCTGGCGATCCTCCTCTGCGCTGTGGACCACCCCGACAGTCTCGTGCGGGAGTTCGCCCGCCAGAGCCTCAGCGCTTTCGATCCGCCCTTGCTCCGCCGCACGATTCCGCGCGAGCGGATTGCCGAGCTCACCCCCGCGCTCGTCAAATAGCCTCACTTACCACGCAGCGCCGTGCGCTCGCGGGCCGGGCGTGGCCGGCCCGCTGTTTCGCGATTTCAGCTCAGTTTCACGCGCGGAATGCGCTCGGCCACTGGGGGCAGGGCGGGGAAGTCGGTATAGGGCGTGTCCTGATACCAGTAAGCGACTGAAAAGAAGTTGTCTCCCCGGTCGTTGGCGTGGCCGTGCTCCATCGTGTGCTTGATGTACCGGGTGAAAGTCACCGGATTGTCGCCGTGCCAGCGGTAGCAGCAGTAGCGCCCGCCGGTGCGCTCGGCCATGATGATCAGCGGCGCGCCGTAGTAATGGTGGGCGAAGGGAACTGCGCCGTCGCGCCCGCCGAAATTCCAGCTTCCCAGGAAATAATCCTCCGATCCGGTGCCGATGATGGCGGGCTTGGTCTCGTCGTCGATGAAAATCATGTCGTCGCCCTCGCCCATCCAGCCGTCGGCGTTCAGCAGCACTCCGAGCGTCGCGCCCATGAGGTGCCCGCGCCCGCGCGCCTCCATGTAGACGTAATTCAGCTTGCCGTCCGGGTTCAGCTTTTCGCCCCTGTTCGGAATGCAGGGGGACGCCTGCCGGTACTGCGCGTGGAAGTAAAGCGTGTCGGCGGGCAGCGACGGCACAAGCTGGTAATCGATGTTGGAATAAAACGCGTTGACCTGTGCCGAGCCCTCGTTCGTCACCGTCATGCGCGCCGACTTGCGGAACGGCATGGCAAAGTAGCAGTTCAGCGAGCGGCCGGGCGAGCAGGCCAGGTAGGCCGATTCATAGATTTGGTACTGCCCCAGGTTTAAACCGAAAAAGTCTCCTATCGGCGCCTCGACGCTCGGCTTCGCGTTGCCGTCCCAGTACATGCGCAGCACGAGTTCCTTAAGGTGGTTCTGGCTCTGCGCCGCAATGGTGAACCAGATGTGGGTAATGACGCCCGGCCCCTCGGAGTTGAACAACTCCTGCGTTGCGCCGGGGCGGACCAGGTGGCGGTCTGCATTGCCGCCGGTGCGGTCGTGACTGGATTGTTTCAGCGACTTGTAGTTCTGAGCCCGCGCGTAGCTGGGCAACTCGAATTCGCCTCCCCGCGACTGCGCGACTCCCGCCGCGGGAGCTGCTGCCGCGGACAATCCGGCAACCGCCATCACCCGCCTGAGAAATCCGCGCCGTCCCGCTGTGTTATCCGATTTCGACATAGTGCCTCCGCGTTGATCTTTGATCAGAGCCGGATTATATCGCGAGCCGCGGCTCTTCATAGGCGCCACACTACGATTTGTCGCGGCAAAGCAATAAGTTACGGAGGCGGGCGGGAGTTCAATCCAGACGACAGCGACTGCCTTCTCGCCGTCGGCGGATTGAGTGGCCAGTGTCGAAGCCGTATGCCCCATCCCTTTGGCGATTCTCGTTCATTCAGCCCGCAAAAGCGATGCGGGATTTCTTCTCAAGGCGTGGCGAACCGGAGGGAGGATCGCCGCAAGCACCATCACAAAGCAGAAGGCTGGCACCGCAGTGAACACCAGCGGGTCGAATCTGCTGACCTCCACTACTGACAAGCCCGCGATCAAAAAGCGACCCAACCAGATCGCCCCGGCTGCGCCCACCAACGAGCCGGCTGCCCCCAGTCTGGAGTAGTGGCCGTAGATAAAAGTCATCAGTTGTACGGTCCCGGCACCTGGCGCCACCCGCACTCCTAAGTCCTTCGCACGCTCGCTCAGGCTGAAGGTGACTGCAGCGTACATGCCACCCGCCGCCAGAAGCAGCGCGACCGCAGCCAGACTCCCATTCAGGCGGGCGCGTACCGAAGCGGGCCGAATAGCCGTCCTCACCAGAGCACCCACGTCGGTTGAGAAGTCCCAGCGCCAGTTCGGATCCTCTGCGGCAACCTCCGCACGGACCTTCTCCTCGCTCGGAGCCCGACTCGCCCGGATCAGGATCGTCGCGTGAGCGGAGCCGGCCCGCTGGAGATGAGAAAAGTACACCGTCGGTTCGGGCGGCAGGGTGATTGCTACATCGCGCGTATCCGCAGCAATGCCGACGACTTCGCAGGGAATGCGGCGGGCGGGTCCCCCAACATCAATCCACTTGCCGAGTGCGTCCGTGGTCGCCCAGGCCACTCTCGCGAAAGACTGGTTAACCACTGCCACGCAAGGAGCCCGACGAACGTCCCGATCGTTGAAGGTCCGGCCCTTAAGTGCAATACCCATGGTCCTGAAGTAGCCTCCGCTGACCGTTTGCATCACGACCGACGGCATCGGTGTCCATTCCCCAGTGTTAGTGCGAACATCCACCCTCGTCTTCATCCCGACCCCCATCAGTATCGGAGTGCTGCCGATCGCGACTGAATCGACTCCAGATAGTTGCGAAAGGCGGTCGACAACCCGCTCGAGGTTGTGCGCGGACCCGGGAAAGGTCGCTGCTCCACCCGAGAACATCGCGTAGGACAATCCCTCCGGATTAAAGCCTAGACTCACCGAAGACAGTTGGTACAGCCCCTTGGCAAGCAACCCGAACCCGCTCATGATCGCGACCGCAGTCGCCAGCTGCACGACAATCAGAATGTCCTGGAGTCTGGAGGCACTCAGAGCCAGGTCGCTAAGACGCCAGCGCTCGTGGAGGAGCGAGGTGACCTCCAACCGGATGAGCACCAGCGCGGGCACAACTGCGCATACCCCGCTCGATGCAAATCCGGCTCCGATGCTGAAAACGAGCACTGGAATGCTTAGCACCGGATGAGTCTCGGACCTGATGGCTGCCGACGCTACAACCCCGGCCGTGGGAAGGCAGAGCATGATCAGCGGCAGCGCGACACCGACCGCCGCCGCCAGAGTCATCGCCTCGCCCACGACGTTCCAACAAAGCCGCCCGGCGCTGCATCCAAGCGCCATTTGCACGCCGAGGTCCCGCACCCTATTCATCCGGCGCGCGAGCAGTAGGTGCCCGACGTTCAGGCAAACCAGCAGTTGAATCAACAGACATGCCGCCAGGAGCAGGTTGAGGATGCGCGCCGCCGGACCAACGATCTGATCCGCCAAAGATAGTGCAAAGAATCGCTCCGCGCCGGTGTGGCCCGAGTCTCTGTTCGGTGCTGGCTTCAGCTTGCTCAATTCGCGTTCGGCGTCCTTCAGGGAGACTCCCGTGCGCAGCCTGCAAACCACCAGTTTGTCGCCAATTTTCGACGCTGATGGATCTTCTGCTGGGGTCGCGTCGGGAATCCACACGTCGGCACTGCTGACTGGGCGCTTCACTTGCGGCGGAGTCACACCAATTACCGTGTAACTGATGCCGTTCACCGTCAAGTGCTTGCCAATTGCCTCGACACTTGGAGGAAATGCCCGGCTCCAATAAGCATGTGACAACACCGCAACGGGCGGCGCCCCGGGTGAAAATCGTCTGCGCGAAAACCGCGACCGACGGCTGGGCGCACTTGAGGGCATCGAATAAGCCCGGAGATACGCGCGCAACAGTTACGGAAGTCGATTCAGCCCCTACCCCCGCCGTTCCTTGCGCCACTACCTCGTACCCGAGCGACTCACAGCAGCGGACTCCATTCTGAATAATTTCGAAATCCTTGCGCGTGACTTGCCAATAAGAGTCGCCCATCTCGGCTGATTTCTTCATGACTAAGACAAGCCGCGTGGGTGATTCATAGCAGGTTGCGGAAAAACACAGGCTGAAACCCTGAAACACGTTACGGCTGGAATGTTCTGATCGTCTAATCTGCATGCGCGGCCGCGATCATCAGCAAGCAGACATGTACAGCTACTTGT
>JBLNCW010000088.1:0-13791 GCA_050261015.1 Rhodospirillales bacterium | reverse complement strand
GGCGGCGCCAGGTCGAGGCGCTGCACCCTGCGCAGCACCATAATGTCGACGTTCCGCACCATCAGGACTTCGGCCTGCCAGGCGCCGTTCAGCTCATCGAGCCTGATCACTGCGAACGCTTCGTCACTGCTTTTGTGGATCAGGTAGAAGCAGACCAGCCTCCAGAACTCGGCCGAATCGAGATCGCGCGGGAATTCCCAGGACCCGTGCGACTCATAGACTTTTTCTTCGACTTTCTGAGTGTCGGGCAAAATTAGCTCACCTCCATTGCTTGAAGTAAAGGCCGCGCGGCGTCGAGCTTCCTGACGCGCGTTGCGGCCCGGGTCTCTATGTGGTGCGGCTGATCGTGGTGCAGGTGGCACCACTGGCACCATGCACGAAGGTTGTTGTCGTCATCGTGGCCGGGCGTGTGATCAAGATGAGCGATGGTCAGGACGACACGGATCATGCGAGGCTTGCGCGTTGGGATGGCGCGGAGAATCGTCCGCACCGGCGTGACGGCGCCGCGATGGTTGCGCCAGCGGCTGCTGCCGACGCGGGCCCAGTACATCGTGGATCCACAGCAGACCGTGAATACCATCTTGCCGTTGGGCTTGCGGCACTGCTCGCACTTGTTGCCGGCGCGCTTGAGAATGCGCTCGCGTGTCGTTTGCCAATGCGGGCCGCGGTAGAAGTGCCGGAGTTCAGGCCGGATGGGCATCAGGTGTCTCCACGAATTTCGGCAACCAGGGCAGGGCAGGCTGCCTCGTACCGCTCGATGAGATCGAGCGTGGATTTACGGATGGCAGCGTTCATGGTCACGCCGCCGGCCTGGCCGCTCCGCAGGGACTCGAGTGCAGCGCGCAGGCGCGGCTCGATCGCGGCGCGCTGCTCGGAGGGCGAGGGCTTATAGTCCCGGAGCTCGGGATGGACGCGGCGCAGCATCTCGGCCTCATCTTCGGGACACAGCGGATCGGCCAGGCGGGCGCGGGCGAAGGACAAAATCTGCTCGTGTTGCTCGCCGATGGTTTGCTGCTCCTGCTGCCGGGCGGCGCGGAGCTTGCGCTCGGCCTCGGCGAACTCACGGGCGAAGGAAAGGAGAAGACCACTGCCGTACTGGCGGAGCTTACGCAGGCGCAACGGGGTCGCCTGGACGAATGCACCCAAGCCCGTTGGTGGGATGTCGCCGAGCTCGGCGAGGATCTTCCTGGCGAGGCCGTCATCGAGGGTTTTGTTGAGCGTTGTCAATAGGATTGGCTCAACTTCGGCACGGAGTTCCTCAAGTTGTGACGGCTTTGAGGTAGCAACTGGAGTTGCTACCTGGGGTTGTTCTTGGTGACCCGAGGGTGCAACTGGAGTTGCTACCTCGTCGGGCTCGTCCACCTGGTGGCGGATGACCTCTGCGCCGGCCGGCAGAATGTTCGTGAGGTGGCCATTGGGGAGGTACAGCTCGTCGACCGGGCAGTCCTGGCCCTTCGGGCAGGTGATTTTCGCACTGAACGCCTGCACTTTGCGGCGTTCCTCGCGCTCGGCCTTGGTGGGGAGCTTTTTGGGCTCCCGGGTGGGCTTCAAACTGGGTAAGGCTTCAAAGGCGAAACGGAGCCGAACACCGACGCGGGCCTGCTGCACCTGCAGGATGCCGAGGCGCTTGGCGCGGTCGGGGTCATCCTGGATGCAGGACTCCGCTTCACGGATGACCTTCCGGACGGCCTGTGGAGTCACGCGGAGTTTCTCGGCCAGGTCGGACTCTTTGAGTTCGCACCATTCCGGAGGGGGCGTTCCACGCCGGCGGCGCGCGCCCAGGGTGCGATCGAGGACGATCAGGCACAGGCAAGTGCACAGGGGCGATACGCTCGCCAGCAGTTGCTCCGTGAGGTAGAGGGGAACGGGGCAGAACTCGTAATTGAGAAGGCCTTCGGATGCCGGAGCTTTGCGAGCGGGAGCGGGCACTCAGTCCTCCTGTTTTGCCGACTTCCGATAACGGATATTATGTAAAACTTTGCTGGACAAATCTGCCTGACTGTCATGACATGGTAGCCGCCGCTTTCGCCTGCTCCCGCGCACGCACGCTGATGCGTCTGCTGCGTGCAAGCACCAACACCATGGCGAGCAAGGCGGCGATGCTGATGCCGCCCGACCAAAACAGTATTCGCGGCACGAATCGCATTTCGATCCGGTGGTCGCCCGCCGGGACGCGGAGGCCCCGGAACGCCACGTCCGTGATGTACAGGCGCGCCGGCTGGCCGTCGATCGTCGCTTCCCAGCCGGGATACCAGGCTTCCGTAACGACGAGGAAAGATGGCGCCGCGGTGTGCGTTTCCAGAATCAGCCGCGACGGCGCGTAGTCAATCACGTTGATGCCCGTCGATGGCTCGGCCGACAATTCGCCGAACGGCTCCGAAGGCGCTTCGACGATTGCCGTATCCGCGGGCTGAAAGTCCGGCCGGTGCAAGAGGCGGGCGGCTTCCGCGAGGTCGCGGGCGAACTCTATGCGCCCCACGAAGAAGAAACGCGGGAGCACCGAAATGTTTTCGTACAACTTGTATCCCGCCGCTTCGGATACCAGCCTGAAATTGGGGTTCGCGACCGGTTCGCGTGACAGGAGCCCGCGGGCGTTCACCAGATTCAAGACCGGCGACGTGACGTCGAACGCCTGATAACACGTCCCCCACCTCTCCCCCGGGGCAAACGACAGGCGCACCTGAATCATGCGCTCCGGCGCAAGAGGATCGCATCCGTTCGACGTCGGAATCGCCAGGATCGGGGCGCTGCTTGACCATACGTACGACACTTCGGGACGCATGTCGAACCGGGACGGCGGAACGGTCGAGCCGGTCAAGGCGCGAAGCCGGCTGACAAGCTCGACGCTTCCGTCCGCCGCGTTTCGCGCGATGCCGGGCTCGGCCGCCGTGGAGTTCGTGTTCATGATCCGTCCCGAGCTGACCAGGATCAGGTCGCAGGCGATCAGGATGCCAGCGGCGATCTGCACCCTCGTGCTGCGCAGGAACCGGTTTGCGCCCAGCCCCGCCAGCACGGAGAGCCCAAGCGAGAACGCACAGAAAATGTACTCGGGATGAATTCCGATGCGGATGCGCACAGGAAGCGTGGCCAGCACCGCCCTGCCGATTGGAGTGTTGTCGCCCAGCATGGCGACGGCAGCCACCAGCGTGACGAGCCCGAACACCCGGCGCCACGAGTCGGGCTTCCACATCAGCGCGGCAAGAGCCAGCGCGAGCCCCGCAATGCTCGAATACAGATAGAGAAACGTGGGGTCGGTCGGGCCATGAAACTTCGACAGATCAAAAACGGACCAGTAATTCGGAATGATGAGCGACCACAGAGCGCCCGGGTCCATGCCGCCCCCGGTTTTGAGCCACTCGTCGCGGTACTTGGCGACGCTGTTCTGCGTCAGCTCGTAAGTAGGAATTACTTGTACTGCCGCGAGCAGCAGGCCCCAAACCCAACCGAGCAGCACGCGAACAGGGCCGCTCCAGTCGCCTTGCTTGAAGATGGCCATCGCGACGCTCAGAAGCAAGGCTGATCCGAATGCCGCCACGGCAACCTGCGGCAACCCGGCCAGAACCGTCATCGAGAGCGCGAAGGAGAGCGCCGCCAGCCACGCCCATTTCAGGCCCTGGCCCAGCTCCACTACGCACAACCAGATCAGAGGCAGCCAGGACGCCCCATGCATCGCCCCCATGTGCTGCGGCTGAGAAGCGAAAAAGCAGCCGAGTTCGTAGACGGTAGCGGCGATCCATGCGGCAGCCGGCCTGGCGCCAATACGCCGGGCAAGCGCGAACGTGCACAGGCCGGCGAATGCGACTTGCGCGACCTCCGCGATCACAAGCAGCTTCGGGATCAACTCGACCCCCAACCATGAGCCCAACGCCGTTGCCGCCAGGACGGGCGGGTAAAAAAGGGCGGCTTGAATATTGGCGAAAATCGGATATCCGCAGTAGGTGTACGGATCCCACAGAGGGAATTCGCCCCTTTGGATCGAATCGGCCACGAACATCGCGAACGGAACGTGAACCGCCCGAAAATCCCACGGGAATAGATACCCGGGCAGGAACAATGCGCGCCAATGGAAAACGGCTGCCTCGATGATGAGCGCCGCGCAGAAAAGGAAATTCGGGGAGCGGAGAGCAAAGCGCGCGCGCTGTTCTACAGTTCGGCCCATGGTCGAAGACGATACGATACCATGAGTTTCGGACTGCCCTGCTCCTGCAACGGTCTTTGAAAAAAGTGGCCTGCTCTCGCGTGGGCTGTCGCGGAGCAGGCCCTGAGGGAAAGACCCGTATTCGAAACTTAACGGTTGCGGCCGCGGCCTCCGCCTCCGTTGCTGCTGCGGCCTGAGCCGCGGCTTTCGCCGCGTGCCCCACCGCCGCCGCGTGACGGTCCACCACCGCCGCTGATCCGCGCCGGTCCGCCTCCGCCGGACATACGTTCGGCGCCGCCGTGGCTTTCAAACCGCGGCTGGGACCGTTCGCGGACGATCGGCGGATTGATCCGGATCGCCCCGCCGCTGTCGAACCTGGAGCCCTCGCTGCGCGGTTCGGAGCGCCGCGGCTCAACCTGCCGGCCGCCCCCGAACCGGTCCCAGCGGCTGTTGCTGTCTCTCACCTCGCCCCGGCCGCGGTCGGCATCGGGTGTGCGCGGGCTGCTCGGAAACCGGTCCCAGGTCGTGTTGTTCCGCTCGCGTTCCACCCGGGGCTGGGACGGTCGCGCCGCCTCGCGATCGGTGTCCCTGGCCCCGCCGGCGTTTGGGAACCGGCTCCAGTTGAAATTGTTCCGCTCGCGCTCCCGCTCGACACGGGGCTGATTCTCCCGGGCGGCTTCACGCGCACGAGAGCCGCTGTCTGCGTTCAAGGAGTTTCCAAAGCGGCTCCAATCCGTCGCCAAACGCCCTGCCGCGGCCGGCTCGTTCTGCCGCTCGCCCATGCGCCGCCAGCCTTCGGAACCGGCGCGGCGAACCGCCTCCCGGCCCGTTTCGGTGCGGGCGGCCGGTCCGCGAGCGTTCCCCGCCCCGGGGTTGGGCCGCAAACCATCGCCCCGCCCCGCGCTGACGGTCCCGTCCCCATTGGCCTGCCGTGCCGGAGCGCCGAAGTTCCGGCTCACCGCCCGCTCCATGCCGCGCCTCTGGTCCTCGAAAGATACGCGCTCCAGCGCCGGCGCCGGGCGCCTGGAGACGGACCGCGTGTTCTCGGTCCTCAATATGGCCGGCGCCCTCACGACGCGGTCGGACATACGCAGGCTCTCGGCCACAGGGGTGACCGGAACCTGGCCTCGCACCAACGCGGCGCGCTGCCAATCGCCGTCGGAGATTCGCAGTGACCGCGGCCGGCCCCCCCGCGCGAAGTCGACGGAGCCGATCCCGCTGACGCCGCGCCCTCCGCGGGCGTTGCGGTACACATTGACAATGTTGGTGTTATTGATGACGGTGATGTTGTTGTGCACCAGCGTCGGGTTGCGGAAGCCGCCGTAGAAACGCCGTCCGTACCACGGATGAAACGGCTCGTAGGGCGCCAGCGGCACCCAGCCGACATTGCCGAAACCGACGCCGACGCCGACGCTGAACCCGTGGCCGCCGAAGCCGAAAAACGCCACCAGCGCCGGGCGCCAGAAGTGCCTGTGATGCCGCGGCCCGGGATACCAGCACCAGCCATACGGCGCGCCCCAGAACCACCGTCCATAGTGGTAGGGCGCCCAGCCCCAGGGATCATAGCTGAGCCAGGTCCAGCCGTAGTAGTCCACCCAGACCCAGCGTCCGTGACGGTACGGGGCCCAGTCGCCGGCCACGCCATACGGGCTCCAAACCCAACCATAGGGCGGCACGTTGACCCAGCGGCCGTGGCCGTCCAAGTCTTCGGCGCCATAGATGTCGCGGCTGACGTACTGGTAGGCGAGGGAGCGCTCGAGCCTCTTGTCGCGCTCGTCGTTCCAGCGGTCCCATTCGTCGCGGTCCGGCGCGCGGACTATCTGAAAATCAGGGTTGTCGGCCGTGCCGCGCACGATCATGGTCCGGCCGGAACGCAGGCGCTCCACGCCGCGGGGGGTAAAAACCTCAACTTCGCCTTCCCGCACCGTAATCTCGGAGTCGCCGTCCGTAGTCACCGTAACCCTGTACATTCCACGCTTTACGGGCCGGACGGATGCGTTCGGAGTGTCGAGTTCGAAATCGGCTTCGCTGTCCCTGAGCACGTCCATCATCGCCGTGCCGCGGGCCATCTGAACCTGGTATCGCCGGTTCTCGAGTTGAGCCAGGCGGATCTCGGTGTCGGAACTCAAGCGGAGGAAGTTGGCGTAATCGAATTGAACTTCCGCACGGGAATTCGGCCCGGTCAGAACCTGGTCGGTAGCCACCAGGGGGCTGTTCGGAGCGGCTGCCACCCAGTCGCCGGAATCGCCGCGGCGAATCGAGACGTCGCCGTTGATCAGGCTGATTCGGGCCACGCCACGCCCGGGTTCGTCTTCCTGGGCCCAAATAAGACAGGGGAGGAAGAAACCAATGGATAAGAGCTGCATGAATCTGAGCTTCATGGCCATCCTCCTTTCACTGCGCCCTTGGAAGCGCACTTACGATTCCAAACGCCAACTATTTGATTTACTTGCAAATGGGATATGATGAGACTCCGATGAAAGTGGCTGAAAACCACCACACCGATCGAAAACAAGCGCTTGTGGCGCCGCTGCTCCCGGCTGCGATCCTCGTTGCCGGACTTTGCCGGGCGGGCGCAACTTCCCTGTTCCCACCGGCCGTAATAGCGCGCAGAACCGATGCTAAACTACGGATAAGATTCCACCAAACCGCATGACCGGCGCCGGCCATCAACCACAATCGCTGCCCGAGGTGCACGGATCAGTTCCCGTGTCGCACGACTCCATTTGGCGCCGCATGTTCGCTTTCGCCGGGCCGGCCTACCTGGTGAGCGTCGGCTACATGGACCCGGGCAACTGGGCCACGGACCTGGAGGGTGGGGCGCGGTTCGGCTACCAGTTGTTGTGGGTTCTGGTGATGTCGAACCTGATGGCGATCCTGCTCCAGACGCTGTCGGCGCGGCTGGGGATCGTCAGCCGCCGGGACTTGGCTCAGGCGTGCCGCGAGAGTTACCCCCGGCCGGTCAATCTAACGCTCTGGGTTTTGTGCGAGATCGCGATCGCGGCCTGCGACCTGGCGGAGGTGTTGGGCGCGGCGATCGGGTTGAACCTGCTGTTCGGGCTGCCCCTGCTGGCGGGCGTGATCATCACCGCGGTGGACAGCCTGCTGTTGTTGTGGCTGTCGCGGTTCGGCATACGCGTGCTGGAGACCGCGGTGCTGGCGCTGATCACGGTGATGGGCGTCTGCTTCGGGCTGGAGATTTTCATGGCGCGGCCGGTGGTCAGCGAGGTGGCATCGGGCCTGATCCCGCGGCTGACGAACGAGAGCCTGTACATCGCAATCGGGATACTGGGCGCGACGGTGATGCCGCACAACCTCTATCTGCACTCGGCGCTGGTGCAAACGCGGCGGATTGGCGTTACGAGGGCCGACAAGAGGGCGGCGTGCCGGTTCAATCTTATCGACTCGGCGGTGGCTTTGAACGGCGCGATGCTGGTGAACGCGGCCATTCTGATCCTGGCGGCGGCAGTGTTCTTCAAGCGGAACATCGTGGTGACCGAAATTCAGGACGCCTACAGGCTGCTGGCCCCGCTTCTGGGCACCGCGATGGCAAGCATCCTGTTCGGCGTGGCGCTGTTGTGCTCCGGGCTCTCCTCGACCGTGACCGGGACCATGGCCGGGCAGATCGTGATGGAAGGGTTCCTGCGCATCCGCATGAGGCCCTGGCTGCGGCGGTTGATCACACGGATGGCCGCCGTCATTCCGGCCGCGATCACGATTTCCGTTGCGGGCGACGAAGGCACGTTCCGGCTCCTGATTCTGAGCCAGGTGATTCTGAGTCTGCAGCTACCTTTCGCGGTGATTCCGCTGATTCATTTCACCAGCGACCGCCGCCGGATGGGCTCCTTTGCCAACGCGCTCTGGCTGAAGACGGCGGCGTGGGCGATTGCGGTGGTGATTGTCGGGCTGAACCTGCGGCTGGCGTGGCTCACGGTGGCCGAATGGCTGGACGCCGCGGGGCCCTACCGGCCGCTGCTGATGTTCACCGTTGTGCCATTGCTGATCGGACTGCTGCTTCTGCTGGCGTGGGTCACGTTCCAGCCGTGGATCCCGCGGCTGCGCCGGCGCCCGGAGGCGGTGCCCGTGCCGGAGTTCGCGGCGGGCGAGGTGGAGCCGCCGGTGTACCACAACATTCTGGTGCCGCTCGACCATAGCGAGCGCGACCGGGCTGCCATCGCGCACGCGGCGGCCATGGCCCGGCAACACGACGCCAAGGTTTATTTGATCCACGTGGAAGAGGATGTGACCAGCCAGGTGTACGGCTCGATGGCCTCGACGGCGGAAGTGGAAGCCGGCGAAAGATACCTGGACGAGGTCGTGGAGGGGCTGAAGGCCCAGGGAATCCGGGCGGAAGCGGCGGTGAGCTATTCTCACGACCCGAAGCAGGAGATCATCCGTGTGGCCAAGCGCGTGAAGCCCGACCTCGTGGTGATGGGCGCGCACGGGCACAAGGGTATTCAGGATCTGGTCTTCGGCCGGACCATCGACGGCGTGCGGCACGCGCTCGACGCGCCGATTCTGATCGTCAGGGACGAAGGGCGGGGACGGTAGGCGCTTCAGCCCTCCGGCGCCACCTCAATCGCGTTCACGATGGCGTAATTGACCACAGGCACAAAGGAGAGCACCAGCTTGCCCTGAGCGTTGGGTTGCAGCCCTTCAAGACTTTGTCACGCGCCCGGTTTGCCCTTCCCGCTTCGGCGAAAACGCAGCGGAGGACGTGGTATGCGCCGGCCGGGCCAGGTTAGCTTTTCTTAGCTGTCCTGATTGCGGAGGCGAGATAAGCTGGGAAGATGCAGCAGTTCATCGAAGAGTGGCAGGTCTGGGCGCGGGCCCTCGGCGTTTTTCTGGGCGCTCCGCTGTTAGCGCTGGTGGTGCACTGGGTCGTTTTCCGGGTGATGCGCCGCCTGATTGGGAGCGCGGAGCTTCGCGCTTCAATCGCCGGGGATGTTTACCGTCCGAGCCGGTTGATTCTGCCGCTGATGGCGGCGATTGCGGGCATTGGGGCGCTTCCGATCTCCCCCGAAACCACCGCCGAGCTGCGGCGATTGCTTTCGCTCGTCCTCATCGCCGCGTTCGCCTGGCTGGCGATTTCGGTGCTTCGCAGACTGCTGACGTGGGTCACATCGCTTTCCCGCACCGGCGTTCCGGACAACCAGAGCGCGCGCAGGATCCGAACGCAGATCACGGTGCTTTACCGGATCGTGGTTTTCGTCATCTGTCTGTTTGCGGCTTCGGTCGGGCTGATGATGTTTCCAAGCATTCGCCAGATCGGCGCGAGCCTGCTGGCCTCGGCCGGTTTGGCCGGCTTGGTCATCGGCCTTGCGGCGCGGCCGACCATCTCGAATCTGCTGGCGGGTCTGCAACTGGCCCTGGCCGAACCCATACGGCTTGACGACCTGGTGATTGTGGAGGGTGAGAGCGGCACGATCGAGGAAATCACCACCACCTACGTCGTCGTCCGGCTCTGGGACAAGCGGCGCATGGTGGTGCCGCTCTCCTACTTCATCGAGCGGCCGTTTCAGAACTGGACGCGGCATTCCGGCGAGCTGCTCGGCACCGTTTTCATCTATGCGGACTACAGCATTCCGGTGGACGAGGTCCGCGCGGAGCTGCACCGGATTCTGAAGGACTCCGGGCTCTGGGACGGCCAGGTGTGGAATCTGCAGGTAACCAACGCCACCGAGCGTGCGGTGGAACTGCGGGCCCTAATGAGCGCGGCGAATTCCTCGCAAGCGTGGGACCTGAGGTGCCTGGTGCGGGAAAAACTGATCGATTTCCTGCAGAGGCGCTATCCTGAATGCCTGCCTCGCGCCCGCACCGAGATCGCCCGCCGGCCCCAGATCCGCGCGGCGGAAGCGTCGTGATCCGGACCCGAAAGGGGCGGTTTGCCCCCGCGGATGTGTCGCGCCGACACACAGTTGCGTGAAGGCAGCGCAGCGGGGCGTTGAATCCGCATCATTAGTTTATGGCACGAGAATTGCTCACCAGCGCTTGACGGAGCGTCATGCACGTATTCAGCAGAATCGGAGTCGCCCTTTTGCTGGCGCCGCTTCTCCTCCCGGCGGCCACGCTTGAAAAGCTCAGCCTGGAAGAAATGGGCCGAAAGGCCACGGCGATCGTTCGCGCCCGGGTTTTGAGCTCCTACGGCGCCCAGCACGGGCCGCTCATCTATACGCACTACCGGGTCCAGGTATGGGAGACGTGGAAGGGCACAGTCCCCTCCGGGCTTGAGGTCGTTGTCCCGGGCGGCGCGGTCCGCGGGCTGCGGCAGACCTTCTCCGGGGCGCCGGTGCTGGCGCCGAATACCGAATACGTGCTGTTCCTGTGGACGGGGGCCAACGGCCTGACGCGGGTGATCGGGCTGACGCAGGGGATGTTTATGGTCACCAGAGGCCCAAACGGAGAGCCAATGGCGTACCGTCCCGCGGCAACCGACGCGATTTTCGACCGGGCTTCCGGCCGGATGGTAAGAGACGAACCGTTGACGCTCCGCATGCGTGAGCTGCGGCAGCGTGTGGCCGCGAGCGCGGCGGCGGAGGGAAGAAGATGAGGCGCTGGGCCGCGATCGCCATCGTGATGGGCGGGCTGGCCGCGACCGCCTCCGGTTACTACCACTACATCCACTACACCACCCACACCACTCCGTACACGGCTGCGCCGGAAAAATTCGACCTGAGGGCGCTGAGCAACAAGACGCTCTATTACTACGTCTCCAGCGACGGGCCGGCCGCCATGGCGGAAGGCGACAGCTTTGCGGCCCTGCTCGGCCAGTTGCGGATGGCGGGGCGCGTCTGGGACCAGGTGGAGACGTCGGATTTGCGCGTGGCCTATGGGGGCCTGATCACGCCGGGAACACCGCAGTCGACGCCCCATATCGAAGTGCTCTTCGACGACACCCCGGGCGTGATCGCCATGGGCGGTCCCATATCGCGGGCGGAGCTGGTAAACGGTCCCGAGGGCCCGTTTGTCCCGATTACGACTTCGGTCATCATTCTGAACCGCGACCTGAGCGGGCGGCCCAGTCACGACGCGCTGGCGATGACCATCGTTCACGAGATGGGGCACGCGCTGGGGCTGCAACACTCGCTGTCATCGGGCATGATGTCCACGGAGGTCACCCGTGCGAGCACGCAGGCCAAGCCGCTGGGGCCGGACGACATCGCAGGCATTTCCCTGCTCTATCCCAACCAGAAGTTTGCGCCCCGGTTCGGCAGCCTCACCGGGCAGGTGAAGACCTCGGACGGCGGGGTTCACCTGGCATCGGTCGTCGCGCTGACGCTGGGCGGAAGGGCCGTGAGCACGCTCACCGCCCCTGATGGAACCTTTCGGATTGATGGCTTGCCGCCCCAGCAGTATTACGTCTATGTGCATGCGCTTCCGCCATCGGTGCAGCCCGAACTGGGTCCGTCGGAGATCGTCCTGCCCAAGAATCCCGACGGTCAGGACGTGCCGGCGGGCGACCCCTTCCGGGCGCAGTTCTACCCGGGTACCGTAAATCCGAAAGAGGCGGTCACGGTCAAGGTGACGGCGGGCGAAACCACTTCCGGGATCGATTTTGAGGTGGAGCGGCGCGGCACTCCGGAGCTTCACAGCATCACGACGTGGAGTTTCCCCTGCCAGGATCTGGCGTGTTCCTCCGGCCAGAAGGCAGTGAAGCCCGCCTACGTCCACAGTGGAATTTTGGCCAGGTCGTTTCTGGTGGCGGCCGGCCCAGGATTGATGCCCGGCGGCGCGCCCGCGCCGGGCATAAACGTATCCGTGCTGGGTGGAGACACACGGATCGCGCCGGACGGGGTCTACCCGTACTCGCTCAGTCCCAGCAGTTACCTCCAGATCAACTTCCAGTTCACCCCGTTCTCGGCGCAAGGTCCGCGGCACCTGGTTTTCTCGGCGGGAGACGAGTTGTACGTTCTGCCGTCGGGACTGAATGTGGTGGGGAGCATCCCTCCGTCGATCGCCTCGGTGACCCCGGAAACGGACGGCGAGGGCAATCGCGTGGTCAACATCGAGGGAACAGGGTTCACCGCGAGGACGCGAATCCTTTTTGACGGACTCGAGGCGCAGGTGCTGACGTTCGATGAGGCCGGCGGGCGCATACGGGTCAGGCCGCCGTCCGGACCTTCCGGCTACCACGCCAAGATTGTCGCGCTTAACCCAGACGGGCAGACGTCTTTGTTCGTGCAAGACCCGGCCGTCTACGCGTACGAGGAGGTCCCCGAGGATGCGCCTTTTATCGTGCTTTCCGCCGCTTCCCTGCCCGCGGGCGCGGAATCGATGATCGAAGTGGAAGGCATCAATACGCACTTCGTGGAAGGCGAAACCGTTTTGGGCTTCGGTTCGAGCGATGTCGTTGTGAAGCGGCTCTGGGTGCTGAGCCCGACCCGGCTGCGGGCCAATGTTGCGGTAGCACCGGGAGCCCCCGCCACGACGACACTGGTGAGCGCCACAACGGGATTTCGCGTGTTCTCCCAGCCGTCCGCGTTCGAAATTCAACCTCCGAATCCGCAGAGCGTGGCGGTGAATTCCGACGTGGTGAATCCGGAGACCAACAGTTCGTGGGTGTATCCGGGCTCGCTCGCGTCGGTTGCGGCATCCAACATCACCGCCGATTCGATGGTGCAGGTGACGTTGAACGACATCCCGGTCACGGTAACCGAGACGGCGGAGAACCGGGTCACATTCCGGATTCCTGAGTCTCTGGCGCCCGGGACGGCGATTCTGCGGGTGCAGTCCGGAAGCGAAACGAGTTTTCCGGTAGTGATTTCGATCGGGCTTCCGCCGCCGGTGGTGACGGCGGTGCTGCTCGGCAGCATCGTGCCGGACGGGAGTTATCCGGCATATCCGGGCGACATGCTGACGGTGCGGGTTTTGGGGCTTGACACTGCGGACTCGATCGCACCGGAGCGGGTCCGGGTAAACGTGGGCGGAATCGATCACCAGCCCGTAGGCGCGGTGGAGCCGGTTGAGGGCGAGCCCGGGGTGCACGCGATCACGATTCTGCTGGCGAAGGAAGTTGCGGGCGGCCAGCAGCCGGTGGTGGCCGTCATCGACGACCGTATATCAGCGCCGTTCGAGATCACGGTCGCGGGCAGCGTCGAGTAGCAGGCGCGTGATGAGAGGCGCGCCAGCACTGCTCCAGATCAGCATCGTTCGCTCGTCGAAAACCCCCACAAGAACGTGCTTCACCGCCTGCACCAGGCCTTGCAAAACAGCGTTCCGTGGATCAAGATAGACCCCTCGGGTAAGATCCGCTGCGTGTGTTAAGGAGGTAAGAACGAGAGTGGTCGGATAGGGACTCGCGACCGCCACTAGCTCTTCAACCGCCTTCTCATCCGCTGCGGCACCTGTTAGAAAGGCGCAAATTCTGCGCTGCCCGGGATCATGGAAGGAATCCAGCGAAAACCACTGGAGCGAGTCCGGGCGCACGTGCTCCAACCGGTATGCGGTATCGGCGACGAGCACCGCGCTCGGATCTGTCTTGAAATACCGCAGGAGCGCATTGGTCAGCGTAGACTCAAGATCCGTAGACGCAGGGTAAAAAATATCCTCGTTGAGCCGGCCCAGGTCGATGGGGGTGGACACCTCAGGTGCCCACACCCATAAGCTACCGCCCGCGATGTGCTGCTCCAAGTAAGGGCCTAGGCCGAGGCTAC
>JBLNCW010000087.1:0-49307 GCA_050261015.1 Rhodospirillales bacterium | reverse complement strand
CTCGCAGGCGAAATTGCTGCCGGCGCTCGCTTGGCCAAAACGTGACTTTATCCACGGGCTGCTAGGCCTACGATCAACCGTTTCCAACTACACTCCGAATTTCCTTACGGACGGATCACGGAGTTTGACTGCTGAAATCAGAGTGGGCGGGGTATCCTGGTTCTGAGAAGCTGCTTATGGATAAATACGACTGGTTAATGCCGGCGGCTCCTCGCCGCGCGCCGAGCGTTCACGAGATGCGCGCGGAGACGCGGGCCCTGCGCGAGGCGGCCGCCCGGTGCGTGGAACGCGCAGGAGAGAGTCTGGTCGAACGGCAGCACGCCGACGGCTACTGGTGCGGCGACCTGCTGGCCGACGTCTCGCTCGAAGCCGATTACATCCTCACCCAGCTCTGGCTCTATCAGCCGGATGAGAACGGCAAATGGAATCCGCCCACCAAACGCCGGATCGAAAAGGCTTGCCGGCAGATTCTGAAGAACCAGATGCCCGACGGCGGCTTCTGGATCTATCCCGGCGGCCCGGCCAACGTAAACTCGACCGCCAAGGCATACGCGGCGCTCAGGGTGGCGGGTTACCAGCCGCACGAAGAGCCGCTGCGGCGCGCCCGGATCCGCGTGCTCGAGCTCGGCGGGCTGCAGGCATGCAACAGCTACACGAAGCTGAATCTCAGCCTCTTCGGCCTGTTCCCGCGCCAGTACGTGCCCACGGTTCCGCCGGAGCTGGTGATGGTTCCGGGCGGCACGGTGCCCGGGGGAATCCTCTACGAGATGGCATCCTGGACGCGGACAATCCTGGTGCCGCTGTCGATCGTGCAGGCGGTAGGGGGTGTGCGCCGCGCGCCGGAGGGCGTGAAGCTCGACGAACTCTATCTTCCCAATCAGAAACTTCTGCTGCCGAAGCGGGACCGGCTGCTCTCGCCGATCTTCCACCAGGTGGACAGGCTGCTGAAGCTCTGGGAGCGCCGCGGGCACAAGGATATCAGGACCGGCGCCGTGCGGCTGGCCGAGCGATGGATGCTCGAGCGCACGCGAAATGCCGACGGGCTGGGCGCCATTTACCCGGCCATGCAGTACACCCTGATGGCGCTCGATGCCCTCGGCTACGAGCGCGATCACCCCGATTACATCGAAGCGCTGCGGCAGTTCGACGGGCTGCTGACCGAAACGGAAGACGAGCTGTACTTTCAGCCGTGCTTCTCGCCGGTGTGGGATACGGCGTATTCGCTGTTCAGCCTGGGCGAGAGCGGCGGCAAACGCTGCGAAGAGGCGATGAGGAAAGCGGCCGACTGGCTGATCGCGAAGGAAATCCGCCGCCGCGGCGACTGGACGATCAAACGCCCTCACCTCACCCCCTCCGGCTGGGCGTTTGAGTTCAACAACGAGCACTATCCCGACATCGACGACACCGCGATGGTGCTGCTGGCCCTGCTGCACGGCCGCGCTTCGGATCCCGAAAAGCAAGCCGCCTGCGAGCGGCGCGCAGTAGCCTGGCTGCGCGGCATGCAGTCGAGCGACGGCGGCTGGGCCGCCTTCGACGCCGACAACGACTGGGGACTGCTCAACCGAGTCCCGTTCGCCGACCATAACGCCATGCTCGACCCCACCTGCCCGGACATCACCGGCCGCGTGCTCGAATCCCTCTCGCGGCGCGGCATACGGGCCGACGAGCACGATATCGAGCGCGGCGTGGCGTACCTGATCAGCACACAGGAACCGAACGGAAGCTGGTACGGGCGCTGGGGCGTCAACTACCTGTACGGCACGTTCCTGGCGCTTCGCGGCCTGCGCGCCGCCGGCATACACCAGGATTACCCTCCGATTCAGAAAGCCGCGGAATGGGTCCGGTCCGTGCAGAACGCCGACGGCGGCTGGGGCGAGAGCTGCCTCAGCTACGTGAGCGGCCAGTTTGAGCCCGCCCCGAGCACGCCGTCGCAGACCGCCTGGGCGCTGCTTGCGCTGGAAGCGGCCGGCCAGAAGGGCAGTCCGGCGGCGGCGCGCGGCGTGCGCTACCTCGTCGAGACTCAGAAAGACGACGGCTCCTGGCCCGAGGAACTGGCCACCGGCACCGGGTTCCCCAACGTGTTCTACATGCGGTACACCATGTACCGGCATTATTTCCCGATGCTGGCGCTGGGGTATTACAAGGTGTGATCCGCCAGCGCCGCTTCGCGGCCATATTCCTGCCGCGGAGACGGTTTTTTGCCACTGAGCAACCCGCGTAAGTCGCTGGAATTGAACAACCGCGCTCTGGCAGGCAGCGTGCATCGCCCCTTTCGGCATGCTGGATCCGATTGCGGGAAGCCTCGAACGGTACATGGATCTGCTGAGCGCGCGGCAAAAGCTCGTCGCCTCGAACATCGCCAACGCCGACACGCCGGGGTACAAAACCCGGGACATCGACTTCGCGAGTGAGTTCCGCAGCCTCATCAACGGCGGCTCGCCGCGCGTCGTCGAGGTAGCGGGCCTCGAAGTCAAGCACGACGGCAACAACGTGAGCATGGACCGCGAAGCGCGCCTGCTCGCGGAAAACGCCCTGCGTTTCAACGTCGCCGTGAACCTGCTGCGCGCCGAGATCCGCACCGTGCGTTCGGCTATTCAGGAGGGTAGAAACGGATGAGCCTGTTTTCTCTTCTTTCGGTCAGTGCGTCGGGCATGGCGGCGCAGCGGACGCGCGCCGGGCTGCTGGTCGAAAATCTCGCCAACGCCGAAACCACGCGGACGCCGGAAGGCGGGCCGTACCGCCGCAAGGACGCGGTTTTCACCAGCCAGCCAACCGATTCCCCGTTCGCTTCGGTGTTCCGGGCCGAACTCGGCGAGCTCGGAACCGGAGTGGCGGTTGCCGAGGTGGTCGAGGACACGCGGCCGCCTGAGCGGCGCTACCTTCCCGGGCATCCCGACGCCGATGCCGACGGCTATGTGGCCTTTCCCAACGTGAATCCTGCCGAGGACATGGTGGACCTGATGAGCGCCACCCGCGGCTATCAGGCCAACGTGGCCGCCATGTCGGCGGTCAAGGACATGATCCACAGGTCGATTGACCTGCTTCGATAGGAGGCGCGCCCGATGTCATCCCCCATCACTCCCATCACCAGCGTTGTCGTTCCGCCCTCCGTTCAAGGACCGGCGGAAACCGGCCGGCCCGGTGCATTTCAGGCCGCGCTCGAGAGGGCCATCGGCAACGTCGAAAATCTCAGAGAGACGGCCGCGCAGGGCATCGAGCGATTTCTGGCCGGAGAGGGCGGGGAACTCCACAGCACCATCCTTGCGGTGCAGCGGGCGGAACTGGCCTTCGAAATGTTCCTCCAGGTCCGGAACAAAGTAGTGCAGGCCTACCAGGAAGTCATGCGGATGCAGATCTAAACCGGCGCCGACATGGACCAGCTCAAAAAACTCTACGCCAGTCTCAGCCTGCGGCAGCGAATCTCGATCGCTGCTGCGGCCGTGCTTGTTGTCGCCGGGCTCGTGGCGTTCACGAACTGGCGGCGCGAGCGCGACTTCCGCCCCCTGTACAGCGGCATGTCGCCCGAAGACGCCGCCGCGGTCGTGCAGAAGCTGCGCGAGAGCGGGACCCCGTACCGGCTGACCGAGAACGGCACGGGCGTGCTGGTGCCCTCGGCTCAGGTTGCGGAACTGCGGCTCCAGATGGCGGGCGCCGGCCTGCCGAAGACTGGCCGGGTGGGTTTTGAGCTGTTCGACCAGACGAACTTCGGCGTCACCGATTTCGCCGAGCACATCAATTACCGCCGCGCCGTTGAGGGGGAACTGGAGCGGTCGATCATGGCCCTGGCCGAAGTCGAGCAGGCCCGGGTGCACGTGACTTTTCCAAAGGATTCGGTGTTCCTGGAATCGCGCCAGCCGGCCAAGGCCAGCGTGATGGTGAAGCTGAGGCCCGGAGCGAAGCTGGCGCCCGCGAACGTCACTGCGGTGTGCCACCTGGTTGCGAGCGCGGTGGAGGGTCTGGCCCCCGAGTCCATCTCGGTGGTCGATATGAACGGCAATCTGCTGAGCCGCCCCCGGCGGGAGTCCCTGGACGGCGAGCCGCCGTCCGAGGCCATGCTGGAGTACCGCCAGAAGATCGAGAAGGACCTGGTGATGAAAATCAACTCCACGCTCGATCCGCTGCTCGGGCCGGATAGGTTTCGCGCCGGCGTTTCGGTGGAGTGCGATTTTTCAGGCGGGGAACAGAGCGAGGAAACCTTCGACCCGTCGCGGTCCGTGATGGTGAGTTCGGAAAAAACGGAGGACGTAAGCGGGGCAAACCTTGCGTCCGGAGTTCCCGGCACGGCTTCCGCTCTGCCGCGGCCAACATCGCGCCCGGGCACGTCCGGCGCCGGAGCCGCGAGGCGGACCGAGAATATCACCTACCAGACCAGCCGGCTTGTGCGGAAGACCCGGCTTCCCCAGGGTACGATCAGGCGGATGTCGGTGGCGGTCCTGCTCGACCAGAATGTGCGGTGGGAGGGCGCCGGGCCGAACGCCAAACGCATCATCGAGCCGCCTTCGCCCGAGAAAGTTAAGGCCATCCGCGACCTCGTTGCGGCGGCGACGGGGCTCGACGCAGCCCGCGGCGACCAGTTGATCGTGGAAAGCTTGCCATTCGAGTCCACGCTGTCGGCTGAGCCTCCGCCGGCTCCGGAGTCTCCTCAACCGCCCGCGGCCCCATTCGCGCTGCCTGCCTGGCTTCAGCAGATGATGCAGCAAAAAAGCCCCGTGCTGATCGGCGCGGCGGCGCTGGCGGCGCTCCTGGCGCTCCTGGGGGCCGCGTTCCTCCTGTTGCGCGCCAGGAAACGTCGGAAAGTGGCGATGACGCCGGCCGTCGCGGGCGGGCAGCCCGTGCCCGAGCTGGCCAGCCCGGAGGACGTTGAACAGGCCGAAAAGCAGCTCGAAGCCAAGCTCGCCGAGCAGGAGGCGGCGAAGCGCCGCCTGGAGGTGGAGGCGCTGAAGTCCATCAAGCTCCCTCCGGTGGCGACGAAGAAGGCCGAGGTGCTCACCAGGCATCTGGTGGAGGCGGCCAAGAAGGACCCGGCCAAGACCGCACAGATCCTGCGGTCCTGGCTCTACGACACGGATTGAGCGCGAGGCATACAGCTTCGGCGAAATCAGCCGATAAGTATTCGTCAGCGAAAAACAGGAGTGTGCATGCGAGCCAGCGCTGTATCGACACAGGAAAATGCTCAACACGTAAAGGTGGACCAGAGGCCCGGCAAGTACCTGACCTTTGAACTCGGCCGCGAGGAGTTCGGCATCCAGGTGCTCAAAGTGCGCGAAATCATGGGTGTGCAGGACATCACGGCCGTGCCTCAGACTCCCCCGTACGTGAAGGGGGTCATCAACCTGAGGGGAAAGGTAATCCCCGTCGTGGACCTGCGGCTGAAGTTCGGGCTCCCGGAGGTGGAGTACGGCCAGCGCACCTGCATCATCGTGGTGCAGATCTCGGGCGAAGCAGGGCCGATGCTGATGGGCATCGTGGTGGATGGCGTCTCGGAGGTGCTGAACGTAACCGCCGCGGACATCGAGGACACCCCGGATTTCGGGAACGGCGTGACCACCCCCTACATTCTGGGTATGGCCAAGGTGAAAGGAAAGGTAAAAATCCTGCTCGAAATCGACCAGGTGCTTACAGCCCAGGAGTTGCAAGGGCTCGATCAGGTTCTGCAATAACGGCTGGAACGGGCAGGCGGAAATATGGCGACCAGGGTGCTCACGGGCGACGCCGCGCGGCCCATCGAGCCGGTTCCATGGAAAACGGTTGCGCCTGCCGGATCTCCCAAGCCAGCGGCGGAGCCAGCCCGCGACGACGATAGAGCGGCGGCCCAGGCGGAGATCGCCTCCCTTAAAGCACGCATCGCCCAGCTCGAGCAGGAAACGCAGCAGCGGGAGCAGCAGGCGTTCGCAGCCGGATACCGGAAGGGGGAGTCCGACGGCCGGGAGCAGGCAGCCGCCAGTTTGAATCCCGTAATCGAGCAGTTCGTACGCACCGTGGCCGAGCTTTCGCAGATGCGCCGCAGGCTGCGGCGCGAGGCGGAACAGGACGTCGTCAAGCTGGCGCTGGCGATCGGCCGGCGGATCGTCCACCGGGAGATGAGCATTGACCCCGAGGCCATTTTGGGCGTGGTGAAGGCAGCACTCACAAAGCTGGAGGGCCGCGAGGTCGATTGCGTTCGGGTGAGTCCCGAGGACGCCGAAATCGTCAGGCGGCATCTGGACCAAATGGGCCGCCCGGGCCGCATCGAGGTCATTGGGGACAACCGGCTCGGGCGCGGATCGGCCGTCTTTGAAACGCCCCGGGGAAACCTCGACGTCTCAGTGGAAACGCAGCTCGAGGAAATCCAGCGCGGGCTTGCCGACAGGCTGCGGCATTGACAATGACGGAAGCCGAAGGCCTGGACCTCAGGCCGTTGATCGAAAACGTGGAAAGCCGCGAATACTATCGCTGGACCGGGACGGTGCTGGCGATGGTCGGGCTGCTGGTGGAATCTGCCGGGCCGTCGGTGGCGCTCGGCGATTTCTGCGAGATTCACTGCGCGGGCGGGCGGCGCATACGCACGCAGGTGATCGGGTTTCGCGACGGCCACGTGCTTTCGATGCCTTTCGAGGAAACCACCGGCCTCGAACTGGGAGACCTGATTGTCGCGCGGCGCGAGGACGCCATGGTGGAGGTCGGACCGGGCCTGCTCGGCCGCGTGCTGGACGGCTTCGGCAAACCGATGGACTCGGGCCCGCCGATCGATGCCGCCGCCGCTTACGAGCTTTACAAGGCGCCGCCGGGCCCGCTGGAGCGCGAGCACATCGTCGAGCCGCTGGTGACGGGAATTCGCGCCATAGACAGCTTGCTGCCGTGCGGCAAGGGCCAGCGAATCGGCATCTTCGGCGGGAGCGGCGTGGGCAAGAGCACACTGCTGGGTTCGATGTGCCGGCACAACTTCGCCGACGTCACCGTGGTCGGGCTGATCGGCGAGCGCAACCGCGAAGTTCGCGCGTTCATCGACCACGATCTCGGACCGGAGGGGATGAAACGGTCGGTGCTCGTGGTGGCGACCTCGGACCGGCCGGCGCCGCTGCGAGTCCGCGCCTGTTTCGTGGCGCTCGCCATCGCCGAGTACTTCCGCGACCAGGGGGCGAACGTGCTGCTGGTGATCGATTCGGTGACGCGGCTGGCCATGGCGCAGAGGGAGATCGGCCTGGCGGCGGGCGAGCCCCCCAGCCAGAAAGGCTACACGCCCTCGGTGTTCAATCTGTTGCCGCAGGTCTTCGAGCGTGCGGGCAATTTTCGACGCGGATCGATCACCGGCTTTTTTACGGTGCTGGTCGAGGGCGACGATCTTTCCGAACCGATTTCCGATGCCGTCCGCGCCATCCTGGACGGCCATATCGTGCTTTCCCGGCACCTGGCGGGCATGGGCCACTACCCTGCGATCGATATCCTGAATTCCGTCAGCCGGCTCACATCCCAGGTCGCAACGCCCGAACAGCGTGAAGCGGCTAAAAGGCTGCGCGAGGCGCTCGCGACTTATCATCAATCCGAAGACCTCATCCAGTTGGGGGCCTATGTGTCGGGCTCGAACCCGAAGCTCGATGCCGCCATACGCGGGCGCGACCAACTGCTCGACTTCCTGCGGCAGGATGCCGACGGAAAATCGACGATCGAAGAGACTGTGAACCGCATGCAGGCGCTCGCGAAGCTGCTGTCGTAGAGCCGGGGAACACGATGCGCCGCTTTCAATTCCGCCTGGAGACCGTGCTCGGCTGGCGCCGTCTTCAGGTGGAAACCGAGGAAGCCAGGCTGCGCGCCCTGTTTGAAGAGTTGCGGCGGGTCGACGCCGCCCGCGAGCGGGTGGAAAAGCAGAGAGCGGATGCCGAGCGCCAGGTTTTGTACGCCGCTTCGACAACCGCAGACGAACTGGCGGCGCTCGAAGCCTGCCGGGCGTTCGCGGACAGGGAATTGGAGCGGCTGGCCGCTGAGCGCCGGCGTTGTGAGGAACTCATTGCCGGCCAGCGGCAGCGGCTCATTCAAGCCGAGCGCGGATTGCGGCTGCTCGAAAAACTCCGGGAGAAGCGGCGCGCGGAATGGCGCCAGGCTGTGGACCGGGAGCAGGAAGCGGTTGCCGCCGAGCTCTTTCTCGGACAATGGAGCGCAAGGCGGATGCTCGATCGGAAGACCCGGCGCCCGCCGGACACCGGGTCATCTTCTCGAGCAATATCCTAGAACGGCCTACTTGCGCAGTTTCCGCACGATCCCCGCGGCGGCCAGCGACAGCATGCCGGCCACTGCGGCCAGAGGCATCGGGCTCGCAGTCCGCGGCAACTGCTTTTTGGCCCCGGGCTGCTGCTGCTGAGCCCCGGGCTGCTGCTCCTGCGGCGGTTGTGGCTGCTGCTGTTGTTGCTGCTGTGTCTGCTGATCCTGAGGCTGAGGCTGCTGTGTCTCCTGGGCTGCCGCGCCCGTCGCCAGAGCGATGCCCAAGCAGGAAGTGGCCATGAACATTCCCAAACTTTTCATATTTGCTTTCCCCTCCATTGAAGCTTTCTGATTGGCTCCTGAGCCTGCCTGGAAGCGGCTCCCTTAAACCTGCTTTGGCGGAGGCCGGAGCCTCGCTGCCAATCGAGAGGGCACGTCGTCTGCCAATCACGCAGTCGCGCGGTTTGGCAAATCCGCCGGGACGGCCTGCGTGTACAAATTACACCGATCGGCTCCGGACCGGTGAAGACTCGGTGCGCTCCAAAGCCGGATAATAGGCTTATGAGAGCAGGGCTGCGTGCCTTTGCGGTAATCGCACTCGGGGGAATAAGCGCCGCGGTTTCCGCTCAGGATGTGGATGCGAACCGTGAGGCGATCGAGAGTCTGAGGCGCTTCGAGGAATCGCTGGGGTTGAAACCGACCGGCAATTTCGAAAAACGTTCCGGCAAAGATGCGGCATCCTATCGCTGTTATTACACGGGTAAGCTGGAACTTCCTCGAACTTACGACGAACTCGAATTGCGCCAGGTAAAAGGCCCGGGCTGCGGGATAGACGAGACCCGGTATGATGTTTTCTACTACGCAATCGAGGCGGTGGCCAGCGGCAAAACTCCGATCACCTCAAGTCTGGAAAGCGCGCCGCTGGAGCGAGTGCTGGTGGTAGTGCCGCACGAGGACCTGCACGACGCCCGCGAATTGAAGGACCTGCCAGTTGCCGTTTCCGAGGCCGCCACCACGCTGATGGGCTTCCACACTGCGGCGGCGTTCGCTCGCGAGCGCTACGGCGCCGAATCCGCGACCTATCAAAATCTAGCGCGCGAAGCTGAGCTCTTTCTTCAGAAAGCGGAGATCGTGAACCGCTATTTCGACCGGCTGGAACAACTCTACAAAGATGCGCGGGAGGGCCGGGCTCCAATTGAATCCGCTCTGGCGATCAAGGCCGAGGCATACGAGCAATTGCAGCGGGAGTGTAAGGGCATCAGCCCTTCTCCGGCGTCCTTCAATGCCTGCCCGGCGGCGATGAACAACGCCGGGCTTGCGTTTGACGCTACTTACACCCGCTACTATCCGTTGCTTTATAAGTTGTATGTCTCTCAAGGGAGCGACTTAGCGCCGCTCCTGCAAGCCCTGAGTCCAGCCGCGCGCGGAAAAGCGAAATCCGAATCCGAAGTAGCAGCCTATTTAGAAAACCTGCTCGCCAGATAGCGGGGATGATCGGACCGCAGCCCTACTTCGCGCGGTCGAGCGCTCGCTTCACGGCCGGGGTCGGATTGGTGATGTCGGCGGCCGACCGGACTGTGATGGTCGCCAGCGTCTCATGCTCCTCGTGGATGCGCGCCCGCAGCTCCTCGGCCGCATCGCGTCCGCCGAGCCCGGAGTAGCCGAACGAGCGCGTCAATTTGCCGAACAGGAAGTTGTTCAGCGGGCACCCTCCGGTCCGCTCCAGCCCCTCAATGTTGGTTTGGCCGCTTCGGAAGAGATGGACCTGCGCAAAGGACAACCCCTGGCAGATGATCTCATTGAGGCCTTCGCCGCCGACCGCCAGGCCGTCGCCGATTTCGCCCACCTCGTGGAGCAGGCGGTGCATGCCTTCCGTCGAAGTCATGTCCTCTACCAGCGCATTGTGCAGGTTGAAGCTGTTGAGGGCTACGTCCACGAAGACTTCTTTGAGCGACAACTGCTGTGCCGCCTCCCGAATGCGGTCGCACAGCGTGGACCGCCACATCGAAAGCCCGGGGTGAATCTTGACCATCACCTTCTTGTCTCGGAACTCCAGGCGGCTGGCATTGGATTCGGGCACGCCGATCGAGCGGCGGTTCACCCAGCTCCAGCCCTGCAGCTTCTTGGTTTCGATGTCGCGGTACCCGAAATCCCGCAGCGCGGTGTAGACGGGATTGTTCGGGTCGGTTTCGAGTGTGTTGAAGTGAGGCATCACGCGGAAGCCGAGTTCGTGCGCCCGCGCGATAAACTTCCGCGCCGAATCGCTAGCGACGTACGTCGGGTAGTTCTCGTCGTAGGCGTCGGTCCGCCAGTTTGAAAAGTGCAGCAGGACTTTTTGGGGATTTGCGCGGGCGGCGATGGCTTCCAGGAGTGCGATGTCGCCCGGACACCACGAGATGGCCATCTCGAGACCGTGGATCCACTCCTTCCGCCGCCGCTCCTCGCGGCTGAGGCCGTAGGCGTCCCACAGCCACGAGCGGTATTGGGCGGCCGGAACCCGCCAGTCGCCGTCGAAGACATTGACGCGCCAGGCGAGGCCGCCCGCCGCCAGGTTGTTGTCGATTGGCCCGTAAGCATCGGTGTCGAAGCCCAGGCCGCGCGCTTCGTCATTGAGTCCGACCTGCAGGCGCTTGTAGCGGAAGCGGGTGTCCCTCGTGTGTACCCAGCATCCGCTGGAGCGTCCCTGCAGAATGGCGAAGCCGGCCTCCCACGCAACCGGCCAGTTCCAGGTGGTGTTCGCAATCAGCCGGTCTTCCAGTTCGAGAGACACGCCCTGGTAAAAGGGGGCAACCAGCCTGAGGCCCGGCCTGATCCCCTTCACCAGCCAGCGGCAGGCCCGCACGCCCGGACGCGACGAGAACGCCGAAGGCTCGATGAGTAAGTCGCCGTTGTCCGGGTCGGCGGACACCGTGATCACGCCGTCCCCGTGCCAGTTGTGGAAGATGATGTCGGCGCGGCGGTCCGAAACCTTTCGAACCGTCACGTTCCCAAATCCCTGTTCGCCCACGTCCACCGCCTCGCCGCCCCTGTAGATGAGCTGCAGGGCGTCGCACTTCGTGCGGTCGAACTCGCGGATGAACTCCTCATCCGAACTCCTGCTTCTGAGCGAGGTCAAAAAACCTTTTTCGATTCTCGCCCGCAGTGTTTTCGTCTCGACGTGAATCACGCCGCCCTCGCCGACCGATAAGCGCGGCTCACCTGCGGGCGATGCCTGGGCCGCTGCCGGTGCCGGCAACATCGAGGCGGCCGCTGTTCCCGTGGTCTGCAGAAATCCCCGCCTGGACAACTCGACCTTCATGCTTTTCCTCCTGCCGTCACAGTGTAGCTGTTACTGTTCGTCAACGAGGGGCCGCTCCCGGCGTTCACCAGGCCTGCGCGAAGAATCACTCCGGCAGGAACCTGGAGACGTCGACCTCAAGGAATGCAGCCCGGCGGAACCTTTCCTTCATGCGGTACGGCACGGTGCAATCGAAGATCGTCTTGCAGGAGACCGCCTCGGCCGGAATCGACGGGCTGAAGGCGGGCGATTGCGACGGGTCCAGGGGATGGCACCGCACGCCCGGAATGAACACCGTGCTGGCGTCGCCCTGATAGCGCGTGGTCATCGCCCAGAGGACGTCGTTGCTGTCGTAAATGTCTACGTCCTCGTCCACGATGATGACGTGCTTGAGTTCCGGGAACGCCGCAAATGCGGTGAGCGCCGCCTGCCTCTGCCTGCCCTCGTCGCTCTCCGACGCCTTCCTGAATTGCAGAATCGCGAGATACTTCCCCCCGCCCGCTGAATGGCAATAGACATTCCGCAGCCGGCCGGGCATGCTGTTCTCGACCAGGCGCAGAATGCTTGCCTCGGTCGGAATGCCGGTGAGATTGACGTGCTCTTCGCCCGGCCCGACAATCGTTTGCAAAATCGGGTTGCGGCGGTGCGTAACGGCTTTCACCCGGATTACAGGCAGCGCCTTCTGCGCCTTGCCCAAATAGCCCGGAAACTCCGGCATGCAGTACCCGGTGTTGGTCTGCGCGTCCTCGGCGATCCGCTCACCCGGCAGGATCTCGCCTTCCAGAACGATTTCGGCGCGCGCAATCGCCTTCGCCGCCACCGAGACACACTCCACCAGTTCGACCGGGCGCCTCCGCAGCCCGCCCGCGATCGTCAGTTCGTCGAAGCCTAGCGGTGTGGTCGGCGGCTCAAAGCACGCCGCCAGGTAGATCGCGGGATCGACTCCCATGCTCACCGAAACCGGAAGCGCCCGCCCCGCCTTCTCCGCTTTGATGCGGAACTGATCGATGTGCCGCCCGGGAACGAAATAGACGCTTAGCAGATCCGGCCCCTGAACGCACAGACGGTGGATCGTTACGTCCGCCTCGCCGGTTTCCGAGTCCTCCGCCCGCAGCAATCCCATGTTGAAGTACGGCCCGGCATCGAGCAGCGTGTTCGTGGGAGCGGGGACGAGGGTCCGCAGATCAAATGGAGGACGGATGACGACTTCCTGGCAGGGCGCCTCGCCGGCTTTCACCAAAACCGGCGGGCAGGGATGGTTCAAGGCCTCCAGCAGATCGAACGGCAGCCGGTCGATGCTGCTGTTGAGCAGGAGGGCGGTCCGCAGGCGGCTGGCGAGCACGCCGACAACAACCGGAATGCTGTAGCCTTTGACGTTCTCGAACAGCATCGCCGGGCCGGTCCGCGTCGGCGGCGCGACCGGCGTTCCGGCGCCCACCCGCTTGTACACTCCCGCGAGTTCCGCGACCGCGTCCACCGGCTCACGGGTTGAAACCAGTTGGCCTGGAACAGACGCCAGGAAAGCGAGCGCGGACCGCAAATCCGTGATCGCAGCGGCTGTCGTGATTTCTGGCATGGGGTTACTCTATCGCGCCCGCCCGGTGCGATCAGGCCGCCCGCGGGCGGGAACTCCCGGCGCTTCACGCCGCCGGCGAGGTGCTTTCAAAAGGCGAGTTGAACGACTGGAGCGCCAGATAGCTCGGGCCGAAGCGCTTGATGTTGTCGAACTGCTTTTCGTAAAAGTCGAAGTGGCCTTCCTCGTCCCGGACGAGTTGTTCGAAAATCTGTTTGGACGCCGCGTCCGCGTTGGCGCCGCACTCGATTGCGGCCTGGTTGTAGGACCTGATCCCGTCTTCCTCCATCGCCATCGCCTTCACCAGAATCGCCTCGGGCTCGACAATTCTCTCGACCGGAGCCGCCGCCACCATTTCCACGTCCCCTTTCAGGAAAAGAACGCGCTCGGCCAGCAGTTCGACGTGCCCCATCTCACGGATCGCAATCTGTTTGAACAGCGCCGAGAGGGGCCCAAAACCCTGATCGGCCAAATGGAAGTGGAAGTACATGTACTGGTGCACGGCCTGTAGTTCGTCCGCTACGGCCTTGTTCAACAACTGGATGCTCTTCGCCTTGTCCATATCGGGTCTCCGCACCCCATTATCCCCTATAGGCTGCGCTTTCCGCAGGAAGGATTTTCGCAGCGTTCACCGTCGTCAAGGAAGCGCAAGACATCGCGTTCTCAGTTGTAGTAGCATCGACTTAGCTCGGGTTTGGAATCTGAGCGGAGCTTCCTTATGCCGAGAAAATCGATACCGCTTTTTTTCCTTTCCATCTTCGGAGCCGCACAACTTTATGCGGCATCCTGTTCTATCGAGCAGGCCGCGGCGCGCGGCCTGTCCGTATGGCTGCTGTGCGATCAAAACGAATTGCGCATTTCCTCCGATGCGGGAGAGACCTGGCAGACCCGCCGCATCTCAACCAACACAAAGCTGCGCGCCCTCGCGCTGATTGACTCGCGCCGCGCTTTCGCCGCCGGCGACGATGGAGTCGTCATGACGACAAACGACGGAGGCGAGACCTGGACCCAGGTTCCGGTTCCCATCCAGCAGAGCTTCCGGTCCATTTGCTTCGTCGGGGAACTGGGCTGGATCGCGGGATGGAACGGCGTCATTCTGCACTCAAGCGACGGCGGGAAGACCTGGGTGCGCCAGGAGACCGGCGTGTTGCTGGGACTGGACTGCGTCTTCTTCGCCGACGCCAAGAACGGCTGGGCCGTCGGCTGGGCGGGCACCATCCTCCGCACGAGTGATGGAGGAAAAACCTGGCAGAAGCCCGAGACGCCGCCCGGGTTGTGGTCGCTCAATTCCATTTATTTTCGCGACCAAAAGAACGGATGGGCGGTCGGCTTCAACGGCCAGATCCTGCGCAGCCGCGATGGCGGGCTGACGTGGGAGCAGCAGCCCAGCCCGGTCCACTCCTGGTTGAAGTCGATGGTGATCGACGATTCGGGTGTGGGTTGGATCGCCGCCGACACCCAACTGCTGGTCACCCGGGACGGCGGCGAGACATGGAACGTCCAGCCGGTCCAAAACGCCATCTTCCTCCAGCAAGTGCTGCGTGTCGGTGATTCGCTCTGGGCGGTCGGCCAGTTCGGAGTGTACCGGCAGGCGCGCGGCGAATCCGCAATCACCGAACTTGCCTCGCTGCGGCTCGCCGACTCCGGGGAGTCCAGGGCCGCGAATTAGCCGTCCGCGCCGCCAGGGCAAGCCTTACCACCGCTCGACGGGGTATAGCTTCCAGCCGGGCGCTTCACCTGGACCGTATTCGGGGCGCAGCGCGTCGATTTCGGCCCACACCCTCTCGTACACTTCCGGCGGCCCAGCAGCCGGAAACCGATAGCGGCGAGCAGCGCCCCGGTAAAGCCCCCGCAGCCTACCCCCCATAAATGACGTACTCACAACCCGCATTTGGGGGGATTACATTCCGTAGTACCTACAGTACTATGGTCCCTTATTGCTGTTGCTCCTCTGTAGTTTCCCCCAAGTGTGAAAGAAATGAAATCGTTTTACCGGCTGGTGTATTTATTTCTTTGCGCCTCATTACTATTGGCTGCGGGCGATTCCAAGAAAGTCAAGAACAGCGATGTTAGCGGCACCGCGCCGAATCGGTACGTGGTGCGGCTCCATGAGGGGGTGTCTCCCACCATCCTCGATGGCTTGGCGCCGGGCTCGAAGCACAGGCCATTAGGAGGATTTAATCTCCACCTGCTGGAATTGCCGGAAAAAACTCCCGCTTCTGTAATCGAAAAACTCAAGAAAAACCCGCTGGTGGCCTATGTCGAGCAGGACCAAATTCGCGGCTTGAATTTCGCGGCCCCGAACGATCCGAATTATCCGACCTATCAGTGGGCGCTGCGCGCCGTACAGGCGGTTGACGCCTGGCGGCTGCTGCCCAACCGGTATCTCAACGGATCCGAAGCCTCCGGAAAACGCCTCACGATCGCCGTGCTCGATACCGGCGCTGACTGCACTCATCCCGACTTTATGAATCCGGGCGGCGCCTCCACCGACTCCGCGCAGGGCGGTCAACTGTTCTTTGAAGGCAGCCGGACCTGGGTCCAGACAACCGTGCAGGCCCCTGCCTGCGCCTGGCAAGACGACTACGGCCACGGCACCCACGTCGCGGGTATCATCGGCGCCGCGGCAAACAACGGCGTTGGCATCGCCGGGTTGGGTTACCCCCTGAAGTTAATGATTTATAAAGTTCTGGACAGCAAGGGTAAGGGCGCAGACAGCTCGATTGCGGCAGGTATCATGGCCGCGGCGGACGCCGGAGCCGATGTCATCTCGCTTAGCCTTGGGGGCTTGGGCTACTCGCAGACGTTTCAGGACGCCGTCACCTACGCCTGGCAGCGCAACAGCGTGGTAGTGGCGTCTTCCGGCAACACGGATACGAACAAGCTGTTTTTCCCCGGCGGAGCCAATCATGCGCTGGGCGTCGCCGCGGTGGATTCAAACAGAAACAAGGCCGCGTTTTCCAACTACGGCATGGGCGTCGATGTCGCCGCGCCGGGCGTAAGCATTCTCTCGACAGTGCCCGTCTATCAGGTCAGCCAGGGCGTGCGGAACTACGCTTACTATTCCGGCACTTCCATGGCGGCGCCCTATGTGGCGGCACTTGCCGGGCTTGTAGCCATGACCACTCCGGGAGTCGCGGCGGATGCGATTACGATGCGCATTGAGCAATCGGCCGATTCCACGACGAGCGCCTGGGACCAGTATCTGGGGTACGGAACCATCAACGCCTGGCGTGCCGTGGGCGGGGCTTTGCGGCCGGCATCGGTGGGCGGCCTGGTGGGCCAGGTCGTGAACGAGCGGGGCCTGCCGGTTGCCGGAGCGCAGATTACGGCGGGGCCGCTTAGCACCACCACCGACCGGACCGGCCTGTTCCGCTTCGCCAACCTGAGCGCCGGCGATTACACCGTCACTGTCGCGGCCTTCGGGTTCGAGAACCAGGCCATCCGAACCGTTGTAACGCCCGGCGCCGATACGACGCTCACCCTTCGCATGGGCGTGCCCCAGGGAACGCTTACCGGAGTGGTGACCAGCGGCGGGAAGCCCGCGGGCGGTGTTGTGGTGCAGGCGATCTCCAGCGGGCTGGTTCAGGACGCCACGGTAACGAATTCCGACGGGCGCTACTGGCTGACTGTGCCGCAAGGGACATATGACGTGCGCGCCTCGGCGGTCTCTGTGCCCGCGGGCACGGTGGAAGGGCAGACGGTTGCGGAGGGGCGCGAAACGCAGGTCAACTTCAACCTCCAACCTCTGGGCTGGATTTACGGAGCGGTCACGGATGCGCAGGGCCGGCCTGTCTCCGGCGCCGAACTGGATATTACCGGCGGCGACGCCACCGCGGGAGCCATTTCGGACTCGAACGGGAATTTCGCCACCATCGGGCTTCCCCCAGGCGAGTACACGGTATCCGTCGCGGGCGGCAACGCCAGCACTCGCGTGACGGTGGGCGTCGGAGGCGGCGTAAGAGCCGACTTGCGATCCGGCGAAACCGGATTCGAACCCATCCGGGTGAACAGCGGCGGCGGAGCCTTCATTGACTCGATGCAGCAGTTCTGGAGCGCCGACTACGGATACCAGGGCGGCAACACTTACGCCGGCCCGGCTTCCGCCTCACCGGGCGTGTATCAGACAGAACGCCATGGGGCCTTCCGGTATCACTTCCAGGTACCCGCCGGCAACTACCGGGTGAACCTCCATTTCGCCGAGATTGTCTTCAGCCGCCCCGGGCAGCGGGTGTTCGACGTGTTCATCAACGGCCAGAAGGCGCTCCAGAATTTTGACATCGTTGCCGCGGCCGGCGGACCGAACCGAGCCGTGGTGAGGCAGTTCAACGTGTCCCTTCCAACGCCGGGGATGGTTATCGAACTGGCGCCGAGAGTGCAGCACGCGAAAATCAGCGCGATCGAAATTCTGCCTGCCGGCGCCGTCCACTGAGGGGCGGGATGCACCCGTGAGTGGACTGATACCCCCCTCCCGGTGTCGCTGCTACCCGGTACGTAACGGTACGCATCCCCCCTTTTTGATCTTGCTTCCAGGCTAATCGTATGTTTGGATTGACCTAAGGACGGACCCGCTCCAACATCCATGGGCCTTTTGAAGAAATCGGAAACTCATTTTGACCGGTCGACCGACCCTCTCTGGTGGGCGCTCGCGGTCGTGCTGAGTCTGGTGTCCGTTTGGCTTCCCACTCTGCTGAGCTTTAGGGCCGCCGACCGCACCACGCCGATGCTGGTCACGTATCTGGCAATGTTCTTTTCCGGAAGCCTCCTGGGCGGGCTTCGTCCCGACCGGGTCTGGCGGTGGGGGATTGCGGCCTTCCTGACTTTTTTTATCAGCGACCTTACGAAGCACGCCAGCGACCCCAAGTTCACCTGGTTCACCAGGGAGGACTTCTGGGCATACCTGTCGGCCAACGCCGCGGGCTGGGCGGCGAGTTCCATCCCCATGTTTTTGGGCGCCTACCTGGGCTTCTACCTCGTGCGCAGCAACATCAAATTGAGATAAGGCCGGCGGCCCCGCTTCAGCGCTTCCGGGTATGCCTGTCGCGGGCGTCGCTGTCTGACCGCACGAAGTAGAGAATGTATTGGCTGTTCCGTATGTGGTCCCTCTTATCCGTGAGGCGGAAGCCGGCGCCTTCGATTTCGGCGATCACTTCGGGCTGGTCCGCACGGATGTGCTCCATGGTTCCGCCGCCCGGCATCGCCCCCGGACGGCGGTAGTAGTCCACTACCACCAGGCGGCCATGGCGCGCCAGCGCCCTCCGGATGCTCCTCATCACTGGCAGAGGGTAGTTCAGGTGATGGTAGACGTTCAGGACCAGGGCCAGGTCCACCTGTCGCGGCGGCAATCTTACGTCGGACTCCGAGCCGAGGATCAGGGTCACATTGTCGAGGCGCTCGGCCTCGGTTCTTTCGCGGGCGCGGGCGAGAAAATCCGGAAAAATATCTTCGGCCAGCACGAGGCCCTTCGGGCCGACCGCCCGGCTGAGGAACGGCAGCATGAATCCCGCGCCGGTCCCTATGTCGGCGACAATCATGCCGGGTTTGAGCGAGAGCGCTTCTATGAGTCGGTGGGGGTGCAGTTCGCGGTACCGGCCGGACCACACCTGCCTGTCCCCCATTTCCTTGCGGTCGCGTTCGGTGCGGTAGTGCCGGTTGGCTTCCTCGGCCACCTGGCCGGATGCGGCGAGCGCGCAAAACAGGAGGATAAATACACGAATCACAGCGGCCGTTCCACTTTCCGCTTATGATAGCAACTGCGAGTCGCGGGACGCCCTCACGCCGCGCCCCGCGGTTGCATATGTAAAGCGGCCGGGGCCGCAGCTTAGGCTTCCGCCGGCGGGTACTCCTTGTGTGGAGGAGGAGAGGAAAGCACTCTCTGGCGCACCGGATCGAACGCCATCACTCTCCCTTTCCGGAACGATTCCACGCCCAGGCCGATTCCTACCATCACCTGGTATCCGCGCAGCGCGTTATACAGTGGAGACTCCCGGGTTCGCATGCAATCCAGCCAGTTCTCGATCAAAGAGGGGCCGGGCTCGGACTCGATGACAACCTCCGTCTTTCCTTCGTTCGCTTCCCGAAACTCCTTCTCGAACTGCCGCTCGGCCCGGGCGACCGCCACGGAGCGGGGACGCCGCTGGCCCTGTGACTGCGGCACATTCCGCTGATCGCCCATTGCGGACATCGCCGCCTGGCCTTCCATGACCTGAATGGTGCCCCAGTTCCCATAGACCGTAACGGGCACGGAGGTCTGGTTGGCCATACAGGACACCATGTTGATCGAATACTCTCCGGGGTAGTCGATCATGGTCATGTAGACGTCGGGGACTTCGCGGTTCTTCTGCACGTAGATGCCGCCGGCAGCTACCGCGCGGATAGGAAACTCGAACCCCACCATGGTGCACATCTGCCCGAGGCGGTGATACAGCAGGTCTCCTGCGTTTCCGGTCGAATAATCCCAAAATTTCCTCCAGCGGAAATAGCGCTCCTTGCTGAACGGGCGCTTGGGCGCGGGTCCGAGCCACATCTTCCAGTCGAGATTTTCGGTTGTCACCGGCGCGTCCGGCCAGGCCTCCTCGCCGATTCCGGGGATGGGATAGTCCCACATCCCCTCGCGCGTGTTCCGGTTATAGCTGATGAGGCCCCAGACCACCTTGCCGATCTTCCCGGCCTTGATGAAATCGTTGACTTTCCAGTACAAGCGAGTTGCAGGACCGGAGCCGCCCAACTGCACGATGCGCCTGGTGCGGTTTGCCGTCTCATAGAGGTCCGCCGCTTCGGGTATGGTCACGGTCATCGGCTTTTCCAGATAGACGTCCTTGCCCGCGAGCATGGCCTCCTTTGCCATGTTGTGGTGCCAGTGATCCGGCACGGCGAGCACGACGCCGTCGATATCGGGCCGGGCGAGGACCTCGCGGTAGTCGCGGTATGCCTTATCCGCGCCGCTCAACTTGAGGGCGTTCTCCAGGCGCGGCTGCCAGACGTCGCAAACGGCGGAGAAGTGAATGTCATTCTTCGCCTCCTTGCGGCTGGCGAAGCCGCGGACCAGACTCAGAAACTGCATTCCATTGCCGATGAAGGCGATGTTGATCCTGTCGTTTGCCCCCAGCACGGAGCGCGCAGTGGCCCGGGACTCGGTGAGCAGGGTCGCCATAACCGCTGCCGCACCGGTGTCGCGGGTCAGAAAACTGCGGCGGGTTGATTTATCGTCTTTTCCTGGCCTCATGGTGATCCTATCGATTCGAAAGTTATTTTGCGCTCGGCGAATCAATACTAACTCTTTTTTGGCCAGTGGCGCCGCGGGCATGTCCCCGGCGCCTGACACGGATGGCGGGCTTACTCGTACCGCAACGCTTCCGAGGGATCGAGGCGTGCGGCCCGCGTGGCCGGGGCGACGCCGCTGAGCACCCCCACCAGCACGAGGATGCCGGCGGCAATCGCGACCGTTGCGGGGGAGATCGCGAGGTGGATATCTCCTTGCCCCGAGGTGTCCTTGAACAAGGGGCCAAGCAGCGGAATCGTTCCGCTATACGCCGTGATTGCCATCGCAAGTCCAATGCCGATCACGCCGCCGGCCAGCGTCAGAACCAGCGCTTCAGCCAGGAATTGCAGGCGGATGTGCCGCCGCCGCGCCCCGAGCGCCCGGCGCAGCCCGATTTCGCGGACGCGCTCGTCCACCGAGACCAGCATGATGTTCATCACGCCCACGCCGCCGATGCCAAGGGTGAGCGCGCCGATGAAAACCAGCAGAATCTGGAGGCCTATCGTGATGCCGTCGACAATCGGACGGAACTCCTCGCGCCCGAACATCTGGATGGCACGCTCGTCGGTGGGTGAGAAGCGCTGGCGCTTGCCGATGATTTCGCGCACCTGCCGCTTTGCATCGGCTTCGAACTTCGGCGCTATGGGCGAGAAAACGAGCACATTGGCGTAGCGGGCATCCCACATGTCGCCCGCCGTGGAATAGGGGATCCAGCAGGAATCGTCGTCGCTGGTGAAGTAATTACTCATCTGGATCTTGCGGCCCATTGTGCCGACGACGGTGAAGCGGACCCCAGCAATCAACACCGTTTCCCCCACGGCCGGCCGGCCGCCGAAGAGTTGCTGGCGAAGGCGGCCGCCGAGGAAAACCACGCGCCGGCGTTCAAGGAAATCCTCGGGTGAAAGCCAGCGGCCTTCAAAGGGAACCTCGTTGCGGATCTCGCCGTACTCCGGATACACGCCGCGGATAGCCGTGTTGGCGATGCGCTCGCCGTAGGAAATGCCGAGCCAGCGCACCGTCTCCAGGCTCAGGTTCTTGATGAGCGAGCCTTCGATCCGAATCTGCTCCATGTCTTCTTTTTCGAACCTGACGCGGCGCCCGGCGCGCTCGCCGCCGGCCTGCTCGCTGGTCTGTCCCGGCCAGCACACGACGGCGCTTTTGCCGAATGCGTCGAACGCGCCCACGAGCACACCCCGGAAACTGTTGCCGTAGGCGATCAGCACGGTGACAGCCACGATGCCCCAAACGATCCCGAGCATCGTGAGAAAGCTGCGCAGCGGATTGCGCCTCAGCGCGTCCCAGGCCTGTTTCATGATTTCGGCGAGCACGCGGTCAACCTCCGGCTTCGTAGCGCAGGGCCTCGATCGGGTCCACCGACGCCGCGCGGTTAGCGGGATAGAGCGCCGAGAGCACCGCCACGGTGCCGAGCAGCGCCAGGGCTATGGCGCCGGACTCCCAGGATGCGATCAGCCCGGCAAAAAACGGCGGCATGGGAAAGGAATTCACCAGCGCGCAGAGGCCCAAGGTGATTCCCAGGCCGATACTCCCGCTGAGGAAGACGATAATGATCGTTTCGACAAAGAATTGTGAAACGATTGCCCGGCTGGTTGCGCCGACTGCCTTGCGAATGCCGATCTCCCGGGTGCGTTCGCGCACGGCCACCAGCATCACGTTGGTCACCCCGATGCCGCCGAGCAGCAGACTGACCACCCCCACCGCGCCAAGAAAGATCTTCATGCCCTGCGTCATCTGTTCGAAGGCCTTGGCGTCCTCCACCGTGTCCCAAATTTTGGCAGCCTCTTCGTCCCGCGGATCGAAGTTGTGCAGGCGCGCGAGAGCCCGTCGCAGCTCCCACTTACACGTCTCGTGATCGGCTATCGACTTGGGGGCGACGATAAACCGGTCGATTGCGGTGGGCCGCTGCGGCGGTCTTCTCGGGAAATCGCGAAGCGCGGCGTTGAATGGGATGAAGACCTTGGAAATGTCCCGGCCGTCATAGCTGGAATCCTGTTCCTTTGATCGCATCACGCCGATCACGACGTACGGGTAGTCGCCGATGTGAATTGTTTCGCCGAGAGCGTGGCGGGAGGCGAACAACTGTTTCTTGGCGTCGCTGCCGAGAAAAGCAACGCGGCGGCCGAGCGCGGCGTCTTCGTCGTTGTAAAAGCGGCCCTCCGCCACGGGTATCGTGCGTATCTCGGCGAACGGCGGCAGCGAGCCAACCACCGTCAGCGTGCCGCTGTTGTACAGACTGCGCACCGTCAGGCCATTGCCGAGTTCCGGCAGGACATAGCCGCAGGCCGGCGCCTGGCTCTGCACGAAGGCGTAATCGGCGGCCTGCCACTCCACGGGGCGGCCCGCGCGTGTGCCGCCGGCCTGCATGCTGGTGCGTCCCGGAAAGACGATCATGATGTTCTTGCCGAAATTTTCCGAGACCCTCTGCTGCCCGACGCGGAGGCCTTCGCCGGCCGCCACCATGAGGGTGATGGAAATAATTCCCCAGGCGATGCCGAACATCGTCAGGAAAGTGCGCAGCTTGTGCGCCCAAAGCGTGCGGAGTGTATCGAACAGCAGATCGCGAAGCGACATGGCCGGGCCGCGCTATTGCAGAATGACCTGCTCGCCTTCCTTCAGGCCGGAAACAAGCTCGGTTTTCACGCCGTTGGAAATGCCGAGTTTGACCGCAATCCGCCGGCGGCCCGTTTCGCTGGCCGGGTCCGGGATTTCCAGGAACGTGTTGCGCTGCCTGTCATAAATCACGGCGGCTTCCGGCACAAGCAGCACGTTCTTCTTCTCTTCCAGAATGATCTCGGCGTTGGCGCTCATGTTGGCTTTGAGCTCGCCGCCGGGGTTGTGGATGGAAACGCGCACCTCGAAAGTCGTCACGTTGTCTTTTTCGACGCCGAGCGGGGAAATCTTCGTCACCCTGCCCACGAACTTCTTGTCCTTAAAGGATTCCACCACAATGCGCGCAGGCTGGCCGAGGTAGACCTTGCCGATATCGGCCTCGTCCACCTTTCCGAGCACGTAGACATCGCTCACGTCGCCGAGCGTCATGATTTTGGTTGCCTGCGAGCCGAGCACCAGGATGGAACTGACGGCATCGCCCACTTCAACGTCGCGCGAAAGCACGATGCCGTCCATCGGGCTGACGATCGTCGAGTTCCGCAGATCTTCCTCGGCCCGGTCGAGCGTGGCGCGGGCCTGGGCGACCTGGGCTTTGGCGCGTGCGATATCGGCGCGGCTCACCGAAATGTTCTGCAGGGCGGTCATCTGCCGGTTGAGCGCAAGCTGGTAACTCTTTTCTGCGTCCTCGAGGACCGCCTGCGCGATCAACCCCTGCGCCTTAAGCTGCTGCGCGCGGGCCATGCTGGATTTCAGAAACGGAAGGTCGGGGCCTTCGGCCTCCACTTTGTTTTTCTCGTGGGTGGCGACGGCGGCCTCTTCGGCGGCTTCGGCGGCGAGCAGCGCCGCGCGGGCCTCCCGGACGCGGGCCTGCAACTCCTCTTTATCGAGCTCCACCAGGATGTCGCCCTTCTTAACCCGGTCGCTGTAGTGGACGAAAATTTTTTTCACGATCCCGCTGGCCTTGGATTTCACTTCGACTTTCGCCAGAGGCTCGATCTTCCCGGTGGCGACCACCGAGCGCGCAATGTCTCCGCGTTCGATGGCGGCAAGCCTCGAGGGATCTATGCGGTTATCCGTCTTGAAAGCGGCTTTGAGTCCGAACAATGCGCCTCCGAGCAGAACAATGGCCGCCGAGGCCCAGATCCAGCGCCTGCTGCGCTTGCCGTTTCTCTTGCCGTTGTTTCCGTTGCGCATATGTGTTCTTCTTCGTGGATATATACGTTTGAACGGGAGGATTGTTCCGCAAGAAATTGCGCGCCGCCCGGCGCCGGTTCTCCGGCCGAGTGCGGAAGTAAACGCGGCGGGTAGGGCCCGCGTGCAGCCTCGGGGCGATATATAATGGGCGCCTTGCACGGCGAGATTGTGCGTTTCCACGCCGCCGCGGACAAGGGCGGCTCTCGACTACCGGCCAGCGGTTTTCACACCACGGGCAAGGAGATTCATTCATGAAGCTGGATCCCCGGCGCGAACAGCTCCTCAGGCGGACGTTTATCGATTTCCACCAAATGTCTGAATTTGTTCGCGATCCTCTGGTCATAGATCGGGCTGAGGGCCTTTATTACTGGGATATCGAAGGCAAAAGGTACTTCGATGCGATCGGCGGTATTTTCGTCGCCTCACTTGGCCACGGTCATCCGCGCGTGCTGGAAGCCATGCGCAAGCAGATGGAGCGAATGACTTTCGCTCCCCCTCTCCACGGCATCTCGGACGTCACGCTCGACTTTATCGAAAAGATCGGCTCGATTACCCCGGGCAATCTGAACTATGTCAAGCCGTTCAGCGGCGGATCCGAATCCACCGAAGCCGCGATGAAGTTCGTGCGGCAGTATTACAAGCAGACCGGCCACCCCAACAAGTACAAGTTCATCTCCAGGTACTACGGCTATCACGGCGGCACCGCGGGCGCAATGGCGGCCAGCGGCACCGGCTCGCGGAAGTCCAAGTTCGAACCGCACATGGCCGGATTTCTCAAAGTGTTCCCGCCCAACTACTATCGCGACCGCTTCTCAACGTGGGAGGAGTGCAACCGCTTCACCGCCCAGTCCATTGAGGACATCATTATTCATGAAGACGCGGAAACCGTTGCCGGCGTGATGCTCGAGCCCGTGGGCAACACCGGTGGAATTATCACCCCCACCGATGAGTACTTCCGCATCATCCGCGACATCTGCGACAGGTACAACGTCGCGCTGATTTTCGACGAAGTCATCACCGGTTTCGGCAAGACCGGAAATATGTTCGCGGCGCAAACCTTCGGGGTTACGCCCGACATCATCTGCTGCGGCAAGGGGATGTCGAGCGGCGTCATGCCGATCGGCGCGATGATCGCGCGCGAAGACATGGCCGAAGCGTTCTGGGGAGAGCCCGAAAAGAACATACAGTTCGCCCACGGCCACACGTTCGCGGGCAACCCGCTCGCGGCGGCGGTCGGCATCGCCGTGATCGATGAGATCGTGGAGAACGGGTTGGACAAGAAAGCCGCCGTCAACGGCGAGTACCTCGCCAACAAGCTCGAGTGCCTGAAGAAATACGGCGTGATCCGCGAGGTTCGCGGCAAGGGCATTCTGCGGGGGGTGGAACTGACCGACGCGGCGATCGGCACGGCGCTGAAGCGGAAGTCGCTCAAGAACGGGATCATCCTGCGGGTGGACCCCACCTGGTTCGCCGTTTCCCCAGCGCTCATCGCGACACAAGCCGATCTCGACGAGATGTGCGATCTGATCGAAAAGAGCCTCGTGGAGGCAATCGAGGAATCCAGGAAGGCATGAAGCTCAAGGACCGCGTGGCGGTAATCACCGGGGCGGGCGCGGGCATCGGCCGCGCCACCGCCCTCGCATTCGCGCAGGCCGGCGCGCGCGTCGTCGTGGCGGACATCAACCTCCAGGGCGCGCGCGAAACCGCGGCCCGCATCGAGCGGGACGGCGGCTGCGCCCTCGCCGTCGAGACCGACGTGGCACAACCGGAGTCCGTGGAACGCCTGGTCCGCGAGACCCTGTCCGCCTTTTCCCAGGTGAACGTGCTGCTGAACAACGCGGCCATTCAGGTGAACAAGACGGTCGAGGACACCACGTTCGAGGAATGGAGCAGCCAGTTGGCAGTGAACCTGGGCGGCGTATTCCTGTGCTCGAAGCACTTCATCCCGCACCTGCGGCGGACGCGCGGCGTCATCGTCAACATGTCGTCCGTAAACGGCTTTTTTGTCGAGCCGTTCTGCGCGGGGTATTGCGCCACCAAGGCCGGCATCATCGGTCTCACCAAGGCGATGGCCATTGACCACGGGAAGGACGGCATCCGGGTCAACTGCATCTGCCCCGGTTACATCGACGCGGGTCTCGCCGAGGGCTATTTCCAGGCGCAGCCCGACCCCGCCGCCGCCCGCGTGGCAGCCGGAAAACTCCACGCGCTGGGCCGCATCGGACGACCCGAAGAGGTGGCGCGCACCGCCGTTTTCCTGGCCAGCGACGACGCCTCCTTCATGACCGGCTCCGTGGTCGTGGTGGATGGGGGATTCGGTTCGGGTCTGCCGCCGTCATAGAACGGCCGGGTCAGCCACCGATATACGCCGAGAGATGCACGTGTGTTTCTCACTACCTCCGGGGCGCAGTGTCGTTATATCGGGGAGCTGCCGCATGCCAAGTTTATTCACGAACGGGAACGGCCCACCCGTGTCCACATTCGGTTGGCTTTGTCGTAGCTGCAAGTCGTGGCAATCGACGTGCCGGGCATCGTCAAGACCTGCTTCGACACGTTGCCGTTGTTGGGCGTGCCCGCGAGCGTATACTCGTATTGAACTGCACAACCCTCCGCTCAGCCCAAGTGAAACCGGCTGCAGACGGCTGTTATAGTCCGCCGATTCGGTCAAGCCGTTGCCGTAGGCGAGACTGTGAATGGCTCCGTGGGCGAAACAAGCCATAGAGGGCATGTCCTACTTGTAGGGCAGCAGAATCCTCTCCGGATCAGCGACTCTTTGCAGGACGAACCGCATACCGAGCTTTGATCTCCCAAATGGTCGCTGTCTCGTTCGTCGACCGGCAGACGGCCGCCCTCCGCTCCAGTCGAATCGCCCCACAAAAGTCGCTTTGAAGGATACGCGCTCGCTTCGCGCGGCTAAGAGCATCTCGACCGCAGGCGATCCCTCCAACGTGAAATCCGGGCGCGGCGAGAGATCTTTTGGAAACACCAGTAGAACCGGCGGCGAGCAATTACCAAGCAACCCCCATTCGCCACTCCTCAGCCTCGTCTGGAGCGCCCTCACTTCGATCATCTTTCCCGCGAAGCGTTCAGGGTGTTGAACGACCGCACAGAAATCAGCACGCACGGGGTCCTCGGCTGCTGAACCAGAACTGGGCGCCATGGTCACGGCCACGAAAAGCACTGCGGGTAGTCGGAACATAGCTTCACTTGTTCATCCGGAGCACTTTCTCGACACGTTGTTTGCGACGTTGTCACGCCCAACCGGTCCGTATTAACCCGCGGGCCCCCGGCGTCGTCGACGTAAACATCGCAGGCAGCCGACGGGTGGACTCCACCATGCGGCTCTCCCATCATAACGATACGTGCGCCCCGAAGGACCGGCCATCACTCCCCGTCCGCGATCGAGCAGCAACTGGGGGCCACGGTGGGATTTCGATTGAAAACTCGGGCGAGGGCGGGCAAAAAAAGCAGGGACACAACGGGCTCAAGCTCGTAGTGCCCAAAACTGCATCTTCCGCTGCGGGCCGCTGCTCTCAGCAGGAAGAGCCGCGGATTCCTAATTGCGCACCCGATGGTCAGACCGTCTGATGCTCGTGACGGTACCGTTCCATGATTTCCTGCATCTGGTCCTTCAGACGCAGCTTCAGCTTCTTGATTCGAGTTTCCTCAAGTTGTTCTGCCGGAGTCAGATAAGGACGTGAGGACAAGGCCTCGAGGCGCTTCTTATATTCGCAATGCTGCTCTGCCAGATGCCGAAACTGCTCGTCGGTTTCCATCAGGTGCGCTTTCAGCTCTTCCAGGGTTCGCATAGGCGTAGTCCTCCTTCCGCTACTCTTTCAAGCCGTTCTGATTTTGTGGGTTCGTAGGCTCGGTAGGTGACTGTCGGAAAAGTCATTAAAAAACGTTTTGGAGCCGGGACCCTACTTTCCCCGCTGCCACTTGTGACATTAGCACGAATGACGCCGCATGACAACCGCGGTTTCGCTATTATCCTGGTAGTAGTTGGGGCGCCGCGCAATCTCAACGAACCCCAATTTCTCATACAGCTTACGGGCGCCCACGTTCGATTCCCGAACCTCCAGAAACCAGCTCCGGCCCTCATCCCCGAGCAGCTCCATCATGAGGCGCTTGCCGATCCCGCGCCGCCGCATCGCCGGGTCCACGACGAGGCTGAGCACCTCCGATTCGTCCTCGGTCACCTGGCGGCACACCGCAAACCCTACAACCCGCCCACCTTGTTCCGCCACGCGGCAGTCGTAACTCAGGTACCCGTGCGGCTCCCACAGCACCGCTTCCGGCGAGCCTTTTTGGATTCGATCCAGGTCTTCGATATCCGCCTCAACAGCGGGCCTGATGTTCAGGTGGGCGCCGGCGACTTCTCGAAGGACAGTGCTTTGAAGCTCCCCGAGCCGCTCCCAGTCGAAGCGCTCCTCGGCGATGCGGCGGGCCGCTCTTGCGATGCTGCGCCGCAGCGCCGGGTCCTCGATTAGCGCCTCGACGCCTTCGGCGAACTCCTCAGGCGTCTCCGCGACCCAGACGCTCTCCTTGTGCTTCAGCCCCAAACCGGCGCAGCCGGAGGGAGTCGAAACCACCGCCCGTTCCATCGCCATCGCCTCCAATACTTTTAGATTGGTACCGGCCGAGACCAGCGTGGGAACAATCACCAGATTCGCCTCGGCGTACAGAGGACGGACATCGCGCACGAACCCGAGCAGCCGGATGCGGTCGTCCGGGGGCGGCTCGAACGAATCCGCCGCCGCGCGCCAGTACAGGATGGGGTCCGGCCCGGCCACTACCGTCAGGGTGAGGTCCGGGTAGCGGTCGCGCAGCAGCGGCCAGACTTCCTCGGTGAAGAAGCGGTACGCAATCACGTTGGGAAAGTGGCGGAACGAGCCGACGAACAGGAACTTCCGGCCGGGCGGCTCGGCTGCGGGCTGGAAACGGCCGAGATCCACGCCGTTCGGAATCACGCGAACCCCGGCGGTGCCGAGCAGTTCCGCGTCCTTCTCCGACATGGCAATCACCCGCTGGAACGCCCGTAGCATGCGGGTCTCAAAGCGCCGCCACCGCCACCAGTTCCACCATGCCCCGATGGACCGTTCACGGTCGAGCACCTGGCGGTGAAGATCGAAGGTGACGTCGTGTTCCACCAGGATCTCGCCGCCGTAGCCGGCCAGGTGCGTGTATTCGATCTGGCGCGCGGCCACCTCGTACTCACGGCAGAGGCTGCGCCAGAGGCGGCGCATGGTTTCGGACCTGTACTCGCAAACCTCCGGCGGCAGCAGCGATGACCAGCGCGGCTCGCGGTATCGCGGCTTGGGGACCAGAACCACCTTCGAGCAGAACTCCAGCACCGGGCCGTGCTCGACGGCTTGCCCGTCCTCGGTAAAGGCGAAAAGCAAAACGTCAAATTCGCGTGATATCTCGCGCAAAAGGTGGAAAATGCGAACCGCGCCGCCGTGCGAGAGCGGATAGGGGAAGTAAGGCGAGAGCACCGCGATGCGGCGGCGCCCTCGTGTGAACGGACGGCCTTCCAGCACTTGCGAAGAGGTGTCTTCGCTCGAGCGGTCGCGCTTCCAGGGCACGAGCCACCACGGGCGGAGAAAGATGCGGTCCAGCGGCACGCCGCGAAAGAACAGCCAGGAAGCCACCGCCGTCCGCAGTCTGAGATGGTGGCGCTCCAGCCGCGCGTTGTAGGCCAGAATTTTCGTTGGCGCCAGCAGGAACGCGGCCAGCCGGAGCGGGCGGAAGCGCTTGTCTGAAGTGAACAGAACCGGCGCCAGGCCGATGCGATAAGGACGAAACCGCCGCCGCAGGCGGCGGTAGACCCACCACGCCGAGCCGGGCTCGAAAGCAACCGTGAAATGCCGCCTGTTTGGCTCCAACCGGCGCGCCTCCTCCGCCATCGCCGACGCGAGCGGTTCTTCACCCGATAAAAAGCTGACAACGATTGCTTCCGGGTCCTTGCCAAGGAGCTTGAAAACGGCGCGCTTGAGTGCTGAGGGGATTCTGCCGGCCACGGTCAGGTACCAATATAACTGCTTCCGCAGGGGGCTCTTCAATCAGGTTTTCGGCCGTACACGGTACAGCAGGGCGCAGGCCGCGAGCGGCAGTACCGCGACGACAAAGCAGACCGGTTGAAACCCCAAAAGATCGATCATCAGGCCGGCCAGCGGGGAGAAGACAGTCTGCATTGCGCCGTAGGCGGCCGTCAACACGGAGCTTGTAAAGGCCGCCCGCCCGGCGCCGAAAACGTCAAGCGGCAGCGAGTAGAGGTTCACGCTCAGCGCGGACGACCAGAAGGCGCTCAGGCAAATCGCGGCGATCGCCCACCCGGCACTGGGCATCAGCGGCACGGCCGCCGTCGCGAGAAGCGCCATCGCGCTAAGCAGGCACACGCGCAGCCGCGCATCGAATGGCTGCAGGCCGGCCCGAATCCAGCGCATCGACAGCGAGCCGCCAGCAATCCCTCCGATATTGAAGAAAACAGGCGGCAGCCAGGCGACCGCGGCCGTACCCGCGAGCGAGAAGCCGCGCTCCTGGACCAGATACACCGTAGTCCAGTTGGTCCAGAGGGTGTAGACCACCATGCCAAGCACCGTAGCGGCAACGAACGCCCAGAGCTGGCGGTCGCGGAAGACCTCGGCCGCGCGGAGTCCGGGTCGCGCAGAAGGGTAGATTTTTTGCGGCGCGAGGCGGGTGACGCGGTTCCACAGCGGGATCCAGAGCAGACCGGCGGCGCCGGTTACCAGAAACGCGGACCGCCAGCCGTAATGTGTGGCCAGCCAGATGGCGAGCGGGGGCGCCAGCATCGCTCCGAAGCCCAACCCGGCCTGGCTCAGCGCGTGGCCGAGTGCCCGTTCCTCGGGCGGCAGATAGGTGGCTATGGCCTTTCCCGCGGAGGGCACGCCGCCCGCCTGCGCAACGCCGAGCCACGCGCGGCAGGCGGCCAGCCCGGGCAGACCGCCGGCAAACGCAGTGGCGATCCCGGCCAACGACCAGAGCCCGACGGAAAGGCTCACGCCGCGGTTCAGCCCGACCCTGTCGATAAACAGCCCGGCCAGCGGCGCGGATAGCGCGTAAGCGATCGAAAACGCCGCAAGAACCAGGCCGTAGTCCGCATTGGAGAGGTGGAATTCCTCGCGCAGCGCGGGCGCGAGCGCCGGCAGGATCTGGCGATCAAGGTAATTCAGCGCGGACGACAGGACAAAGACGCCGAGCACCACCCACCGCAGCCGCATATCAGCGCGTGGAGAGATACTCGACGGTGGCGACTTCACCTATCGTGGCCAGTTTTGCGTCGCTTTTGGCGTAATATTCGACCTTAACGGTGTGAACCGGGCGCTGCGCGCCGCAGGCGAACGCGGCCTCGCTCGCCGGGTTCATGACTACCACCTTGGCGGGGTCGCGGATCAGCAGGCGAACCGATTTGCCTTCTCCGGATTGGATGACGAGCCGCAGCAGGCGGCCGACGCAATCGATCTGCGTGAGCCGGCCGGTGACGTGGGCATCGGGCGCAGGGCCTTCCCACCAGGGGACCACCTGGCGATCGGGCGGCGGCGGGGGCGCGCCGCGGTTGGCCCGCTCTTCGGCGGCGCGGATGCGCGCCATGGCCTCGTCCTTCACCCGCTGGATTTCCCGCTGCTTTTCCTCTTCGCGGCGCCTGCGCTCGGCGGCTTCGTAGTCCAGCCGCTGCCGCTCGATGTTCAGGCGGGCGTCGCGCATCCGGGCGCGCTCGGCGTCGTCTACTGCGGCGGCCTGCGCGGCCGACCAGGCTTTCGCGGCCTCCGGATAGCGGTCATGGGCCATGTTGAACTCGGCCAGGGCGCGCCACCGCTCGGAGCTGCGGGGCGCCAGATCGGCCGCGAGCTTGAGGTGGTGGAGCTTGCGGCTGGGGTCGGTTTCGATTTCCGCGAGCAGGACATGGGGCTCCGCCCAGGCGGGGTTCAGTTCCGCGGCTTTGGAGAGCGCGGGCAGTGCCTGTTCGCGGTCGAGGCGCGCCAGTTCGAGCCAGGCGCGCGCGCTCTTGCTGCCGGCGGCTGTAGCGGCGGCGAACTCTTTGCGGGCCTCTTCCGGGCGGTTCTCCCGGAGCGCCAGAAACCCGAGTCCCTCGTGTGCCTCGGCTGGCGCCTGCGCAAGCAACGCTTCCCAGTTGGCGCGGGTGGGGGTCAGGTCGGCCAGCGCGACTTGGGCCGCCGCCGGCTCCATCTTCTCGGGGAAGAAATCGCGGCGCGGGTTGAGCGGCCGGCCGCTGAGTGTGATCGTGGAGAACTTACCCGCGGCGAGGTAGGCGGCGGCTTCCTTGTCGATCGCGCCGGGCGTCTTGCCGAAGGCGTTGCGGTACGCGGGGTCGGGGTCGGCGCCTTGTTGAAGGTTGTGGAGAAGCACGCGCAGCTTGCCGTAGTACTCGGGATCGACTGTCAGCAGGTGAATTCTCGCCCAGCCGGGATTTCGCTGGTCGGGCGGCAGCGGCGCGCCGAGCCTGATAACGGTGTCCTTGACCGTGGCGGTGGAGTAGAAGTCGGCGAGTCCCGCCTCGATTTCGGCCGGCATGCGCCTGGCGTTGGAATCGATCAGGATGCGGATGCACTCGCGAAGCCATTCCCGGGGAATGGGGGCGTTAGCGGTGAGGGCGGAGATGTAGGCATCGCGCGAGAGCGCCGGGGTGGAAGGCCGGCCCGGCTTAATGAGGAGCACGCGGATGGGCCAGACGGTGGTCAACTCGGGCTTGCCGAGAACGGTGCCTGTAACGTGGCGAATCTGTTCAAGCTGGTTGAGCGTGTCGCGCGCGGGACCCTCACCGGCGTTGCTGATGAGGTGGAAAGGGCCGGAACGGATCTGAATCCAGCGGTCGTCGGCGGCAGCAGTCCAGGCGATAAGCAGCACTGGCAGCAGCTTCCACATTGCTCATATGATAGCAGCGCACCCGGGCCGGAGATGCGGCGGGCGGGGCATGCACGGCCGCTACATCACGATGTTAACAAGGCGCTTGAGCGATAAACAGGCCGGAAGCTATGGCGCGGCGTGTTATATAATCAAGATAGATGTTCAGTCCGCGTCCGCGTTCGCGGTATCGAGTGTCCCTCCACGAAACCCCTGAAGAAGATCCCGGTTACCGAATACGCTTGACGCGAAATCCGTTTGGAGGTAAGAAGCTTCCTAAGGAATGAAAGTTTCCGTACAGATCACCCGCGGCATTGAATCCCTGTTCGGCACAAATGACGAGAATATCCGGCTCATTGAAACAGGGCTAAATGTCAGCACTCAACTCCTCAACGACAGCCTGGAACTCGAGGGCGCCGAGGCGGACGTCGCTCGCGCCGGAACGATCCTGGAAGAATACAACGATTTGGTGAAAGAGGGGTACGTATTTGGAAACGGCGACCTCAACAGCTATCTCCGCGTGGTGACGGCGGATCGGGAAGTGAGCCTGCGCAGCCTGGTGCAGAGCGGGCGCCAGCGCAACTTCGGCAAGAAGGTCGTCGTGCCGAAGACGATGAACCAGCGGAGGTATCTGGAAGCGATCGAGCGCAACGATTTGGTGTTCGGCATCGGCCCGGCCGGCACCGGAAAGACCTACCTGGCTGTCGCGATGGGCATTTCGGCGCTGCTGGGCAAGAAGGTAAGCCGCATCATCCTGACGCGCCCGGCGGTTGAGGCCGGCGAACGGCTGGGCTTTCTGCCAGGCACGCTCCAGGAAAAAGTGGACCCGTACCTCCGCCCGCTGTACGACGCGCTGTACGACATGCTCGAGCTTGAGAAGGTGGAAAAGTTTCTCGAGCGCAACATTATTGAGGTGGCCCCCATCGCCTTTATGCGCGGGCGCACGTTGAACGACAGCTTTATCATCGTGGATGAGGCGCAGAACAGCACGCCGGAGCAGATGAAGATGGTGCTGACACGCCAGGGCTTCAACTCGAAGATGGTTGTAAACGGCGACGTGACGCAGATCGATTTGCCGCTCGGGAAGCGCAGCGGCCTGGTCCATGCCGAGGAAGTGCTGCGGGGCGTGGAGGGCATCAGCTTCATCAACTTCGACGAACGCGATGTGGTGCGGCACCCGCTCGTGCAGCGCATCGTGAAGGCGTACGAAAGACATCAGGAGGCGAACGGGGCCGGGAACCAGCTTTCCCTGAAGCTCGGTGATTTGCCGGGTGAACGGCAGCGGGAGAGCGGCAACGGCGCTCCCGTTCCGCCTGAAGCCTGATTCGCTCCCATGTCGGACCCTCCGGAAAGTCTCATTTTTCGCCCCGGCGTCAGAGGCCTGCGGCGCCGGGCTCTGCGGGAGCTTGCTTCGTCATTGCGGGCGAAAGTGGCTCCCGGCCGCGAATTCACCTGCCTGATTACCGGGGACCGCGAACTGCGCCGCCTGAACCGGGAGTTCCTGGGCCGCGACTATCCCACCGATGTACTATCTTTCCCCTCGGGCGCCCCCGACGGATTCCTGGGAGAGATCGCCATATCGGCGGCGCGCGCGGCGGAGCAGGCGCGGGAGTTCGGGCACACGGTGGAGGAGGAGATCGGAATCCTGATGCTGCACGGGCTGCTCCACCTTCTCGGGATGGATCACGAGCGCGACCGGGGGCGCATGGCCCGCGCCGAAAGGCGGTTTCGCCAGCAGCTCAATCTGCCGGCCGGGCTGACCGAGCGCCAAACTCTGGGGCTGGAAGCGTAGCGTCATGACTGCTCTGTTTATCGGCGCTGCGATCGTTTTCGGGCTATCCCTGGTGGCCGTGACCTCGCTGCAGCTCCTGTATTACGAGGCGATGCGGCTGCGCCCGCGCGAAAAGCCCGCGCTGGAGCTTTTCAAAGAATCCCTCTACGACAGGCTGCGGCTGCCCCACGATCGCGGCGTGCTCACGTTTTCGGTTGTCAAACACACGCTGCTGCTGCTTTTGGGATTGGTGTTCCTGCTCTTGAATCCCGGGTTCTGGAAGGGCAATGTGCTCCGCCCGGTGACCGAGGCGGCCGTATTCTCATGGCTGACGATGCTGCTGACCACGTACGTTGCGCCGCACGTGCTTTACCGCCGGAGCAGCGGGCGGTGGCTGCTGCCGCTCATACCGCTGTTCCGCGTCACGGCGATCGTGCTGAGCCCGCTGGTGACAATCTTTGGCTTCTTCCAGTCGCTGACGGATCTGACCGATGTCAGCGAGACCGAAAAGGAGGAACCGACGCCGGCGGACAATCTGGAGGCGCTGATCGCGGCGGGCACCGAGGAAGGGCTGATCGAGGAGCGGGACGGCGAGCTGATCCAGTCGGTGGTGGCGTTCGGAGACAAGCGCGTCCGCGAGGTGATGACGCCGCGGCCGGACATGGTGGCGATCTCGGCGGACAAGACGATGGAAGACCTGCGCCAGCTCGTCATCAACGAACAGTATTCGCGTATTCCGGTGTACGAGGAGACGATCGACTCCATCATCGGCTTTGTTCACGTGCGGGATATGCTCGAACTGGAGGAAAACGACCGCAAGAACCGTAAGGTGAGAGAGATTGCCCGGACGATCCGCTTTGTCCCCGAGACCAAACCGGTGAACGATTTGCTCCGCGAGATGCAGGCCGACCGCGCGCACATGGCCATCGTGGTGGACGAATACGGCAACACGGCCGGGCTGGTGACGATGGAGGACCTGGTGGAAGAAGTGTTCGGCGAGATACGCGACGAGCACGAGCCCGGGCTCGACGTCAGCCAGGACACGCACGGCCACTACATCGTCTCCGGCAATTTCGGCCTGGACCGGCTGGAGGAGCTGATGGACTTTCACCCAACCGAACAGCCGGGGTCGACGACCATCGGCGGGCTGCTCATGGAGTGGCTGGGCAGGGTGCCGCATCCGGGCGAGTTCGTGGAGCGGGACGGAATCCGGATCGAGGTGCTGGCCGGGAACGATCTTCGCGTTGAGCAGGTGCGCGTTTCGAAAGCGGAGACGGCGAGCCATGCCTGAGCGGCCGGGTTTCGTTTCGGGGTTCGTCTCGATTCTGGGCCGCCCCAACGTAGGGAAATCGACGCTGCTGAACGCGCTCACGGGCGCGAAACTTGCCATCGTTTCCGACAAGCCTCAAACGACGCGCACGCTGATCCAGGGCGTGACGACGACGGACCGCGCGCAGATCATCTTCGTGGACACGCCGGGGATCCACAAGCCCGATTCGCTGTTCAACAGCCGCATGATGGAGACGATCCGCGCCGCGCTGGACGAACGAGACGCGCTGGTTTACGTGGTTGACGCTTCGCGGCAGCCGGGCGACGAGGACTGGGAGAGCATCGAGCTGATCGGGAAGACCTCCGCGCCGGTTCTGCTGGCGCTGAACAAGATCGACCGGCTCAAGTCCAAGGCGCTGCTGCTGCCGTTGATCGAGCAGTTCCGTTCGCGCCGCGATTTCGCGGAGTACATCCCGATTTCGGCCCTGACCGGGGAGGGGGTCGAGGAACTCCGCGAGGCCATCGTGAAGCGGCTGCCGGAGGGACCGGCGTATTTCCCTCCCGATCATCTCACCGACCAGCCGGAGCGGTTCCTGGCGGCGGAGCTGATCCGCGAAAAGCTGCTGGCCGAGACGCGTGAGGAAGTGCCGCACTCGATCGCGGTGCTGGTGGACGAGTGGGAGGAGAAGCCCCATGTCACGCGCATCGCGGCGACGATTTACGTGGAGCGCGAGGGGCAGAAAAGGATCGTGATCGGCGCCGGGGGAGCGATGCTGAAGCGCATCGGGACGCTGGCGCGCGAAGAGATCGAGCGGCTGCTGAACCGCAAGGTGTTTCTCGAGCTGTACGTCAAGGTGCGCCCCCGCTGGCGGCAAGACAAGCGCTTCCTCAACGAACTGGACTGGCGTCTGACCATGGCCGGGAGCGAGTGAGGGGAAGAGGGTTTCTCCGCGGCTCCAAGGAAGCGTCGATGCCCAGCGCGACACGCACCTGGACCGACGCCGCCGGCTAAGGATCCGTGGGACAATGGCCGCATCGGCCTCTCGGCGACCACGAAGATCAACCCCAAGGACAACGGGCTGACGTGGAACGCGGCGCTGGGGGCGGGTGGGATCCTGGTGGGCGACGAGGTCACGCTTACGTTGGACGTGCAGTTCGTGAAGGCTGCGTAAAGAAATCGAATGTGCCTTGCGGGGGGCGCATTTTCTGTTTGGAGGGGCTATGTCGTTACGACCGGTGAAAAACATTTTGCAGACGCATTCGACTTTGGAGGGAGCGGGGGTTCGGCTGGAGCGGGCGTTCGGGTTCGGGAATACGAAAGAGTTCGATCCGTTTCTGCTGTTCGACGATTTCCGGAACGATAATCCGGCCGATTACCTGGCGGGGTTTCCGTGGCACCCGCACCGCGGGATCGAGACGATCACGTATGTTCTCGCTGGGACAGTAGAGCACGGAGACAGTCTGGGCAACAAGGGCAAGATGGGTGCCGGTGATGTGCAGTGGATGACCGCGGGGAGCGGGATCCTGCACCAGGAGATGCCGAAGGGCGACTCGCAGGGACGGATGCACGGGTTCCAGTTGTGGGCGAATCTGCCGGCGTCGTTGAAGATGACGAATCCCCGATACCAGGACATTCCGTCGGCGGCGATCCCGGAGGTGACTGAGGACGACGGGACGAAGGCGCGGGTGATCTGCGGCGAGTTCTGGGGGAAGAAGGGCCCGGTGGAAGGAGTCGCGGCGGATCCGAATTACATCGATATCTCGGTGCCACCCGGACGGAAGCGGCGGATCGCGGTGGAGATTACGCGGCACGCCTTCGCGTATGTGTTCGCGGGGAGCGGGACGTTCCGCAACGCGAGCGATCCGCGGGCGGTGCTGACGGAATCGGCCGTGGACCCGAACGCTCCGGCTGTATACGATGCCAAGAACCATTCGCTGGTGCTGTTCGATCGCGGGGATGAGATCGTGGTGCAGGCGGGGCCTGAGGGCATTCGGTTCCTTCTCATATCCGGCAAACCGCTCCGGGAACCCGTGGCCTGGTACGGCCCGATTGTGATGAATACGCAAGATCAGTTGCGGCAGGCCTTGCGTGAACTGAACGACGGCACGTTCATAAAGCACATCTAAAACAGGTGTTCACAAACTCAGAAGGGCGGCGATTATATGACGAGCGCAACGAGGAGTGAAGGCGCCGGCAAAATCCTGCACGGGGCCGGCCGCTATGATTTTCTGCTCTGGCTGTTGACCCTCGGGAAGGAAGCAGTTTTTCGCGAAAAGCTCCTTCGATTCGCAGCGCTGAAACCCGGCGAGTCGGTCCTTGATATTGGCTGCGGCACCGGAACGCTTGCCATTGCGGCAAAACGCAAGGTCGGGTCCGCGGGTGCGGTTTTCGGCGTGGACCCGTCGCCAGAGATGATCGCCAGAGCCGCGAAGAAGGCGAGGAAACAGGGCGTCGAGGTTTCATTTCAACAAGGATTTGCGCAATCTCTGCCCTTTCCCGAGGCTCAATTCGATGTCGTGCTCTCCACGCTGATGGTTCATCATTTGCCGAAGAGTTCAAGGCGCGAAGTGGCGGCTGAGGTCCGGCGAGTTTTAATACCAGGCGGCCGCGCGCTAGTGGTCGACACCGGCCGGGTGGACCGAAACAAAAAGAGCATTTTTGATTACATCCACGGAAGTCATCGTGTCGACTTAGAGGAAGTGGTCGACGTGCTCAGTTCGGCTGGTTTTGAGATCTTGGAGACCGGCGCCGTCGGAATGCTCCGCCTCCACTTTACCGTCGCCAGGGTTCCATGCGCATAGCGTTGTTGGACCAGACCAGAGCATGTGGATTGGACAGCATGGGGACCTGAAGGTCTTCTTATCGGACTCGCTCAAGAACTCAACTGACCGCTCTGTTTGACGGTTTCTGGGGCTGTCCGGGCAGGCCGGCGCGCCACAAACGTGATGAGCAGGGCGCCGAGGACGGCGAGGGTGAACCAGGCAAACCAATCGCCCCAGAATTGATAGAGCGTCACCGCGTGGTGGACGGGAACCGTGGCGAGCATCGTTGTGAATGGCAGCTCGGGTGTGGTGCGGGTCTCGGCCAGGATGCGGCCGCGGCTGTCGCTCACAAAGAGCAAGCCGTTCTTGGCGGCGCGGGCCACGGTGAAGCCGTTCTCGACACCGCGCAGGATGGAGAGGTGGCCGTGCCAGTAGCGGTCGATGTCGAAATCCCAGGCGGGGACGAGAACGAGGCCGGCCTGGGCCTGGCCGTACTGGCGCGCGGGATCGGGGTAATCCATGTCGCGGCAGATTGCGAGTCCGATGATGCCTGCGGGGTGGCGGACGATCTCGAAATCGTTCTCGGGAGTAGTGCGGCCTTCGACCACCGGGACCAGGTGGCGCTTGCGGTAGACCACGGGGGGCGCGCCGGATTCCGGATACAGACGGGCTTCGTTGAATGTGCCGTTCCCGGTTGCGTGCAGGACGCCAACAACTATCTGTATGTTGGCTTCGCGCGCGGTTTGGCGGAAGAGGGCGTCGACGTCGGCACTGATGGACTCGCGGACGAGCGCGGTCATCTCAGGCATCACTGCGATGCGAGCTCCGCGCTGAGCGAGGAGTTTCACCTGATCCGCGTATTCGCGCAGGAGGCGCATGGCGTCGGGATCTTTGTCGGGGAATGTGTTTTGGGGGAGGTCTGAGGCGACCACTCCGATGGAGATGGTCTGGGGGGGGGAGTTGGGAGCTGTGGATAAGCGCCACACGCCGTAGCCAAGCACGCAGACATGAATTGCGGCGAAGGCGATCGAGAGCTGGCGCCGGGGCCGGGCTGGACTGAGGAGGATCGCGGCGATCATGGATGGGAACAACATCACGGCGAAGCCGATGCTCCACAGTCCGGCAAGAGCGCCGAGCTGGAGCACGGGCAAGTTCTTCAACTGGGTATACGCCGTGGAGTTGAAGGTGCCGACGCTCAGACTGATCAGGTATTCGTAGGCGATCACCAGACAGGGGAACGCCAGCGCGGCGAGCCATGGTTGTCCGCGCCGGAAGAAAGCGCGAAAGAGAACGACGGCGAGGCAGAAGGCGGCAGCCGGAACGATGACGGACGCTAGCAGCAGGGCCAAGGGGAGCTGCAAGCGCTGGTAGTATCCAATCATGCTTAGACGTCCGATAGCGCCTGCCGCGAGCGCGGCCACTGTAATGGCCCACCAGGACAGCCGGGGCGCGATCCACAGGACCGGCAGGGCGGCCAGTTATGGGGCCCACCAACGCGGGGCCAGACCGTAGGTGAGGTAGAATGCTGCGCCCGAAAGCGCAACGGCAGCGAGGGCCGCGAGCGAAGTGCGTGCGCCAGGCCGTGAGTCCATCAAATAACCTCTTTAGCGAGCGCTGGAGCAAGTTTCTTCACTTTTGTTGTAACCGCTCCGGAACCCCGTCGTCCACAATCCGCGTGCAGCATGAGCGGATTGCGGCACGGCAACCGCTACCCGGCTCGCGAACGAAGGCCGGCAATTATGTTGCGAGATTTTCCCCTTCATCGCCTCATACGAACGGCGCACGTCTGCAAAAAAATTACCCCGCCCCGGACGGAATCCGTGCCGGGGCGGGGTAAACCACCGGGCCGTTTGCGGTCAGAAGATGAACTTGGCCATCAATTGGGTACGGCGCGGGTAGTTCGCCTGATTGGAGGCGATGGCCTGGCCGAACTGCGCGGACGTCACCGTGGTGTTGGGCGCCGGGAACTGCGGGTGGTTCATGGCGTTGAGGAACTCGGCCTTGAATTGCACGTTCAACTTCTCATTGAACAGCCGTGTGTTCTTGGTGAGGGCGAGGTCGAAGTTGCTGATCCCATGCGCGCGGAGGAAGCTGAAGCGCGGCGGGAACCAGCGGACATTGCGGTCCAGTTGGTAGGCCGAGCGCCGCTCGAAGCCGGCGTCGATGTTGAACCAGCGTTCGACGGTGCGCTGGTCGCTCGGCAGCCGGATGTCCTTCAGGTCGCCGATGAAGATGATGTTGCCGAAGTTGATCGGCGCGCCGCTCTGGAAGGTGTAGACGCCGGAGACTTGCCAGCCGCCGAGGAAGAGGTCGGCGAGGAATGGCAGGTTGGAGCCCCAGCGCCGCCCTCTGCCGAACGGCGTCTCCCAGATGGAGTTGACGACGAGGTGGTGCGGGCGGTCGAGGTCGCTGATGACTTCCACGGGGCGCGGGTCGTTGGTGTTCAGCGTCTCGGTGGCCTGCATGAACTTCGAGAAGGTGTAGCTGACGCCTATCATGTAGCCTGTGGAGAAGCGCTTTTCGAGGCTGGCCTGGAGAGCGTGGTACCAGGAGTAGCCGTCGAAGCGGGAGGCGTTGACCGCGTCGAAGTGGGGGAAAGGCCGCAGCAGCCGTTCGCGCGGCATGTTGGCGCCGGTGAAGGCCGAGACCGCATCGGCGGGCATCAGGCCGCGGAACGGGTTGGGCAGGTTCTGCGTGAGATAGTTGATGCGGTCGTTGTCCCGCAGCAGGCTCTGGCTGAGGTATTCGAGCGGCGTGGCGTTGAAGTTCTGGCCGATCTCGATGTGCGTGCCGCGGTTGCCGGAGTAGCTCAGTTCAGCCACGTAGCCGGCGCCGATGGTGCGCTGGAAGCCGAGCTGCCAGCGCTGCATGTAGGGTCGGAGCGGCCTCTCGTTGAAGAACGAGATGGAGTTGCCGACGTAGGTCTGATAGCCCTGGGCGGCGCCAACCGGCATCAGGATGCCGTCCGGGAACGGATCCGAAAGCGTGCGGATGAAGGTGTAGCCGTCGAGCGTGGGAACGAACGGCGTGTTGCGGCTGAAGCCGGTCTGGATGACGTCGCCGCGGCGCTGGCCGAGGAAGCCGAAGAATATGCCGTAGCCGCCGCGCATGACGGTCTTCGGATCGATCTGGTAGGCGAAGCCGAAGCGGGGCATGAAGTTGTTCTTCGGGGTCTCGTAGAGAGTGCGGGGTTCGCCGTTGACGCCGGCAAAGGTGAGGCCGCCGCGGGTTGTGAACTGGGAGGCCGGAACTTCCTCCGTGGGATTGTTGGCGTAGGCGGCGCGGGCGGCCGCTTCGAACGGCTGGGTGTAGCTGGTGTCGAAGCGGCGGACGCTGCGGTTGAAGCGCTCAGTGAGCGGGCCGTCCCACTCCCAGCGGAGGCCGAGGTTCAGCGTGAGGCGGGAGTTGACTTTCCAGTCGTCCTGGACGAACCAAGACCAGGAGACGGACTGCTCGGCGTAGCTGTCACGCACGGCGGCGTAGCTGGAACCCGTGGGGATGCCCAGCAGGAAGGCCGCGACGGACTGGCCGAGGGAGTTGGGCGCGGTCGGCGAGTTGTCGAGGGGGCCGCGCGTGTAGGTGGCGTCGAAATTGAAGCGGCCGGTCTGCTCGTTGCCAAAGAAGGTGCTGGTTTCGCGATAGGAGCGGAACTCCATGCCGGTCTTGACGGAATGCCGCGAGAACATCTTGGTGAGCACGGCGGTGACGTTGTGGGTGTCGTTGGGGCGGTTTTCGCCGCCGAAGCCGGTACCCTGGTAGCCGGTGATGTCGAAACGCGGGAAGCGGCGGATGTCGGGCGAAATGGCGTTGTTGTACGAGGCGGGGAAGCCGAGGGAGGTGAGGTCGAAGCCATTGCCGAGGGGGTTGCCGTCCTGGAGGCGGATGAAGCGGTTGTAGCCGTAGCGGGCGTTGAGCACCACGGTGGGGCTCGGCGTCCAGACGTCGTCGACGACGGCCGAGCGGGAGATGAACCAGAAGGACTGGCCGGTGGCGGCGTTGTCGAAGTAGTCGTTGTACCAACTGTCGCGGTCATACCAACTGGTGCGGAAGTACATGCGGTTGGACTCCGTGATGTTGTGGTCGATGCGGATGGTGTTGGACAGGTAATCGGCGGTCTCCATCAGCTCCGGCCGGAGATAGTTGTTAGTGCCGTCGGGGTTGCCGGCCTGGAGTGGCTTCGGGTAGTAAGTGTCGAGGACCTTTTTGGAGATGGGGTTGAACAGGGAGGGGGGGATAATGTTGTCCGGGAAGGGATCGGACTGGAAGCGGCCGCCGGAGGCGGGGCGGCGCGTCCAGGGGTTGTAGATCTGGAAGCTGCTGGAGACGGCGAGCAGCGCGGAGAAATCGCCGTTCTTCATGGCCTCGGTAGGCACGGTGGGGGTGCCGTTGTTGCGCGGGCGGCCTTCCTTGATGCCTTCCATGCCCCACTGAAAGAACGTGCGGTTGCGGCCGTTGTAGAGTTTCGGGAGGATGACGGGGCCGCCGAGGGAGGCGCCGTAGCGGTGGTAGTAGAAGTCGGCCAGCGGGATGTTGCTGCGGTTGCCGAAGAAGTCGTTGGCGAACAGCGACGGCGTCATGTTGGTGTAGTAGCCGGTGCCGTGGAACTCGTTGCTGCCGGACTTGATGCTGATGTTGGTGACGCCGCCTTCGGTATGGCCGAACTGGGCGTCGAAGGTGGTTGTCTGGACCTTGAATTCCTGGACAATGTCGGCCGGAGGCACGTAGGAGGCGATGACCTCGCCGGCGTTGGCAGTGGCGGTGCTGACTGCGCCGTCGATGGTGATGTCACTGCGGTTGGCGCGGGTGCCGTTCATGGTGTAGCCGACGATGTGCGTGGGTTCGAAGGGGCGGTCAAGCCGGGCGTCGCGGGTGAACGAGACGCCGGCGGCAAGGTTGATGAGGAAGTAAGGGTTGCCGTGGGGGATTGGCAGTTCTGTGACCCTGCGCGAGTCGACCACGGTGCCCGTCGAAGCGGTTTCGGTGGCCAGCAGCGGGGTTTCGCCGGTGACGGTGACGGTCTGCTCACTGACGCCGACTTCGAGCTGGACGTTGACGGCGATGCGGTCGTCGATGCGCAACTCGACGTCGTCGCGGATGGCCTTCTTGAAGCCGGGCGTCTCGACGACGATCTGGTAGCGGCCCGGAAGCAGATACAGCGCGTTGTACACACCGGCATCGTTGGTCTTCAGACTGATCCGGGTGCCCATGGCCTTGTTAATGACTTCCACGCTGGCGTTGGGCACCACCGCCCCTGACGGGTCGGTGACGGTACCCGTGATGGTGCCACGCGGGTCCTGCGCCATGCCCGCGGAAGCGAGCAGGTAGCAGAGTGCAATGATCCACACAATGCGAGACTTCATAGCTTTCCTTTCACCTGGTTTGATTGGCGCCGCCGGCGCGAGCGCGCGGCCCGCTTTGCGGCGCTGAGATGCTCCCACTGCTCGAAGTTTCGCCATCTGGCTGCCGCCAGACGACGAGCTTGACGGCGCCGAGCAGCCCGCTGGGAGCAGGCTGCAGGCTCCGCATATCCTGCATCTGGAACCGTTCCCCGTAGGCGGCGGCGAGGACACGGTAGTCCGGCTCGCCGAGCCTGGCCAGCAGGTTCAGGTTCGTGTTGGCGACTTCGATCCGGAGGCGGTTTTCGCCCGCCTGAAGGAAGCCGCTGAGATCGATCCGGTAGGGAGGGGCGAAGACGCTTCCGGCGCGGCGGCCGTTGACGTAGACGACGGCCGCGTCGCGCACAGGCGCATCGACCCAGGCGCGCATGCCGGGCTGCCGCTGCGAGGCGGGCTCCAGAGGCCTGACAGGGCCGAATTCGAACCAGGCGCGGAGCGAGGCGGCGTCTGCCTGGATCGTTTTTTCATAAGCCGCGACGCCGGAATAGAAGCGCGTCTCTTCGTCCTCGGTCCAGGAGCGCAGCGTCTCGTACCGGACCCTGCGGCCGGTTTCGAGGAACGTGACGTCCCAGCCCCTGCTGAGATCCAGCTCGCGCACAAGCAGCTTGCGCGGGGGCGCCGGATTGGCAGGCCCGCCCGTGAAGAAGACAAGCGAACCGTAAGCGGGGATCTCGATTTCTCCGCGGAATTCCTGTTTTTCGCCCGACAGCAGATCCCACGCCAAGGCGGGCTGGGCCGCGGCGCGGAAGCGCAGGCGGCCGCGCCACGGCGCATTGCCAATATTGGCGAGGAAAAAGACTTCGCCATTTTCGAGTTTTCTGTGCGCATAGCCAATCGCGCCGGCCGCGGGCGTCCACTCGACAGGCGGCTCGATGGCCTGGCGCAGGGCCCGGCCGAGGTGGGCGACGTCTTCGACCAGATGAACGCCGGGTATGGAGAGCAGCCGGGCGGCGGCGGCCTGCACGCGCTGGTCGTTGTCACCGCTATGGAGATAGCCGGGCGACAGCCGCGGGCGGCGGCCGGCGAAGAAGACGGCGCCGCCTTCGCGCGCGAACGCAGCCAGCCGTTCCAGCACACCGGCTTCGATGCGTTCGGCGTTGGCCAGCACGATGCCGCGGTAGCGGCGGCCAGCGAGGGCCTCCTCGAGCAAGCCGTCGTCGACGGCGTCGAAGTTGTAGCCGGCATCGAGGATCTGGGGGATGACAGCGTCGCCGAGCACGTCGTGCGCGCCGCGGTCGATGGAGACGTGGCCGCTCGCGGCGGAGAAGTGCGAGCGGATGTCGGCGACCGGGAGGTAGAGCAGCAAGTCGGCGGCCGGCTCGCCCTGGCGAAGGAGCCAACTGGCGCGCTGGAGGTAGAGCGCGAGGTCGGGCATGACAGGCCACCAGGGGTTGAGGTCGTTCAGGGCGGCGGCCGCATAGAAGGCCCAGCCTGGCTTGCCGGCCTGCTGGGGCGAGTAGGGCCAGCCGTGACCGATTAGCTGGTTGATGCCCTGGATGAAGTGGATGTCGGCTTCGGCCTTGATGTCCAGGGGCGTGGCCGCGAAGGAAGGCGAGTGGAGCCAGGTCCAGGTCTCGGAGGCGGTCACCGGCCGGCGAAGGATATGGTTGGCGCTGGAGGCCCAGCGGGAAGCGCTGAGCTGCCGCCACTGGGTCTGTTCGCCGTCGGCGAGGTCGACGTAGCGCTGGCTGGAGAGCGTTACCGGCGGGGTGCCGTAGACTTGGGCGCGGAACTTCACGCCGTTGCGGCGAGCCCATTCCGCCAGCGGCTGGAGGAAGCGCTCTTCGGCCAGTTCGGAGAGAGTCAGTGCCCAGTCATGGCGCACGCGGGCCTTGTCTTCATCCCAGTCGCCGACGAGCGCGGGCAGCAGCGGCATCAGGTCGTAGCCACGGCGGCGGAGAAACTCTTCGGGTAGATCCGGAGTCCAGTCCGAGCCGAACACTTCCAGGCTGTCGCAGAAGACAGCGTAGGGCCTGAGGGGCCCGAATGCGCGCAGCAGGGGGCCGCCGACGGTTTCGAGATAGCGGTCCAGCGCCGCGCGGCTGTAGGGGTCGAAGACGAACCCTTCGGCGCCAACGGCCGCCCGCTTCACCATCTGGCCGGTGCGGCTTTCAATGAAGCGGAGGTTGTGCTGTGGGAATTCGCGCAGGACGCGTTCGCCCCAGCGTAGCTGAGGGGGGCGGTTGGCAGGCTCGACCCGAAGCCTGGGGGCGGCCAGTTCCCGTGGAATGGTGGGGCCGCCGAAGGGCCAGCCGCTGCCGAGCGTCATGTCGACGCGAAGCCCGAGACGGCGGGCCGTTTCGGCCGTAAAGCGCAGGGCGCTGAAAAACTCCGGCGACAGGAACCGGAGGTTGCGGATTCCGCTGGCGGGATCCCCCACGGCGAGCGGGTAGACGGGCTGGATCTCCACGCCGCCGATTCCGGCCGCCCGCATCGCTTCCAACTGGCGGGCCAGCTCCGGGTGGGTGACGGCGGGGCCGAACCACCACCACCGCATCATAATGCGGGCTTCCGGGGGCGGCTCCTGCAAGCCTTTCGCCACTTCTTCGACAGAGGCGGCGTCTGCCGCCAGCAGCGGGATCAGTGCAAAGATCCAGCCTCTCCACATCGAGCGCATCCTAGTCTGGCTACGGGGGAGGTCCTTCGGACTCCCACCACAGATATTTCAGTGCTCTGCCGGGCGCGTTTACAACCGCGCCCCACACTGGAACTGCCCCCCCAAGATGCGCCGGAATGGCGGTTTTGTGCCATGATGGGGCGTTGAGAAGTTTCTGAGAAATTCCTAAAATCCGCGGGGTAACGTCTTGCAAAAGCATCCGGTCTACAGCTTCGGGCCCTTCCGGCTGGACGCTGCGGCCAAAGTACTGTTCCGGGGCGGCCAGCCTGTGCGTCTGACCCGGAAGGCGGTAGAGACGCTGATCGTGCTGGCTTCGCGATCCCCGGAGGTGGTGACAAAGGAGGAAATGCTGGCGGCGGTCTGGCCGGACCGGGTGGTGGACGAGGCGAATCTGGCACAGAACGTGGCCGTGATCCGGAAGACTCTTGCGGCGGCGCCGGGCGAGCCAGCCTATATCGAGACGTTCCCCGGGCGAGGATATCGGCTGCTGGGGCCGGTGGGGGTGGACCTGCCGGAACGGGCCGAAACCCCAGGGCCGGAGGCTGCTGCGGGAACGGCGCCGGCGGCAGGGACGGGGCCGCGGTGGCGGAAGGCAGCGGCCGGGATTCTGGCACTGGCAGGTGTCGTGATGCTTGTGCTGGCGGTGATCCGGCGGGACGGGTCGGAACTTTCGTCGGCTGTGACGCCGGTGACGCGGCTTGCGGGAAAGGAGTACCAGCCGGCCATTTCGCCGGATGGAAGCGCGGTGGCCTTCGTGTGGCAGGAGGATGAGCGGGCGCTGCCGGGGATCTGGGTGCAGAGGCTGGGCGAGGCCACGCCGCGGCAGGTGTCCGTGTCCGGGTATTCGTGGTCGAGCCCCGCGTGGTCGCCGGACAGGCGGCGGATTGCGTGTCTGCGATTCGGCACTTCCTCAGGGGAGATCGTGATTCTGGATGCGGAGGGCGGGGCGCCGCAGGTGGTGGCGCCGGTGCTGCCGATGCGCTTCGGGCTCGCGTATTTCCACCTGGACTGGTCGCCGGACGGGACGATGCTGGCCGTGGACGACACGCCTTCGCTGAGCGAGCCGCTCTCCATTTTCCTTGTGGATCTGAGGACGGGCGAGAAACGGCGGCTGACGCAGCCGGCGGAGCTGATCATCGGCGACGTGGCGCCGCGGTTTTCGCCCGACGGGCAAACGATCGCCTTCATCCGCGCCTTCCACCGGAGCTACCAGGAGGTGTTCACGGTGCCGGTGACAGGCGGGACGCCGCGGCAGTGGACGGCGGATTCGCGGATGGTGACCGGCGTGGACTGGACGGAGAACGACCTGCTGGCCGGCTCGTCACGAGACGGCTCGTACCGGATCTGGCGGCTGGCGCAGGGGAAGGATCCGGCGCCGGCGGCGATTTACGGCGAATTTCCGATCCAGTTTTCGCATTCGCGGCGGGCGGCGCGGCTCGTCTACTCGCTTGTGCAGAACGATCCGAACATCTGGAGACTGACGCTCGGGCCCAAGGTGGAATGGCAGCGGATCGCCGCGTCCTCGGGACAGGACGCCTCGCCGCAGTATTCGCCGGACGGGCGGCGGGTGGCGTTCCGGTCCGACCGGACGGGCGAGGAGCAGATCTGGGTGTGCCAGGCCGACGGCAGCCAGCCGGTGCAGGTGACGTCGCTGAAGGGGCGGCCGTCGGTGCCGCGGTGGTCGCCGGACGGCCGGCGGCTGGTGTACAACGACGCGGCCACGACGGAGATGTTCCTGGCCGAGGAGGAAGGCGGGCGCTGGCAGGTGCGGCCCTTTGGGGCGCGCGGCGTGCATCCGGTGTTTTCCCCCGACGGGAAGTGGATCTATGCGTCGGCGGCAGGGTCGATCCTGCGCTACCCTGCGGCGGGCGGCCGCGCCGAAGTGGTGACGCACGTCCGCGGGCTTTCGCTGGACGTTTCGCCCGACGGCGAGTTCGTCTACTTCGTGCGCGAGCCGGCCGACACGACGCTTTCGCATGTGCGCGTGGCGACGGGCGAAGTGGAGCGGGTGCTTTCCGGGCTGGTGCCATACTGCACGTCGTGCTGGGCTTTGTCGGAGGACGGGATTTACTATCTGGGCGCGCGGCCGGGGGCGCCGGTGCAGCAATCGCTCTTCTACATGGACTGGAAGACGCGCCGCGTGCGGCTGGTGGCGGACTATCCGGAGCCGATCCTGCCGATCGGCATCGGGCCGTTCTCGCTGGCGCCGGACCGGAAATCGATGCTGGTGGTGCGGCTGGATCCCTCAAACGCGGACATCCTGCTGGCGGATGGGTTCCGGTAGGGGGCGTGTTCAACAGACGCGGCTTTTAGCAGGTTACGGAAAAACACAGGCTGAAACCCTGAAACACGTTATGGCTGGAATGTTCTGATCGTCTAGTCTGCATGCGCGGCCGCGATCATCAGCAAGCAGACATGTACAGCTACTTGTCGCCGGAACAGCGGGTTCGGGAAAACCACCCCCTTCGCAAGATTCGCGCGATGGCTGATGAGGCCCTGG
>JBLNCW010000086.1:0-97634 GCA_050261015.1 Rhodospirillales bacterium | reverse complement strand
ATTTTCGCTGCCGCAACCATCGCCTGGGCACAGGCTCCGGCGGGCCCCGCCTGGGTGTCGCTGTTCAACGGAAAAGACCTGACCGGCTGGGTTGAAGTCGGCAAGGAAAAATGGACCGTAGAGGAAGGCGCAATCCGCGGCCGGGCGGTTACCAAGGAATACGGCTATCTGCGCACCGAGAAGACTTACAGGGACTTCGAGCTGTCGTTGCGCTTCCGCTGCCAGGCCGACGGCAATAGCGGCGTCTTCTTCCACACCGACTTCAAACCAGGAACGGCGGATGTCAGCAAAGGCCTGCAAGTCGAGATCGATCAAACCCTGAACCACCACACCGGCGGAATCTACGGCGACGGGCGGGGGTGGGTGGTGTGGCCGGCGCCCGAAAACGAGACGGTTATCCGGCGCAATGACTGGAACGACCTGCTGATCAAAGTCGTCGGCAACCGCTACATTTCCCGGCTGAACGGCGTTCTGATGGTGGATTTCACAGACCCGTCGCCCAAATCCTTCGACGGCTACATCGCTCTTCAACTGCATTCGGGTGGCGAAGGCGACATGTCGTTCAAGGATATCTACATCCGCGATCTGAGCCGCTGATCCGCGCGGCCGGCCTACTCCAGCCGCGCGTTCATCGTGATTTCCGCCTTCAAAAGGCGCGAGATGGGGCAGCCCGCCTTGGCGTTGTTCGCTGCTTTGTCGAACGCGGCGGCGTCCGCCCCGGGGACCTTGGCGACGACGTCCAGGTGGCTCTTGGTGACCGTCCAGCCGTCCGCCGTTTTTTCCAGGGTAACCGCGGCCGAGGCGCGAATGCTTTCGGGCTTTAAACCCACTTCGCCCAACTGCGCCGACAGCGCCATAGCGAAACAACCGGCGTGCGCCGCCGCGATCAACTCCTCGGGGTTCGTCCCGATGCCTTCTTCAAAGCGCGATCCGAAAGAATACTGGGTATCCGCGAGCACTCCGCTGGCCGTGGAGACTGTGCCTTTGCCGTCCTTGAGCCCGCCTTTCCATACTGCTGAAGCTTTTCTCTGCATATAGGTCATAGATGCTCGAGCCCTGGAGTTGATTCAGCAAAACGGGTCTTTTGCGCCTCAGATCCAGCCGCGGACGAAGTACCACGCGATTTTTGCCGTCTCGGTGGCAAGGTCGAGAAAAGCGCTCCAGCGTTGGGTGATGAAGTTGTAGCGCTTCAGGCAATCCGGGAACGGTCTGGGCCGGACGTTCAGCCCCGCCTTTTGGAAGGCGCGCCGCGCCCGGAACATATGATAATCGCTGGTCACCAGGACAGGGGCCGCGGCCGATCCCGCGAGCAGGCGGGCGGTATACACCGCGTTCTCGCGCGTGCTGGTGGACTTGTCCTCCACCTCGATGGCGTTCGCAGGCACCCCGTACCACAGAAGGAAGTCGCGGATGAGCGGCCCGACTTCGGCCCCGCTTGCCACCACGCGGTTGAAGCCCCCTTCCCGGTAGAAGCGGCCGGCGTAAATGGCCCGCCAGTACGAGCTGGGCCCGAGAGTAATACTGTCGATTACGCCTGCGCCGAGGACGATCATGGTGTCGCCCTTCGGATCGTCCCATGGGCCCGCCAGCAGGCGCGCGTACCAGGAGACCACCGGCGTGAACGTCACGATCAACACCAGAAAGCCGATTCCGGCGGCCAGTGCGGTGAGTGCGCGCCGCACTCTGCGCAAAAAGGGCATCTTATCCGAGCGCCGAAACGGCGGAGATGTAGTAGGCGTTGTGCGGGCTCCAGTACTCCGTGGTGCGCCAGTCGTACCCGTGTTCGGTGTCGAGCACGGGTTCGTCGCGCACGTTTCCCGCGATGCCGTTCATGATCCCGCCGGGAATCGGGCCGACGAAGCGGGAGTGCGGGTAAGGGTTCCGCATGCCTTCTCCGGTCATCAGGCAGGCGCCGAACGGGTTCGCGCCCATCACCCATTCCATCTGGCGAAAGGCCAGGTCGCGCCAGGTCTTGTCCTCCAGCACGCGCGCCGCCCGGGCGAGCAAGAAAGCGTAAGAGAGCAGGTGCGCCGTCATACCCAGCCACCAGAACTGCTTGCGTACCGGCATGAAGTAACGGTAGGTCAGTTCGCCGGCCAGCGGCCGGTAAGACTCGGGCGTAGGCGACCCGGTAAACAGGCCAAAGGGCAGAATGCCGTAGGCGGAGCGCGCGCACATCGGCGCCACGTATTCGCTCAGGTGCAGGCGGACGGCGTCGAGCCAGCGCTTCGCATCGGGGTGTTCGTCGAACGTCTCCGCAAGCTCCAGCAGCGCCAGCGGAGGAAGGGATCCGTGCACGGCATCGGTGTAGGGCGCGGATTGGTTCGGGCCGGTGAGCCAGAAGCCGCGCACGAGTTTCTGCCCTCCGATGAACCGCGTCTCCTGGAGTGCAAGCAAGCGGCGGCCGAGGGAAACGGCTTCGGTCTGCCATCGGTCGCTGCCGGTTGCCCGGTAAAGTTCGGCCGCGGCCCGCGCCCACCAGGAAACCTCGGCCGTGCCGGAGCCGCGCTCGTTTGCCTCCCAGCAGCGCTGCGAGGCGGCCAGTACTTGGGCGGCGTATTCGGCGGCGCTGGAGCGGAACGCCTGGGCGGCCATCGCCTGCATGCCGGTGAACATCGCCTGAATGTTGGCGTTCTTGGCAGGGTTGATGTAACGGTCGTCGGCCGTGCCGATCTGATTGTCGGTCCAGTGGTTGTCGCTGTTGTCGCCGTTGAGGCCGCCGGCGGTGTCGGCCCAGACGCGGCCGTCGCGGGCCTGCATCTTGAGGAAATAGCGGTTGCCCCAGCGGAACTCGTCCAGCAGGAGCGCGAGGCCGCTCCCCGCGCGGTCCCAGGATTCGCCGAGGTTGCGCGCCAGCGTGAGCAGCGCGAAGCCGTTGAGCATGGTGGCGCTCATCCACTTCCGCAGGTCGCCTGCGTCGTGCCATCCGCCGGTGACGTCCACGTGTTCTCCCGTGTCGCGCCGGCGCGCGTCGTCGAGGTGGCAAACCGGGTGGACATTGGGCACTTCACAGCCGCAGCGCTGCGCCCGGATGTAGCCTACCGCCTTGGGAAGCGTGCGGCGCCAGACGTCCTCCCGTATGAAGAAGGGTACCGAGCGCTCCCCGCCCACCGTGATCTGGTACATGGCTTCGCGGGTGACGTCGGAAAAATCGCCGACGGCGCAGGGGCCGAGGTCCGATTCCACTTTCTTCAGCGGCTTGACGACGCGGAACGGCTCCGGCGGGCTCCCGATGTCGCGAAGAGTGAACTCGGCGGGCGCGGGTTCCTTCACAATGCGCACGACCAGGAGCTTGCGCGCGTCCGGAACGAAGCCGAAGTGATTCAAAGCGATGGTGGGCGCCGGGCCCGGCGTGAGGCTTTCAACGCGCTCCTCGCGGGGCGGGCCTTGCTGCGCCGTGGCGAGCGCCGCCGGGGCGAGGGAACCGGCCAGAAAGACGCGGCGCGAGAGCAAATCCATGAGACTAATAAGACCGCAATTTCACCCGGCAGCGCAACAGTTCGAATCGCGCATGCTAACATTTTCGTTTATGACCGCGGTGCTGGACTGGACACGGCTATGACCGCGGTGCGGAACTGGACGCGGCGGGCGGTCATTGCCTCGTTCACTGCTGCAGCTATGAGCGCGGCCAAACCGCGCCGTCTGCCAGCCGAGTGGCAACATTTCAACGATCCCGCGACGGAGTTTCCGCTGCTTCGCCTGACTAACCCCGCGCAGCCGAGCTATCTGCCCGCCTACTGGAACCGGGCGGTCTCCCGGCGCGGAGATTTCCTGCTGTTCTGGAGCAGCCGCACCGGTTCCCCGCAGGTGTTTCAGATCAACCTGAAGAGCGGCGAACTGCAACAGGTCACCTCGTTTCAAGATCTGGACGGCGCTACGGCCACCCTGCTGCCCGACGACCGCTACTTCTGCTGTTTCGACGGCCCCTCGCTTCGCCAGGTAAGGCTTTCCAACCTCAAAGAAAGGGAAATTTACCGGGTTCCTGAAGGCTTCCGGCGCGCCGGATTCAGCCTCGCGCCCGACGGATCGCATGCGCTCGTGATCGAAACCCGCGGCGGCGTCTGGCTGCTACGGATTGTGCCCCTTTCGAAAGGCGCGGCACGGACCCTGGTCGAATCGCCGGAACCGCTCTCGATGCCGCTGGGCAGCCCCGGCGCCAAACAAATCCTCTACCGGCGGGAAGAGCAGCTTTGGATGGTGGGCTACGACGGGACTCAAAACCGCCCGCTCCCCCTCGCGCCCGGGCGCACGGGACCGGCCTACTGGTCGCCCGGCGCCGATTCCGTACTTTATCTTAACTTCCCAGAGGATAAGGGCCTGCCGAGCTCCATCCGGGAATACGACCTGGCCGCCGGGGCGGACCGGCTCATTTCGGTCACCGCGCAGTACGTGCACTTCACGCCGAATACGGACGCCTCGGTATTCCTGGGGGCGAGCGGCAGCGCCGCATCGCCTTACTTAGTGCTCATGTTGCGGGTGACGCGCCGCGAACTGCCTTTGTTCGAGCACCGCTCGGGGCGTCCCGACGCAGTCCTGCCGGTTTTCTCGCCGGACAGCCAGTCCATCTTCTTCCATAGTGACCGGGACGGCGGGCCCGCTATTTATTCCGCCAGCGTCGAAGGTATTGTCGAACGAACGGAAGTTTAACGCCCGGCGTGTAATTCGACCCGGCGCTGTAACCGCGACCGCTTTGCAGGACGCCATGAACTAGTGGAACCACTTGAGCGCCACCGCTGGTAAACTAGGGATTTCATGAAATTTGCTCTCGTTTCTCTCCTGACAGGATTTGTGATTCTATCTGTGGGGTGCGGCCGTGAGGCAAATGTGGAAGCTAAACGCGACTCCGGCCCGGTTGTGGTCCGTGTAGCGCCCGTGGCCACGCGTCAGATACAGCGGGTCGTCGAATCCGTCGGCACGCTCTTCCCGTACGACGAGGTCATCATCAGCGCGGAAGTGGACGGTCCCGTGCGGGAGGTCAGTGCCGACCTTGGCGATACGGTCAAAGAGGGCCAGGTCCTGGCGCGAATCTCCGATGAGGAGCAGCGCTACCTGGTGGCCCAGAACGAGGCGCAGTTGCGGCAGTCTCTCGAACGGCTCGGTCTGAAGAACGAGAACGACAAAGTGGCCGACATCCGCCAGACTCCGGAGGTCCGCCGCGCCCAGGCCGACCTTTTCGACGCCGAGCAGCGTTACAAGCGCGTTCGCGAGCTGGTGGATCAGAATATCGGGTCGCGGCAGGACTTGGACGCCGCCGGCGCGAGGTACAAGGCCGCACAGGCCGAATACGACGCCACGCTGAATCAGACCCGCAACCTCATTCAGGAAGTGGAGCGGTTCAAGGCGGTACTCGAGCTGCAACGGAAAAAGCTGCGCGACACGGTGGTCCGCGCGCCGTTCAACGCTTCCGTGAAGGAGCGGCAGGTCACCGTCGGCCAGTTTGTCCGCGCAAACACACCCCTGTTTACCCTGGTAAAGACCGACCCGATCCGGCTTCGCGTTGAAATCCCCGAACGCATGGCGCCCTGGGTGAAGGAGGGGCAGCTCGCCGATGTTACGGTCGAAGCCTTTCCCAATCGCGTCTTCCGGGGCAAGATCTGGCGGATCTCGCCCACCGTGGATGAGAGCAAGCGCACCTTCATCGTCGAGGCCTTAATCCAGAATCCGTCGGGCGAGCTGAAGCCGGGTTCTTACGCCAAGGCTTCAGTGAAAACCAGCAAGTTCGAAGAGATTCGCCTGGTTCCGTTCAGCGCCGTGAATTACGTCCTCGGCTCTTATAAGGCGTACGTGGTCAAGGACGGCACGGTGGAGGCCCGCGACGTGAAGCTGGGCGACCGCTTCGGCCCGGATGTTGAGGTCGACGACGGTCTGAGAGACGGCGAAGTGGTGGCCGTCACCCAGGTTCAGCGGCTCGACAGCGGGTCCAAAGTCCGCGTCGCCGAGGGCCCGGCAAAAGATTCGGGTCCGACGGAGTAGCGCCATGCTGTGGCGGCTGGCTCTGGCAGCGATCCTTGCGGCGCCCGCCCAGCCTGCCACGAAACTGCTGGTTACGGTGATCGAGCAGAAAACCGGCAAACCAGTGACCGACCTCAAGGCGGAGGACTTCACCGTCCGCGACGGCAGCACGCAGCGGCGCGTGGAGGCGGCCGAATTCTCGCAGCGGACCATGGACGTCATGCTGCTGCTCGACACCAGCCTCGTGGGCGAGATGGTGCAGCCGCTGGCGCTCAACCTCATCGAACAGCTCCAGCCCAAGGAGCAGATGGCGATTGTTTCCTTCCACTCCTCGGCCGATCTGATCCAGGACTTCACCTCAAGCCGCGATCTGCTGCGCCAATCCATCGCAGGCATCAAATACGGGAACACCCCGAGGGTTCTCGATGCGCTCTACGCAGCCATCGACGGTGGCTTCCAGAGCAGCATTTTCCGGCGCGTCGTATTGCTCCTGACGACGGGAGCGGAGGGCAACAGCCGGGTCTCGGAGCGGGACGTCGTCCGGCTGGCGCGGCGGAACGGCGTATCGATCTTCCCGGTGTACATGATCGGCTACGAGAGGTCGATGTTCGAACGTCTGGCCCGCCAGACGGGCGGCGCGTGCTTCAACGTGCGCGACATGAGCCGGTCTGTGAGCGGCCCGCCGGGCCCTCGCATCTTCGAGGTGATGCGCTCGCACTATACGTTGACGCTCTCGGGAAATCTCGCGCCGAGCGACAAGCTGAGGATCGAGGCGGCGCGCCCCGGCAAGCTGCTGATCTCAGCCCTTCCTCTGGAATAGCCGCGCCAAAAGGCGCGATTTAGTAAATCGCCGGCGCGGCCAGGTAGCCTTCGATCCGGTTATCCGCGATCCGGTTGACCACCAGCTCGTACGGCTGCCGCCCCTTGGCCAGAAAACGCACGGGCTCGTTCACGGTCCTGTCTTTCTGCTCAATGGCCCGGCCGTCCGCGGTCAACTCCACGCTGTAGCGATTCCGGCTCGGGTCCGCGCTTCGCAGCCGGATCGTCACACCGGCCACTTCCCGGAGCATCGACTTGGCAAGCGCGAACTCGAAAATCCTCCGCTCCCCGCGCGCCCTCAGCGCCGCCAGTTCGCGGCTGTTCGCCGCTATGGCGTCCCGCATCGGGCCGAGCCGGCTGGTCGCGGCGTTCAGTTCCGCGGAGGTCTGCTCGATCTCCGAGCGCGCGGCAGCAATCCCCGCCCGGGTGTTCCGCACTTCGCTGGTCAAGTCGCCGGCAGCGGCGCTGGCCGCCGCAGCCACGGCGAGCGCGCTCATCAGTTCCTCGGAAACCTGCCGCCTGGTCGCGTTCACCTGCCTGGCCAGATTGTCAGCCAGCAGGGCTGCGTGGCGCTGGGCATCCGCGCTGACCTGTCCCGCCGCCCTGGCAGTCTGCCGGCGGGCTGCCGTCAGGTTCTCCCTCAACTGATCGAGCTGGACCGCCTGCTCCTGGTTCGCCGCGAGAGTCCATTGGCGGACGTCAGCGATTTCGTGCACGATCGACTGCTGGAGTTTTCGGGATTCGTCGCGAAGATCGCTGATCGCATCAAAAAACAGCACCTCTCCCCCCGCGAACGCAACAATGGCGCCCGCGATTGCGAAAAAACTGCGGTTGGATATTGCGGCCTCCATTCCGGGAGCGGCTGGAGCAATCTGGGTGCCATCGTAAATGATTGAAAACACAAGGCAGGCTGTGGGGGAGGAATGTAAATCTTACGCGGGGTGAGTTTCCGGCTCACCCCGCAGGGAGGGTTGATCAACGAGTATTCTGGACTTTTGGCGTAGCGAGGTAGCCCACGATCTGATCCTTGCGAACCTCGTTCACCACCAGTTCATAAGGCTGCCGCGCCTTCGCCACGTAAAACTGCACCGGCTCGTTGATGTTCTTGTCCTTCTTTTCAACTTTCTTGTCGTCGGCGATCAAATCCACCGTGTACTTGTTTCTCTTGACGTCGGTCTTCCTGAGCTGGATTGCGACATCGCCGATCTTCTGCGGCTTTTTCGCCTTGCGCAGGTCGAACTCGAAGTAATTGCGGTCGCCGAGCGCTTTCAAGGCGTTGAGCTCCTTGCTGTTGGTGGCGATCAGGCCGCTCATCTCGCCCATGTCGCCCCGCACCCGCTTCAGTTCGGAAATGGTTTTTTCAAGTTCCGACTTCGTCGCCGTCAAGTCGGTCTTGACGACATTCACATCGGTGGACACCTCGCCGATCTTCGTGGCCGCCTCGCTCGTAGCGGCTCTCACCTCGGAGATCTCGCTTGCCATCTGGGCGGACTGCCGCTTCTGCTCTTCGGCGAGCTGCGAAGCGAGCGCTTCGGCTCTCTTCACGGCTTCGGTCTTCGCCTGGCCGACGGCAACAGCCGCCTGCCGCCTCGCGGCCTCGAGTTCCTCCCGCATGACCTCCAGGTTCTTCCTGTTGGCGGCGGTAGTTACCGAAGACGTCTCGCGCAGATTGGATATTTCCGTCAGGGTCGAGTCACGGAACTTCCCAAGGTCGCTCCGCAGATGATCGACCTGAATAAACAAATACACATTGGCGGCCAGAAGGGCGATCACGGCGCCGAAAAGCACCGAAATTTTCAGGCTCCACCCTGAGCCGCCGGAAGGGTTGTCAATATCACTCACGGTAATTTGCACTCCTTTCCCGGAGTTCCACTCGCATTTTACCACTCAGGCCGGTTTTCAAGCTGGCCCCAGTGCGGGCATCCGTCACCGCGCTTGTTCCGCCGCCGCCCTCGGGCGGGCGAACTCCAGCACTTCCTGCCTGGAAACTCCGGGCTCGAAACAGCGCCTGCACCGCGCTTCATAAACGTCCGCGCCGCCCACCATAACCAGCTCGCCGGAAGGCACGAGCCGCTGGGTGTGCTTGGCGGGATTGCCGCACCGCACGCAGACCGCCAGCAGCTTGGTGATCGATTCGGCCAGGCATAACAACTCCGGAACCGGCGAAAAAGGCCGGCCCATGAAGTCAGTATCCAGACCGGAAATGATCACTTGTTTGCCGCTGTCGGCGAGTTTTGTGGCGACATCAATCAGCCCGTGCCCCATGAAATTCGCCTCATCGATCCCGATTACGTCCGCTCGCCAGTCCAGTTTCGCGAGAATCTCCGAGGGGTCTGAGACAACCTCGGATTCCATCCGCATGTCGCCGTGCGAAACGATCGCATCGGCCGAGTAGCGGTCATCGAGAGCGGGCTTGAACACCTGCACGCGCTTGCGGGCGATCACCGCGCGCCGAAGGCGCCGGATCAGCTCCTCGCTCTTGCCGGAAAACATCGGGCCGCAAATCACTTCAGTCCAACCGGTATTGCCACTCATGAAGTCCATCGTGAATATGATACGGTACTGCGCCGTCAATCCACGATTTTGGCGGACAACACGAGGATCAGGGCGCGATCGGCGCCTTCGAGGCCGCTCTTGCCCACAACAACTTTCTGGCCTTCCTTCACGTCGATGTCGGCGGTAATAATCGCGGCATGCGCTCGCGGTGAGGACGTCTGGACGCCGCTGGGAGGCGGAGATGGTTGACGGACGGGAACGGAGGTCTCGAACCGGAGATCGTCGATTCGTATTGACCGCGTTTTCTCGTCGCCAACGACCGTTGGCCGAAACCGTAACTGATACCGTGTTGTGTCGTCTTTCCCGAAAGACAGCACCCCGCTCAAGTGAGCCGTTGTCATACTGCGGCTGCGCACGACTGCCGTGTCAAGCAACCGGAAATGCTGATAGGCGAAAACACTCCTCAACTGTGCGACTGTGGGGTTCAGGTCTGGAGGAAGATTTTCGCCGGAGGCGAGGGGCTCGCGCGATGCCTCCAGGATATACACGGTGGTCTCCACGTTGGTGGGAACCGGAGGAGCCGTGTTGAGGCGCCTCACGATCTGTTCAACCGCCGGCATCAGTTCCGGTTCCGTCTGGACGACGATCATACCGAGACTCTCGTCCGCCCGGACCGTGGCGCCCAGGCGCTGCAACGCGGTCCGTATGATATTCAGGTTTTCCGGTTTGACCTCGAATACCCTCGAAGTCTTCTCCGGCTTGGGTTCCTCTTTCTTTTCTTGCGGCCAAATCCCAATAGGGAGCAAGAGCATTAACGCCAACAAGGCTTTTCTCATGTTCATTCTCCGCTCTCGATGATCCAGTAGATAACCACATTCGGGTCGCTGGTTTCGAGTTTCACCAGCAACGGTTCGGGGCTCGGTTTCGGTTCGGGGCGCGGGATGTCAACCGGGGGCCGCACGCGCGGTTTCCGCGCAGGGCTCGGCTTGTGAGAAGCGCGCCTGAGGGCCGGCTCCGGCGCGGGCACGGACGCCGCGGGGAAGGGAAGCGGCGGAGGCGGTACCGGCTCGCGCCTTGAGATCCAAACCACCGCGATGACGGCCAGCACGGCGGCGGCCGCATACGCAGGCTTCCACGAAAACCGCGGCGCCGGCGCCTCGGCTGCAATCCGCGCCAGCACGCGCCGGCGGATTTCCTCCAGCGCCTCCACGTCCACCGCCTCGCTCCGCTGATCTTTTACCGCGCTCTGGCTGGTTTCGAGCCGCGCGGCAAAATCGCGGCAGGCCTCGCAAACGGCCATGTGCTCGTCCACGGCCCGCTGCTTGCGCCGCGGCAAATCGCCTTCGACGTGCACGCAAATAATGCTTCGAATTTCCGGCAATTCATAGCCGTCCTCCGAGCAATTTTTCGATAAACCCCTTCATTTTCCGGCGTGCATGGCTGATTTGCGACCGCACGGTAACCTCCGCGGTTCCCAGAATTTGCGCCACCTCGCGCGTGGATAGCCCCTCGATGTCCCGCAGCACAATCGCCGTGGGCTCCTTCTCCGGCAGCTTGCCCAGCGCCGCGGCGACCAGCTGCCGGCGTTCCGCAAGCCCCGCCTCGCCGTGCGGGTCCCGGGAGTCATCCGCGTAATCGTCTGTGGCTTCCAAACCGTCCCGGCGCTTCCTCTCCCGCAAAAGGTCCCGGCGGACGTTCACCGTAACCCTGTAGAGCCACGCGGAGAGCCGCGATTCGTCAAGCCGCGGCAGGTGGCGGTGCAGGCGGAGAAAAACCTCCTGCGCGGCATCCTGCGCGTCCTCGCGCCGCCCGAGCAGCCTGAGCGCCGTAAGGTACACCTGCCGCTCGTGCAACATCAGGACTTGCTCGAACGTCCCGGCCTTCTCGCGCTCTATGGCCACGATCTGCACTCGAACTTATATACCGTGGACCCAGCCGAAACGTTGATCACAAAAAGAGGTCAACACACAAAAAAGGCCGGCCTGACATTGCGCCAGGCCGGCCCCTTGCGGAAACTGCTCGCGTTTATCGGCCCCGCTGGATCGCCTTTACGGTTTCGCTTTCCACCTGCTTGAAGCCGGCCGGAACCTCGAAGGTGGAATCCGCCACCGCGCTTGCGGAGAAATTGGACAGCTCGGTGGTCAGCTCCATCATGGACGGAGTCCCGCCGGGCTGCTGCTGCTGCTGCTGAGCGGGCTGCTCTTCCTGCTGCGCGCGGCGCCCCAGGCCGAACCGTCCGCCGCCCAGCCTTCCGAGCGCGCCGCCAATCCCCCTGGGCGCTTCGGCCTGTTGCTGCTGTTGCGGCTGCTCGGGCTGCGCTGCCGCCGGCTGGCCGGGCGGGACGTTCGCCGCCGGCCCCATCGCCATCTTGCTCACCTGCAACAGCGGGACGCCGTCCATCTTCGCGAACTCCTTGTAAGCCTCCGCCATCGCTCTGGACGTTTCCGCTCCGCCCGCCATCGGGACCATTCCCGGCAACCACGACAGCTTCTGAGCCATGCGCTCGTAGAACGACTTCACCTCGCTGTAACCCGCAACAGCGGGCGCCACCCAGGTATCCGAGATGAAGGTCATGAAGACACCGCGCTCCTTGGTATCCGGGTTCGTGCCCTCGAATTCGATGGTCACGACGAACTGGCGAGCGGTTACGCCGTTGATGTCCCGTGTCTGTCCCGTCTCCTTGACCGACGGCTTCATCTGGATATCCATCTGCTTGTCGCCCTTCTCCGACTTCAATTTCGCTTCAGCCTCCTTCAGGGCCTGGGCCATCTGGGCGAATGTGACTACCGAGTAGGTTTTCTTTTTGAAGTCGATTTCGGTGATGGTTTCTTTGCTCAGGTCGATGATGTTCGCCGAGGTTCCCGGAACGACCATTGCCATGCGGTCGCCCTTGACCGAGACCTGGGTGCGGACCGGCTCCCGCAGTTGTCTCGAGAGAAACGACATCTTCTGCAGCAAGCCGCCGGTGATCCTGGTGGACTGCTCGTAGCTGAAGTCTGCGAGCAGGTTCGCGCTAAAGAGTAGGGCAAGTGCAACGCTCAGTGAAATTGTTCTGGACATGTATAAGCTCCGGTGTCACATCATAGCATTGACACCGGTTGACAGGCGAACATATAGAACCTTGCGGGGGATAAGTTCCATGGCGGCAATGTCCACGCCCGAAATACAGCTCCGCGAAGCGGGTATACGGGTATTCAACTCTGAATTTTCACATTAAATCCCCTTGGAAGTTGGGAGAGCGCTGAGTATAATTCAGGATGTAACTTTATTAATCTACGGAGCTTTCGATGCTATAAGCTCCTGCCCACCGGCTCCGTAGGGTGATTCACCAGATTGAGCGTGAGATTTATGTGTCACGACGGAGGGTTTAATGGGGACTGATCGAGAGGTTGTCGTCGTGAGCGCTGTGCGCACGGCGATCGGAAAATACGGCGGTTCGCTGAAAGACAAGCCGCCGACCGAACTGGGTTCCATCGTGATCCGCGAAGCTGTCAAGCGCGCGGGAATTGAACCCAAGGAGGTTCAGCACGTCACGATGGGCAACGTGATCCACACCGATGCCCATGACATGTACGTATCCCGGGTGGCCGCGGTGAACGCGGGCATTCCGATAGAAACGCCGGCGCTCACGTTGAACCGCGTTTGCGGGAGCGGGCTGCAGGCCATCGTATCCGCCGCGCAGATGATCATGCTGGGCGACGCGGATGTGGCGGTGGCCGGCGGCGTCGAGTCGATGAGCCGCAGCCAGTATTGGATCCCGGCGCTCCGCTGGGGCCAGCGCATGAGCAACGCCGCGGTAGTCGATGCGATGGTGGCAGCCCTGAGCGACCCCTTTGAGGACGTGCACATGGGGGTCACGGCCGAGTACATCGCAAAGAAGTGGAACATCACCCGGAGGGAGCAGGACGAGTTCGCGGTGGAAAGCAACCGGCGGGCGATCGAGGCGATCAAGCACTGCCTCTTCCAGGAGCAGATTGTCCCGATCGAGCTGAAGAGCAAAGCCGGGACCACTGTGTTCGACACGGACGAGCATCCGCGCGCAGACGCCACTCTCGAGAACCTGGCCAAGCTGAAGCCGGCGTTCGACAAGAACGGCACGGTGACCGCGGGCAACGCCTCGGGGCTGAACGACGGGGCGGCGGCTGTAGTGCTCATGGAGCGGAAGATGGCTGAAGACCGCGGTTTGAAGCCGTTAGCTCGCCTGGCGGGGTACGCGTTCGCGGGCGTCGAGCCGCGATACATGGGGATAGGGCCAATTCCGGCCGTGCGCAATTTGCTGAAAAGAACCGGAATCAAGCTCGAGGACATCGCGGTGATCGAAGCCAACGAAGCGTTCGCGGTTCAGGCGCTCGCGGTGATGCGCGAGCTCGGGCTGCCGCCGGAACGCACCAATCCGAACGGCGGCGCCGTGGCGCTCGGCCATCCGATCGGCGCCAGCGGCGCAATCATCTCGGTGAAAGCGCTCCACGAACTGCGCCGGATCGAGGGGCGCTATGCGGTGGCGACGCTGTGCATCGGCGGGGGACAGGGCATCGCCGCCATGTTCGAGCGGCTGCCAAACTGATACGCACTTAAAAAGACGAAAAAAGGAGAGGTGTATGACAGCTGGGAGTCCAAACGGCGGGGGGTCCCTCAAGGGCAAGGTTGCCCTGGTAACGGGAGCCTCGCGCGGAATCGGCAGAGCGATCGCGCTGGAGCTTGCCTGCCGCGGCGCAGCGGTGGCGCTGAATTACCGCGCCAGCCAGGCCGAAGCCGAATCGCTCGCCGAAAGAATCAAGGAAATCGGGTCGGAAGCCCTGCTCGTGCAGGGCGATGTCGCCAAAAGGGAGGAAGCCCGCGAAGTTGTCCGGAGAGTGCTGGACCACTTCGGCCGGCTCGACATCCTGGTGAACAACGCCGGCATTACCCGGGATAAATCGCTGCGGAAGATGGCGGACGACGATTGGGCGGACGTCATCAACGTCAATCTGAACGGCACGTATTACTGCACGAGCGCCGCGCTGCCTTCCATGATCGATCAGAAGTTCGGGCGCATCATTAACATCAGCTCCGTGGTCGGCCAGTCGGGCAATTTCGGCCAGGCCAACTACGCCGCCAGCAAGGGCGGGATCGCCTCGTTCACCAAGACGCTGGCGCTCGAGATGGCGCGGTACAACATCACGGCCAACACCGTTGCGCCGGGCTTCACCTGCACCGAAATGCTGCAGAAGATACCGGCCAACATTCTGGAACAGATTAGGGCCAAAATTCCGCTGGGTAGGTTTGCCATGCCCGAGGACGTCGCCAAGGCTGTAGCCTTTCTGGCAGCCGACGGGGACTACATTACGGGCCAGCAGCTCAGCGTCAACGGCGGCATTTACATGATCTAAAGGGGATCTGGCCGTCGCTCATAATCAGCGCCGGCTTCCTAGGCGTGCTTCTCTCTCCGGCGGCGATCGGGGAAATTTCCCGGTCGCCTTTTTTTGTGTACCGGCTCAATTCAATCCGAGCGAGCCGCCAGCCAGGCTTCGATGTGCGGCCACGTCTTTTTGGCGGCGCTGCTGCCCGCCATGATTCCGATGTGCCCGCCCGGAATCCGAAACAGCTCTCTGTCGGCCGAGCCCACCTTTGTCATGATGCTCTCGGACTGGCAGGGTGGGGTGATGTGGTCGGCCAGCGCCACCACGTCCAGCAGGTTCGCGCGGATACGGCTCAAATCCACGCGCCGCCCGCCGATCATCATTTCGTTGTTGATCAGCTTGTTGCCCCGGTACAGGTCCACGATGAGCTGCCGGAAGGTGGCGCCCGCCATCGGAATGTTGTCGTTCACCCAGGTGTTCATGGCGTGCCAGGATTCGACGATCGCCGAGTTGTCAAGGTTGTCCCAGAGACGCAGGTAGTTGCCGATGTAGTTCTCGACCGGTTTGAGCGCCTTGGCGCCGTACTCGATCAATTCCGGCGGCATGTTTCCAAAAGCCGCCAGGACCTTGTCCACGTCGAAGTAGCGCTCATCGACCCAGCGGGCGAAACTGATGGACTGTTTGTCGGAGTAGTCAAGCGGCGCGGTTAACAGCAGCAGGTTCCGCAGCCCGTCGTCCGGCCGCACGGCTGCGTAGATGGTCGTAAGGATCGCGCCGATGCACCAGCCGAGCAGACTGAACTCATCGCACCGGGCAACGGCCTTCATCTTGCGGATGGCGCGCGGCATGTAGTCCAGGATATAGTCGTCGAGCTTGAGATGCCGGTCTTCTATGCCGGGCGAGCCCCAGTCGAGAAGGTAGACATCGTATCCCTTGCCGACCATGTACTCGACGAAGCTGTGGCCCGGCCGCAGGTCGAGAATGGTAGGCCGGTTCATCAGCGCGAAGATCAGCAGCAACGGCACCCGGTGCCGCGACTCCTCGGAAACGACCGGGGCGTAGCGGTAAAGCTTGGCTTTGTTCAGCGTCCAGATCAGGTCCTTTGGGGTCTGTCCTATGGGCGCACGCGTGGTGTGAAGCTTCAACAGCGTGCGGAGAGTCTCCTCTAGCTTCCGGAACTGCTCCGTGCTGAATGCGCTTTCGACAGCCGCCATCGGCTACTTGCCCTCCTCGGCGGCCCGGCGCGAGGACCGGATATTGCTGTTTTCGCGCCGCAGTTGTTCGATGATCCCGTCCAGCTTGGCGTCGAGGTCATCGAGACGCAGTTCCAGGTTCGTAAGGCGTTCCGCAAGCCCGATGACATCGTTGCGCGTCGGCATGTTCGAGAGCTGGAGCACCTGCGTCATCATCCTTTCGACTATTTCGCGGTAGGGCGCCGTGGCTGTGAGATAGCTGTCCAGCATGGTGCCCGTAGCTTGCGCGTATGCTTCGGTATTGACCGCCTGCACCATAGTGTCGGCCCAGGCTTTCATGGTCGCGTCCCGCATCGAGCGCCAGGCCTCGAAGGGGTCGCTGGACGGTTCCGTTTTTACGCTCATCGCTGTGTCACGCCCCCGCCGCGCGGCTTTTCATGGACCGGTAAGCCAGATCCATCAATTGCCTCTGCGTCTCGAAAGGACGGGTAACGGCCTCGACGATAATGGCGTTTTGCCGTGCAGCAAACTCGAGGATCGTGCCCACCGCGGCCGCGCCCTGCCGGCTGGCCAGATCGAGTATGCTCTTCTGCACCGTCACGGCCTGCTCAACCGCCTGCTGCGCGATCTCCAGCACGCTCGCCGCCGGCGTGATGCCGAGCATCGCGAAACCTTGCGCCCCGGCCCTCGCGACCGAGGACATCTGCTGCGTGGTCATATCGAGCGCGGCCTTCTGAATCTCCACGGACTTCTCCCAGCCCTGCTGGGCGAATTCGGCCAGTGATTTGAGCGAAGCCCACTCGCGGGCGTCTATCCCGGGCTTGTCGGAGACATTACCGGTTGACTCGCTGGTGGTGACCATGGTTAGCTCCTTAGTGGTGAGTTCATTTTATGCTGCATTGCAGCATGAACCCATTTTAATTCGTTCGCCGCGGATGTCAAGCGCCATTTTTCGGCCACCATGGACACCGAAACCGTAGTCATCAAGAAATACGAGAACCGCCGCCTGTACGATACCGTAAACAGCCGCTATATCAACCTCGATGACGTCGCACGGATGATCCGCCGCGGAATCGACGTGCAGGTAATCGATGCGCGCACAGGGGACGATATCACCCGCCTGATCCTGACTCAGATCATCGTGGAAGATGTCAAAGAGCGCGAGTTCGCGCTGCCAACCGACATTTTGCGCCAGCTCGTGCTCGCCTCCGGGGAAGCCAGCCGGGAGAGCGTGGCCACGTACTGGAAAGCCGTGTCGGAGGTATATCAGAACGCGCTCGACGCTTTTGCGCGCGGTGTCTTCCGTGGACGAGAGGAGGAAGGCGCGGAAGCTGCGGAGTTAGAGGAACTCAGGCGGCGCGTCGAGGACCTTGAGCGGCGGTTGTCCGAGAAGCGGCGCGCCCGTACACGCTCGAAAGCAAGCCAGAGTAAGTAGCCGGGAACGCGTACCTCAAGTACCTAGACCGTTATAGTACGCCAGCTCGTTGACAGCCAAATACATACTGCGAGTTACTGGAGAATGTCGGGACCGGGCGCCACGGTCAAGCATGCTCTCGGTGAGAGCCTAGCTCCTGGTGCCCTGTCCCCTTATCCTGAGCCCCGGTCAGGTGTCTACGCGTGAGCACGCCCGGCGGGTGGAACATCGCCGCTGCCGGGGGCGTCTATCAAGTGTTGAGAGACGCGGACAGGACGCCGGACGATCCCGCGGGGCGGCCGCCGCTTGCCGGCCGCTTGCCGATCCGTTTAGCGAGCTGGCTTGTTCCCCGCCGGATGCGGTCCGAATGGCTGGCCCGGTGGAACTCGGGGCTGCACAATTGGTGGATTCTGGTTGAACGCGGCGAAATCACGCGTGATACAGAGCCGGAAGTAATCCGCCATTGCTGGGGAGCATTCAAGGACGCTTTCTGGCAGCGCTTCCGGCGGGAACACCTCCGGCGCAGGCTCCGAGGGCCCGGCTTCGTGCTGGCGTCCGGGGCCCTGATCTTAATGCTGGCGGCCGTGCTGACCGGCGGCTTTTCGGCCACTCGCGCGCTGTTCCGGCCTCTTCTGGTGAACGACCCCAAATCGCTCGTTGCGCTCCGGTTCACTGGTTCCGCGGACCAGCCCTCCGGAGTCCCGCCGCTGCTTGTGCCTGCCTGGCGGGCGAAATCGAAGCACCTGGCCGATCTCGCCGGCTACCGGCATCTCTGGCGCGCCAACCGGGCCCTGGTTACGACGAACTTTTTCTCCCTGATGGGCACCCCTGCCGCTCTTGGGCGTACCTTTGAGCCGGGAGATAAATCGGTTGCGGTGCTGAGCGGCCCTGCCTGGCGGCAGGCGTTCGGCGCCGATCCGGGTGTCATCGGCCGCAAGATCTCGGCCGGCGGGCGGCAGTACACGGTTGTCGGCGTGCTTCCCGAGACGTTTTGGGCTATTTCTCCGAAAATCGCGATCTGGACGCCTCTGACGCTCGAGCCGGTTCCGGAACCCGGCACGCCCTTCCTGATCGGCGCAGTAGGAAGGCTGAAGCCCGGGACCTCGGAGGCGGCGTTGCGCGCCGAACTGGTCGAGATTGCCAGGACCGTGGGGTTCAATCTGCCGCGCCCGCCGCAGGTGGTGCGGTTTGATGCGGTGCCCGGCCGGATGATCGCGGACTACGCCGCCGTGGTTGGCTTTGCGGTGGTCATCGGGGCCACGTTGATCGCGGTCGGCCGCCTGTCTCTGCGCCGGCACGGGTGGAAATACTGGGCGTATTTCGGGGCCAAGACCGTCTGGCTGCTGACCGTGCTGCCGCTGCTGTGGATCGAGATCGGCGCGGCCCTGCGGACTTATCTGCCGGACACGCCCTGGCGTGCCGCTCTGGCCGGCCCCGTCTTCTCTACGATCTTCATACTGGGACTCGCATGCGCGCTATGGTGGAACTTCGCGGACCAGAACCGGCGCTGTCCAGTTTGCCTTCAGAAGCTCGCCATGCCGGTCACCATCGGTTCCTGGGCCAGCACGTTCGAGCCGGCAACGACGGAGCTGCTCTGCGAGGAGGGACACGGATCACTTGCCGTGCCGGAGACCGAATCCGGCGAACCGGACCGCTGGACTGCACTCGACGCCTCGTGGCGCGAGCTGTTTAGGAAGTAGCGCGCCCCGCTACTCCGGCGGAAGCCAGAGAGACAGGTTCTTCTCGCGGTTCAGGCGCTCCGTGGCGTCACGGTCGATTGCGGTTAGGCTCACAGTCTGCCGCCTGCCCCTCTCATTGAGATAACTCAGGCAATCGTTTTCCACCCAGGCGGCCATCGCGGAGTCTCGTGCTCCGCTTCTGAGTGCAATGGTGAACATCTGCGCGGCGCGGGGCGCTCCCGCTGCGGGCTGAGCTTCCTCGGGAGCAGGCCCTTTGTATTCGCGAATCTCCAGGCGGGCAGGCTCGGGCGGTTTCCTTGGCGCCATCATCTCCGGGCTGAACGGCTGGATGACGATGACGCTCGGCGAAGGCTGCTGCGGGGCGATGTCGTAGCCGCCATAAGTAAACGGATACCAGGGCATCGACCAGCCCGGGAAGAAGCTGTCCGCGAGGAGCCCGCTGAAGAATGCCGAGCCAGGCGCGTTCACGCCAAGCGACGGAAGCGCCGAGCCGATAGGCGGTATGCCCAGGTTGGCGAAATTCTGCGGCGTGCCGAAGCCGATGACAGCCGAGCCAGGGCTGCGGATCCTTCCAAACGCCCCAAAGGGGCCGAATCCGACTACGGCGCTGCTGCGGCCGAATCCGCTCCTCACCGCGCCGGCGCCGAAACCGATGCCGCCGCCCCCAAACCCGCCCCCAAACCCGCCCGCACGCTGAGCCCACGCCGGCAGGACGAGGAGGAGGCACAAACCGAACCCCAAAGATTTTCTGCGCATAGCGATCCCCCTGAGCACAAGCCTAGCGCCGGGAGCGCTCGCAAGCAAGGCCACGCGGCGGGGCGGAGCAGACCGAGATACAATTGCCGCATGAATCGGAGAAGATTCCTCCGGCTCGGATCGCTTGGGAGCTTGGGCCTCGGGCTGGATGCCGCGCCGGCCGCCGCCTCCTGCATCGTGCTCTGGCAGCGCGGCGGAATGAGCCATCTCGATACGTTCGACATGAAGCCGGATGCTCCCGCGGCCATTCACGGGGAGTTTCGTGAAATCCCGACGAACGTGCCTGGGATCCGCATCTGCGAGCATCTGCCGCGCACGGCGCGCATCATGGACAAGCTCACCATCCTGCGCTCGATGTGTTCGAGCGAGACGAACCACGAGCGCGCCGGCTTGAAACTGGCGGGAATGCCGCCCGCGCTCCACGCGGCGGAAGCTGAGACGGCGCTGCGCATGGTCGAGCGCGGCGCGCGCTTCGTCAGCCTGAGCACGGGGCAGGCGGATTACGACACCCACAGCGATAACTTCCGCCGCCTCAAAGACCACCTGCTGCCCGCCTTCGACCGCGCCTTTTCCAAGCTGATCACCGGTCTGGACAACCGCGGCCTGCTCTCCACCACGCTGGTCGTCACCCTGACCGAGTTCGGGCGCACGCCGCGCATCAACGCGCTCGGCGGCCGGGATCACCACTCGCGCGCGTGGTCGGTGGTGCTGGCCGGAGCGGGGCTGCCCGGCGGCCGCGTTCTCGGCGCAACCGACAGGACCGGGACCGAGGTCACCGACCTGCCGGTTTCCCCCGAAGACCTGCTCGAAACCATTTATGCAATCCTGAGAATCCGGCCGGAGGCGAACCGCGCGGCGGGGCGCGTGATCGAGCCGGTGCTCGCCTGAGCCGTTGTAGGATAGAAGGTTACCGAGACGCTCATGGGGAGGTTTGGATGAGGCTGCTTCTGATCGCTGTGCTGGCGTGTGCCCCTGTTCTCGCAGGGGAGGTGAAGCTCGGAAAACCTTTGGCCCTGAAGGAAGCCACCCCGATTGACCAGCTCGTTGCCAATCCCGATCGGTACGTGGGAAAAGCAGTGCAGGTGAAGGGAACGGTGCGCGACGTGTGCCAGAGGATGGGCTGCTGGACCGAAGTGGCAAATCCCGCGAGCGGAAAATCCGTCCGCGTCAAAGTGAAGGACGGCGAAATCGTGTTCCCGAAAAACTCCATCGGCAAGACCATCGTTGTCGAAGGCACGCTCGCCAAAATCGAGCAGACGAGGGAACAGGTGATCGCGCAGGCGCAGCACGAGGCCGAGGAGAACAATCGCAAGTTCGACCCCGCCTCGATCACAAGCGGAAGGACCTACTACCAAATTCAGGGAACGGGAGCGGTCATCATTGAATAGCATGGCTCTCACAAGACGGGAATTATTACTTGCCGCGGCGGGCGCTCCGTTCATGGCGCAGGCGAACCGGCCGCCGAACATCGTTCTGATCATCGCGGACGAGCTGGCGGCCTGGATGCTCGGCTGCTACGGCAACCGCGAGATCCGGACGCCGAATATCGACCTGCTGGCGCGCGGCGGCACGCGGTTCTTCATCCACGTGGCCTCCGCGCCGGTGGGATCGCCCAACCGGGCTACGCTGTTCACCGGGCGCGCTCCGCGCCAGCACGGCATCCGCGATTTCCTCACGCCCGAGCCGATCGAAGACCCGCCGCAGGGCCAGGCCGCGCCGCCGCCGTCGTTTCAAGACGAAATCATGATTTCGGACGTGCTCGCCCGCGCCGGCTACAACTGCGGTTATGCCGGAAACTGGGACATGGGTGCCGAAGAGAAGCCGCAGCACGGCTTCACGCACTGGTCCACGCAGCCGAAAACGGCAGATGCGGTTACGGCGAGCGCGCTCGAGTTTCTCGACGCGCAGAAAGCCGGCAAGCCTTTTTTCCTCACCGTGAGCTACCCCGGCCCGCACGCGCCTTACGAGGGGCTTGCGGCGAAGTATTACGAGATGTACGCCGGCGTTAGATTTGAGACGATCGGCTGGGATCCCGCCGCGCCGAATGCCGCGCGGGGCAGGAAAATGCTGAGCGACATTGTCGGCAGCATCCGCAAGTGTGCCGCCGCGGTCACCGCCATCGACGACCAGATTCCGCCGCTGCTCAAAAAGCTCGACGACCGAGGCGTGCGCGATGACACGCTGATCGTTTTCACGGGCGCGAGCGGAAACCTGCTCGGACGGCATGGATTGTGGGGCGGCGGGCACGCCTCCAATCCCGTCAACATGTACGAAGAAGCGACGGCCACGCCGATGATCTGGAACTGGCGTGGAAAATCTCCGGTGGAGGCCGCGCGGCCGGAACTCATCAGTTCGTGCGATTTTCTGCCCACGATTTGCGAAGCTGTGGGAGCGGCCGCGCCGCAGCGCAACCTTCCCGGACGCAGCTATCTGCCCGCCGTCCTCGGCCGGCAATTCCCCAGGAACGAGTCCTGGCGCAACCTGGCGTTCAGCGAACTGCGCAACACGCTGATGGCGCGCAACAACCGCTACAAGCTCGTCCTGAGGAACCGGGGAGAAGGGCCGAACGAGCTTTACGACCTCCGCTCGGACCCGCGGGAGAAAGTGAACCAGTATTCCAATCCATCTTTTATCAGCGTCCGGGACCAGCTTGCGGCTGAACTCGATCGCTGGCAAAAAGAATTTAAGTAAAGAATTTCAGTAAGGTTTCGCCGTGACCGCGCCACAAAAAATGGAAACGTTCCGGCGCGTGCCGCTGTTCGCCGGGCTGACGGAGGAGGAAGTGGCGTCTCTCGCCAGGCGCGCGGTGGAGAAGCGCTACGCCGCCGGCGAAGTGCTCTTCTATGAAGGCGAGCCGTGCACCGGGCTTTTCCTGATCGGGCAGGGATCGGTCAAGATCTACAAGACCTCGGGTTCCGGGCGCGAAATCATGCTGGCGATCGATACGGCGCCGTCCAGCGTGGCGGAAGTGCCGCTGTTTGACGGCGGCCCGTACCCGGCCACCGTCAGCGCGGTGAATGACGTGGTTGCCTACATTGTGAGCAAGCAGGATTTCCATGCCGTGTGCCTGCAGAATCCCAACCTGTCTCTCAAGGTGCTGGCGGTGGTGGGGCGCCGGCTGAGGCACCTGGTGCGGATCGTGGAAAGCGTGACCTTCGGCAGCGTCCGCCAGAGGCTCGCGGGTGCGCTGCTGGAATTTGGCGACCAGGCCGGATCGGACGTGTTCGACCTCCCCGTCACGCACGAGGAGCTCGCCCTGCGCCTGGGCACCGTGCGCGAAGTGGTCTCCCGCAATCTCAGCCGCTTTCAGGCTGAAGGCCTGCTGCGCGTCCAGCGCCGCGAGGTCCATTTGCTGGACCGGGCCGGGTTGCACCGCGAAGCGGAGACCGAGTTGTAAATCTCCTTCCGCCGCCCGAAAATCCAGTGACTTACGTCACTTCACTTGCCTGTATACGAGGGGTAAGCTGGGAATATGTACACTGTGGAACGATTGCTGCGTGTCTCACGGGGGGAGGAGAGCGCACGCACGACCATCGAGTACCCTTTGGAGCATCTGGTGGCATGTCACCGGCGGATTGAGGAGCGCCTGGACATGCTGGCGCGCGCCGGCGCGCACTTGGCTGACCGGCCCGCCGACGCCCTTGAGGCTATCGATGCCGCTTTCCGCTACTTCGACTCCAGCGGCGTGCTTCACACAGCCGACGAGGAGCAGAGCGTGTTCCCGCGGCTCCGCCCGCGCCTGCTGCCCGAGGAGCTGGAAATGATCTCCCAGCTCGACCGGGAGCACCGCGAAGCCGAGGCCCTTTACGCCGAGCTCAAGGCCGTCGCGGCGCGCCTGCGAAAAGATCCTCGCAGCGAGGCTCTGGGAGAGGAGTACCGGAAGCTTGTCAAACGGTTCACAGATCTGTACAACTCGCACATTGCCTTCGAGGACCGCGAGCTGGTCCGCGTGGCGAAGCGCGACCTCACCCGCCAGGAACTGGACGCGATTTCCCGGGAAATGAAACAGCGGCGCGGCGTATTATGAGGTCCTGAGGCACTCGTCCGCCGGAACCAGTTCTGCTGTGGCAGACTGGTCTGGTTATGAGAGTGCTCATCGCTGTAGGGTTCCTTTTCGGGCTTTTCTCGGGCGTTGCCCGCGCGCAGGCCAGCTTGGAATTACAGGCATGCGACGCCAGGGCCCGGTCCCAGGCCGAATTGAACAAGTGCGCTGAGGAAGAGGTCATGCGCGCCGACGAAGCGATGAACCGCGCGTACGAAGCCCTTCTGGCGAAGGCCGCGAAAAACCCGGTCGCGGTGAAGAAGATCAAGGCCGCCCAGCAGGCCTGGCTGGCGTTTCGCGAAGCTCACCTGGAAGCTGTTTTCCCCGCCGAGGACAAGCAGGCCGCCTACGGAGCCGTCCAGCCGATGTGCGCCTCGCTGCTGCGAGCCGAGCTTGCCTGGGAACGCGCCAAGGTCCTGGAATCGATGGCCAATCCCGAGGAAGGCGACGTGTGCAGCGGGCAGCGCTATTAGCTACTCGGGCTCGGGATGGACGGTGACATCGGCGCCGGGCGCCACGTTCTGAATCGCCCGCTCGATGTCCTCGGTCAATGCGTGCGCCGCGCGCAGCGTTTGATTGCCGTCGACGAGCACGTGGATATCGACAAACAACCGCGGGCCAGAGTAGCGAAGCCGCACGTTGTGGCAGTCCTTCACGCCCTCAACCGATTCGGCCGCGCCGGTGATCTTCTCTTCCAACCCGGCCGGCGCCGTGTCGATGAGCGATGAAATGCTGCGCAGGCCGAGCCTCACGCTCACCAGGATCACGATTCCCGCGACGATGATCGCGGCCACGGCGTCCGCGTGGCGCAGCACTCCCAAGCCCGGCACCCGCTCGGAAATTACCACGCAGATCAGGCCGAGGATTACCACCGCCGAGCTCCAGATGTCCGTGCTGAAATGCAGCGCGTCGGCTTCGAGCGCCTGGCTGTTGTACTTGCGGGCCACCCGGTACAGCATGCGGGAGCGTGAGGCGTCCACGATGATCGAGGTGATCATGACGGCAAACGACCAGAAGGTTACCTCGATTTCGATTCGCTGTTCGATGAGGCGGCCGACGGCGCCGTAGATGATCCACGCGCAGGTCACCAGCAGCAGCAGGGTCTCGAACAGGGCCGAGAGGTTTTCGACCTTTCCGTGGCCGTAGGTGTGGTCGCTGTCGGCGGGCTTTCCGGAGATCCGCACCGATACCCAGGTCATCAGGGCGGCAACGAGGTCCAGCCCGGAATGCGCCGCCTCTGCCAGAATTCCAAGGCTGCCTGTGGCAGCGCCCACCAGGGCTTTGAAGGCAGTCAGACCGATGGCCGCCAGCACCGAACTCGCGGCGGCCCACCGTTTTTCTTTGTCCGCTCGGTCCGTCAAGTCGAAAGGCCGATTTGGCAGAGATGTTTCTCTAGCACCATCTTTTCTTGGGCGAGATAGGCGCGGTTCCGGCGCGTGAGCTCGTCGAAATCAACCTCGTGAGCATCGAACTCCGGTCCGTCCACGCAGGCGAACTTGACCTTCCCGCCTACGGTAACGCGGCAGCCGCCGCACATGCCTGTGCCGTCCACCATGATTGGGTTCAGGCTGGCAAAAGTGGGCACACCCCATTCACGGGTGAGCTCGGCCGCGGCGCGCATCATCGGGATCGGCCCGATGACGTGGACCACGCCCGGGGTGATTCCGCTCTGCTCCTTCCACGCGCGCATAAGCTGAACTACATTCCCATGGAACACGCCCGATCCGTCGTCGGTGGCCCAATGAACTTCATCGGCCACGGCGCGCAGTTCTTCATCCAGGATAATATGGGCCGTTGACCGCGCTCCGCACAGCGCAATCACGCGGTTGCCGGCCTCATGGAACGCCCGCACGACGGGCAGCAGTTCGGCCGTCCCCACACCGCCGGCGACACAGAGCGCCGTGCCGACTTTCTCGATGGTGGCGGGAAGGCCCAGCGGGCCGAGCAGGTCCGCGATGTACTCGCCCGCTTCCAGCGATAGCGTCTGCCGCGACGTCTTCCCGAGCGCCTGGACAACGAGCCTGATTGTGCCCGCGGCGGGGTCGCCATCCACCAGCGTGAGCGGGATGCGCTCGCTCTCGGGGGTGGGCCGCAGGATGATGAACTGCCCGGCCTTCCAGTGCGCGGCGATTTCGGGCGCCTCGATTTCCAGGCTGGCGATCTCGGGCGTAAGCAGGCGCTTTGAAACTACGCGGTTGCCGCGGCCGTTGGTCGCGGTGCGTTGGGGGGAAGCGGAGGCCTTCGCTTTCGGGCGCAGCTCGCGGTCGATAGCCTCGGCGGCCGCGCGGCCGTCACGCATCGCCAGGATCACGGTAGCGCCGCCGCGCACAACATCCCCTCCGGCGAAGACGTTCGGCAGGCTGGTCCTGCCGGCCTCGTCGATGACAATCTTACCTCGTTTCGTGATCAGTGTCGGAGTGGCGCGCTGGACGGTCGGGTTCGGGCTCTGGCCGATCGCCATCACCACGGTATCCACCGGAATGCGGTACTCGGAACCGGGTATCGGCACGGGCCTGGGGCGCCCGGACTCGTCCGGCTCTCCAAGCTGCATCCGCTGGACTTCCATTTCCTTCAAGACGCCGTTTTCGTCCCCGAACAACCGGACGGGCACGGCCAGAAACTCGAACTGGACGCCCTCCTCCTCGGCGTGCTCGATCTCTTCGAGGCGGGCGCGCAGCTCGGCCCGGCCGCGGCGGAACATGATGATGCTTTCGCTGCCCAACCGCTTGGCCCAGCGCGCGGCATCCATCGCGGAGTTGCCGCCGCCGACGACCACTGTCCGCTTGCCCACGAGAACCGGCGTGTCGTGCGCCGGGAACTCGTAAGCCTGCATGAGGTTGATGCGGGTCAAATACTCGTTGGCCGTGTACACGCCCACGAGGTTCTCTCCCGGAATGCCCATCAGGTGCGGCAGGCCGGCGCCGGTGCCGATGAAGACAGCGGAGTAGCCCCACTCGAAAAGCTCATCGATCGTGGCGGTCTTGCCCACGATGAAGTTGGTGCGGAACTCGACTCCGAGCGCGCGGAGCCGCTCGATCTCTTCGTCGATAATTTGGCGCGGCAAGCGGAATGGCGGGATGCCGTAAGCCAGGACGCCGCCCAGCCGGTGCAACGCCTCGAAAACCGTGACGCCGTAGCCTTTGCGCACGAGGTCGAAAGCGGCAATCAGCGAGGCGGGTCCGCTGCCGACCAGCGCCACCTTCAGGCCGTTGGGCGGCTCCACGGAAGGGAGCCGCCGGTCGCTCGAACTCCGCTGATAATCCGCCAGAAAGCGTTCAAGCGAGCCAATTGCCACCGGCTCCAGTTTCGTTTTCGGATTGCCGAGCAGGCAAGCCTTCTCGCAGAACAACTCGTGCTGGCAGACGCGCCCGCAGATGCCCGGAAACGGCGTGTACTCGCTGATGGTTTCAAACGCGCCGCCGAAGTCGCCGTCCACCATGCGGGCGATCACGTTCTTGATGTCGATGTGGAGCGGGCAGGCGTCCACGCATTTCGGGTCCCTGCAATTCAGGCAGCGAAGCGCTTCGGCCCACGCCTGCTCCTTGTCGAACCCCAGCGCCACCTCTTCACACGTGGTGGTCCGCTTCACCAGATGCAGCAACGGAAGTTGCTGCCGCGGAGCTTTGGGATTCCGTTTGCGTTTCACTGCCGGCTCAGGCATCACGTCTACTTTTTCGGGCATGATTCCTCTATGAGTCTTGTTCTAAATGAATTGGAAGCAACTGCAACTACATTTCCAATTGTGACGCACTAGAGGAAATCAGATCAAATTGCCTTTTTTGCCGGCCTGAAAACGCCCGATTGCGCGATATGCCCCGCCCGCCGCTCAGACTTCTCTCAGCGCCCTGGGAAACAGCACGTTGTTCTCCAGGTGGATGTGCTGGTGAAGGTCCGCTTCCAGTTCCTGGAGTCCCGTGTAGAGGGCGCGGAACGTCGCGCAGGCATCGGGCGGAAGCGTGTAGCCGCCGGTGATCTTGCGCATCTGGGCAAGCGCTTCCCCGGCGCTGTCGTGCTCATGGATCATCATCCGGATCGGATTTTCGATATGGCCGAAGGGCAGCGGCTCAGGCGGGCGTCCTTCCTCGCGCGCGCGCTCGGCCGATTCGATGGCGGGGAACAGGATGAACTCTTCTTTCCTGAGGTGAGTCAGGAGCTCGTTTTGCAGTCCGTCAAAAACCCCTTGGAGACTCTTCAGCATCTCCCCGTGGGCCGCGCTATGGGCCTCGATGACGCGGGAGAGCCTGGCATCGAGTGCGGGCAGTTCCGCTTTCAAATACTCGTGGTGTGTCGAAACGATATGCTCAATCAGTTCGGAGAGCGCAGCTTTCGTCCAGTCCTTCTCCGGCGCGCGGGCGGCAGCCGCCTGCACTTCGGCCAGAACGGCTTCGGGTGAGATGCCCCTCTCGCGGCAGACCTCCTCAAGCGGCCGGTTCCCGCCGCAGCAGTAATCGATTTTGTACTTTTCAAAAACGCGCACGGAAGCCGGCGTCTCAGCCGCAATCTCCCCAACGGTTTGCCGATTCATTAACATTCCACCTCCATCCCCATACTAGGGCGCAAGGCGCGGCGCGCTCAGTGACGGGGGTCACAGAAGGGCCCGCCGTTCGGGATTACCCTCAAAGCATGAGAGACTTCTCGCAGGCGCCCTTTCTGGTGATCTGGGAAGTAACACAGGCCTGCGATTTGGCCTGCCTGCACTGCCGCGCCTCGGCCGAACCCTGCCGGCACCCGCTCGAGCTCTCCACCGAAGAGGGGTTTCAGTTGCTGGATGAAATCCGGGAGTTCGGCGAGCCTCTGGTGGTCTTCACGGGCGGCGACCCGCTGAAGCGCCCGGACCTCTTTGAACTCCTGAAATACAGCGTGGATCTGGGGCTGCGGACCACGGTGACGCCGAGCGCCACGCCGCTGCTGACCGCCGAAGCGATCGAGCGGTTTCGCGAGTGCGGCGTTTCGCGCATGGCCGTAAGCGTCGACGGACCGGACGCGGCCACGCACGACGGTTTCCGCCGCGTGGCGGGGTCCTTCAACCGCACCCTGTTCGCGCTGGAGCACGCCCGGCGCATCGGCCTCGAAACCCAGGTCAACACCACGGTGACCCGGATGAACAAGGAGTCGCTGTCGCGGGTAGCCGAGCTGGTCGCCGCGGTGGGCGCCCGCCTCTGGAGCGTCTTTTTCCTGGTTGCGACCGGCCGCGCCCTGCGCTCCGATGACCTGGATGCGGACGCCTACGAGGAGGTCTTTGCTTATCTGTACGAACTGTCGAAGACCGCGCCGTTCGACATCAAGACCACCGAAGCGCAGCACTACCGTCGCTACGTCGCGCAGCAGAGAAAGCGGGAGGGCGGCGCCGCAGGTTCTCCTAAAGCGCCGGGCGGCTCCATCCAGCGCCAGGCGGGCATCAACGACGGCAAGGGGTTCGTCTTCATTTCCCACACAGGGGAGATCTTTCCCAGCGGCTTTCTTCCCGTGTCGGCGGGAAACGTCCGGCAGGATTCGCTAGGTGAGGTTTACCGGACCTCACCGCTGTTCGTTGCATTACGCAACCCGGACCGGCTGCGGGGCAAGTGCAACATCTGCGAATACCGGAACTTGTGCGGGGGATCGCGGTCGCGGGCTTACGCGCTGACGGGGGACTGGCTGGCGGAGGACCCCAAGTGCGCGTATCATCCGGGCGACAGGCGTGTTGCACTTGTTAACACCTGAATTTGTTGCGCTTTGCGACTTTTGACCCACGGGTGAGGTATTTTGCCCCACCCCTTTTCGGCCCTTTCGGGAGAATCGAACCCGTTCCTCTGAATGCCCATTGAAAAATAAAAAGATTCCGTACCTTTGGATCTGTATTAACATTCATGAATGTTGGAGGTACGCCTGCTCCAAATCGCAACGCACTATTGTGAGTTGCTTAGGTTGTCAGGAGGATGCGACTATGCGCGCACGGTTTTCTTTTTCAATAGCGGTCAAGATCCTGCTTGTCCTCGCCTTCCTGGCGGGGTCCGCAATCCTGTTCAGCAGTTCCGACAAGCCCGCCTTCACCGCGATGGATAAGGCGTTTTACGCCGATGCCAATGCTATCAACTTCGTCCGGCCGGGTCTGGACATCAAGATCGAATCGGCCAGCATCGCCAACGACGGTACGATCAAGGCCCGGATCAAGGTGACGGATCCCAAGGGCCTCCCGCTGGATCTCGCCGGGGTTACGACGCCGGGCACCATTACGACTCGTTTCGTGATCGGTGTCATCCCGAACGGGCAGAGGCAGCACATCTCCTATATCACCCGGCAGGTGTCCAGCACGATCACGAATCAGACTGCCACCCAGGCCACCTCCGACTCCGGCGGCACTTTCACGAAGGAGACCGACGGGGTGTACACGTACACATTCGGGGCGAAAGCGCCGGCCAATTTTGACCGCAGCGCGACGCACACCATCGGGGTATGGGCGGCCCGCGACCTGAGCGAGTTCGATCTCGATGCCGTCGCGAACTACGACTCCGACGTGTATAACTTCGTTCCTAACGGCAGCCCGGTGACCGTGACGCGCGACGTGGTCCGCACCCAGAGCTGCAACAAGTGCCACGATCCGCTGTCGGCGCACGACGAGCGGCGGGGATTGGAACTTTGCGTTATCTGCCACAACCCGCAGAGCAGCGATCCTGACACCGGCAACACAATCGACATGGTTGTGATGACTCACAAGATCCACATGGGCAAGGAGCTGCCGAGCGTGAAGGCGGGCGGCCACTATCAGATCATAGGCTACCGCGGCGCGGTGAACGACTATTCCAATGTCGGCTTCCCGGCCGATGCCCGGCGCTGCACCTTCTGCCACGAGCAGAACACCGGCGCGGCGCAGGCCACTGCCTTCCTGAAGCCGAACCGCGCGGCCTGCGGCTCCTGCCACGACAACGTGAACTTCGCCACGGGCGAGAACCACGTGAACCTTCCGCAGCTCAGCGACAACCTGTGCGCGAACTGTCACATCCCCCAGGGCGAGCTCGACTTCGACGCCTCGGTCCTCGGCGCACACACGATTCCGGAGTTCTCAAACGAGCTGCCCGGCACGGTCTTCGAGATCGTCGACGTGCGGGACGGCGAGGCGGGCAAGAACCCGACCGTAACCTTTACGGTTAAGGACAAGGCCGGCAACCCGATCACGGACATTTCCAAGATGCGCCTTTCGCTCGTTTTGGCCGGGCCGACCACCGATTACTCCAGCTACACGTCGGAGGCCGCCAATGGCGCGCAGGGCTCGGGCGGAACTTACACCTACACCTTCAAGAAAGCGATTCCGGCGGATGCCAAAGGCACCTTCGCGGTGGGCATTGAAGGATACCGCAGCATAACCCTCCTGGAGGGGACCACCCGGCAGATGACCGTTCGCGATGCCGGCATGAACAAGGTGGCTTACTTCTCCGTGGATGGCTCGCCGGTAACTCCGCGCCGGCAGGTCGTGAGCCTGGACAAGTGCAACTCCTGCCACGCTTCGCTCTCCCTGCACGGCGGCAATCGCAATACGATCGAACAGTGCGTGCTCTGCCACAACCCGGCTGCCACTGATGCCTCCGCCCGGCCCGCCGATCAGAAGCCGGACATGACCATTCAGTTGGCGTACATGATTCACCGGATACACACCGGCGAGGACAGCCCGTCCGAAATCGTGATCTACGGGTACGGCAACAGCCGGAACGACTTCGGCGAGGTCCGGTATCCGGGCGACAGGCGCAATTGCAACGCTTGCCACGTCAACGGCTCCGAACAGCTTCCGCTTTCGGAAAGCCTCCTGAACGTGAACAACCCGCGGGGGCTGCTGAACCCGATGGGACCGGCTACGGCGGCCTGCACCGGCTGCCACACCAGCATAGCGGCGGCTTCGCATGCTTTGTCGAACACGACCCAGCTTGGGGAAGCCTGCGCTGCGTGCCACAAGACCGGCAACGAGTTCGGCGTGCCCAAGATACACGCACGTTAGTCCGGGTATAACTAATAATCGTGCGCACTCAACATATGAAGCACACGGTTTTGCCGCCTTGGCTGGCGAACGCAAACCGCATTCCTCCTCCAATGCCGATCGGGAGGCCCGGGGCGGGCCTCCCGCTTGCGCTCGCAGCCACGGCGGCGTGTTTGCTCTTTTCCGTTTTCCTTAGGGCCCAGCAGAAGCTGCCTCCGGGGTATGCCGGTTCTGACGCCTGCCTGGCCTGTCACGACGACCTCGGAAAAGCGTTCAGCAGAAATCCGCACCACCTCGTGGAGACGGGCAAGGCCAAGACCAAGACCAACTGGCAAGGCATGGCTTGCGAGTCCTGCCACGGTCCGGGCGCAAAACACGCGGAATCCGCCTCAGCGGCCGACATTATCAACCCGGCCAGACAGACCGCGGCGAAGGCGAGCCAGACCTGCCTGGAATGCCATTTGAACAATCCGATTCACGCCGGCTGGGCCCGCAGCAGCCACAACAAGAACCAGACCCCCTGTACCTCCTGCCACGCGATTCACAAGGGCCAGGAGGCGCTGCGCCCGGCGAGGTTCATGGAGATCAACAAGCTCTGCGCGAGTTGCCACACTTCGGTTTGGGCCCAGTTTGCCAAGCCGTACAAGCACCGGCTGGACGTGGGGGTGATGTCGTGCACGGATTGCCATAATCCCCACGGGACGTTCCTGCCGGGCTCCATCCGGACGGTGGCCGCCAACGAGCGTGCGTGCTACAAGTGCCACCCGGACAAAACCGGCCCGTTCCCGTTCCCGCATGCTCCGGTGCAACTGGAAGGCTGCTGGACTTGCCATGAGCCGCACGGCTCGGCGAACCCGCGGATGCTGACCCGCTCGGAGGTGCGGTTCGTGTGCCTGGAGTGCCACTCGAATATCACTGCGGGTAAGACGATTGGCGGAGTGCCGCCGGCCTTTCACGATCTCAGGAGCCCGCGCTTCCAAAACTGCACCATATGCCACACCAAAATTCACGGTTCCTACGTGGATCCGGCGCTGGAGCGATAGCGATGAAAGCATTTCTGTTTGTTCTGATCGCGCTGCCGCTCGCGGCCCAGGCCCCTGTCGGTTCGCAGGCGCCCGTACAGCCGCCTCCGAAGGATGCCATTCCGCTGGTGCAGCAGCCGGACCTCGCCGCTCCGGCCGCCGAGCCTTTCATCACCGGCAACCTGGATGTCGGCTACCGCTGGGTCAGCGGCGTAGGCGGCGACTTCAACACCTATCGCAGCGTCGTGAATCTTGGCGACGGGCCCAAGCTGTTCAACCTCGACGCGGTCGTCGTTCCGCCGTCGTGGAAGTTCGCCGACCGGATCCAGGTGAACGCGAACAACTGGGGCGGGGATCCGTATAACTTCGCGCGGGTGGCCGCGCGCAAGCTGGGCGTCTACGACTTCTACTGGAACTACCGCAACATCGCCTACTTCAATTTCCTGCCGTCGTTCGCCAATCCGAACCTGGATCGCGGCATTTTTCTCAACCAGCGCGGTTTCGACACCTTCAAGCGGATCAACGACGCCGAGCTGGTGCTGAGGCCGGGCCGCCGCATCACTCCATACGTCGCCTACAACCGCAGCGGCGACCGCGGCTCGGGCACGACGAACATCGTCCTCGATAACAACGAGTACACCGTGCCGGACCGGATCGACAACAACGTCAATATCTACCGCGCCGGCAGCAGATTCCAATTCAACCGCTACAACCTGACGCTGGAAGCCGGCGGGATCTCCTACGATAACGACCAGAGCGTAGCGATCGGGACGACGCCGAACTTCGGCAACCGCACGACGCCCTTCCTGGGGCAAACTCTGTTTCTGACGCAGGGCTTGCAGAACTACAACGTCAGCGGCAGCGGCGTCTTCACGCGGGGGCTGTTCGCCGCGAACCCGGTTTCGTGGGCCGACGTGTTCGGGCAATTCGAGTTCAGCCAACTGAAAAGCACGACTCACTTCAGCGAGAACGACGCCGGGAACCTGGTGAACCTGGCGACGGTATCGTTTTTCAACGAGCTGGTCCGGACGGCGGATTCGCGCGTCAAGCAGCCGCACCCGTCGGCCCAGATCGGAGGCGAATTGCGCCCCACGCGATGGCTGCGCATCCTGGAGTTCGTCTCTACTAACCGCCTGCACAACGCCGGTACGGAAGTGCTGATCGACCGCATGCTGTTTGCGGGCCTTCAGCCGACAGCCGAGACCGTGAACCTGGCCGAGCGGCTGGAGGTCACCTACAACCAGCAGCAGGTGAACTTCCTGTTCGACGTGACCCCGAGGCTCATGCTGCGGGCAGGGCACAGGTACGTCTGGGGAGATGCGGAGGCGCCCGCCGCTCTCATCCTGGGCGGCGTGGGAACGGAATCGGCCAAACTGCGCAGGAACGTGGCGCTGGCCGGCGCCACGTGGCGAACCCCGCGCAGGCTGCGCGTCACGGTGGAGTACGAGGGCTCGCCGGGCGACCGGTCGTTCTTCCGCACCAGCGTGAACCAGTACCAGAAAGGCCGGGTGCTGGCACGCTATCAGGCGCTGCCCTCGCTGGCGGTGACTTTCAATTTCGGGATTTTCGACAACAACAACCCTGCGCCGAGCCAGTACGATTTTCAGGCCCGGGATACCTCGCTCTCCGTCTACTGGACGCCCCAGGGAGGCAAGCGGGTAAGCTTCATCGCCGAATACGCGCGGGCAACCGTGAGTTCGGATATCAGTTTCGTGGTGCCGAGCACGCTGCAAGAGGCGCTCTCGGTTTACCGGGAACGGTCGCACACGGGACTGGTGCTTGCGGAATTCCCGCTTCCAGGGCGTGGGGTGTTCCAGCCCAAACTGGATGTCGGCGGATCGCTGTTCTATTCGACGGGCACGCGTCCCTCGCGCTACTACCAGCCGTTCGGCAGGTTCCGCCTGCCTCTCGGCGAGCACGTCGCCTGGTACGGCGAATGGCGCTGGTACGGCTTTACCCAGCCGACGTTCCTGTTTGAGGGATTCCGCTCCAACCAGGTGATCACCGGGCTGCGGTTCTTCATGTAGGGCGGGGAGCCGCCGCCCGGGGCGGCGTTGGGAGCACGCTTCAACTCTGCCAAAATAGGGATATGCGAGCGAAGTTGGCGCTCCTGGCGTTTGCAGTGTCGCTGTTCTGCCCCGCGCAAACCAAGCTGACGGTGGAGCAGGTCGTCAAGTTTATCCGGTCCGCTATCGAGCTGAAACAATCCGACAGAGAGGTCGCCAACTATCTCCGCAGGCAGGCGATGAGCGAACGCCTGGACGACCGCACCATAGAAGAGCTGGAAGGTCTAGGCGCCGGTCCGAGAACCATCGAGGCGCTGAAGCGGCTGCGGGATGCTTCGAAAGCCCTGCCCGCCGCGGAGAGCCCGCCGGCGCAGGAGGCGCCAGCTCCGGCGCCGATGCCGCCGCCCAGCCCTGAAGAGCAGCGCAGAGTCATTAAGCAGGCGCGCGACTATGCGCTCAGCTACACAAAGAACCTGCCGAATTTCATCTGCACGCAGGTTACCCGCCGCTACATCGATCCGAGCGGGCTGGAATTCTGGAAACAGCACGACGTGCTGACCGCGCGGCTCAGCTACTTCGACCAGAAGGAAGACTACAAGCTGGTGCTGGTGAACAACCGCGCCATCACTACCGATATCCCCTACATGTCTGTGGGCGGCGCCATTTCGACCGGCGAGTTCGGCAGCATGATGAAGGAGCTGTTCGAACCGGAAACCGGGGCGGACTTCCGCTGGGAGCGCTGGGGCAAACTGCGCGGGCGCATCGCGCACGTGTTCGCCTACCGCGTGGCGCAGGAGCGCTCGAAGTGGCACGTCTCTTACGAGAACGCGAATGAAATCGTGCTTGGCTACCACGGCCTGGTGTATGTCGATCGCGACACCAACATGGTGCTGCGGATCACGCTGGTAGCGGACCTCCCGGCGTGGTACCCGATCCAGGAAATCAGCGACACGCTGGATTACGACCTCGCCCCCATCGGCACACAGGAGTACATGCTGCCGTTGAAAGCGGTCGTGCGCACGAGGCAGGGAAAACTGCTTGCCAGGAACGACGTCGAGTTCCGCATGTACCGCCGGTTTACCGCCGAGGCCGAAATCAAGTTCGAGACCCCCGATCCGCTTCCCGAGGAAAAAACCACCGAGCAGCCGCCCAGGTAGTTGGGTAACTTTGCCGGCTTACTCTTGAAGTCCGGTGTCCAGGAATGCGCGCAGGCGGTGGCTGCGGCTGGGGTGGCGCAGCTTGCGCAGCGCCTTGGCCTCGATCTGCCTGATGCGCTCGCGCGTCACCGCGAAGTGCTGGCCGACTTCCTCCAGGGTGTGCTCGCTTCCGTCCATCAGCCCGAATCGCATCTTGATGATCTTTTCCTCGCGCGGGCTGAGCGTCTTGAGCACCTCGGCCGTCTGCTCGCGCAGGTTGAGATTGATCACCGCCTCGGACGGCGACACAACACGGCGGTCGATGATGAAATCACCCAGGTGCGACTCCTCCTCCTCGCCCACCGGAGTTTCGAGCGAGATGGGTTCCTGGGCGATGCGCAGCACCTTGCGGATTTTCGGCACCGGCAGGTCCATCTTCTTGGCGAGCTCGTCGGTCGTGGGTTCGCGGCCGAGTTCCTGCTGGAGCCTGCGCTGCGTGCGCACCAGCTTGTTGATCGTCTCGATCATGTGCACCGGAATGCGTATCGTGCGCGCCTGATCGGCAATGGCGCGCGTGATCGCCTGCCGCACCCACCAGGTGGCGTATGTGGAAAACTTGTATCCCCGGCGGTAGTTGAATTTGTCCACCGCCTTCATCAGCCCGATGTTGCCTTCCTGGATCAGATCGAGGAATTGCAGTCCGCGGTTCGTGTAGTGCTTGGCGATCGACACCACCAGCCGGAGATTCGCCTCGATCAACTGCTTCTTTGCCGCCTCCGCCTCGCACTCGCCGCGTTCGATGACCTGCAGGGTGCGCCGCAATTCGGTGGCTGTCGCGCCGCACTCTTCCTCGAGCTGCTGCATGCGCAGGGTGTACTGCCGCGATTCCTTGCGGAGTTCCCGCAGCGACCCCGCCGAACTTGCGGCTTCTTCCAGCCGGCGCTGGATCCGGGCGATTTCGCGCTCCAGCGGCCTGAATTCCTCCACCGCGCGGCGCACGCACTCCACCAGCCGCCGCTGCACCTGGGGGCTGCACGGGATCGAGCGGATCAGCCGGGAAGTCCGCACCGTGGCCCGCGCCAAACCCCAGCGCAAGGCCCGGTACTGCTTCGGCTTCATCGTCCGGGGGACGGCCATCATTTTCTGCCGGAATTGCTGCGCTTTGCGGTAATTTCGATCGATTTCCTCAATAATCTGAAGGATTTCGTTCTTTTGCGCGTCGAGCGATTCCTCGTTCACCACCAGGTCCGGAAGCGTCAGAATGTCGCGGACCGATACGACGCCGCGCGCCAGGTCCTCGCCCAGATTGATGATCTCGCGCGTGACGAGAGGAGAACGGGAAAGGGATTTGCGGATCGCGTTCTGGCCCCGCTCGATGCGCTTGGCAAGCTCGATCTCGCCTTCCCGGGTGAGCAGCGGAACCGTGCCCATTTCGCGCAGATACATGCGCACCGGGTCGTTTGTTTTATCGGTGAATTCCTGCCCGAGATCGAGGTCGACGAGCTCTTCCTGCTCGCCGTTTTTTCCCAGCTTGGGCTCTTCGAGAATCTCGACTCCGGCGCCGTCGAGATTGACCAGAAGATCGTCGAGTTCCGGCCCGGGGCTGATGTCATCAGGCAGGAGTTCGCTGACCTCGTCGTAGAGGACATAGCCTTTTTCTTTGCCGGCGTCCATCAATTGCTTTAGACGGTCGTATTTGTCCTCAATTGCCACCGGTACCCCGTCACCCTGTCAACTTCACCCAGTAATTGTACAACAGCCGCCAACCGCGTTCAGTTCCTCTCAAGGCGGTCCAGTTCTTCGGTAATTCGCAAAGCTTCTTCCAGCATACCAGCACGCTCGGCTTCTTTGATCCGAGTCTTGAGCTCGGCGCGCCGCGCCTCGCGGCCCGCTTCCTCGAGCGTGCGGATGCAGGCCAGCGCCTGCTCCAGTGAATATTCTTCGTCTTCCGGCTTATCGGCGAAAATTACGGCCGCAAGCGCTTCCTTGTCGGAATCGGCCAGCCGCGCCTCGAGTTCCGCGAACCGGAAAGGCGCGCCTGATTCCTCGATTTGCAACAGCGCCTCGAAAATTCGCCGTGTTACAAACTGCCTCCACTCCGAAATTTCCTTGAGTTTCGGCAATACCGACTTTCGCACCTCATCACTCGCCAGCAGCGCGTTCAACAGAATTCGCTCCACCGGCCGCGGCAGCTCCCTGATTTTCTCCAGCGTCTCGCGCCGGCCGGCGGCGGCCTTGCGGAAATGATCGAGCACCAGCCCGCGCTCGATGCGGAGATAGTTGGCCACCTCTTCGGCAATCGCCGCGCGCTCCAGCTTGTCGTTGATGCGCCGGATGGCCGGGAGCAGGAATTGCAGACCTGCGAGGCGCCCTTCCGCGGTCCGCATATCGAAGCGCGCCCGCGCCCGGTCCGCCAGCCATTGAAAATACCCGGGAGCCTGTTCCACCCGCGCGCGATACGTCTCCGCGCCGTTCTTCTTGATGTACTCGTCGGGGTCGTCGCCCCCTTCGAGTTCGAGAACGCGCACGCGCACATTCTCTTCCAGCAGGATCTCGATGGACCGCTCCGCCGCTGTGACGCCCGCCTGGTCGGGATCGAAATTCACGACCACCCGCTCGGCATGCCGCCGCAGCGACCGCACCTGGTCCGACACGAGCGCCGTTCCGCAGGATGCCACCACCTCGCGCACGCCGGCCGACCATACGCCGATCACATCCATGTATCCTTCGACCAGCACGGCGCGGCTCGATTTCCGGATCGCTTCCTTGGCGCGATGCAGATTGAACAGGACGCGCTTCTTGTGATAAATCTCCGTGTCCGAGGAGTTCAGGTATTTCGGCTCCTGTCCGTCCGCCAGCGCGCGCCCGCCGAACGCGATCACTTTCCCCTGCTCGTTGTGTATGGGAAACATCAGCCGTCCCCGGAACCGGTCGTAAAAGCCTGTTCCTTCCTGGCGCCTGATCACCAGGCCGGAGGCCTCCATCTGCTCGGCGTTAAAACCTTCCTTTTCGAAGGCGCGGGTAAGCAGGTGGCCCGAGGCATCCGCATAGCCGAGTTCAAACTCTTGAACCAGGGCGCCGGTCACACCGCGCTTCGTCAGGTACGCGCGCGCCTCGGCGCCTTCGCCGGATCTCAGCGCCGCCCGGAACAGATCGCGCGCGATTTCGTGCATCCGGTACAGCGCCGCGCGCAGTTTCGTCTCCTCGTCGGCATACTCGGCGCGTTTCGGCATGGGAATGCCGTATCGCTCGGCGAGCGATTTCAGCGCCTCGTAGAACGTGAGCCCCTCGAGCTCCATCACGAACTTGATCACGTCGCCGCCCGCGCCGCAGCCGAAGCACTTGTAAAACTGGTGAACGCTGTGAACGCCGAAGGAAGGAGTTTTTTCCGTGTGGAACGGGCACAACCCGATGTACCGCGTCCCCGCCTTGCGCAGGCGCACGTACTGCCCGACGACATCGACAATATCGATCGAGGACTTGAGCTGGTCGACGAAGTCCATTGAGCGCGTTTTTCATCGTAACGCAGGCGAAAAGGCTAAACTACAGCCCGCGGCGCGCCGCTCGTTCCGGTGTAAAATGGACTCAACACTGGAAAGGTCTGGGGCGAACGCTTCCGAGGGGCGATCATGCGGCACTCGAACGCAGCGGCGCAAAGCGGGACTTCCCGCGAAACGGCCCCCCGATATTACGAATGGAAAGTTGAGGGGCGTGTTCCGTCGATTCAGCTAAGCCTGGCCGTTGTCGACCGGCTGGAAGCCGACATCATGAAAGGCTTCTGGGCCGTCCCGAAGCGCGGCATGGAGGTGGGCGGCGTCCTCCTTGGGCGCGTCGAAACGAACGGCGATCCGGTGGTCATTGTCGATGACTACGAGGCCGTTTCCTGCGAGCACCGGCGCGGGCCTTCCTACGTGCTTTCCGAACCCGACCGCAAGCGGCTTGAAAAGGTGCTGCGGCGGGCGGTCGGAAGCAAGCAGGTTGTGGGTTTCTACCGCAGCCACACGCGCCTGGGGCTCTATCTCGACCAGGACGACATGGCTGTTGTCGACAACTACTTCGCCGGCCCGAACCATGTTTTTCTCCTCGTCCGGCCGGACGCCACCAAGCCGGGCACGGCTGGTTTCTTTATCCGCGAGGAGGGAGAGATTCACAGGCAATCCACGTACCTGGAATTTCCGTTCAGCCGCGCGGAACTCCTGAGACAGAGCGGAGTCGCCATCGAGCAATTGGAAGAACCCGCGGCCGCGCCGCCGCCCCCCGCGCCCTCCTCGCGCCCGCGCCCTGTCGTGTTGCCGGCGCTGCCGCTGAGCATGCCTCGGGTCAAGTGGGGGCTGGTTGGAAAAATCGCAGCCGGCCTGGCCGCACTCGCCCTCATCGAATACCAGGTGCTCACGCAAACCCGGTCTCCGGAAATCGTTCTTGTGGATTTCGCACCCTCACTTTCAATTGCGCCGAGCGGCGCATACCTGCAAGTGAGCTGGAACCGCAACGCCCCGGCGGTGCTCAAGGCGGAACGCGGGGTGCTGCACATTACCGAGGGCGAGTACCGGAAAGAGTTGAACCTGGACGAGCAGCAGCTCCGCACCGGCGCGGTGATCTACGCGCCGAGAACCAACGAAGTGAACTTCCGGCTCGACCTTCTGAACGGGCGGACTACCGTGACCGAATCGCTGCACTTCCTGTCGGCGGCGGCTCGCAGAGAGCCGGTGGAAGTTGCCGCGGCGCCCCCGCCGGAAGAGCCCAAGAAAGCCGACCCGGTGGAAGTCAAAGCGCCGCCTCGCCACCGGGCGATGTTCGATGACGGACTGTAGCGAGGGCGGGGAACTACCCCAATTGAACCAGGACCGGCTTTTCGGTCTTCAGTCCCAGTAACTCCAACTGCTTGTCGAAGGGCATCGAGTACTTGCGCTCGATCTTCTCGCGGTACGTCGGGCCGGCGTTGTAGGCGCAGAACGGATAGATTAACCCGTTCGGGGCCGCATAGTGGATCACGCAGCGCTTCACCCGCTCGATGTCGTAGTTGTATAAATCCATGAAGTGCATTCCCGCAACCATCAGCGTCTTGTAGGTGTAGCCTTCCTGCTCCATCTTGCCGCGGCCGTATTCCTTGTCCATCAGCCCCTGGAGCGTCTCCAGGAACTTGCTGAACGTGAGGCCCTCTGGCGCGCGGTCCTCGCGGTAGTGCTTGCGCAGCGAGTTCCAGGTCTTCATCTTGGAGAAGAACTTGATCCGCTGTTTACCCAGGGTTCGCGACATGGTGTCCAGGTCCTGGAGAAACGCCCCGATGTCGATGAACCGGGTGATCGGCGTGGCCTTCTTGTTCTTGTCTACGAACAGGTAGGTGCCCATCGAGCAGTGCGGGTTCGGCGTCAGCGTCGGAATCACCTCTCCGCGCAGCGCGCCGAGGAACTTGGAGAACGGCGCCACGCAGGAGAGCGGGAACCAGTCGTCGATCGGATCGCAGATGTCCGTCTGCTCGTGCACCGCCAGCGCCACGTCCGACATCGTGAATCGCTTGGCCTCCAGCTCCTTGCGTGATATCCGCCCCGTGAAGGAAACCGGCTGGTAGCTGATGGCGCTCACCACGTCGATATTGTCCAGCGCGAGCCGGAGAATGTCGCCGATCTGGTGATCGTTGAATCCCTTCACTATCGTCGGCACGAAGCAGATCTTCATGCCGGCCTTGCGGACGTTCTCGATGCACTGGAGTTTCTTATCCAGCAAAGACTCGCCGCGGGTGCGCTGGTAGATGTCCTCGCAAACGCCGTCGAACTGAAGGTACAGCGTGTGCAGGCCGGCCTCCTTCGCCTTCATGGCGAACTCGAGGTCGGTGAACATGATGCCGTTGGTGGCGCACTGGATGTGCGAAAAGCCCATCTCTTTCGCCATCCGGAGGGCTTCGAAGAAGTGCGGATAGATCGTCGGTTCGCCGCCCGAGAACTGCACAATGCGATTCGCTACCGGTTTTTCGCTGCGCAGCGCGGTGAGCATGCGGCGGACCTGCTCCAGGCTCGGCTCGTAGAGGTACCCCGCCGCGTTGGCATTCGCGAAGCAGACCGGGCAGGTCAGGTTGCAGCGGTTCGTCAGGTCAACGTTCGAGAGCACCGTATGGCTCATGTGCATGGAGCACAGGCCGCACTGGTCCGGGCAGCGGCTCGCGTTTGGAATTGCCGGGTTGCTGACTCCGCGGTTGTCCCCGAAGCTCCAGTTCTCCATCTTGAGGTACAGCCGGACGTCCGAGTACACCATGTCCTTGAAATAGCCGTGCTGCGGGCAGGTCTTCTCCATCATGACCTTGCCGTTCTCCTCGAACACCCGGGCGTCAATGACGCGTATACACTCCGGGCACAGCGACTGCGTAATCTTCGGCAAACCGCGGCGGATCGGCTCGATCGGGGAGCCTCCGAACGTCGTCTCGGGCTGGATCACCTTGAAATCCTTTGCGGTTTCCGGCGAAAAGGTTTGGGTACTCAACGCTCACATCCTCCTGGAACTTCGGCTTGGATAAGGCCAGTGTGATTATAAGGATAACAAGATCCTCTACACACCTTAAGTACAGCAGAATGCGAGGTTTTCCGGTTGTACGGCGATATTTGGGATTGAACGGGGCGCCCCGCAGGCTGAAGCGCCCCCGCCGCGGCTAGGCCGCCGCTTTCCGTTTCACCGGTATGTAGAGAAACATGGGGCCGCCGTCGTCGAACTCCGGTGTGTAGTACTCGAAACAGGGATGCGTCGCGCACTCGCACCCGCCCGGACCGCAGTACGGCTCCCAATCCGTCAGCCGGCTGAGTTTTTCCGGCACCGTGCTCCATGCCTGCTGCACTTCGCCCAGCCCGGATACCGGGATCACCACGTAGTCGCCCCGGGGAATGTCGACCGCCACCATCCCCGCCGGCGGCGCCGCCCCCGGTTTGGCCTCCACGGCCGCGACGTACTCGAACGTGCCGTCCGTGACTCCGGGAACGCAGCGGCATATCCCGAACGCGCCAGGGCGCTCCGGCATGTCGATTTCATGCCGCCGCGGCATAAACTGCCGTTCCCACAACTGCGCGACCTCTTTGTTTTCGTTCTTGCCGGTATAGGACAACCCGATAATCCGGTATGGCCCGAATTCCTTGATCTCGACCTGACCCTGGCTCATGAAAAACCCTCCTAGAGCCGCACTGTAGGCGAAAAAAAGGTGAACGTCAACACCAAAATGCTGCTCCGGCAGCCCGGCCGGTCATTAAGCCAGCCGCACTATGGCCGTGCTCATCGATATCGGCGGCAGGTTGAGCCGGATGCGCGATCCCTCCACCGACACCGGGTGTTCCTTCGGCACGATTACGTCCGGGTTTTCGAAAGTGTTGCAGGCGTTGTAGTCCGGATGAGCGAGCAGTTGGGCCCGCGCGGAAACCGCCGAAGCGCCCACCAGCGCGCAGTCCACCCTCAATTCGGCATCATGCTTCGGGTTGCAGAAGGTGAGGACCATTTCGTTGTCCTTCCGCGATGCCGATACCGAAATGCCCAGCGGCGAGGTGTCGTTCGTCTCCACGCGCAGCGCCGTCTTCGACCGATGCGGCTTTTGCAGCAGGAACGCGTAATAGCTGGATGTCCGGATGCAATTATTCCGGTGTGCCAGGATGACGGAATGGAGCACGTTCACCGTCTGCGCGATGTTGCACATGTAGAGCTTGTCGGCCTGCCGGTGGAACACGTTCAGTCCCATTCCCGCCGCCACCGCGCTGCGCATCGTGCTCTGCATCCAGAGCGCGCCGTAGGTCTTTTCCTCTTCAGGAATCATGCGGTCCCACACGCCCCACTCGTCCACAAGCAGGTGGACCTCGGGCCGCGGCCTGCCGGGCGCCGTTTGCGCGCGCACGTAGCTGTCCAGAAGCCCGCGCTGCACCTGGATGGCGTTTTCAAGTTCCGTGAACGAGGACAACTGCTCCCGCATGTTCTCGACGGTGAACTTTGTGGGCACGTCCCTGCCGTTTGAGTAGAAGTGCATCGCCCAGCCGTTCGGGTACAAGCCGGGTCCGCCGCGCGCCGAGAGGGCGTCCATGAAGCGGCGCGTCCAGTTCACATCGTTGCGGTTCGGCCCGCAGGCGATCATGAAGGGGCGCGTCTTCCCGAAGGTCCGGATGTAGGTGCGGAACCGGCGGTAGAGGTCGGCGTAATACTCCGGAGTCATGTTGCCTCCGCAGCCCCAGTTTTCGTTGCCGACGCCCCAGTACCGCACGTTGAATGGCTCGGGAGAACCGTTCGCGGCGCGCTCGTCGGAAAGCGTGCTGCCGGCCGGATAGTTGCAGTACTCAACCCAGTCGCGCAGTTCCTCTGGGGTACCGCTGCCGACGTTGCCGGCCAGGTAAGGTTCCGCGCCGATAAGCCGGCACAGCCGGATAAACTCGTGCGTGCCGAAGCTGTTGTCTTCCGTGTAGTTGCCCCAGTGGATGTTGACCGTCTTCGGGCGCTTGTCGGCGGGGCCTATGCCGTCGCGCCAGTGATAATCGTCGGCAAAGCAGCCGCCCGGCCAGCGGAGCACCGGGATGCCGAGCTCTTTCAGCCAGTCGACCGCCTGTTTGCGGAAGCCCTCGATGTTGGGAATGGAAGAGTTTTTCCCGACCCAGAGGCCGCCGTACACGCAACTACCGAGATGCTCGGCGAACGATCCGTGGAGAAGCGGGCTGATGGTTCCGATCTCGGCGGTGGCGTGGACGGCCACGCGCTGGTCCTGAGTTGGAGCCGAAAAACCCTTGCGGGAGGTGATAACGGAGAAGAGTGCTGCGCCTGCGCCGCCGGCGAAGGCGCGGCGGGAAAGAGTCTTGTTCATGGCCACCTCGCTGTGTTTTGAGGGCGGCTCGCGCCGCCCTGGAAATCGGATCGAGTATATTGCAACAGCCGCCCGTCTTGCAAACGCTTTCAGAAGCAGTCCTTCCCGCGAAATCCTGCCCGGGCCTGCACGGGAGCGTGCTCTGCCGCGTCTTCCTGGTGTGGGAGAATTCTGTTGTATGCGCGTTTGGCTGGCCGCAGCGGTCCTCGCGATGGCGGGACAGGCGTTCGCGGGAGAGTACGCGGTCTTGTCCAACGGCTTCGTCCTCCGGATCGAGCGGCACGAAACCGCGGGGCCTCTCGTCCGCCTCTATGCGAACGGCGGGTTCACGGAGATGCCGGCCTCTGAAGTGATTCGCTTCGAGCCGGAGTACGTCCCCAAGGGAACCGCGCCCGCCACGTCAGCCGCGGCCGCCCCGGCAGATCCTGAGCAACTGATCGGCGAGGCCGCCCGGCGCCACGGACTGCCGGAGTCCTTTGTGCGCAGCGTCGCGAAGGTCGAATCCGGGTTCCGCCAGGACGCCGTCTCCCCGAAAGGCGCGATCGGGATTATGCAGCTCATGCCGGAGACGGCCCGCAGCCTCGGAGCCGACCCGGCGGACCCGCGGCAGAATGTGGACGCGGGCGCACGCTATCTCCGGGAGCTGCTCATCCGGTACAAAGACGACCCCTACCAGTTGCGGAAGGCGCTTGCAGCCTACAACGCCGGCCCGGGAGCGGTGGAGCGCTACAACGGCGTCCCACCCTACCGCGAGACGATGAAGTACGTCGAGCGCGTGATCAAGCAGGCCGGTTTGGGAAAATGACCTCCTCGAATCCGGCAAAGGCCTCCTGAAAGCGTCTGATATACTGGCAACAGAGTATTGTCTATGAGCAGCCGCTTGAGAAACCGCGTGGTGGTGGTGTCCACGGTCCTGGTCGCCGTGCTGTTGATGGGCGCTTTGCTGGGCAAGAGCGCCGCCGAAGACGGGGCTTACAAACAGCTTGCTGTCTACACCGAAGTGCTGTCGCACATCAAGGGCGACTATGTAGAGGAACCGGACCTGAAGAGCGTGACTTTGGGCGCGGTGAACGGCTTGCTCGAATCGATCGATCCGTTCGCCAGCTATCTGAACGCCGACCAGTATAAGGAGTACCAGAAGAACAAGGGCGCCCAACAGGGCGGAGTCGGGCTGGTGCTCTCCAAGCGATTCGGCTACGTGGGAGTGGTGGACGCCATTCCCGGATCGCCCGCGGCGAAAGCCGGCCTGACCACCGGCGACATGGTGGAGAGCATCAGCGGCGTCGCCACGCGCGACATGCCGCTGGCGTACGCGGAAATGCTCCTGCAAGGCAAGCCGGGTACGACTGTCGAGATCTCGGTGCTTTCCGTCCGCCACCCCGAGCCCAAGAAGATCACGCTGACGCGGGCCGTGATCGAGTACCCCAAGGTCGAATACAAGATGCTTCCCGGCGAGATCGGGTATGTGAAGGCTGAAGCGATGGTGCCGGGCACCGCCGCGGACCTGGCCTCCGCCGTTCAGAAACTCGAGCAGCAGGGCGCCAAGAAATTGATTCTCGATCTGCGGAATTCCAGCGCGGGCACTCCGGAAGAAGGGATACAGGCAGCCAACCTCTTCCAGGAGCACGGCCTGATCTCTTATCTGCAGGGCCAGAGGGTGCCGCGCCGTGATTTTGAGGCGGATCCCGCCAAAGCCGTAACGAAGCTGCCTATGGTCGTGCTGACCAACCGCGGAACGGCCAACGGCGCTGAAATCGTTGCGGCTGCTCTGCTCGATAACAAGCGCGCCGAGGTCGTGGGAGAGCGCACTTACGGCGATGCTGCGCTCCGGCGCCCCATCACGATGGACGACGGCGGCGCGATCATCCTCTCGGTGGCGAAGTATTACTCGCCGGGCGGCAAGGCGATCCAGGACACCGGTGTGACGCCCACCCACCAGGTGAGCGAGTCCGAGTCGCTGGGTGAAATCGGCGAGGAAGAGGCGCCCGAGGAAGAGCCTCCACCCACCCCGCCGGAAGAAGATCCGATTCTGAAGAAGGGAATTGAAGTCCTGACGAAGGGCGCGCAGGCGGCGGGTGATGCGCAGCGGGCTGCCCTGGCGGCACAGCCGGCCGGGACACCGCAGCACGGCCCCAACCCGTAGCGCTTTTTAGGTCTGACTTTTTGGGTTTCTAATATGCCGATTTACGAGTATAAGTGCAGCAAATGTGGTGGCACCTTTGAGGTGTTGCAGAGATTTGCCGATGCGCCGCTGACGGTCCACGAGGGCTGCGGCGGCGCGGTTGAGCGTCTGATCTCTCCAGCCGGACTGCACTTCAAGGGCAGCGGCTGGTACATCACGGATTACGCCCGCAAGTCCGGCAGCAACGGCGGTTCCGCGAAGAAGGGCGGGTCCAACGGGAAGAGTGAAAGCTCGGCCGGCTCGACTGCAGACGCCGGCGCTTCCACGTCCACACCATCCAAGAGCTGAATCAGTTTTTCTCAGGGCCGCGCACCATGGGAACAAACATGACCGGGAGTACGGATTTCTTCGCGGTCTTCCCAGTCGCGGCCTTCTCGATGACCACCAGTTCCTGGCCAAACACAGACGCGCCCTCGGGCGCTACGAGCCTCCCTCCCGGTTTGAGTTGGTCGATCAGTTCCTGAGGCACCCGGGGCGGGGCGGCCGTGAGGATGATGCGATCGAAGGGCGCGTGTTCCGGCCAGCCTTTGTAGCCGTCACCGAGCCGGACCGTGACATTGTCGTAGCCCAACTTTTTCAGCGAGGCCGCCGCCGAGCGCGCCAGCTCGGGCACGATTTCAATGGAATAAACGTGCTCCACGAGCGGGGAAAGCACGGCCGCCTGGTAGCCCGACCCGGTCCCGATTTCGAGCACCTTATGGTTTCGCGCCGGCGCTAAAAGTTCCGTCATGAAAGCGACGATGTAGGGCTGCGAGATGGTCTGGCCATATCCCACCGGCACCGGCTGATCCGCGTAGGCCAGCGCGCGGACGCCCTCGGGCATGAACAGGTGGCGCGGCACCCGGCGCATTACGTCCAGCACAGCGGGATTGCGCACGCCGCGGGCTTCGATCTGTGTGCGAACCATATGTTCCCGCTTGCCGGCGTACGGATCCTGCGCCCAGATGAGCGCCGGCAATGCGACGGACGCGGCCAGAGTCCAGAACAGCATTTCCGACCTCCCGATCAGTATTCAAGATACAATGCGAAGGTGCCAGAGAGGACATCGGCAATCAGGCAATCGGGTATCGATAAGGCCGGCAAGCCGGCTCTGTTGCGTCAAATCGGAATCATCAGCGCCACGGCGCTCGTGATTTCGAACATGGTGGGAACCGGGATTTTCACCACTACGGGTTTTCTGGCGGGTGATCTCGGCGACCCCAAAGTGGTGTTGTTCATCTGGGTGGTGGGCGCGATGATCGCGCTTGCGGGCGCGTTCTGCTACTCCGAGCTGGGGATCAACTTCCCGAGTTCGGGAGGCGAGTACGTCTACCTCACCCGCGCATACGGACCCACCTGGGGTTTCATGACGGGCTGGGTTTCGCTTTTCGCGGGTTTTTCGGCGCCCATTGCCGCCACCTCGCTAGCGTTCTCCGACTACCTCGGATACTTCTTTCCGGCGCTGCGGCAGGACCAGACGCTGGTGACGATCGGCTCCGGCACGTTCTCGCTCCGGCTGGGGGGCGCGCAGGCGGCGGCCTGCGGCCTGATCGCGGTGCTGACGCTGCTGAATTTCATCGGCGTGCGGCGCGTGGCCCGCGTGCAGAACCTGCTGACCGCGACCAAGGTGACGGTTCTGCTGGCCTTCATCGGCCTGGCTTTTCTGGCGGGCACGGGAAACTGGGACAACTTTTTGCAGCCCGCGCAGCGCACCTCCACTCTCCCTCTCGCCGGGCAGTTCGCCATTTCCCTCTTCTGGATTTACGTCTGCTACAGCGGCTGGAACGCCGCCACCTACGTCGCCGAGGAGTTGAAGAAACCCGAACGGACGCTGCCGATCGCGCTGACGCTGGGCACCGCCCTCGTGGCGCTGTTCTACGTGGTGCTGAACGTGGTGTTCATTTACGCGCTGCCGCTCGAGCAGATGAAGGGAGTGGTCGCTATCGGATCGCTGACGGCCACGCACCTGTTCGGCCCGGAAACGGCCGGCGCCTTCAGCGCGCTGATGGCGCTCTCGCTGGTGGCGACGGTGAACGCCGAAGTCACCATCGGCCCGCGCGTCTATTACGCCATGGCCCAGAACGGCGCGTTTTTCAAGTGGGCCGCGCACGTCCACCCGCGCTGGCACACCCCGGTTTACGCGATTCTCTGCCAGGGAGTCTGCTCGGTGCTGATGTGCCTCACTCCGTTTCCCGCGCTGATGGTCTATATCGGATTTACTCTCACCTTCTTCGCGGTGCTCTCGGTTTCTTCGCTGTTCTTCTTCCGCCGGCGCCCGGAGTGGCAGAAGCTGCGCGTGGTGAGTTTCGCGTTCCCGCTGATCCCGGTCGCGTTCATTTTGGTGGGCGGCTGGACGATCATTTACGGCGTGATGCTGGCCCCCAAAGTTTCGGTGGCCGGCGTCATCACGATTGCCGCCGGAGCGGTCATTTACCATTTCCGCCGCCGCCGCGCATAGCACAGCCGGACATCCCAACCGCGCCGCGCAAAATTGGCCTGCCCACTGGCGGTCTAACTTGTTTGACTTGCCAGTTCCGGCTCATATAGACTACCCACAAACCACATCAGGAGGGTGACGCGTATGCCCGAATGGCTGTCGCAGGTTTCCGCCTTCACCGTCTTTCTATCTATCGCCGGGGTTGGGTTTTTATTCCTGTTGATTTCGCTTATATTCGGCGAGATTTTTGAGCACTTCGAGGGCGGCTTCGATCACGACGTCGATCACGGAGGGCCGGGCTTCCTCAGCACCCGCGTGCTCAGCGTGTTTGTCACCGCTTTCGGAGGCTTCGGAGCCGTCGCCACGCATTACGGGCTCTCGGCGGTTGCAGCGTCCGGCGTGGGATTCGCCAGCGGCATGCTCTTCGCCTCGATGATCTATGCGTTCGCGCGGTTCCTCTGGGCGCAGCAGGCAACCAGCGAAATGCGGGTTGCGGACCTGGTGGGGCAGACGGCGCGGGTGGTTGTCGGCATTCCAAGCGGCGGCGTCGGGCAGGTGCGCTGCCGTATCGGCGAACAACTGATCGATAAGATCGCGCGTGCGGCGGACGGCGGCGCGATCGCCGAGAATAGCGTCGTTCGAATTCTGGAGGCGCTTGGCGAAACCGTAATCGTGGCGCGCGCAGACGCAGCCCGGCAGAGTGGAACGAAGGCTTGACGCAAGATGACGCTCTTTTCCGAATCCTCGGGTTTACTGCTTCCCTTTGTAGTTCTTCTGGTCGGCCTGGCGCTGTTTATCGCCATCTGGCTGTTCAGCCGGAACTACCTGAAGGTCTCACCGAATACCGTGGCGGTGCTCAGCGGGCGCAAGCGCAAGCTGCCCGACGGCCGCATCGTCGGCTACCGCATGGTGCGGGGCGGAGCGGCTCTCAAGTTCCCGCTGCTGGAGAAGGTGGATTACCTTTCGCTCAATGTGATGACGATCCCGCTCGAAATCAGGCGGGCATACACATTGAAAGGCGTGCCGGTATCGGTCAAAGCGGTGGCGAACGTGAAGGTGCGCGGCGACGACACCTCTCTGCAAGCCGCGGCCGAGCGCTTTCTCGGCATGACCCACGACGAGATGCAGAAGGTCGTGTTTCAGACGCTCGAAGGCCACCTGCGGTCGATTCTCGGCACGCTGACAGTCGAGGAGATCAACTGCGACCGCCAGAGCTTCGCCCAGAAACTGACGAGTGAAGCCGCCGTCGACCTGGAGAAGATGGGACTCGGCGTGGACGTGCTCACCATCCAGGAGATCAGCGACGACGAGGGCTACCTCGACGCGCTCGGCAAGCGCCGCACAGCGGAAGTGAAGCGCGATGCCACCATCGGCGAGGCCGAGGCGACCCGCGACGCGAAGATGCGTTCCGCCGTCGCGCTTCAGGAAGGCGAGCAGGCGCGGCTGGCCGCCGACGCCGAAATCGCCCAGGCGCAGCGCGATTTCGAGATTCGCCAGGCGCAGTACCAGGCGGAAGTGGAAACCCAGAGGGCAAAAGCCGCGCAGGCCGGCCCACTGGCGGAAGCGCAGGCGAAACAGGCCGTGGTGGCGGAAGAGGTGAAGGTCGAGCGCACCCGCACGCAAGAAATGATCTCGGTGCAGGAGCAGGAGGTGCTGCGCAAGCAGAAGGAGCTCGAAGCCACCGTCATCAAGCCGGCCGACGCGGAACGCACGGCGGCGATCGTCCGCGCCGAGGCGGCCAAGCAGGCCGCCATCCTCGAAGCCGAAGGCCGGCGCGCCGCCCTGATCGCTCTTGCCGAAGCCGAGCAGGAGAAACTCAGGAAGGAAGGCATCGGGCGTGCGGCGGCGGTGGAAGCCGAAGGCCGGGCCGAAGCCGCTAAAATCGAGGCCGTCGGCCTGGCGCAGGCCAAAGCCATCGAGGCGCAAGGCGTCGCGGAAGCCACTGCCATTCTCCGCAAGGCGGAAGCCTGGAAGCAGTTCAACGAAGCCGCGCGGTTGCAGACCATTTTGGAAAAGCTACCTGCCATTCTCCAAGCTTCTACCGGGGTTTTCGGCGCCGTGGCCGCCCCGCTCGGCAATATCGACAAGCTTGTCATGATCGACCAGGCCGGTGGAACCGGCGAGGCTGCAGGGCTCGCGCGGCTGGCCAAGGCCGCTCCCGCCGTCGTGTTCAACCTCCTCCAGCAAATGGAGGCGCTCGGGTTGAACCTGCCGGCGCTGATGCAGCAACTCGGCGTGAAGGACGCCGCGCCTGTCGACGGGCACAGCGTGAAAGTCGACGAAGAGAAGAAACCGGCGGCCATATAAACGTGTCAAGGGCGGAGTGTGTTTGAAGCGCTATGATCACGCGGCGTGCATTGCTGGCGGGCGCGGCCGGCGCCGCGCTCCAACGGATCGAGGGGAGTACCCTTGTCCACGAGCACATTCTGGTGGATTTCGGCGGTATCGTGTCCCCGGGACGGTACGACCGCAAAGAGGTCATCGAGATTGCCCGTCCCAAGCTGGAAGAGGTCAGGAAGCTCGGCTGCCAGCGCTTCCTCGAATGCACTCCCAACTATCTCGGCCGCGATCCGGAAGTGCTGGCGCGGCTCTCCGACGCCGTGGGCATCGAAATCTGGACCAACACCGGAATCTACGGCGCGGCGGACCGCAAGGCCGTGCCCTCCTTTGTTCATTCCCTGACCGCGGAGCAGCTCGCCCGGCGCTTCATTTCAGAAGCGGCCAACGGCGTGGGCGGCATGAAGCCTCGCTTCATCAAAACCGGCGTTCAGACCTCGCCGCTCGATGAGGTTGACCGCAAGCTGGTGCGCGCCGCCGCCATTGCCTCGCGCGAAACCGGGCTCACCGTGGCCTCCCACACCGGAACGGGCAGGGCAGCGCTCGAGGAATTAGAGATTTTTGCCGCGGAAAAGGTAAGCGCGGAAAAATTCGTCTGGGTCCACGCCAACAGCGAAAAGGACCGCTCGATTCACGAAAAGGTGGCGCGCGCGGGCGCCTGGGTGGAGTACGACGGCGTGTCGGAGCGCGGCGCCATGTGGCATCGCGACTGCATAAGCTGGATGGCAGAACGCAACTTGCTGGGCAAGGTGCTCATCTCGCAGGATGCGGGCTGGTACCACGTAGGCGAACCCCGCGGCGGCGATTTCCGGGGTTACACATACATTTACACAGGGTTCCTGCCGCTGCTGGATCCGGCCTGGCGCCGCCAGTTGATGGTGACGAACCCGAAGGCCGCTTTCGGATAGGGCTCCGGCCTTCTATCCCTTCAAGTCCTTGAACGCGGCTTCGATCTCGCTCTGAGCCTCGCGGCTGGGCGGCGTGAGGGGGAGCCGCGGCGGGCCGCCATAGTAGCCGTTCAAATCCATCGCGTACTTCAAGCCGGGCACGCCGTATCGCGCTGTGACCAGCACCGCTGCGTGCGCGATGCGGTTCTGCCAGTCTTGCGCCGCCTCCTGCTCCCGCGCGCGGAAGGCCTCCCAGAGCGCCACGGTCGCGTAGGGCGCGGCGTTCGCAAACGCAAGCACGGCCCCCACCGCCCCCACCACGAGCGATGGCCAGAGCGTCGGCGCGGACCCAACCAGCACCTGGAAGCCAGGCTTCACTTCCCGGATCATCTGCATCACCTTCTCAAGGTTCCCCGAACTCTCCTTGATGGCGATGATGTTGGGGTGCTCGGACAACTCGGCAACCGTGCTCGCGGGGATATCGAGGCCGGTGGTCTGCGGCCAGTTGTAGATCATGATGGGAATCTTCGACTGGTCGGCAACCGAGCGGAAGTACAGCGCTTGCGCGGCGGCATTGTTCAGCAGGTTTTTGTAGTAGTGCGGCGTGCGCACCATCGCGGCCTTGTAGCCCATGTCTGCGGCCTTGTTGGTGAGCGCTACGGTCTCACGCACGCTTTCCATTCCGGTGCCCGCGATGAGGAGCTTGTCGGAAGCCGCGTAATCCGCTACCCACTCCCACATGCAGTACTTTTCCTCGGGCGTGAGCATCACGCTTTCGCCCGTCGAACCGCAGACCACGTAGCCTGCAAGACCCGTCAGGTTCCACTTTTCGATGTTGTGCTTCACCTTGGCCCGGTACAGCTCACCGTCGCGGGTAAAGGGAGTGGTAATCGGAGGGAAAATTCCTTGGAGTTTCATGAGAATTGCAGGGGCCGGGCAGTGCCCGGCCCGTAAGATGCCAAACCTAAGCCGAGACCTTGATGAAGATGATCACCAGCGTGTAGAGCGCCAGCGATTCGATCAGCACCAGGCCGAAAATCAGGGCGAAACGGATGGAAGCCGCGGCGCCCGGGTTGCGCGCCATGCCCTCGCATGCCTTGCCGACGGCCAGTCCCTGGGCCAGACCGCACACCGCCGAAGCGATCGCCATCGCAAAACCCGAAGTGATCCACACCCAGTGGACAGCCGGCGCAGCGGCAGCCGCGCCCTCGGCCTGGGCGAACATGGGAGTGGCGAGCAGGAACATCGCCGCCAACAGCAGCAACAGCTTTGCTTTCATTTGCACTCTTCTCCTTGAATGAATGGCTTCCAGGAGGTGGTTCCCAACATCCCTTGGGAGGATGCGGGCTCACGCTGGCAGCCGATAAAGCCGGTATAAAAACGGAATCAGTGCTCGCCGTGGGGAAGCACGTCTCCCACGTAAATCATCGTCATCAACATGAAAACGTACGCTTGCAGGAATGCGACGAAGATATGAAGCCCCATGAAAGGCAACGGCAGCAGCAGCGGGAAAATTCTCATGAACGCCAGGGTGACCTGCTCGCCGGCGAACATGTTCGCGAAGAGACGAACGGTGAGCGAGAGCGGCCGCGCCAGGTTGCTTATGATTTCGATTGGAAACATCAGCGGGGCCAGCGCCGGTAGCGGCCCTGCAAAATGCTTTAGATAATGTCCGATCCCCTGCGCGCGGGCGCCGGCGTAATTGTAGTAGCCAAACGCGGCCAGGGCGCAGCCGAGCGGAACCGCGGCAAACATGGTCGGGGATTCAAACGTGGGAATAATGCCGATCAGGTTGCCGAACAGAATGAAAATGAAAATCGTGCCGAAAAACGCGACGTGCCGGCGGCTTTCGGGGCCGACAACGTCGGCGGCCTGCCCCCGCAGAAACTCGTAAACCATTTCGAAGATGTGCTGGAACTTTCCTGGCCGGTCCACGGAAAGCCGCGGGCGCAGCAGCGCGAACACCACAATGATGATGAGCGCCACCACGATTTCCATGGTGACGAAGTTGGACCACGGGTGCGCCGGGTTCTCGGCCGGCATCCCGACCCAGTTCCGCAAGGCGTTGGCGGGTCCCGCCAGGTACTGGTTGAATAAGGCCGTTATCCAAAGTTCATGCTCGGTCATGGATCAGCTCGTAGAGGATCTCCCCAATCACCGCAACAACAGGGACGAATAAGCCCGAAAGGGCGGCTATCACATTCAGACCAAAGACCTTCACTATAACATAGCCGGCCCCGCCCAAGAGCAGATAGCGCAGCGCGACGAACCAGAACACGCGCTTGCGCGCCGGGCGGGCATTTGGGCCGAGCGCATTCACCACCTGGTGCAGCCAGGCGAAGTTCAAGTACGACGCCGCCGCGCCCAGCAGGAACGCCAGCGCCCACAGGCCTCCCAGAAACGGCAACGCCGCGAGCGCCACCGCCCCCGCCAGCCACTTCATGCCGCGGTAAATACGCCCGACAGCCTGCTCGTAGATCAGTTCTTCAGCTTCCATCTCTTTTCGTGGCGATATCCAGCTCACGGAAAAACTGAACGAAGCCCGCCACAATCCCCAGAACCAGGAACAAGATGTAGAGGAAATTCGTGTGGAACAGCCGGTCCAGCAGATAGCCGATCAGGTAGCCGACCAGCGTGCTCACCGGCAGGATGAAGGCGAGCGACGTGTAGCGGCTCACCTGCGCCCAAATGTTGTTGTCCCGGTTCATGCGTGGGCCGTGTGCCCATACCCATCATATCGGTCCCGGGAAGACCGGCTCAGCCCGGGCCGTCAACGCAAAACAGAAAGTTCCTATTCTGAGCAAAGTAGAAAGCTCCGGTTTCAGCCCGGCGAAAGGAGCCCGGAGCCGGGCTGAAACCGAGCCGCCTGCTCTTCCCTCCAGCCTTCGATGCCGGGTTGCCTTCCACCCGAAATCCCTTCATCCACTGACTTTGACCCGGCGGTGGGATGAATCGCTTAACTGGCCGTTTCACGTTCGCGGCTGGCTTTCTGTGCTCCACTTCGCAGCGCTCCAGGCGCGCCGCTTCGCCACCGACCCAGGCCATCCGACCAACGTTCCGAAGGCATGGGTTACCCTTTGTCCCGCAAAGAAGGAGAAGAAGACCAATCTGTTGGCATATCTCCCATTAGGAACTTTCTACTTTGCTCCCTTAGGAACTTCTCACGTTGCGGCGACACCGGCCCAGCCCGGGCCGGGCCGAAGGGGCTCCCGGCGCTGAGGTATGCTGAGAGTTGCGGCTAGATTCAGTCTGTTCGATCCCTTTAGACGAGTTTCTCGCCACGCGGCTGGCTTTTACCCCGGACGGCCAGCATCTCGTAATCGGTCACCGTAGTCTAACGCAATACGAAATTCTCTCCGGCAAAACGTTACGCACCTTTCCATTCGAGGCATTCGCGGGCGCCATCGATTTCTCCCCAGACGGCCGTTACCTGGCCTGCGTCAACGACGATGACCGCCAGCCGAAGTCGGCTGGCCTTGCCAAGATTTTCGATATGGAAACCGGCAGCCAGCTCTGGCGGCGGGAAACAGCGCGCCCGATCGAAACCGGATGTTTCATTCAGGACCGCGACGGGCTCGCTTTTCTGTACCGAAATGCGGCCCACCTGGCGGCGCTACGCGTCCCCTCGTTTGAACCGCTGCCGCCAGTCGAACTTCCCGGCTGGAACTTGCGGGAAGTGACGGCCAACGGAGATTCCCTCACGCTCTTCGGGCAGGACCGCGAACCCACGGTCTGCCGGATCGAGGGCGCCGAACTGGATTTTTACGCTTTCAAGGTGGGAACGCTCGATTACCCTCCCAACGGCCGGGCGCGAGTGCGTAAGGTGGCCTTTGGGGCGGGGCAATCGAAGCTGTCCCCCGGCGGGCGGCTGCTCGCCATCGAGTGGATCGATTTCGCCGCGGGCGCCCATCTTCTCTCGCTCATCGCGGTGGAAACCGGGGCCGAAAGCCGCCTGACACTCCCGGTAGATTCGGTTCCGTCTTTCGCATTTTCGGGCGACGGCGAGCAGTTCCTCTGCCTGGTAGACGATGAAGAAAGCGGGGGCGGCCTTCTGCGCCTCTGGGAAACCAGGACCATGAAGCTGCTCGGGAGGACGCCGTTTCCCTCGCACTATCACACGCTGGCCCTGCACTGGCCGACGCGCAGGCTGGCGGCCATCGGCGGCGGGCGCTGCGACATCGGCCTGATTCAGATCTGACGCCGGCTTCTGCTACCCTCAACTCATGTCCGCGGCGCCGGAATTCGCATACGACCGGGTTCCTTATGACAGCCATCCTATGGCGCAAACGCACCCGGACCGCCTCGCCGCGCTTGCCATCCTGCACGGAATGTCGCCAGCGCCGGTCGCGCGCTGCCGGGTGCTCGAGATAGGCTGCGGCAACGGGGCCAACCTCATCCCGATGGCGCTCACTCTGCCGGACAGCCGTTTCACAGGGATCGACTTGGCTCGCACGGCTATCGAGACAGCCCGCGCGACGGCGAAAGCGCTCGCCGCGGCCAATTGCCGTCTTGAGCATCTCGATTTGATGGACCTGACGCCGGACTTCGGCGAGTTCGATTACATCATCGCCCACGGCGTTTATTCCTGGGTGCCCGCGGCGGTTCGCGACAAGCTGCTCGCCGTCTGCCGCGCCAATCTTGCGCCGGACGGAGTGGCCTACGTGAGCTACAACACCTATCCCGGCTGCCGGCTGCGCGAAATCACCCGCGACATGATGCGCTACCACACTCGCGGCATTGCCGTCCCGGAGGATAAGCTGAACAGCGCGCTCGAGCTTGTGCGCACGATGTCAGCCGCCGAACCCGCCGTCGCGGCCCTTTGCGAGGAGCTGAAAGCCGTGCTCTCGCGCGAGCCCACCGTGCTGTTCCACGACGATCTCGCCGATACGAACCATCCCGTCTACTTCCATGAGTTCGTCGAGCACGCGCGGAGCTGCGGGCTTCAGTTCCTGGCCGAGGCGCAGTTTTCCTCGATGCAGGAAGCCGCGCTGAATCCGGCCGCCGCCGAAGCCGTGCGGGCGCTCGCCGGAGACGACCGCATCCGCAAGCAGCAGTACCTGGATTTTTTCAAATGCCGGCGTTTCCGCCAGACCCTGCTCTGCCGCGCCGAGATTCGCCTCGAAGACCCGCCGGACGCGCGGCGCGTCTCCACTCTCTGGGCTGACTGCGCGGCGCAGCCCGTGAGCGAAGAGGAGTTTCGCGCGCCGGACGGCGCCAGCATCCGCACGAACCTGCCGCTCGCGAAGGCGGCGATCGGTCACCTGAGCCGGTCATGGCCGCGCGCGGTGCCGTTTGAAGAGCTGTTGACCTCCGTTCCGCACCCCGCATTCCTTCAGGACCTGCTGCTGAGGACATACGCGTCGGGGCTGGTGGAGCTGCATGCCTCGCCATCGCCCTTCACGACCGAAGTGCGCGAATGCCCTCGCGCCTTCTCCCTCGCGCGCTACCACGCCGCCCGCGGCTCAACCATCCCCACGCTCCGCCACTCGACGGTGGCGGTCGAGGACCGTCTGGCGCGCCGGCTCATCGAACTGCTCGACGGCACACGAAGCCGGCAGGAGCTTCTGCGCGACTTGCAGGCGTTCGCCGGCTTTTCCGTGAGCGCCGAGGACCTCGACCGCAACCTGGCAAAGCTGGCGCGGCTGGCCTTGCTGGAAGCGTAGGGCGGGGTTTTCGGCCACTTGACGCTCATGACGCAGTGCGTTATAACGGTAGCGGATGCCTCGCCCCATCAAACGGTATGAAAACCGGAAACTGTACGACACCGTCGCAAAAAGGTATATCTCACTCGAGGAAATAGCGAAACTCGTCAGGGCGGGCGAGGAAATCACGGTCACCGACAACGCGACCGGAGCCGACCTGACGGCCGAAACCCTGACCAAGGTCATTCTGGAGGAGCAGGCGAGCCGGCGCCGGCCGCTTCCGCCGCAGTTTCTCCACGACCTGCTGCGCGGAAGCGGAAAATTCGTGAACCGCAATCTGGACCTCCTGATCGAAGCCTCGTTGCGGCGCCTGGGGCCCGTCAAGGAAACTTTCGAGGAGTTGACCCGGGTGCGGGAGCGGCTGGACAGGTTGGAAAAACTGATCGAGTCATTCGAGAGGGAGGAGCAACATGGGGACGATACCAATGGACACACCGAATGAACAGGGCGGCGGCGCCCGTGGGCGCTTCGAGGAGCCGCTGGTTGACGTGCTGCGTCACGTGTGGTGGGCCGGACTCGGCCTCGCCGCCGTGGCCGGCGAACAGACGGGGCGCGTTTTCGACGCGCTCGTGGAACGAGGCAAGCAAGTGGAGCCGACCGTGGTCGAGCAGGGCAAGAAAGCCGGCCAGGAGGTTTCCGAAAAAGTTAACGATGTAGGAGAGAAGCTCAAGGCATTTCTCGACAGGGTGGGCCGCAGCGCCGGGGCCGCCGAAGCCGCTATCGATGAGCGGGCCGCGGCGGCGCTGGAGCGCATGGGCTTCCCCAAGAAGGCGGATCTTGATGCGCTTACGGCGAAGATCGACGCACTGACCGCGCGGCTGGAGGAGATGCAGAGGCGCGGGTAGCCGCTAGCGGCGGTTTCCGGCCACCGTCTCCCCGGCGGGCTGATCTTCGTGGAAGCCCTGCTTCTGCCTGCCGAGCCAGGCGGCGTGCAGGTAGTCGCGGTGCATCCGCGCGATCACGTCCAGCTTGATTTGCTTGGGGCAGACCGCTTCGCATTCGCCGATGTTGGTGCAGTGCCCGAAGCCTTCTTTGGTCATCTGTACTACCATGGCGACGGCGCGGCGGTCCCGCTCCGGCTGGCCCTGCGGCAGCAATCCGAGATGAGCGATCTTGGCGCCCGTGAACAGGGCGGCCGAGCCGTTGGGGCACATCGCCACGCAGGCGCCGCATGCGATGCACGCAGCCGCATCCATGGCCAGCTCGGCGTTCTCCTTGGGGACCGGAATCGCATTGGCGTCCGGGGCGCTGCCGGTACGCACGGAGATGTAGCCGCCGGCCGCGATGATGCGGTCAAACGCGCTCCGGTCCACCACTAAATCCTTAATCACAGGAAAGGCTCGTGAGCGCCACGGCTCGATGTAGAGTTCGTCGCCGTCTTTGAAGTGGCGCATGTGGAGCTGGCAGACGGTGGTGCCGCGCTCGGGACCGTGCGCCACGCCGTTGATCATGAAGCCGCACATGCCGCAAATGCCTTCGCGGCAGTCGTGATCGAAGGCGATCGGCTCCTCTCCCCGGGCGATGAGCTCTTCATTCACTACATCAAGCATCTCCAGAAAAGACATGTGGGTGCTGATGTTTCTGGCTTCGTAGCGAACCATCCGGCCCGGGTCTTTTTCGCTCTTCTGGCGCCACACGTGGAGAGTCAGGTTCATTTGTAGCTCCGTTGCGCTGGTTGCACGTACTGGAAAGTGAGCGGCTCTTTATGCAGGGCCGGCGCTTGATCGTCGCCGCGATATTCCCACGCCGCGACATACGAGTATTCGTCGTCGTTGCGGAGCGCCTCGCCCTCCGGCGTCTGGTACTCCTCGCGGAAATGGCCGCCGCAGGATTCGTTGCGGTGAAGCGCGTCCAGGCACATCAGCTCGGCCAGTTCGAAGAAATCGGCCACGCGGCCGGCCTTTTCGAGCGACTGGTTCAATTCCTCGCCGTCCCCCAGGACGCGCACGTCTCTCCAGTACTGCTCGCGCAGCTCAGGGATCTTTTTCAGCGCGTATTTCAGGCCCTCGGCGTTCCGGGACATGCCGCAGTAGTCCCAGACCAGCTTGCCCAGTTCACGGTGGAATGAATCCACCGAGCGGGAACCCTTGATGTCGAGCAGGCGCTTGATGTTGCAGGCCACTTCGGCTTCAAGCGAGCGGAAGGCCGGGTGGGTCGTGTCCACCTTATCAAGTCGATTTGACGCCAGGTAGTCTCCCACGGTGTAAGGCAGGATGAAGTAACCGTCCGCGAGGCCCTGCATGAGCGCGCTCGCGCCGAGCCGGTTCGCACCATGGTCTGAAAAGTTCGCCTCGCCCGCCACGAACAGCCCAGGAATCGTGCTCATGAGGTTGTAGTCCACCCAGAGCCCGCCCATCGTGTAGTGGCTGGCCGGGTAAATACGCATCGGGACGCGGTAGGGGTCTTCACCCGTGATGCGCTCATACATCTCGAAGAGGTTGCCGTAGCGTTCCTCGATCACCTCGGCGCCGAGCCGCTTGATGGCGTCGCGGAAATCCAGGTAAACGCCGTAGCCCCCGGGACCCACGCCGCGGCCCTCGTCGCAAACGGCCTTGGCGTTCCGGGACGCCACGTCGCGCGGCACCAGGTTGCCGAAGGCCGGATACTTCCGCTCCAGGAAGTAGTCGCGCTCGTCTTCGGGAATGGCATCGGGCGGGCGGTCATCGCCTTTGCGCTTCGGAACCCAGATGCGGCCGTCGTTGCGCAGCGATTCGCTCATCAGCGTGAGCTTCGACTGGTACTCGCCGGTCACCGGAATGCAGGTGGGGTGGATCTGCGTGAAGCAGGGATTGGCAAACAGCGCGCCGCGCTTGTACGCCCTCCAGATGGCCGTCACGTTGCAGCCCTTGGCGTTGGTCGAGAGATAGTAGACGTTGCCGTAGCCTCCGGTCGCCAGCACAACCATGTCGGCCGCGTACGATTCGATGCGCCCGGTGAGCAGGTCGCGGGTGACGATGCCGCGCGCCCTGCCGTCGATCACCACCAGGTCCAGCATCTCGTGCCGGGCGTACATCTTCACCTGGCCCGCCGCCACCTGCCGCTGAAGGGCCTGGTAAGCGCCGAGCAGAAGCTGCTGCCCGGTCTGGCCCCGCGCGTAGAACGTGCGCGAGACCTGGGCGCCGCCGAACGAACGGTTCTCCAGCAGCCCGCCGTACTCGCGCGCGAACGGGACACCCTGCGCGACGCACTGGTCGATAATGTTCACGCTGAGCTGCGCCAGCCGGTAGACATTGTACTCGCGCGCCCGGAAATCGCCGCCCTTCACCGTGTCGTAGAACAGGCGGAACACGCTATCGCCGTCGTTCTGGTAGTTCTTGGCCGCGTTGATGCCGCCCTGGGCCGCGATGGAGTGCGCGCGGCGCGGCGAATCCTGGTAGCAGAAGCACTGCACGTTGTAGCCGAGTTCCCCCAGCGTCGCGGCCGCCGACGCGCCCGCCAGTCCCGAGCCCACTACGATGATGTTGTACTTCCGCTTGTTGGCCGGGTTCACCAGCTTCATTTCGAATTTGCGCCGGTCCCAGGCCTGCTCGATGGGAACGTTGGGCACTTTGGAATTGAGTTCCATCATTTCACCCCAAATCGGATCATCACGTAGAGCGGGATCGAGATGTAGCCCGTCGCGATCGCTATCGAGAACACGTGCGCCAGCCGTTTCAGCAGCGGCGTGTACCGCGGATGGCTGATCCCGACCGACTGGAACATGCTCCACAGTCCGTGATACAGGTGCATGGTCAGCAGCGCGATCGCGAAGATGTACGCCGCCGAAACCGCCGGATGGCGGAATCCGTTCACCACGTTCTCGTACGCATGGAAGACCTCGCCTGTGGGGCCCGGGGCAGGCGGCTGATAGCCGAGGCCCACATCGCCGGTGGTCAGGTGCAGCACGTGGAAGATGACGAACGCCGCGACGATCGGCCCGCTCCACATCATCGTGCGCGAGGCGTACGACGCCGGCACGTTGTCCTTCTTGATGTAGCCGACCGGGCGCGCGCGGCGCTTCTCCAGCCAGAGCAGCAGGGAAGACCAGATATGCGCCCCTACAGCCGCCAGCAGCACGATGCGCGCCGTCCACAGCAGCCCCGGCTGGCTGTGGAGAAACGCCGCGTACTGGTTCATCTGCTCGGGACCGGCATAGATTTGCAGGTTCCCCAGCAAGTGCCCAATTATGTAAAGCACCAGGATCACCCCAGTGCCGGCCATGACCAGCTTCTTGCCGATATAGACCTCGTAAAGGCCCCAGGTGCGTTTCAAACGGGGTTCAACCGTGGCTGTGCTCATTCCGAGTTTCCTCTGGGTGTGATGTTTTTCGGGCGACAAAGAACGGTGGAGAAGCAGGTGTCGGAAGTTCGCGCATTAGAGACCGTAAGGTCATTATTATAGGCACATATCCAAAGCGGAGGGGAAAAAGACAACGGTATCTTTAAACACTCCCCGGCGCTAGGGCGTCTTTTTCCCATGCGCAGCCGCCTTCAGATGCCGGTAATAGCCCAGGTCCTCGCCTGTTAACAACTTAGTCGCGAAGATAATCTGGCCCGTGTGCTGCGCGAAGTGCTCGGTAACATGGCCGATGGCCTCCAGGACGGAAACGTCGTAGCCCTGGATGCGCACGGGTTCAACCAGCCGTTCGGCTGTTGTGCTTCTGATCGCCGCCACCGCTTCGGCTACAACGGATTCGAGTTGGGCCGCCAGCTCGGGGCCGGAGGCGCCTGCGCGCGCCGCAAACTCGGCGTCCCGTTGGCGGACGTCCGGCCGGCCGGCAATGCCCGAGAGAATCCACTGGCGCACGTTTCCGCAGAGATGCAGCACCAGGTTGCCCACTGCGTTCTGATTCTCGCTGCCGCGCGCCCAGATCTGCTCGGTGGAAAGGCGCCCGAGACAATCCACGATTCGCGAGGTGAGTTGGGTCAGCTTGCCGGTCGCAAACTTCAGGAACAGCCCCTCCAGTGTGGTCGCCATACGATTCGAGTATAGAACCGCCGCCCGGCCTGCGAAAGAAGCGGTGAGAGCGCCCCCAAAATGCGTTTTGCCGCCCGTTCAGGGCATTTCCGCAGTCCGGCGACCCCGAATTCCGAGCTTTTCAGGACTTTACGCCCAGTTTCTTCAAGAACGTTATCATCGGGCACCAGTTCGTGAAGGCTGACTGAAGCAGGTTCAGCCCGACGAAGGCGGTGAAGTAGTACCACTTGTGGTCGACCCACGTTCCCAGCGCCAGGCTGAGCAGAATGAACAGCCCGGCTATCATTCTCAGGTAACGCTCCAAGGTCATGAACAAAACCCCCTTCAACCGAATAGATTCAAATAATCTTTTGAGGTCACAGTTCCGGCGTGCGGTTTTTCGGAGAGAATAGTCGTTTTGATGAACGCGAGATTTGGGATAGGCAGACGCTGGCAGTGGGCACTCGCCTGGTTGGACCCCGGCGTTCCAGAAGGCGAGCCTTCCTCGCAGACGCTGCGCGGAATGGTGGCGAGCGCGCTGACAATGGTGCTGGCGCTGCTCGCCATCGCGGTGCCGTTCCTGAGCACCGCCAGACTGATCGCCACCATCCTGAGCCTGGCCGAGTTGATCATCGGGATTTCGGCTATCCTTCTCGTCCGTCTCGGGCGCGCCCGGCTGGCTACCTGGATTTTTCTGACCGGCAGCTGGTGTGTCATCACGGCGGTGACGTTCCTCAGTGGGGGCCTTAGGGGCGTCGGACCCGTGGCCTACCTCGGGATGACGGTTATCGCGGGATGTTTTCTCGGCCAGAGGGTGGCTCTGGCGGTCGCGGGATTCAGCATGGCGGTTACCCTCGCCTTTGCGGTTCTTGAGAAGCGCGGCGATCCCCTGCCGCACTACCTGCTCTCCAACCCGTTTGCCTCCTGGATGCTCCTGTGGTTCTCGGTGGCAATCACCGTGGTCCCCATGAACCAGATGCTCCGCAGGCTCAACAAGTCCTTGCGCTTCAGCAGGCGGAGAATCGAAGACTTGAGGCGCACACAGGAGGCTCTGCGGGAGGGCGAGGAGAAGTACCGGGAACTTTTTGAAATGGTTTCCGATGCCCTCTTCCTCATCGACAACCAGGATGGCCGGTTGCTTGAAGTCAATCCCAGCGCCGCCGCCATGTACGGCTACCCTCGCGAGGAACTGCTCGGCATGAAAAACACCGATTTTTCCGCCGAGCCGGATTCCACCCGCGCCGCCACCCTGGCGGGCAGGACGTTCGTTCCCGTGCGCTGGCACCGCAAGAAGGACGGAACCGTGTTTCCGGTGGAAATCACCGCCCGTCATTTCAACCGGCAGGGGCGCCCCGTCCACATAGCCGCCATTCGGGACATAACGGACCGCTTGCGCGCGGAGGAGGAGCACAGCCGGATCGAGGAGCAGCTACGGCAGTCCCAAAGGCTGGAAAGCGTCGGCCGGCTTGCGGGCGGTGTCGCGCATGATTTCAACAACCTCCTCACCGTCATCAACGGCTACGCCGACATGCTGCGTTACGATCTGGATGAAGACGATCCGCTGCGCGCCGGGCTGGATGAAATCAAGAGGGCGGGGGAGCGGGCCGCAAGCCTCACACAGCAACTGCTCGCCTTCAGCCGCAAGCAGATGATCGAGCCGAAGCCGATCGATCTGAATGCCGTAGTGGCTGAGTCCGAGAAGATGCTGCGGCGGCTGGTGGGCGAGGATATCGAGTTCGTCACCACCCTGAGCGCGTCGCCGGGCGCGGTGATGGCCGATCCCGGCCAGATCCACCAGATCCTCATGAACCTCGCCGTGAACGCGCGCGACGCCATGCCCAACGGCGGCGTGCTTCACGTCGACACCGCAAGCGTCGATCTCTCGGAAGAAGAAGCGGCGGGCTGCCAGGACGCGGCGCCGGGTGCCTACGTCCGCCTGAGCGTGCGCGACAGCGGCGTTGGTATGGACAACGAGACCTTGCAGCGCATTTTCGAGCCGTTCTTCACCACCAAGAAGCAGGGCGAAGGCACCGGTCTCGGTCTTTCGGTGGTTTACGGAATCGTGAGACAGAGCGGCGGCTGGATCCACGTCTCCAGCGAATTGGGGAAGGGGACGGTTTTCGACATCTATCTGCCCAGGCTGGATGCCGCGGTCCTGGAGACAGCCGCGCCCAAAAACTCCGCGGAGAATTTGCGCGGCAGCGAGTGCGTACTGGTGGTGGAGGATCAGGAGGAAGTGCGCAAACTGGCGGTCGAGGTGCTGAAAAGCTACGGCTACTCCGTGCTCGAAGCCGAGCAGGGCGAGGACGCGCTGAAGGTGGCCGCGCGGCATCAGGGATCAATTCACCTGATCCTGTCGGATGTCATTATGCCCGGGATGACCGGCCACGAACTGGCCGCCCGCATAGCACCGTTCCGGCCCGATGCGAAAGTGCTCTATATGTCCGGCTACAGCCGCGACGTGATCGGCCGCGGGGGCGTGCTCGACTCGAAGACCCCGTGCGTCCCCAAGCCGTTCGCGCCCGAGCAACTGGCGCGAAAAGTTCGCGAAATGCTTGAGGCGTGAGAGCGAAACCTACTGCGGCTTCGGCGCCGGCAGCGTGACCACCCCCATGTCGGCCGGTGACGAGTGAACCGTCACGCCGGTGGCCTCCGGTTTGGATCCCTGGATCACGATTTCGGAGGAGCCTGCCGTTGTGCGTGTGCGGCGCGTGCGAGCCTGCTGCTCGATCGCGGCGATCACATGCTCTTCGGGGATGTCCAGATCGAGCTTTACCTTGTTGGCGTCCACCCGGAGTTGCAGGGCATTGAGCATCGGTCTGATCTCCTGCGCATTCTTGCCGGAAGCCGCCAGCCCGATGAGCATCTTGAGCGCGTCCCCCATGGCTTTCGCCTCCTTCTCGGTGCGAGTCGCCAGGTCAATGGAAATTCGCAGCATCGGACCGAAGCTCAGGCCGGTGCCGATCTGCTCGATCGATTTTTCCATCCCCGCCAGCGTGCCGATCTCCGGCCGGGGCGCATGTTGCGCAAGGTCCGCCAATGAGGCGCGGGCCACGAGCCAGGCATCGTACAACGCGCTCATCTCGCGCGCCTTCGCCATCAGCAAGGGGTCGGGGGCGCCGGAGGATGCACGCCGCGCGATGGCGGCGCGCACGGACTGCGGGTCGCCGCCGAGCAGCAGCGAGGGCTCCAACAAAGCGACCGTGAGCGGCTGCTTCTGCTGCCTCGTGAAAACGCGTATCCCCTGGAAGCTGGATTCCACGGACCCTTGGGCGAAGATCTGAAGAGCAGCGGGAGGGAAAGAGCCGCGGACCAGCACAAGGCCCCGCCTCCCCCGGTTGTTCGCCGGGGCGGTAATCAGAACATCGCGAATGCCGCGAATGAATTCGAGCTGCTCATTGCCGGCAACCCCCATGAGAGCCTGGCTCTCGACTTCCATTTGGCGGTAAATGGTCTGTCCGACGCGCGAGGAGGCGATTCTCTCCACCGAGATGCCGATGATTACTCCCGAGTCGGCCGGTACCATGTCGAGCAAAGCAGGGTCAGCCGCGGTTGCCACCCAGACGGCGAAAAGCGCGCAAAGGCAACAGTTGAGCAGGCGCATATTGCCCGATTATACAGGCAATTAGCGCCGGGCCGGATGCAAAATTCCGGCGCTCGATACGTCCGTCGTGGGAGCGAGGTTACCCGCGAATGGTATGCGCATGGCCTTACGTCTATGAGTTTGACATTCAGTAAAAGCGCCGTGGTACGGGGAGAATAGACCTACCAGTACTCCGCAGGCAGATCCATAGATTGGAAAAGATTTTTAATTATTACTTCGGTTGACTTAGTACTAAACTGCAATTTAGAATCTACTCATCCCAATGACGGATGATTCTTCAGCGCTCCAGTGCGAGAGCCCACGTACTAGTTCTGCCGCTCAAGGACCCATCCGGATCGTCATCGCCGATGACCATCCGATCTTCCGCGACGGTTTGCGTAAGCTGCTGAGTCTTGAGGCGGATTTTGAAGTCGTCGGCGAGGCGCGTGATGGCGCCGAAGTGCTCGAGTTGATGCGCGAGAAAGAGCCCGATGTTCTGCTGCTCGACTTGCGCATGCCGGGAATGGACGGCCTGTCGGTGCTTCAAAGCCTGAAATGCTCGGGCTGCCGGAGCAAAATTATCATTCTCACCGCTTCGGAAGACAAAAACGAGTTCGTGCAGGCGATGAAGCTTGGGTGCTCGGGTATAGTACTCAAGCAGACTGCGACCGAACTCCTGTACAAGAGCATCCGGAAGGTGAACGCGGGCGAGATCTGGCTGGACTCGCACACCACCGCTGCGGTGATGCGGCAGTTCGCCTCACCCGGCCGCGTCGGCGCCGCCGAGCGCAAGGGGCGGGAACGCAGCCCCCTGAGCCAGCGCGAGCGGGAGATCGTGGCGCTGGTCGCGCAGGGCTTCAAAAACAAGGAAATCGCCGAGAAGATTTTCATCAGCGAGCAGACGGTCAAGAACCACTTGCACAACATTTTCGACAAGCTCGGCGTTTCCGACCGCCTGGAACTGGCGCTCTACGCCATTCACAAAGGCCTTCACAGCGACCTGGAAAACTAAGCCCACCGCGTGCCCTCAACCGGGTTTCCGGGCCGGCTAGCCGGCGGGTGGAGGTGCCCGTGCCAAATTTGAAAAGCCGGGCCGGCCGGATCAGATAAACGCCAATGGGCATCTATTCGGATTACCTGAACAGCGGAATCGCCACGAATTTTGAAGAGCTCACGAAAGAGCGGAAGCGGCAACTCCGCTGTATTGCAGGAATACGCGGCCGCGACGTGTTGGTGATCGCCGCGGACATGGGAAAGCAGGTGCCGGGGCTGACGACCGCCATCAGCTTCGAGGACAGGCTGCCGATCAGCGACCAGTTGTCGAATCTGCAAGGGAATGCGCTCGACCTCATTCTGGAGACCCCTGGCGGCCTTGGCGACGTGGCCGAGGAAATTGTACGCCAAATCCGGGACAAGTACTCGAGTCTCGCGGTGATCATACCCGGCTGGGCCCAAAGCGCAGGCACTATCTGGCCATGGCCGCCGATGAGATTCTGATGGGCCCTACCTCTGCGCTCGGGCCGATTGACGCGCAGATTTCCTGGCAGGGAAAACAATTCTCCGCGGGCGCCCTGCTGGATGGCTTCGAAAAGATCAAGGAAGAGGTCGAGAAAGCCGGCTCGCTGAACCGCGCGTACATTCCAATTCTCCAGGGCATTTCACCGGGCGAGCTTCAGCATGCCCGCAACAGCCTCGACTTCGCGATCCGTCTGGTGACGGAATGGTTGGCCAAGTACAAATTTCAGGGTTGGGCCACGCACTCCTCCACCAACGCGCCCGTCACCGAGGAGGAGAAGGTGGCGCGGGCGAAGGAAATTGCCAGCCAGCTATGCGAGCACAGCCGCTGGCTGACCCATGGGCGGTCGATTTGGCTCGATGATCTCGTGGCGATGGGGCTGAGGGTTACGGACTACACAAAGAACGCGCCCCTGAACGATGCGATTTCCCGGTACTACGCGCTATTGCAGTTGACCTTCGCGACCAATATTTACAAACTGTACGAAACACCGGATTCGCAGATTTTAAAAGCCTTCAGCCCCGTCGTCGGGGTTCAGCCCCAACCGCAGCAGGCCGAGGCAGCGATTCTGGACGTGCAATGCAATCGATGCGGAGCAAAATTGAGGGTCCTGGCCAGCTTCGACCAACCGAGGCCGCCCGCCTCTGGAGTTTTGCCGTTCCCCGCCGATAACAAGCTCAAGTGCCCGTCATGCGGGACCGTGAGCGACGTGTCCGGCCTGCGCCGACAGCTCGAGGCACAGTTCAAGAAGCGGGTAGTGTAATAATAAGAGCAGCTATGGAGCGCTACGACATCGTGTTCCAGAAACTCGCCGAGGCCTGTGCAGAGGAGTTCGAACTGCAAGGGGTCGCTGCGGTTCAGGAACTCGGTGAGATCGACGAACTTCGACGGCTGGCGTTGGAAATTCAGGAGCCGCCGCCTGCCTCCTACACGACAACCTAAACCCCAAAATCTGCGCGTTTCTGCCGCCGGTTGTAACCTCAGTGTATTCATAAGGCTTCCACCACCATTCCTCGTGTGTCCGATGAGGGCTACGGGGTTTTCGGGCGCGCCCCTACAGCGCTCACAGGATAGGATGGCGGCCGCTTTCGGCCTATCTTAAAAGTGTCATGAAAATCGTGTTCAGCGACCTCGACGGCACACTGCTGCATTTGCAGACCTATTCCTGCGAAGCGGCACGACCCGCCCTTGACGCCTTGAAGCAGCGCGGGATCCCACTGATTTTTTGCACGAGCAAAACATGCGTTGAAGTGGAGGGCTGGCGCGAGCGGCTCGGAAACACGCACCCGTTTATCGTGGAGAACGGTGGGGCCATTTACATCCCGAAAGGCTATTTCGGCAAGCCGGTCGAGGGCGCGGTGCGGCGCGGCGAATACGAGGTGCTCGAGTTTGGAACGCCCTACGCCCAGTTGGTGGAGGACCTCCGGGCGGCCGCCCAGGAAAGCGGCTGCCAGGCGCTCGGGTTCAACGATATGACGGTCGCCGAGATCGCCGTTCGCACGCTGCTGCCCGTCCAGCAGGCGGAACTTGCCAAAATCCGTGAATACGACGAGCCGTTCGTCATTCTCGGGCAGGGGACCCACAGCCTGCTCCTGGCGATCGAGAAAAAAGGCAGAAGCTGGACGCGAGGAGACCGCTTCTACCACATCACCGGGAAGAACGATAAGGTCGAAGCGGTGCAGCGGCTCACCGCCCTGTACCGGAAGAAGCACGGGGAGATCGAGACAGTCGGCCTGGGGGACGGGCACAACGACGCCGGTTTTCTGGGCGCTGTCGACATCCCGGTCATCATCCGGTCGCCATTCGCCACGGTGCTGAAGAAACTGGTGCCGAAGGGCATTGTGACGAATGCGCCGGGGCCCCACGGCTGGAACGAAGCGGTTCTGCAACTGCTCGAACGCGCTCCCGCGATGGCGGTGTGAGCTCCCGTTACAGCTTTGATGTCTGCACCACCACCGCGGGGTGGTTCCATACTTCGGGCTTGACCAGCATTCCGAAGCCGGGCAAATCCGGAGCGCGCACGAATCCCTTTTCCGGCACGATGGGGTTCTCAAGCATCTTGCCCCAATCCGATTCGTAGAAACGCTGGACGCTCTCCTGGATCCAGACGTTGGTGGACGCGGTGGTGAGGTGCGTCGAAGCGTAGAAGAGCAGGGGACCGCCCGCGGTGTGCGGCGCGATGGGGAGCTGATAGCCCTCCGCCAGAGTCGCGATCTTGCGCGCCTCGCTCAATCCTCCGCACCAGCAGACGTCGAACATGACGTATTTAGTCGCGCGCGATTCCATCAGGTCGACGAACTGGTAGCGGCCGGCCATGCGCTCGCTGATGCAGAGCGGGAGTGAAGTGGCCTGCGCCAGTTCGCGGTACTGCGCGAAGTTACCCGGCAGCAGCATGTCTTCCAGCCACATCGGCTTGTAGGGCTCCAGGGCGCGGGCGATGCGGATGGCCGAGGTGAGATTCCAGTTGCAGTGAAACTCCATGGCGATCTCGATGTCGCTGCCGAAGGCATCGCGCAGCTTGCGGACCGGCGCGAGTCCTTCCTCGATATCCGCGTTGCCGATGTACTCGTGCCGGTTGCGCGCAGCCGCCCGGTCGAATGGCCAGATTTTGATTGCCTTCACGCCGCGGGTGTCGATCAGCTCGCGCATTATTTTCTCGGGCTCGGTCATGAAGTCGTACTTATAGGGAAAGCAGGTATTGTAGACGCGCACTTCGGGATTCGAACGGCCGCCGATCAGGCGATACACCGGCGCTTGCAGCATCTTTCCCAGCAGGTCCCATAAGGCCAGATCGATGGCGCTGATGGCGCGCATCTCGGCGCCGCCGGTCACCTGGTAATCGAATGTCCGGTACAGGGTGGCCCAGATGCGGTCGATATCGCGAGGGTAGCGGCCCAGCAGAGCAGGAGCGGCGCCGGCGTGAATGGCCGCGGCCTCTACGGGGCTGCGCGGGTAGGTCTCGCCGATGCCGATGTGGCCGGAATCGGTGTGTATGCGCACCCAGGTCCAGTGCGGCCAGAACGGCGCGTCGTCGCGGCTCTTCCAGTACACGGTATCGATGCGGGTGATCTTTGCGCCCGCGACCTGGCTCCAGGCGGCCCGGAGCGCAAGCGGGGCTCCCAGCAGGAACGCACGGCGTGGGATACGGCGTGAATCGGGAGCAGTCATACGCTTGAGAATACCGGTGTTGCCGCGTCACGGCAAGGGCTATGGTATCTATGGAGACAACAGGGGTAGGGGGGAGACATGGGACGCTTCCGGCAATTCAGAAATGCAAAGCTTTCGATCTGGCAATCGGCTGCCGATTCCGTGGTAGCGGAGCGCACCGGAGAGGCAGGCAGGCCGGATCTGGAAGATCCCATCATAGGCGCGGCCACCGAACTCGCGGCAAGGATCGATGCCGGGCAGACTAGCTCGCGGCTCGTGTCGTTGGCGAGCCCAGCCACGATGGACGCGGCCGAGGCGATGCTCTACTGCGCGCGCCTGACGATGGCGCTGGGCGAAGCCAAGGCCGCGGCGCGCGCCCGCGACGTAGAGCGTTTCCGGGCCGAACTGGACCCCGAAACCGGCCTGTGCGATGCGGAATGGAGCGAGGTCGCCGAGAAGTACGCCTCCCGGCTGGTGTTCCATTTGGGCGACGTCCCCTACCGCCGGCATCAGTCGCTAAGCGATTTCATCATAGAGGACGCGCTGCCGGCCAACGCCCGGGTCGCCCTGGTCTCCCAACTCGGAACCGGATCGAGCGGGGCTTCGCGTGTGCTGAAGCAGATCGCGGCAAGAAAGCCCGACGTGCTGATCCACCTCGGCGACATTTATTACTCCGGTACGACTTTCGAGGTCGAGCGGTATTTCCTTGCGCCGCTGCGCGAACACCTGGATCTTTCCGAGACGCGCTGTTTCTCCCTCTGCGGGAACCACGACGCCTATTCGGGCGGAACGGGATACTATGACACTCTGCTTCCGGCTCTTTCACAGCCGGCCAGCTACTTCTGCCTTCGGAACGACCACTGGCAGTTCATCGGGCTCGATACAGGGTTGCACGCCCGCATCCCGGGCCGCGGCCCGACGTACCTCGAGGACTCGGAGGCCGAGTGGCTGCGCGACAAGCTGCGGACAGCAGGTAACCGGCAAACGGTGCTCCTCTCGCACCACCAGCTTTTTTCGGCGTTCGAAAGCATCGGAGAGACGTACTACAACGACAGCCTGTACACACAGGTGGCGGACCTGATCGAGGAAATCGCGCTGTGGATCTGGGGACACGAGCACCGGCTGGCGATTTACGACGCCTTCGATCCGCTCCAGCCCAGCCTGGGGCGGGCCCGCTCGATCGGGCGGGGCGTCGAGGGGTCCGCAGCGTCGCCGGTATTCCCCGAAGTCCGCATCAAGCTCCACGAGGAACTGGCGGAAGACGCCTACGCCTACGCGATCGTGGAACTCCAGGACGCAGGGGCGCGCGTGGAATACTTCATCGACACCGGCGAGGGCAAGCCGCTGTTCGACGAAACCATCGGGGCGTTTGCGCTGCGGGCCAGGTAGAGAGCCGGACCCATTGATGCGCTGCCTGATCGTGTGTTATACGTCAGTTTCCCGATGAACCGGCGCAGATTCCTTGAACTCACCGCCGCGGCCGCCACCGCCGCTTCAGCGCAGCAGAAGACCGAGACCGCCATTGCGTCGGCGACGCGCGATGTGACCCCGCGCGTGGCGATTGTGCTTTCGAGCTTCACCGGCGGGGAAGATCACGACGGCACCAAGTACGGCGGCCTCGCGGACCCGCAACCCGTGACGGCGGATCTCACCGCGGCGCAGATCGATGCGATGGTGCGCAAGGCCATCGAACTCGGCGTGACTGCGCAAGGCGGTTTGGCCGACCTGATCGCCGAAGACGAATGGGTTGTGATTAAGCCCAACATCGTCGCCTGTCACGGGCTTGGTCCGGAGGACAACGACGGCGGCGCGCACCACCGCTACATACGGGGCACGGTGACCGACCTGCGCATCGTCCAAAGCCTTATCGCGTTTCTGGTGGAGCACAAGTGCGGGGCGCGCATCACCATCGCCGAGGGCTCGGGCGAGTGGCTGCCCAAGGAGCGCTCGAAATCCGCCGTGGACGGATGGACCAGTGACTGGGGAGGCGAGTTCGGCGGCCTGAGCTACCGCAAGATGGTGGACGAGTTCGCCAAGAAGCATCCCGCGATTCAGTTCGACATCGTCGATCTCAACTTCGACGGCACGGTCGAAATGCCCGCGCCCGCGGACCCGGAGCGCACCTACCACGTGCCGAAGACGATCCAGCAGTGCGACCGCCTGATCAGCGTCTGCCCGCTCAAGACGCACGCCGGGACGGGCATCTCGGCGGCCATGAAGAACTACATCGGGATTGCGCCCGGCTCGCACTACGGGTTCCCGAAAGACGCGCTGCACAAGCTCGGCCCGCTGGAGCAGACCATCGTGGATCTGTTCAGCATCCATCCCGCGGATTACGCGATTGCCGGAGGCTGCTGGGGAATCGGCGGCAAGGGGCCGTTCCACCCGGGCGGGGTCAGCGTTCATCACAACCTGATTCTGGCGGGTGCGAGCGCGGTGGCCGTCGATGCTGTCGCGGCTGCGATCATGGGTTTCAAACCGGAGGAGGTCAAGTACTTCGCAATCGCTGAACGCAGGGGATTCGGCGGTTCCGATACCGACCTGATCTGGACGCGCGGCAACGAGATCGAGCAGGCGCGGCGGGATTTCCGGAATCCCTAAGCAGCGCGCGTGACCGGGGGACTGTGCGATAAAGGAGGAAGGCCCTCGGCACAGCCTTGCCTGGGCGCGATATGCGCGGCTACCGCGGGATAGGGAGAGCAGACCGGCCGGTCCATTCAAGAGCCGCCAGAGGGGTGGAAACTCAGAAAAAAGAGAAGGAGGCCCCCACCTCCGAGCGGCTGCGCGCGCTGTGGCCCGACATCTGGGAACTCCTCAGGCCGCGGCGGTGGTCGCTCGCGCTCGGCTTTGTCCTGATCGCGATCAACCGCGCCGCCGGGCTGGTTCTGCCCGCCTCGACGAAGTACCTGGTGGACGACGTCATCGGGAAGCGGCAGGTCGAAATGCTTGTCCCGCTGGTAGCGGTGGTGCTGGCGGCTACGGCGGTGCAGGGCATCACGTCGTTTTCGCTCACACAGTTGCTCTCGAAATCCGCGCAGCGGCTGATTGCGGAGCTTCGCCGCAAGGTGCAGGCCCACGTAGGCAGGCTGCCCGTCGCCTACTACGATTCGAATAAGACCGGCACGCTGGTGTCGCGGATCATGAGCGATGTGGAGGGCATACGGAACCTGGTGGGCACGGGCCTGATCGAATTCCTCGGCGGGCTGGTCACGGCGGTGATCGCGCTGGTGGTGCTTGTGCGCATCAACGTCACAATGACGGCGATCGCGCTCGTGCTGATCGGCGGGTTCATGTTCTTCCTGCGGCGCGCTTTCCGCACCATACGTCCCATCTTCCGCGAGCGCGGGCGCATCAACGCCGAAGTGACGGGCCGGCTCACCGAATCGCTGGGCGGCGTTCGCGTGGTGAAGGGCTACCATGCCGAAGCACGCGAGGCCGAGGTTTTTTCCGGCGGGGTGCAGCGGCTGCTCGATAACGTCCTGCGGACGCTCACCGCAACGTCGCTGATGAGCCTGGCGGCCACTCTGCTGCTTGGCGTTGTGGGCGGGCTCATGATGTACGCCGGCGCGAGGCAGATCTTCGCCGGCGCCCTCACACTGGGCGGATTCGTCACTTTCACCGCCTTCCTCGCCTTCCTGGTGGCGCCGGCGTTTCAGATCGTCGGCATCGGAACGCAACTCACCGAAGCGATCGCCGGACTCGAGCGCACGCGCGAGGTGCTCCGCGAAGCGCCCGAGGACAGCGACCCGCGGCGGACGGTCGAGATGGGCCGGATACGCGGCGAGGTGGAGTTCGATCGGGTCAGCTTCGGCTACGAGGACGGCAAGCCTGTGCTGCACGATGTATCCTTCGAGGGCAGGCCGGGCACGGTGACGGCGCTGGTGGGCTCGTCCGGATCGGGCAAGTCCACCATCATAGGCCTGATCGCCGCCTTCTACACCCCGTCGAGCGGCGCGGTCCGGGTGGATGGTGTGGATCTGTCGACCGTGCGCCTGGGCTCTTACCGCACGCAGCTCGGCGTGGTGCTTCAGGACACCTTCCTGTTCGACGGAACCATCCGGGAGAACATCATGTTCGCGCGGCCGGACGCGAGCGAGGAGCAGTTCCTGGAGGCCTGCCGCATCGCCCGCGTGGACGAGTTCGCCGAAAACTTCGCGGAGAAGTACGACACGATAGTGGGCGAGCGCGGCGTGAAGCTCTCCGGCGGTCAGCGCCAGCGCGTTTCCATCGCGCGCGCGATCCTTGCAAGCCCGCGCATCCTCATTCTCGACGAAGCCACATCCAGCCTCGATTCCGAATCCGAGGCCTCCATCCAGCAGGGTCTGGCCTACCTGATGCAGGGGCGGACAACGTTCGTCATCGCGCACCGGCTTTCGACCATCCGCCGGGCCGACCAGATTCTGGTGGTGGAAGCGGGACGCATCGTCGAGCGCGGGACGCACGAAGCGCTGCTTGCCGTCGGCGGCCGCTACTACGACCTCTACACGCGGCAGCACGGCGTCGAGCAGAACCTGTTCCTCGCGCCGGGCGAGGGTGAACCGCCGCCCGCGGAAGAGGCGGTCCCGGCGCCGCCTCCGGACGGCAAGACCTCGCTCCGCCACGCGATGCGCCTGCTCGAAAACTGACGCGTTCCACTTGTTAATTCTCCGGTGAAGCAAGCCTCAACGGCGCGCCGCTGGCTGTATTCTGATACGCACGGGAGGGGCGGTGCGAAGTCCGGGGTTGCGCAAACTGATGGCCGGCGGCGCCCTTGTGCTGCTTATCAACACTTCATACGTGTGGGCATTTGCCTCGCCGACGATCTTCTACATGGGGAATGTGCTGTTGCACGTCGTGCTTGGAACGGCGGTTACGGCGGGCTTTCTCGTATTGTGGCGCGGGCGCGTTCCCAAGCTTGCCGCCTGGGCGCTCATTGTCTCTCTTGCGCTGGGCCTTTTTCTCACCTGGGCCGGCGCGACCACGCCGAACGGCTGGGCCTTGTGGGCGCACATTCTGGCCGGCGCGCTGGCGCTTGGCGCCTTCGCTCCGTTCCTTGCGAAGCACGCCGCGCCGGGCTATGCGCGCGTGTTCCGGCTCTGCCTGGTTCTGCTTGTGGCGTTGCCGCTTTCGGCGCGGCTCTACGAAAGACTGTTCCCCGATCCGGCTCACCGCATCGTGAACTCGCGCCCCGCGCCTCTCAGCATGGAAGGCGAAGGGGGCGGCCCGGATTCGCCGTTTTTCCCGTCCTCGGCCCGGACGAACACCGGCGGGCTGATTCCCGCGAGTTTCTTTCTGGATTCGGAGACCTGCGGCGAGTGCCACAAGGACATTTACGACCAGTGGCGAAGCTCGATGCACCACTTTGCCAGCTTCAATAACCAGTTCTACCGGAAATCCATCGAGTACATGCAGGAGGTGGTGGGCACGCGTCCGAGCCGGTGGTGCGCCGGATGCCACGACCACGCGATGCTGTTCAGCGGCCGGTTCGACCAGCCGGCCGCGCAACAGATCGACACGCGCGAGGCGCAGGCCGGCCTGGGCTGCGTTTCCTGCCACGCCATTACGCACGTCGACAGCACCATGGGCAACGGCGGATTCACGATCGCCTACCCTCCGCTTCACGAACTGGCAAGCAGCCGCAACAAGTACCTCCGCGCGCTCGACCAATTCCTTACTTATCTCGACCCCGAACCGCACCGCCGCACGTTTATGAAACCCTTCATGCGCGAGCAGCCGGCCGAGTTCTGCTCCGCCTGCCACAAGGTGCACCTGGACGTTCCGGTGAACAGTTACCGCTGGGTCCGCGGATTCAACGATTACGATAACTGGCAGGCCGGCGGCGTCTCGGGCCAGGGCGCGCGCTCTTTCTATTACCCGGCAGCGTCCATGAACTGCTCCACTTGCCACATGCCTCTGGTGCCGTCCCGCGATCCGGGTAATGTGAACGGCATGGTCCACTCGCACCGCTTCGCAGCCGCGAACACGGCGGTGCCGCACGCCAACCGGGACGCCGAGCAGTTGCGCGCGGCCGAGACGTTTCTGAAATCCGGCTTCATCACGGTGGACATTTTCGCCGCGGCGCCGGCCGAAGAAACGCCTCCCGCGCCTATGTGGCGCCGGCATGGCGAAGCGCCGCAACTGAGTTCCACCTTCGCGGTGGGCGAGGAGGCCGAGCAGATCGGGCGCGTGTTCCTCCGCGATCCCGGCGAGGTGGCCGCGCCCCTGAACCGCGCGGATCTCGTGCTTCGGCCGGGCACGACTGTGCGCCTCGATGTGGTGGTGCGCACCCGCTCCATCGGTCACTTTTTCCCGGCCGGAACGGTGGATGCCTTCGACGTCTGGCTCGAACTCAAAGGGGAGGACGCCGCGGGCCGCGTCGTTTTCTGGAGCGGCGCGGTCGAGGACGGCGGCCGCGGCCCGGTGGAGCCCGGCGCGCACTTCTACCGCGCGTTCCTGCTGGACGGCATGGGGAATCCGATCAACAAGCGCAACGCCTGGATGGCGCGCAGCACTCTTTACGTGCGTTTGATCCCGCCCGGCGCGGCAGATTGCGCGCACTACCGGGTGAAGATTCCCGAGAGCGCGCGCGGGGCCATTCGCTTTACCGCGAAACTCAACTATCGCAAGTTCTCGCGCTACTACACCGAGTTCGCCTACGCCGGCAAGCCCGGAGCGGGAAGCTTCGCCGCAAACCACGATAGCCGCGAATTCACCTTCCACCGGGCCGCCATCCCAAAAAACGTTTCCGGCAAAATCCAGGGCGAGATTCCGGACCTGCCCATCGTCACTCTCGCCGGCGCCGAGGCCGTGCTGCAAACCGGCGATCGCTCCACCGAGACAGAGTGGCGGCCCGTGGTGCGCAAGGAGGATCGCGAGCGGTGGAACGACTGGGGCATCGGCCTGCTGCTTCAGGGCGACCTGAAAGGCGCCGGGTTCGCGTTCAAGAAGGTTACCGAGGCCGAACCGGAATACGCCGACGGCTGGCTGAACGTCGCGCGCGCGCTCATACAGGAAGGCGAAACGGAAGCGGCCAAGCCTTATATAGCACGCGCCCTCGCCATCAATCCCACGCTCGCCCGCATACACTTCTTCAAGGCCATGATTGAGAAAGCCGAGGGCGACTACGACGCCGCAATCGCCTCGCTTCGCGGCGTGGAGAAAAACTTCCCGCGCGACCGAGTGGTGTTGAACCAGTTGGGCCGCCTGCTGTTCTTAAAGCGGCAATACGCAGAAGCCGTCGCGGTGCTTGAAAGAACGCTGAAGGTGGACCCCGAGGACCTCCAGGCGCACTACAATCTCATGCTCTGCTACCGCGGGCTGGGCGATATCGAGCGCGCCCGCCGCGCCGAGGCGCTGTTCAAGCGCTTCAAGGCCGACGAAGCCGCGCAGGAGATCACCGCGAAACCGCGCATGCTCAGCCCCGAGGACAACAACGAGCGGCAGATCATTCACGAGCACGTCAGCATTCCGCTCGGAGGCCGCCTGTGAGGGCCTGGCTCGCGCTCGCGGCGGTAATCGTATTCGCCGCCGCGGTTCCCGACGCGTCGCTGAAGATTCAATTCACCGACGTTACCGCCGCGGCGGGCATCAGGTTCACGCACAACAGCGGCAGGGCGGGGAAGAAATGGCTCCCGGAAACCATGGGCGCCGGTTGCGCCTTCTTCGACGCCGATGGCGACGGCTGGCCGGACATCCTGCTCGTCAACGGCAAGGATTGGACCCCGCGCGGCCGCAAGTCGATGCCCGCGCTCTACCGCAACAACCGCGATGGCACGTTCACGGACATCACGAAAACGAGCGGCCTGGCGATCGAAATCTGCGGATTCGGCGCCGCGATCGCCGACTACGACAACGACGGCCGCGAGGACATCTACCTCACCGCGCTCGGCGGTGACCGCCTGTTCCGCAACGAGGGCCAGGCTCGGTTTCGCGACGTGACGCGGGAATCCGGCATCGTCAACAACTCGTTCTCATCCAGCGCCGCCTGGTTCGACTACGACCGTGACGGAAACGCCGATCTGTTTGTCGCGAACTACGTCCAGTGGACGCCGAAAACCGACCTCTGGTGTTCGCTCGACGGCGCGACGAAATCCTACTGCACGCCCGAATCCTACAAGGGCACATCATCGAAGCTCTACCGCAACCTGGGCGGCGGCAAATTCCAGGACGTAACGGAAAAGGCCGGCCTGGCCGACCCCACCAGCAAATCGCTCGGCGTCGCCGTGCTCGACTACAACAACGACGGCTGGCTCGACCTGTTCGTCGCCAACGACACGCAGCCCAACAAGCTGTACCGCAACCGGGGCGACGGCACGTTTGCCGAGGAGGGACTCGCCGCCGGAGTCGCGTTCGGCGAGGATGGCGCGGCGCGCGGCGCGATGGGCGTGGACGCCGCCGATTACGACCGCTCGGGCCGCGAGCACCTGCTGGTCGGCAACTTCTCCAACGAGATGCTCGCCCTCTACCACAACGAAGGCAACGGGCTGTTCGTCGATGAGGCCCCGCGCTCTACCGTCGGCCGCGCCAGCCTGCTCTCGCTGACTTTCGGCGCGTTCTTTTTCGATTACGACCTCGACGGTCACCCCGACATCTTCGCCGCAAACGGCCATATCGATGAGGAGATCGGCCGCGTGCAGCCAGCCGTGCAATTCCGCCAGCCTCCGCTGCTGCTCCGCAACACGGGAAAGGGCCGCTTCGAAGATGTCTCGCGGGCCGTGGGAAAGGACTTCGAGCTCCCGATGGTCGCGCGGGGCGCCGCCCATGCCGATTACGACCGCGACGGCGACCGCGACATCCTCGTCAGCACGAATCACGGCCCAGCGCGCCTGCTTCGCAATGACGGCGGCAACCGCAACCGCTGGCTTGCAATCAAGCTCGAAGGCACCCGCTCAAACCGCGGCGCCTTGGGCGCGCTGGTTACAGTGCGTAGCGCCTCCGGAACGCAATCGCAGCGCGTGCGCAGCGGTTCGAGTTACTGCTCGCAAAGCGACCTCGCGCTCACCTTCGGCCTTGGCCGCGACGCGCGGGCTGACGAGGTCGTAATCAACTGGCCGAATGGCGCCACCGAGCGCCTGGCGAATGTCGCCGCCAACCAGCACTTGACCGTCCGCGAAGGGCAGGGCATCGTCGCGCGGGACGCGCGCTGAGCGGATACAATATCACCGTAATGGACACGAAACTGCGAACCGCTGCCATCACCGACGAATTCTGCCCGGATATCGAGGCCGCCGCGCAGGCGATGGCCGATATCGGCATGACCGGCGCTGAACTGCGCGTTGTTTTCGGAAAAAACATTCTCGATCTGACGGACTCCGAGGTCGATGCCGCCAAAGCTGCCGTGAACGCCAAAGGCCTCGAAGTCGTTTCGCTCTCCTCCCCGCTGCTGAAGTGCGTGCTGCCGGATTCCCCGCCGGTGGACACCCGGTTCCAGCACGATGTTTTCGCGTCCAAGCATACCTTTGAGGACCAGCCCCGCCTGACCCGCCGCGCGTTCGAAATCGCCCACAAGACCGGCGCGCGCGTGATCCGCGTCTTTTCCTATTGGCGGACCATCGAGCCCGAAAAGTGCTTTGACCGCATCGCGGAGGCGCTCGGCTGTCTCGCGCGGGACGCCGCCAAAGAAGACATCATTATCGGGGTCGAGAACGAGCACGCCTGCAACATCTCGACCGGCGCGGATACGGCGCGACTGCTGGCCGCAGTCGACCACCCGAATTTACAGGTGGTTTGGGACCCGGCCAACGCCTATGTCGCCGGGGAGATTCCGTTCCCCGACGGTTACCGCGCGTTGCCCGCCAGCCGCATCGCCCACGTGCACGCCAAAGACTGCCGCATTCTCGACCAGCACAAGCCCATCTGGGGCCCGCTCGGCACCTGCGACATCGACTGGAAAGGCCAGATCGCCGCGCTGCTCGCCGATGGCTACAGCGGCTGGGTGAGCCTCGAAACCCACTGGCCCGGCCCAAAGGGAAATAAATTTCAGGCCAGCATCATTTGCGGTTGCAACCTTCAGAGCCTGCTTTCCGTCTGAAGTCCCGTTAATTCATCCGCCGGATGGCGCCGCCACGAGCCTGTAACTGGTGTGGCGGCGGAAACGCCATGTTATTCTGAATGCAATCGGCGGAGCACTGCAATGCGCAAACTGGGCTGGGCATTTCTCGCAGTCTTCTTGTTGGGGGGCGCGCTGTTGGCCTGGCAGGTGGGGTTTCGTCCTCCGGACGATTACGACGATGACGCGCCCATCCCTCCTGACGCCAATGAAAAAACCGAGTGGGCCTTCGCCCGCCTGAAATATCCTTCAATCTGGCGCAGGCGCTGGCGCGGCGGCAGTTGGACGACCGACTACCCCCGCGCGGACCGCCAGTTTGTGCAGGGCGTCCGCCGCCTTTCGCGCGTTCACGCTTGCTCGGCGGAGCGCGTGGTCGACCTTTCCACCGACGAGATCTTCTACTGGCCGTGGGTGTACGCAGTCGAGGTAGGGCAGTGGGACCTCAGCGACTCCGAGGCCGCCCGCCTGCGGGAGTACCTGCTCCGCGGCGGCTTCCTCATGGTGGACGACTTCCACGGCACGATGGAGTGGCAGAATTTCATGGCCAGCATGAGGCGCGTTTTTCCGGACCGCCCGGTCGTGGATATCGACGACAAGGACGCCGTCTTCCACGTGATCTACGATCTTGACGAGCGTTTCCAGGTCCCCGGGGTTCAATACCTTTACAGTGGAAGACTTTACGAAAGAGATGGGATCGAGGCCAAGTGGCGCGGCATCTACGATGATAAGGGCCGCATCATGGTGGCCATCTGCCACAACATGGATCTTGGCGACGCGTGGGAATGGGCGGACGATCCGCGTTATCCCGAGCGCTTCGCGTCGCTCGCCTATCGCATAGGGGTCAATTATATCGTTTATGCCATGACGCACTGAGGCGCGCCGCCGATGTTCGAATTTCTGTTCAAATATCCGACAACGGTCTTTGCCAAGGGCAACCTGGTGCTGCTCTCGGGATGGCCGGTGTGGGTTCTGGGCGCCGCAGTCGCGGCGCTGGCGGCGGTGCTCGGCTGGCAAGTCTGGCGGAATAGCGCCCTCGGCGCGCGGCGCGCTGCAGTCTGGCTGCTCGAAACGGCGTTCGCCGCGCTGGTGCTGCTGCTGCTCTGGCATCCCGCCATCAGCATCGCGAGCCTTAAGCCCCAGGAAAATATCGTCGCCGTGCTGGTGGACGATTCGCGCAGCATGGGGATCCGCGAGGACGGCAAGACCCGCATCGAGCAGGCGCTCGCGACTCTCAACGGCGGCCTGATCTCGGATTTGAAGCAGAAATTTCAGGTGCGCATCTACCGCTTTGGCGCGGATCTGGAGCGCTTGGACGATACCGATTCGCTCAAAGGCACCCAGCCCGCGTCGCACCTGGCGGCGAGTCTCAGGCAGATGGCGGCCGAAGCCTCCAGCCTGCCTATCGGCGCCGCCATCGTGCTGAGCGATGGCGCGGAGAATTCCGGAGGTATCGGCCTCGAGACCATCTCGCAGCTCAAGCGGCGCCGTTTGCCCGTGCATACCATCGGCTACGGCCGCGAGCATCCGGCGCGCGACGTGGAAATTCAGGACGCCGTACTGCCCGAGCGGGCCTTGGCGAATTCAAATGTAATCGCCATGGTCACGCTCCGCCAGTATGGCTATGACCGGCAGAAAACCCGGCTGGTTGCGCGGGATGGCGGAAAGACGCTGGCCAGCAAGGAAATCACGCTCAAGGAAGGCGGCGTCGACCAGACCGAAACGCTCATGATCGAGGCCGGCGCCCCCGGCGCGCGCGGCATCGAAATCACAGTGGAATTCCTGCCGGACGAGGAGAACGTGCGCAACAACAAGCTCACGCGCGTGGTGAACGTGAGCGGGCAGAAACCGCGCATCCTTTACGTGGAGGGCGAGCCGCGCTGGGAGATGAAATTTATCCGGCGCGCGCTCGAGGAAGACACGGCGCTTCGTCTCGTCTCGATTCTGCGCACTACCGAAAACAAGATTTACCGGCAGGGCATCGATCATCCCTCGGAGCTGGAAAAGGGATTCCCCTCGAAGGCCGAGGAGCTTTTCGCGTTCCACGGCTTGATTTTCGGCAGCGTGGACGCGAACTACTTCACTCCCGGCCAGCAGGAGCTCATTCGCGATTTCGTCGACCGCCGCGGCGGCGGCGTGCTCTTCCTCGGAGGCCGCGCCGCGCTTTCCGAGGGCGGTTACATGAGGCCGCCGTTTTCCGATCTGCTGCCGGTTACGCTGCCGGACCGCAAGGGCACGTTCCATCGCGATCCAGCCGTTCTCGAGCTGACTCCCATGGGCCGCGAGAGCGTGATTCTGCGGCTGGCCGAGAACCCGGAAGCGAACGTCGAGCGGTGGAAGAGAATGCCGCCGCTGGCGGATTACCAGGAAGTGGGCGAACCCAAGCCCGGCGCCGTTACGCTGGCCGTGCACGGGCGCCATCCGCTGCTGGTCACCGAGAACTACGGGCGCGGCCGCACTGCTGTCTTCGCCACCGGCGGAAGCTGGCGCTGGCGCATGCTTCAGGACCACAAGGACCGCACGCACGAGATCTTCTGGCGCCAGTTCCTGCGCTGGCTCGTGGCGGGCACTCCGGGCACGGTGACCTCCTCGACGCCGAAGCCCGTGCTGTACGACGAGGGCGCGTTGACGCTGGCGGCCGAGGTGCGCGACAAATCCTTCCAGTCCGTCTCGGACGCACGCGTCGAGGCGCGAATCATCGGCCCGGGCGGCGCTACCGCTACCGTTGAGCTGACGCCCAACCCGCAGGAGCAGGGCTCCTACAGCGCTGCGTGGAGCGCGGATACGCCCGGCTCCTATCTCGCCGAAATCATCGCCACCCGCGGCGGCGAGGAACTGGGACGCGACGTGGTGACCTTCAGCCGCGAGGACAGCGTCGCCGAGAATTTTCACACCGGGCAGAATCGTGAGCTGCTCACCCGGCTTTCGGCCGAAACCGGCGGGCGCTATTACAGGCCTGACCAGACGGAGAAGCTCGCCGAGGAGATTCAGTACTCCGAAGCCGGCATCGCCGTCCGCGAGACGCGCGACCTTTGGGACATGCCCGCCGTGTTCTTGCTGGCGCTGATGCTGCGCTCGGCCGAATGGCTGCTGCGCCGGAAGTGGGGTGCGGTATGACACTGTTCCATCGCCTGGTTCTCAAGTCCGCCATCGTGCTCTCGCTCGCCGCACTGCCGGCGTCCGCCGCAACCCTTTATCTCACCGTGGCGGGACTCGGCGGCGAACCCGAATACGAGCAGCGCTTCGCCGCCTGGGCTCAGGAGATCGACAAGTACGTGAAAGCGAGCGCCGCGCGGGTCGAGACGCTGCACGGCCCGAACGCCACCCGCGACCGCATCCGCGCCGCTCTGGAATCCATCGCCCGCGACGCCGGCCCGCAGGACGCCTTCGTCCTGATGCTGATCGGCCACGGCACCTGGGACAATGTCGAATACAAGTTCAACCTGCCCGGCCCGGACATCTCGAGCGGGGAACTGGCCACGCTGCTCGACCGCATTCGCGCGCGCCAGTTGATCGTCAACATGACCAGCGCCAGCGGCGCTTGCATCGAAGCATGGAGCAAGCCCAACCGCGTCGTCATCACCGCCACCAAGTCCGGCACGGAAAAGAACGCCACCCTGTTCGCGCGATTCTGGGTGGAAGCGCTGCGCGAGCCCTCCGCCGATACCGACAAGAACGAGACCGTCTCCGCCGCAGAGGCTTTCCGCTACGCCGAGCAGAAAACCGCGAAATTCTACGAGAGCCAGAAGCGCCTCGCCACCGAGCACGCGCGCATGGAGGGCGATGCGGCGTCTTCGTTCATCGTGGCGCGCTTCGGCCAGGCAAGCGCCGCGCTCAACGACCCCGCCAAGCGCAAGTTGCTGGAACGCCGCGAGCAGCTCGAGCAAAAAATCGACGAACTGAAGCTGCAAAAAGCCGCCATGCCCTCCGCTGAGTATCGCAAGCAGTTAACCGCGCTGCTCATCGAACTGGCGAAGACACAGGCGGAGCTGGACAAATGAAACGCGCCGCCGCATTGCTGCTAGTTTCCTGCGGGCTGTTCGCCCAGCAGCGACCGCCGCACGTGACTGCAACCGGGCCCGCGGCGCAAGCCGAAGCCTTCTGGAGACAGGAGCGCTACGAGGACGCCAACAACGCGTTCCGCGCAGCCGTCGAGCGCAACCCGAAGAACGCCGATCTTCGCGTCCGCTGGGGCCGTCTGTTTCTGGAGCGCTTTAACAATGCGGAAGCCGCGAAACTGTTCGAAGAGGCGCTCGAGCTTCAGCCCAACCACGCCGGCGCGCTGCTCGGCCTCGCCCTGGTCGCCTCCGACGGCTTCGACGTGAGAGCGGTCCAACTGGCGGAAAAGGCCTGCGCCGCCGACCCGAACCTGGTCGAGGCTCGCGAGCTCCTAGCCAAACTCGCGCTCGAAGACGGCGACACGCAGAAAGCCATCGCCCACGCCGATAAGGCGCTCGCGATCTTGCCGGAAGCTCTCGACGCCATGGCCGTGCGCGCCACGATCGACTTCCTGAACGACCGCGAAACTTCGCCGTGGATGGACCGCATTCTGAAAATCAATCCGGGATACGGCGAAGCGTACGCCACCGTTGGCCGCTTCTTCATTCTCAACCGGCGCTACGAGGAAGGAATCCGGTTCTACCAGAAGGCCGTTGAGATCCAGCCGCGGCTCTGGTCCGCGCATTCGGAACTCGGCATCAACCTGATGCGCCTCGCACAGGACGATGCGGCCCGCCGCCACCTCGTGCTGGCCTACGAGAACGGCTACCGCAACTCCGCCACCGTCAACACGCTCCGCCTGCTCGACAGCTATAAAAACTTCGAATTCCTCAAGTTCCAGGACGTCATTCTCAAGCTCGACAGCAAGGAAGCCGAGCCGCTGCGGCCCTACATCGAAGCCGAACTGCGCCGCGCCATGCGCACCTACGAAAAGAAGTACGGCTTCAAGCTGGACCGCCCCGTGCAAGTGGAGGTCTATCCGAACCACGAAGACTTCGCCGTGCGCACGCTCGGCATGCCGGGCCTCGGCGCGCTCGGCGTCTCGTTCGGCTATGTGGTCGCGATGGACAGCCCTTCGGCCCGTAGGCCGGGCAGTTTCCACTGGGCGAGCACGCTGTGGCACGAGATGAGCCACGTCTATGTGCTCGCGGCGACCAGGCACCGCGTCCCGCGCTGGTTCACCGAGGGTCTCGCCGTTCACGAGGAAACCGCCATTTCGCTTGACTGGGGCGACCGCCTGAGTCCCCCCATCGTCGCCGCCATCCGCGATAAGAAACTGCTGCCCGTCTCGCAGCTCGACCGCGGATTCGTCCGGCCCTCCTACCCGGAGCAGGTCGTCGTCTCCTATTTCCAGGCGGGCCGCCTTTGCGATTACATCTCGAAGACCTGGGGCGAAAAGAAACTGGTCGAGATGATTCGCGCGTTCGCCGAATTGAAGTCCACGCCGCAGGTGGTCCGGGAAACGCTCGGCATGGAGCCCGAGGAGCTCGACAAGCGCTTCTTTGCCGCCGTCGAAGCCGAGACGAAGAAAACGGTCGACGGGTTCAAGCAGTGGCAGGAAGGCATGCGCCGCCTCAACGAAGCCGCGGAAGCCGGCAATCACGACGCGGTGATCGCGCAGGCCCCCGCGCTGCGCGACCTGTTTCCGGAGTTCGTCGAGCAGGGCTGCGCCTACGAACTGCTCGCGGCGGCCCACCTCGCCAAGGGTGACAAGCCCGCCGCGATTGCCGAACTCGCGCGCTATTCGAAAGCCGGGGGGCGAAACCCCGCCACTATCAAGCAGCTCGCTGGACTGCTCGAAGAGGCGGGCCGCGGAGCCGAAGCCGCCGCTGCGCTCGAGCGCCTGATCTACATCGCGCCGCTCGACGAGGAGTTGCACAACAAGCTGGGCAATCTGTGGCTCGCCGAAGGAAACGTCGAGGGCGCGATCCGCGAGTTCACCGCCGTTATCGCGATGAAGCCGCTCGATCAGGCCGCTTCGCATTACAACCTGGCGCGCGCCTGGAAGGCGGCCGCCAATCACGATCGCGCAATCGAAGCATTGCTGCAGGCGCTGGAAGCGGCGCCCGGTTACAAACCCGCACAGAGGATGCTGTTGGAACTAACGCAATGAGGGAGAGCTCCATGGCAAGCGCCATTTCTATTGAGGCCGCCGAACTCAAGGCCAGAGTCGCGCGGTTCTCTGAAGTCGAACGGGCCATCGTCGAGCAGGTACGGCGCGTCATTGTCGGCCAGGAAGAAGTGCTCGAACAGGTCATGATCGCCTTGTTCGTCGGCGGCCATTGCCTGATCACCGGCATGCCGGGCACGGCGAAAACGCTGCTTGTGCGCACCATCGCGCAGACACTGGGACTCGCGTTCAAGCGCATACAGTTCACGCCGGACCTCATGCCGTCGGATATCACCGGCACCGACATCATCGAGGAAGACCCGGCCACCGGCCACCGCACCTGGACCTTCGTGCCCGGCCCCATCTTTTCCAACGTGCTTCTCGCGGACGAGATCAACCGCACCCCGCCGAAGACGCAATCGGCGCTGCTTGAAGCCATGCAGGAGCTCGCCTGCACGGTGCGCGGAAACCATTACCGGCTGCCCTCGCCGTTTTTCGTGCTGGCGACGCAGAACCCCATCGAGCTTGAAGGCACCTACCCGCTGCCCGAAGCGCAGCTCGACCGCTTTCTGTTCAACACCGTCCTGGACTACCTCACCGCCGACGAGGAACTCCAGGTGATCGACCTCACCACCACCACGCACATCCCGCAGGCCGAGGCCGTGACTACCGCCCAGGAGATTCTCGATTTCCAGCAGCTCGTCCGCATGGTGCCGATCGCCGAGTCCGTCTCGCGCTACGCCATCCAACTGATCCGGGCCACCCGCCCCGCCGACGAGGCCGCGCCCGACTTCATCAAGAAGTACGTCAACTACGGAGCGAGCGTCCGCGGCGCGCAATTCGTCGTGCTCGCCGCCAAGGCGCGCGCGCTCATGCACGGCCGTTATCACGTCACCTACGATGACATCCGTTCGCTGTTCATTCCCGTGCTCCGGCATCGCATGCTGCTCAACTTCCATGCCGAGTCGGACCGTTTGAAACCGGACGATCTGCTGCGCCGCCTGCTGGAAGCGGTGCCCGCTCCGCGGAGCTGATCTATGCAGCGCTTTCTCGACCCGGCTGTTCTCGCCGGCATTTCCGGGCTCGATCTGGTCGCCAAGACCATCGTGCAGGGATTCATCGCGGGCCTTCACCGCTCCCCCGAGCACGGTTTCAGCCAGGAGTTCGCCGAGTACCGGGCCTACACGCCGGGCGACGATTTGCGCTACGTCGATTGGAACGCCTTTGCCCGCACCGAGCGCTGCTATCTGAAGCGCTACCGCGGCGAAACGAACACGCAGCTCACCGTGCTGCTCGACGCGAGCGCGTCCATGGGTTTCAGTTCGCACCGCGTCAACAAGATCGACTACGCGCGCTATCTGGCCGCCTCGCTCCTCTACATGGCGAACAAGCAGCGCGACGCCGCCGGCCTTATCGTCTTTGATGACGAGGTGCGCAACTGCATTGCGCCCTCCTCGCGGCAGGGCCAGCTTTCGCGCCTGCTGCACGGCATCGAGGGCGCCGAACCCCGCGCGCGCACGGATTACGCGAAACCCTTCGTGCACCTGCAAAACCTGCTGCACCGCCGCGGACTCGTGGCCGTCATCTCGGATTTCTACGCTCCGCCCGAAGAAATCATCCGCACGATGGAGCCGATCGCTTTACGGGGCAGCGAGCTGATGCTGTTCCACGTTCTCGACCCCGAGGAGATCGAGCCCACCCTGCGCGAGCCCAACCTGCTCGTGGACATGGAGACCGAGGACAGCATGGAGGTGTCGCCCGAATACGCCCGCACCGAGTACCGGCATAAGATCGATGCGCACATCGAGGCGCTTCGCGATACCGCGCGCCGCAGCGGAATGGATTATTTCCTGCTCCGCACGAACCAGCCGCTGGATACGGCGCTGCGCGAGTATCTCACCGTGCGGGAGGGGAGGTACTGATGGGCTTCCTCGGTCCGTGGTTCCTCGCCGGGCTGGCCGCGGTCGGGCTGCCTATCTGGCTGCACCTGCTGCGCAGGCATCGCAGCACGCCGCGCCCGTTCAGCTCGCTCATGTTCTTCGAGCGGCGCACTCAAAGCTCGGTGAAACACCGGCGGTTGGAGTACATTCTGCTGTTCGCCCTGCGCACCGCGCTGCTGATCCTGCTCGCGCTGGCCTTTGCGAATCCATACCTCCGCACATCCACCCCGGCCGGCGCGGCGTCCGGCGGCCTGCTCGTCCTTGCCGTCGATCAATCCTTCAGCATGCGGGAGGGCGACCGGCTGGCGCGCGCGAAACGCGAAGCCCTGGCGCGGCTTGAGCCCGGCCGGCGCACCCAGGTGATCGCGCTCTCGAACGAGGCGCATCTGCTCAATCAGCCCGGCGCCGATCTCGCTGCCCTGCGCGGCGCAATCGAATCCATACAGCCCACCGACTCCCGCAGCTCCTACGCGGAACTCGTGCGCGCCCTGCGCGCGATCGCGGGCGCCTCGCGCGAACCGCTCGATGTTCACCTCTTCAGCGATCTTCAGAAATCCTCCCTGCCGGCCGCGTTTGCCGACTTGAAGCTGCCCTCCGGCGCGCACCTTACGCTGCATCCTGCGGCCGATTCCGCCGTGCCCAACTGGACGGTGGAAAGCGTCATTGCCCCGCGGCAGGTCTACGGACGGGCTTCGGTGCGTGTTCTCGTCACGGTCGCCGGCTTCAACACACCCGCGGCCAAACGCACCGTGTCGCTGTTTCTGAACGGGCGCGAGGTGGAAAAGCGCGAAGCCTCACTCGCGGCAAACGGGCGCGCAACCGTAGAGTTCGAGAGGCTCGAACCCGCCCACGGCGCTAACCGCTGCGAAGTCCGCATCGATTCCGCCGATACGCTGCCGGCCGATGACCGCCGCTACTTCGCCGTCGAACGCACCGAGCCGCTCCCCGTTCTGCTGGTGCATTCCGGCGCTTCTCGCGACGTGCTCTACTTCCGAGCGGCGCTCGAAGCCTCCGCCAATTCCGCCTTCCGCCTCGAGGAGGTCAGCGCGGAGCGTTCCGGCGGCGTCGCGCCCGCAAAATACGCCTTCGTCGCGCTTTCGGATCTCGCTTTCTTGGAACCCTCTTTCGAGGACTCTCTAAAGAAGTACGTGAGGGGCGGCGGGGCGGTCTGGGTCGCGCTCGGCACCGCCTCCGCTTCGCGCCGCACTGTTCCCCTGCTCGACAATGCAGCGGTCGAAGGCCGCTACTTCGCGCGTGACGCCGAGCGTTTTCAGACCGTCTCCTACGCGGACGCCGCGCACCCGTCCATCCGCCGCGCCAACGGCTGGCAGGGCGTGCGCTTCTATCATGTCGCCCGGGTCGATGCGCCGGACCTGAAAACCATCGCCCGCCTGAGCGACAACACGCCGGTGCTGCAGGAAGCCACCTACGGCGAGGGCCGCATCCTCATCTTCGGTTCCACCTTTGACGGCCTCGCCTGCGATTTCCCGCTGCGCCCTTCTTTCGTGCCCTTCGTCGAGCAGACCGCGCGCTACCTCGCCGGCCTCAGTGACGCGCCCGCCGATTTTCTGGTCGATTCCTACCTTCAGGTGCGGACCGCGCGCGAGCACGGCGTCGCCGTGGAAGTCGTGGACCCGGAGGGCAAGCGCCCGCTCTCGCTGAAGGAGGCCGCCTCGGTGGACTCCGTTCCGCTCGAACGCGAAGGCTTTTACGAAGTGAACCGCAGCAACGGACGCCGCGAACTTGTTGCCGTCAATGCCGACCGCGGCGAGTCCGACCTCACCGTGATCGCGCCCGAAACCGTCGCCGCCTGGCAGAGCTCCGAGCCTGCCGGAACGCAATCCGCCGGCGCTGTGACGGGCGAGACAAGGAAAAATCTCTGGCCGTACGTGCTCGCGCTCGCGCTGCTGGCCGCCGTCGCCGAGTCGCTGGTCGGCAATCGCTACCTGAACGGCAAGAGCGCAGGCCGCAATGAGCTCCGCAAGGAGGCTGCCGCATGAATCCGATCGAGCAACTGAATGCCTATCTCAACCGCCTCGAAGCGCGGCTGCGCCTAAGGCTGCTGTCGCGGGGCGCGGCGCTGGCTGCCGCGGCTGCACTGGGCGCCACCGTGGTGCTGGTCCTGATCGCCAACGAAATGGCTTTTTCCCCGGCTAGCGTGACCGCCGCCCGCGTTGCGCTGTTCCTCAGCGTGGCGCTCGCGCTCGCCTTCGCGATCGTGATTCCTCTGCTGCGCCACAACCGCCTCCACGCCGCCCGCGCCGCCGAGCGGAAAATGCCGGAACTCGAGCAGCGCCTCCTCACGCTGGCGGAGCGCACCGATCGCGAGGATCCTTTTTTCGAAATTCTGGCTTCGGAAACCCTGGACCGGTGCGAGCAGGTGACTCCCGAATCGCTGGTCTCGCGCGGGCGCCTCGCCGCGCTCGCTTCGGCTGCCGCCGCGGCAGCGGGCGTGCTCATCTGGCTCATCGCAGCCGGTCCGGGATTCATGGGCCACGGCGCCGCGCTGCTCTGGGCCGGTCCGCATAAGCCCGGCTCCTCGCCTTTCTATGACATCGTGGTTGCGCCCGGCAACCGTACGGTGCGCCGCAAAGCCGATCAGATGATTGAAGCGCGCCTCGTGGGATTCGAAGCGCCCGCCGTCCGCCTGCTTGCCCGCTATCGCGGCGCATCGAAATGGGAGGAGATCCCGATGCTGCCGCAGCCCGAGGGAGGCGGTTACGAGTTCCTGTTCGCTTCGGTCGCCGACACGCTCGATTATTACGTGCGTGCCGGTGCGGTCCGCTCGGCCACCTTCACGTTGAACGTGAAGGATCTGCCCGCAGTTACTAAAATACGCGTGACTTATCATTACCCGTCCTGGACCGGCTTGGCCGACCGCCTGGAGGATCCGGGCGGCGACCTGCGCGCGGTCGAGGGCTCCGAGGCGGAAATCGCCGTCGAAACAGACCGGCCCCTCGCCAGCGGCGTGATTCAACTCGATACAGGCGAGCAGGTCCCGCTGCGCAACGGAGTCGCCCGGCTGCCCATCAAGAAAGATGGCGCGTACCACATTGCCGCCCTCGAGGGAAAGGAAGCCGTACGCCTCACGGAGGATTACTTCATCGCGGCCCAGCCCGACACTGCGCCCGCCGTTCGCATCGAACGGCCCGGCCGCGACGCCCGGGTCAGCCCCATAGAGGAAGTCACCATTGCCGCCCGGGCCGACGACGATTTCGGCCTTCACCAACTCACGCTGCGCTACTCCGTGAATGCCGGTCCCGAAAAGAGCCTGCCGCTGCTGAACCGGAAGGGAACCACCGACGCCGCCGCTTCCACCACGCTCGCGCTGGAGGATTTTAAGCTCCAGCCCGGCGACATCGTGAGCTTCTATGCCGAGGCTCGCGACGCGAAGCAGTCCGCCCGCACCGACATCTACTTCCTCCAGGCCGAACCGTTCGAGCGCTCCTATACGCAATCCCAGCAGATGGGCGGAGGCGGTGAGGGCGGCCAGGGCCAGGAGGGCGATGAGAACCGCATTTCCGAGCGGCAGAAAGAAATCATCGCCGCCACCTGGAACGAGCTGCGCGATAAGAAGGAGCGCAATACCGCGGCCAAAGACGCCGCCTTCCTTTCCGGCGTGCAGTCCACGCTCCGCGACCAGGCGCGCTCGCTCGCCCGGCGTATGAACAGCCGCCAGCTCTCCAGCGCGAACGAGCAGTTCAAAAATTTCTCCACGTACATGGAGCAGGCTGCCGCTGCCATGGACGCCGCCGCCCAGAAGCTGCGCTCCGCCGACTGGCAGGCCGCACTTCCGCCCGAACAGCAGGCGCTTCAGAACCTGCTGCGCGCCGAGGCGCTCTACCGCGACATTCAGGTGGCTTTCGGCAACCGCGGAGGGCGCGGTGGCGGTGGTGGCGGGCGCGGCGGAATGAGCCGCGACCTCGAAAACCTTTTCGACCTCGAGCTCGATACAGAAAAGAACCAGTACGAGACTGGACGGCAGTCCGCCGCCAGTGAACGCGATCGCGAGCTCGACGAGACGTTCCAGAAACTCGAACAGCTCGCCCGCCGCCAGCAGGAGCTGGCCTCGCGCCAGCAGCAACAGCGTCAGAGTTTCCAGCAGCGCTGGCAGCAGGAAGTGCTGCGCCGCGAAGCCGAGCAGTTGCGGCGCCGCATCGAACAGCTCGCCCGCGACAGCCAGGGCGGCTCCCAAAGCGGAGAGCAGGGCGATCAAAGAATCCAGCAGGCGCTCGATGAGCTGCGCAGAGCCGCTCAGGACATGGAGCGCGCCTCCTCCCAGGGCGGGGCGGACGCCCGCCGCGCCGCCGAGCGCATCAACGCCGCGCGCCGCATGCTCGAAGGCGCCGCCCAGCAGCAATCGGCCGCGCAGATGGACGAAATGACGCGACGCGCCGAGCAACTCGCCGAAGGGCAGCGGCAGTTCGAAAACAAGCTTCGCCAGACCTTCAGCGAGTCCCTGCGGACCGACGAGCGCACCAGCCGCGTGCTCGCCGACGAGCAGGACCGCCTCCGCGCCGAACTCGAACGGCTCGAACAGCAGATGCGTGAAGCCGCACGCAACATGGCCGGAACCGAACCCGCCGCTTCTGCGAAAGTGCGCGACGCGCTCGGCGAAGTCGAGCAGAAAGAAGCGCGCCTCCGCATGCAGTACAACGGCGATATCATCCGGCGCGGCCTCGGCGCTTACACCGTCATGCGCCAGGCCCCGGTCACGCGCGCGCTGAACGATCTCAGGGACCAGCTACGCGACGCCAGGGCTGCTCTTGGACGCGAGCCGGGACAGGAACGCGCCTCGCAGGCCGAGCGCGCGCTCGCCGAGGTCGAACGGCTTCGCCGCGAACTTGAAGCTGCCCAGGCGCGCGAGCGCGGCCAGGGCGGGCAGCAGGGCCAAGGCCAACAGCAAGCCCAAGGCCGGCAACAAGGCCAAGGTCAGCAGCAAGGCCAAGGTCAACAACAAGGTCAAGGCCAGCAGCAGGGCAGAGGCCAGCAACAAGGCCAGGGCGGCTGGCAAGGTGGTGGTGGGGACCGGCAGCCAGGCGGCGGATGGCAGGAAGGCTGGGGCGAACGCGGCGACAAGGACCGGCAGATTCACGGCAGCGACGGTTGGGTCAGGGGCCTCCAGCGCCTGCGCCGCGCCCTCGAGGACTATCCCGAACTCGCCCGCAAGATCGAGCGTGTCGGCCCGGCGGACGCCATCGGCCGGCTGGAGGAGATCGAACTCGAACTCCGCCGCCGTATTGACGGCGACGCGCCCGGACAGGTGCGCAGCGGTCCCGGCGAGCCCGTCCCTCCGGGCTACGCCGAAGCGGTAGCCGATTACTTCCGCCGCCTCAGCAAGGCCCGCTGAGCCGCGCCATGCCGCCCGCGCAGCCGGCGGAATTCGCGCGGCTCGCCGAAGACGCGCGGCGTACGAAGAACTGGAAGCGGTGGGGCCCCTACCTTGCCGAGCGCCAGTGGGGAACCGTGCGCGAAGACTACTCCCCGAACGGCGACGTGTGGCACTCGTTCCCCCACGACCACGCGCGCAGCCGCGCCTACCGCTGGGGCGAGGATGGCCTGCTGGGCATCACCGACCGCGAGTGCCGCCTCTGCTTCGCTCTCGCCCTTTGGAACGAGCGCGACCACATCCTCAAGGAGCGCCTCTTCGGACTTACCAACCCCGAAGGCAATCACGGCGAGGACGTCAAGGAGTGCTATTTCTATCTCGATTCCACGCCCACGCACTCCTATATGAAGGCGCTGTACAAGTACCCGCAAGCCGAGTTTCCGTATAAGCGTCTCCTGGAGGAGAATCGCCGCCGCACGCGCCACGATCCCGAATTCGAACTCGAAGATACCGGCATCTTCGAATCGAACCGTTACTTCGACGTCTTCGCCGAGTACGCCAAGGCTGCGCCGAACGACATCCTCATCCGCGTCACTGTCGTCAACCGCGGTCCCGAAGCCGCGCCGCTTCACGTCCTGCCCGTGCTGTGGTTCCGCAACACCTGGACCTGGGGACCTTCCTACGAATCCGGCTGGGGCAAGCCCGCCATCGTCCGCACCGGCCCTGAATCCCTCAAAGCCCGCCACGCCTCGCTCGGCACGTTCCATTTCGAGGCTCAAGGCGCGCCCGGCTGGCTCTTCACAGACAACGAAACCAATGCCCGCCGCCTGTTCAACGCCCCCAACCCATCGGCCTTCCTAAAAGACGCCTTTCACGATTGCCTGATCGGCGGCCGCTTCGACGCCGCCGGTTCGGATGCCGGCACCAAGGCCGCCACGCACTACCAGTTCCTTCTGCCGCCCGGCGGAACGGCCGTCATCCGCTGCCGGCTCTTCGATACCAGAGAGCCCGGCGCGTTCGATGAGATCTTCGCCCGTCGGCTCGCCGAAGCCGGCGAGTTCTACGACTCCGTCATCCCGGCCGCGCTGTCGGCGGAAGAGCGCGGCATCATGCGCCAGGCTTACGCCGGGCTGCTCTGGACCCGGCAGTTTTATTACTACGCCGTCGGGGAATGGCTCGACGGTGATCCCGCCCTCCCGCCGCCGGAAATCCGCAAGCGCGGCCGCAACCACGAATGGAGGCATCTGTTCAACCGCGACGTCCTCTCCATGCCCGACAAGTGGGAGTATCCCTGGTATGCCGCCTGGGACCTGGCCTTCCACATGCTCCCCTACGCCTCCATCGACCCCGATTTCGCGAAAGACCAGCTTGTCCTGCTTTTGCGCGAATGGTACATGCACCCGAACGGGCAGATTCCCGCCTACGAATTCAACTTCTCGGACGTCAACCCGCCCGTGCATGCCTGGGCCGCATGGCGCGTCTACAAAATCTCAGCCGAGCGGGGCAAGCGCGACCGCCGCTTTCTCGAGCGCGTATTCCATAAACTGCTCCTCAACTTCACGTGGTGGGTCAACCGCAAGGACCCCACGGGCAACAACCTCTTCACCGGAGGTTTTTTGGGCCTCGATAACATCGGCGCGTTCGATCGCTCCAAGCCGCTCCCCAGCGGCGGTCACCTGAACCAGGCGGACGGCACCGCGTGGATGGCCTTCTACTGCTCCACGATGCTCTCTATCGCGCTCGAGCTCGCCTGTGAAGATTCTGTTTATGAAGACCTTGCCTCGAAATTCTTCGAGCACTTTGTAGCTATCGCCGACGCCATGAATACGCTCGGCGGCACGGGCCTTTGGGACGAAACCGACGGCTTCTACTACGACGAGATCCGGCTTGATGACCGCGTGATCCCCCTCAGACTGCGATCCATGGTCGGCATCATCCCGCTGTTCGCCGTCGAAGTGCTTGAACAGGAGAGCCTGGACGCCCTGCCGGGCTTCACCAAACGAATGCTCTGGTTTCTCGAGCACCGAAAGGATCTGGCCGCCCAAATCGCTTATATGACCAGCCGCACCGAGAACGGGCACGTCCACCGCCTGCTCGCCATCCCGTCGCGCGAACGCCTCACGCGCGTGCTCCGCTATCTGCTCGATGAGAACGAGTTTCTTTCGCCGTACGGCATCCGGTCCCTGTCGCGCGTCTATAGGGACACTCCGTATGTCTTTCAGGTCAACGGCCAGGAATACCGTGTGGCCTACGTCCCGGCCGAGGCGGATTCGGGCCTTTTCGGGGGGAATTCAAACTGGAGGGGCCCCGTCTGGTTTCCGCTCAACTACCTGCTCATCGAGGCGCTCGAGCGCTACCATCACTTCTACAGCGACAGCCTGAAAGTGGAGTGTCCCACGGGATCGGGGCGCTGGGTGAATTTGCGCCAAGTCGCGTGCGATCTGGAGGCGCGCCTGCGCCGCATCTACACGCCTGATGAGCACGGCCAGGCGCCATGGCAGGGCGGGGAAGTCCGCTGGCCCGGCCTGACCCTCTTCCATGAGTACTTCGACGGCGATACCGGCCGCGGCCTCGGGGCCAGCCATCACACTGGCTGGACCGCCCTCATCACGCGCCTGCTACTCGACGCTGCCCGCGACCGTGATCTCGAACGGCGCTGATGACGGGGCGGTGGCTCCTGCACCTGACTGGACGTGGCAAGGAAACGGACCTCCCGGCAGTGCTGAAGGAAACTGGGTCAAGAATAATCCGAATGGCCGCCAGGAAAGCCCGCATCCTGATCTCAATCATCCCGCTCCCAAAGCCCCGCATTGGGACTACAAAGATCCGGGTGGAAAATGGTGGGATGTTTGGAAAGACGGCACAATGACGCCGAAGAAGTAGGAACAATGA
>JBLNCW010000085.1:0-7585 GCA_050261015.1 Rhodospirillales bacterium | reverse complement strand
CATCCGTTCGTCCATAACAGAACTCTCCTTCCATGGCATGGTCTTCTTCGCCCCCTTTGCGGGACAAAGTGTAACCCATGTCTCCGGAACGTTCTGTTACCTATGTCTCGGAACGGTCAATCTTCGGTATTTTCGAGGCGCGAATCGGAAGCGGCGGCCGGTGAGGCTATTCAGGCCGCAGCGACGCCCTTTGCTTGACCTCTTCCACCATCCGCGCCCAGTGTTCGCGCAGAAACGGCGGATTTCTCATGCTGTCGAGAATATACGACCGGTCCGCTCGCGAAAGATCCAGCACCGCGGTGATCATCTCCTCCTGGTAGTAACCGGCCTCCGCCAGCGGGATGCCGTTCGGTTCCCGTATGAATGAAGCGCCGCTGGATGTCTGCTTGCCGTCCGGCGACTGTCCCACCGTGTTGGCGACACAGTGAAACATCTTTGTGTTCGGGCCCACGGGCTGCTGCGCCCGTCCGGAGATTCGCTTCCACGCCACGGCTTCGATCTCGTCCGAGCTGCACGAGGGGTGGAACAGAATCTGCGCCCCTGCCATGGCCGGCAGCCTGTAAAGCTCCGGGTGGCGGCCGTCACGGCAGATCACCAGCGTGCACAGAACACCGTCGATTTCAAACAGCGACAGCTTGTCCCCGCCGCGGCAGTACTGCTGCTCGTCGCGGCCCGCCATGTTGATCTTGGCGTACTCGTGGACAACAACGCCTTCCGGCGAGATGACGTGGGCCAGGTTCAAGTGCCGGTCGCTCGTCTTGCGGATGGTGCCCACGATCACCCAGATCCCGTGCTCGCGAGCCGCGCGGCAGACTGCATCCAGCGCCTCACACACTTTGGCCGGCTCCAGTTGAATGACGTAAGGGAAGTAATAGCTGGTAAGGTTGGCCTCGGGGAACAACACCACGCGGCTGCCGCAGGCGGCGGCGGACTTTATGTAATCCAGCGTCTTCGCCAGGTTCTCCTCCAGCGGCCTCGCCCAGTGCATCTGCACGCATGAAACCTGTAAGACGGACATTGCCTCGGTTACGATGCTCCTTTCCTGTTTACCGCTTCGTACATTGCGACGATGTTCGCGGTGGGAGTATTTGCCTGGATGTTATGGCACGGCGCGACGATGTACCCCTTGCATCCGGAGAAAAGCGCGAGGTTGTCTTCGACCTCGCGGCGGACGTCCTCAACGGTTCCGAAAGGAAGCGTCCGCTGGTTGTCGATCCCGCCGTGGAAGACGACCCGCGCGCCGAAATCCCGGGCCAGGGCGGCGCGGTCCATGCCGCGGCAGCGCCACTGAATCGGGTTGAGGATATCGATGCCGATATCGAGCAGGTCCGGAATGAGCGGGCGGATCGCGCCGTCGTCATGGTGGAACACTTTGATTCCGCGGCTGTGCGCGAGTTCGATCATTCTCCGCAGCGTGGGCCGGAGAAAGCGCCGGAACATGGCGGGGCTCATCAATAGCGAGTCCTGGGTGCCAAGGTCCTCAGCCACGTAGATCAGGTCTATGAGGTCGCCCAGCTCGGCGAAAATCCGCTCGAAAAGCTTTTCGTGGATGAAGTGAATCCGTTCGAGTGCGGCTTCGGCAATCGCGGGGGATTCCACTAGGTCCGAGAGCGCCCGCTCCATGCCTCGCATGCGGCTGTAGAGATAGAAAGGCTCGTATGAGCCGCACAGGATGGGGAAATCTTTCCATTCGAGCGCCTGTTGCCTGAGCCCCGTCAGGTGCCACTCCTCGGCCTCCGGCCACCTGAAACGCTCAATATCGGCGGGGGATTCGGCGGACTCGAGCGGGCCGCGGACCGCTTCCTGGTACGTGCCGCAACCGTAGTCAATCTCGCGGGTTTCCACACCCCAGATGCTGAAGAGCGACTGGAGAAGCCAGTCGCTTTCGGCGGCGCGCGGATGCCTGGGGGCAAGGTGGATGCACTTATCTATGCCCAGGCACTCCCATAAGGCGCGGTCGTCCGGGCACCCCAAGTCCCGTTTGAGCCGGGCGGTGACTTCGGCCGTTCCCCAGTAATCGCAAGGCGGCCGGTCCGGGGCGCGGCCGTCCAGTGTTGCGCGCCATCGTTCGCGAGGTGTCATGGTATGGAACTCTCACGTATAATACAGCGGACGCGGCTATGTAATCAGGCGGGTAAAGACCCTCGCGAATTCGGGCTAATGGTTTGGCTCAGCACAACACGGATATTAAGAAAGGTGGTGCGGATGAAGGGACTTGAACCCCCACTCCCTTGCGGGAACATGGACCTGAACCATGCGCGTCTGCCAATTCCGCCACATCCGCACGCAGTGGATGGCTAAGACTTATTTTCCAGGAGTTTGTCCCGGGTGTCAAATGCCACGGGCGCCTTTGTTGCCGCTCTGAGCGGGGTTCCGATATCATCGAGGTACAAGGGGTTCATTCTCACTCACGGGGAGCGGAGGGGGTCTGCGTGAGACAAGTCCTGCGCAGGGGGCTCAGGGACATTGTTGTTGAAGAAGTGCCCGATCCCGTAATCCGGCCGCAGCACGTCCTCATCCGGCCGGCGTTCTCGCTGATCAGCAGCGGGACCGAAATGGCCAGCATCCACCGCGACGGCGTGCTGAGGGAAGTCGCCGGAAATCCATCCCATCTCGAGAAGATCTGGCGCGCGGCGAAAACCGCGGGGCCGGCGCGCACGTTCTCGGAGGTGAGGGCGAAATTCACCGAGTTCGCCGAGTTGGGGTACTCGGGCGCCGGCGTGCTCGTGGCGAAGGACCCCATGATCACCGAACTCGACACCGGCGACCTGGTGGCCTACGGAGGAGAGTTCACGGGGCACTCGGAAACCGTCTGCGCGGGGCGGAACCTGGTGGTCAGACTGCCCCCGGGGCTCACCTGCGAGTACGGCGCCTTCACCACGCTGGGCAGCATCGCCATGAACGCCGTGCGAATCGCTTCGATCGGCCTGGGCGATGTGGTGGCGGTGATCGGGCTGGGGCTGGTGGGCCAGCTCGCGGCTCAGCTTGCGCGGCTGCAAGGGGGCGCCGTCGTCGCCGTGGACCTCAAGGCGGAACGCACCGCCCTGGCGCGGGAGCTCGGCGCAGACTACGCCTTCGATTCCGCCTCCGCCGTGGATGCCGTTCGCTCGATCACCGGGGGGCGCGGCGCGGACTGCGTGATCGTCGCCGCCGCCGCCAAATCGGACGCTCCCGCCCAGCAGGCGCTCGAAATGTGCCGCGACCGGGGGCGCATCGTGGTGGTGGGCGCCGTGAACCTGAATTTCCCCTGGAGCGAGATGTACGCCAAGGAAATTCAGCTCTATATGTCGCGCGCCTATGGTCCGGGCAGCTACGATCCCGAGTACGAAAAGCAGGGCAAGGACTACCCGGTTTCCTACGTCCGCTGGACCGAGCGGCGCAACATGGAGGAGTTCGCCCGGCTGGCGGCCGCCAGGCGCATCCAACTGGAACCGCTGGTGACGCACCGCTTCCCGCTCGAACAGGCGGCGCAGGCGTACGAGACACTGTTCGACCCGGCGTCGGCGGCGCTGGCCGTTCTGCTCCGGTATCCCGCGGCGGACGCAGCCGCGCCGGAAGTCTTCGATACCCGGCGGAAGGTTGCGATTCAAACGGCGCCGCCGCCGGAAGACCACGTGCGGGTGGCGCTGTCCGGAGCGGGGAACCTGGCCCGCTGGGCGCACCTGCCCAACCTGAAGAAACTGCCTTACGCCTCCCTGCACGCGGTCTATTCCTCCAGTGGCGCCCGCGGCAAGAGCTACGGCGTGCGGTTTGGCGCCTCTTACTGCACGACGGACTTTCAAACGATCCTTGACGATCCCGCGGTGCACGTGATCATCGTCGCCGGCCGGAACCAGTATCACGCGAGAGAAACCGAGGCGGCGCTGCGGGCGGGCAAGCACGTGTTCGTCGAAAAACCAATGGCGCTTACCGAAGAAGAATGCCGTGCCGTGGCGCGCGCCGCCGGGCAGAGTGGAAAGCAGCTCACGGTGGGTTTCAACCGGCGTTTCGCGCCGTACTACCGGGAATTAAAGCGCTTCCTTTCCAGGCGCCCCGGTCCCGCGGTAATTCAATGCCGGATGAACTCGCCGGGCATCTCGGGCTCCTACTGGATGGCCGATCCGACAATCGGCGGCGCGATTCTGGGCGAGGCCTGCCATTTCGTGGACCTGATGTACTGGCTGCTCGATTCCGAGCCGGTGGAGGTCGCGGCCTTCCATTTACCGGGAGGGAAACCGGAGCCGGTCGGCTCCAACAACCTGGCGGCGAGTTTCCGGTTCGCGGACGGGTCGGTGGGCAACCTGACCTACTGCACGGTGGGCAGCCGGACCTCGGGCGGTGAGCGCGTCGAGGTCTTCGCGGAGGGCCTGGGCGCGTGGACCGAGGACTTCAAAAAACTGTCCCTGCGCGGCAGACGGGCCAGAACGCGGTCGCGGTTCTGGGCGGAAAAAGGGTACGCGGCGCAACTGGAATCCTTTCTCGACGGCATACGGCGGGGGAAAGAGCCGGAGGTGACGGTGCGCGACGGCGTCCGCGCAACCATCGGATGCCTGAGGATGCTGGAGGCGGCGCGAACGGGGCGCGTCACGCCAATCGACATTGAAAGCGTGCTGGCGGTGAGCACGGCGGCATGAGAGTTGTGCTTCTGGGGCCTTATCCGCCCCCGCACGGAGGGGTGCAGACCAACCTGACCGCGATCCGGGCCTATCTGCTCGAGCGGGGCGAGGAGTGCGCGGTGATCAACCTCCACCGTTTCCGCAGCGGGCGGGGAGAGGCGGTTTTCCACCCCGAAAGCGCGCTCGAGACGCTGTGGCTGCTCGCCCGTCTGCGCGCGGACGTGATCCACCTGCACATCGGGGGCGACCTTTCGCCCCGGCTGCTGGGGCTGTGCCTGGCCTGCTGCGCCATGCCCGGACGCAAGGCGGTGCTGACGTTCCATTCGGGCGGGTATCCCTCGTCGGAAGCCGGCCGGAGAGCGGCGCCGCTTTCGCTGCGCGGGCTCGTGTTCCGGCACTTCGACAGGATCATCGCCGTGAACCCGGAGATTGCGGAAATGTTCGCGCGATTCGGGGTTGCGCCGGAGCGCGTGCGCACGATCGCCCCGCACGCGCTGCCGCCGTCGCCGCCGCTCACGGAGATGCCCGGTCCGCTGCGCGATTTTTTTGGCGCGCACAGCCCGGTGCTGCTGAGCGTCGGGTTGCTCGAGCCCGAATACGATCTGCCGCTGCAAATCGAGGCGCTCGGCGCGATCCGCGGCCGGTTTCCGAATGCGGGCCTGGCGCTGATCGGGGCGGGAAGCCTCGAACCGGACCTCCGCCGGCGGATTGAGGCGCAGCCGTGGGCCGAACACATCCTGCTGTGCGGCGACGTTCCGCATCCGGGCACGCTCGCCGCAATCGCCGCCGCGGATGTGCTGCTGCGCACCACGCTTTACGACGGCGATTCGGTATCGGTCCGCGAGGCGCTGCACCTGGGCACGCCTGTGATCGCCACCGACAACGGAATGCGTCCGGCGGGCGTGCGCCTGATCCCGGCTTCGAACGCCGCCGCGCTATGCCGGGCCGTGGCCGATGCCGTCCGGGCGCCGCGGAAACAGCCCGCCGCGAAGCAGTCCACAGGGCAGGAAAACATAGAGGCCGTGTACAAACTTTACCGGGAGCTGACCTGATGACCCTGAATACCACACGCGCACGCGTCATTGTCGCCGTTTTGCTTCTGGCCGCATACGCCAGCGTCACCGTGGGCGCTGCACGGAACCAGAGGCCGCGGACCGACGAGGGCTACTTCGCGAGTCCGGCTTTGAACCTGATCACCACGGGTTCGATGGGCACGCCGATTCTGGAAGAAGGGACGCACATGGAAGGCATCCGCGAGCGCACTTTCTGGATGCCGCCGCTGCACATGCTCGCGCAGGCCGCCTGGTACAAGGCGGTTGGCTTCGGGCTGGTTTCGATGCGAATGCTTTCGCTGGTGTGGGGCTTGGTGCTGCTGGCGGCCGTGTACGTCCTGGTAAAGACGATCTCGCGCGACGAAACGGCGGCGCTGCTCGCCGCCGGCGTGGTCGCGGTGGATTACAACTTTCTGCTGTGCGCGGGCTCGGGCCGCATGGACATGATGAGCGCGGCGCTGGGCTTTTCCGGGCTGGCGGCGTACCTGGCGCTGAGGGAGCGGCGGTTCAAGCTGGCGCTGGTGGCCGGCAACGCGCTGGTGTGCGCGGCGGGACTGACACACCCGGTAGGGGGCTATCTGGCGTTTGCCGGGATTGCGTTTCTCGTGCTGTATTACGACTGGCGCCGGCTGCGCCCGGCCACGCTCGCGCTCGCCGCCGTCCCGTATCTGGCGGGCGGCGCCGCGTGGGGGATGTACATCGTGCAGGACCCGGCGGCGTTCCTGTCCCAGTTCGGAACGAATGCCAGGATGGATAACCGGCTGTCCGGCCTGACTTCGCCGCTAACGGGGATTTACCGGGAGATCACGAGCAGGTACTTCGTCGCGTTCGGTCTGGGTCCGCATTCGGAGGGCAATTACGGCCCGATCTGGGCGAAGTCGGTTGTGCTGCTGCTCTATGCGGCGGGAGTGGTTGGCGCGGTTTCGAACCGGGAGATTCGAAAGGATAAAGGCTACCGGGCTTTGATGTGGCTGCTGGGCATTTACTTCCTGCTGCTCTCGGTGTTCGACGCGCAGAAAGCGTATTATTATCTGCCGCACGTGGTGCCGTTCTACGCCGCGCTGCTGATGATCTGGCTGCGATGGAACGCGGCGCGGCGCAAACTGCCCGTGTGGGTAGCGGCCGGTATCGCGGTGATTCTGGTGGCGGTGGGAGTGGGCGGGACGGCCTTCCGCAACCGCATCAACTCCTATCAGGCCAGCTACGTCCCTCTGATTCAGTTTCTGCAAAAGAACGCGCAGCCGGGGGGGTCGGTCATACTAGGCCCGGCCAGTCTCGGGTTCGGACTGGGGTTTCCGTCCACTTTCGTTGACGACGTGCGGCTCGGCTATCTGAGCGGCCGGCGCCCCGACTACATCGTGGTGAGCACGGAATACCAGTGGGTGTTCAACGATTACCGGAAAAGCCAGCCGGAATTCTATCGCTTCATCCAGCACCGCCTAACGAAAGAGTACGAAAAGCTGTACGACCGCGCGGGTTGGCAGGTCTACCGGCGCAAGGAGTTTTAGGGCCGGGATGTGCGTTTTGGGCCAGTTTTTGAGCCCGGTGTCCGTTTTGGTGCATCGGGGGCCTGCGCCGGGCCGCCGGGGGTGAGGTAAGTCACGCATTTTATGGGGATTTGCCGGGCGCCGCTTTGGCCGGCTTCTTGCACTTTGTTGCCGTGAGGCCACTTCCCATGGCGACAGCAACGAAACCACTGAAATCCCCGCGCATCGATTATCGCGCGATGCTTCTGGAGAAGAAGGCGGAATTAGTTTCGCAGCTCCGGGCCAAAGTGGAATCGGCTGCGATCCCGGGCGGAGCTGGAGACGAAGGCATCGCGCGCGAGCAGTACGATACGTTTGTCTCTTTGCGGATCGGCTCGCTTGCTTACCAGCAACTGCGGCTTGTTAACGCCGCGCTGGAGCGGCTGGAGACGGGCACTTACGGCACGTGCCT
>JBLNCW010000084.1:0-14677 GCA_050261015.1 Rhodospirillales bacterium | reverse complement strand
TCTCCGGTAATGGGGACTTCACTACCGGAACCGCTGTGGCGTGACAATCAGAGTTGATTTTCCAGAACGGCCTGAACGCCGAATGCGAAGTAGTCGTATTGTCAAATGCCACGCGGATAAGCGCTCAGCAAGCTCAGCGATTCGCCGGTAATGAGCCGAGGTGATCGCCGAATCGTCCGGCTGCGGTGGCATGGCACCGACTCCGCGTTACGGCATTTTGTAGGAATCGTCGAATGCCAACTCGATTTGGGCCGTCTTGCCTGCCTCGAGATTCACCGGGGCGGGCTTGCCTCCCTCCTTGGTGTACATGCCTGCGGATGAACCCGAGGGGGGCGGGGCCATGCCGTCATAGGCGCCTTTGGGATCGAATGCCGCTACGATGTATACCTCAGGGGCGGAGAGGCTGGAAAACGTAACCGCCTGGTCCTTTGCCGCGGCGGTCTGGGCGGCGAAGGGCGCTACGTCGCCCTGCACGAAATCCGGCGAATCGAACAGGAAGATAAAGATCTTGTGCTTCTCGTCCACATTCCCGGATCCGGTGTAGTTCAGCTTGACTTTGAGCGAGCGGTCGGCTTGGCTTTGCTGTGCGGTTGCCAGGAAGGCCAATGCTGCGGCGGCCAATACGATGAAGAGACGCTTTCTCATGGAATCTGGAACTTCTTTGAGTTGTTATGCGGACGTTGCCGCGGCAAAGTTCCGCATTTGCCTCAACTATAAACACGCCATCCCGCAAGCTATACTGGCTGGTCAGTTCTGATGCGGACTGACAGCGATCTCGAAAGGGAATACAAGACCCGCGGTTCACGCCATTGGCGTCATCGCCTGTACCGGATGCTCCAGCCTCCGGCGCCGTTTGTCATGAACCCCGCCGAGCCGAAAAACTGGCCGCTTGGCCGGTGGAACCTGTACGTCGGCGGCGCGGGCCGTTCCGTCCTCGGATACGTCAACATCGATCTGTTCGCCATACCCGGCGTCGATGTTGCAGCAGACGTTGAGCAGCTTCCCTTTCCTTCCAACCTCTTCCAGCGCATCGAGTGCGATGCGGTTCTTGAGCACGTCCGCAACCCGAGGCAGGCTATGTGCGAACTCCGGCGCGTTCTGGCGCCCGGCGGATACCTCCATCTCGTGACCCCGTTTTGCCATCCGTTTCATGCCTACCCGGCGGACTTCCGGCGGTTCTCCATTGAAGGCCTCAAGGAGCTGGCCGGCGGCCTGGAGGTTGTCGCGGAAGGATGGCGGACCGGCCCGACCGCCACCATCCTGGTCTTTTTCCTCGAGTACGTGAAGCTGTTGCTCCCTTTCCGAATCTGGCGTGCAGCAGCACACTTTGTATGCGGGTGGCTGCTGTTTCCGTTTCGCTACCTGGATCTGCTCCTGCTGCGGTCGGCGCCGGCGCATCGCATCGGCAACCATTGCTACGTCTGGCTGCGTAAGCCTCCGGCGGCCGAACAATCAGCCCAACCGTGAGGCGCCATCCCGCAACTCCCCGCCCGGTTGTTTTATCAATTAGATTTGGCCCTGAGGAGGATGAATGCCAATCCCGCTCATCGAGTATCAAGATGCAGCCCCGGCGGTTCGCGCGGTGTACGACGACATCATGGCCACCCGCCAGACCGACCGGGTCAACAATTTCTGGAAAGCTCTCGCCAACGACCCGCCCACCCTTGAGCGGACGTGGCGCGCCGTCAAAGAGGTCATGGCTCCAGGCGAGCTCTCCCCGCTGATCAAGGAAATGATCTATATCGCGGTCAGCGTGACAAACCAGTGCGCCTACTGCACCGCTTCCCACACGGCCGCGGCGCGCAAGGCCGGCATGAGCGATGCCATGTTCGCAGAACTGATGGCCGTTGTCGGCATGGCGAACCAGACCAACCGGCTCGCGGCGGGCTACCGGGTCGAAATCGATAAGGAATTCCTGTAACTCGCGCGCCTGCCCCGGGCAATGTTTCCGGAGCCGTAATTTAAGCATTTCACGGCATCCTTGTTAAGATGGCACCGTGGCAGGGTGGAAAATCAGAATTCAGGACCTGGTGTGGCTGGCGCTGTTTGCGATCATCGCCATCGCCGGTCCGGAGCGGCACCCGCAGTTTATTTTCGCGCTGTTCCTGCTGGCAGGATTCCAGGTCGTGGAACCGAAGATTGCGTCGCTGACGACGCAGCGCGGCAGCATCCTGGCGAACCTGCTCAAGCTGGCCGTGGGTTACCTGATCGTCCAGGATTCCGGCGGCATCACCAGCAGCTATTACTGGATTCTGCTGATCCCGGTGGTGTCGGCGGCCACCACGCTGGGGGTCGGCGGCACCGTCGTGTTCACCGTGCTGGCGTGCGGCACCTATCTGCTCACCCTGCTCCAGGTGGACTGGACGCGGTACACGCTCCCCGAGGACCAGGTGGCGGAACTCGCCCTGCGCCTCATGTTTTTCAGCGTGATCGGCTATCTTACCCAGCGGCTGGCCGAAGCCAACCGCGAGGAGGCCAGGCGTGCGCAGGCCGCCGCCGAACAGCTTGCCGAAGCCAATCTCAACCTCCAGGAGGCCGAAGCCGCGGTGCGGCGCTCCGAGCGGCTGGCCGCGCTGGGCCAGTTGTCGGCGGGGCTGGCGCATGAGCTGCGTAATCCGCTCGGAACGATGCGCGGCTCCGCCGAGATGCTCATCAAAAGCCTTCCGGAAGGCAACGAGATCGCGGCCGAACTGGCCGGGTTCATCTCCAGCGAGGTGGACCGCATCAATTCCCTGGTCACCCGTTTCCTGGAATTCGCACGGCCTCTGGAACTCAAGCTTCAGAAGGCCGAGCTGAGCGAAGTGTGCGACCGCGCCATCGCCCAACTGGAGCGCGACCGCGGAAACCTCGAAGTAACGGTCTACAAGAACTACTCCCCCGACGTGCGCCCTTTTGAGTTCGATCCGGAACTGATGGAGCGCGTGGTCTACAACCTGCTTCTGAACGCCGCGCAAGCGACGCCGCCCGGCGGCGCCGTCACTATTAAAACGCGCCTGGTGGACGGCATGGTGGAGATCTCGGTGATCGACCGCGGGCGAGGGGTCGATCCCGCCCACATCGAGAACATATTCAACCCGTTCTTCACCACCAAGAAAGACGGCATCGGGCTCGGGCTGGCCATCGTTTCAAAGATCGTGGACCTGCACGGGGGTAAGATAACAGTCGAAAGCGACCCCGGGAAGGGCAGCGTGTTCCGCGTGTTCCTTCCACTGGTTTAGGAGATGAAGACCCGCATTCTGGTTGTCGAGGATGAAGAGAAGCTTCGCCGCGTGCTGGAGCTTCAGTTGCGCTCGGCGGATTTTGAGGTGGAGAAGGCCGGCACGGCCGAGGAAGCGCTTCGCCTGGCCGATCGCGCCGATCTCGTGCTCACGGATCTGCGCCTGCCGGGGATGAGCGGCCTGGAACTGCTCGCCGCCATCCGCCGCCAGAACACGAGCACCCCGATCATCGTCATGACCGCCTTCGGCACCGTCGAGACGGCAGTGGAAGCGATGAAGGCGGGCGCGGTGGACTTCCTGCTGAAACCCTTCTCGCTCGACCACCTGATGGCGGTAATCCGCAAGGCGCTCGACATGCGGGCCCTGCAGGATGAGAACCGCAAGCTGCGCGAGGAACTCGGCCACAGGTACGAGTTCGACAACATCATCGGGCGCAGCCCGCTGATGCAGGAAATTTTCGCCACGGTCGAGCGCGTGGCGCCGACGCGCGCCACCGTGCTGCTGGCGGGAGAGAGCGGCGTAGGCAAGGACCTCATCGCGCGCGCAATCCACTACCACTCGCCGCGGCGCGACCGGCCGTTCGTCAAGATCAATTGCACCGCCATTCCCGAAAACCTGATGGAGAGCGAGCTGTTCGGCTACGAGAAAGGCGCTTTCACCGGCGCCAACACCTCCAAGCCCGGCAAGTTCGAGCAGGCCGATACGGGCACCGCGTTCCTGGACGAAATCGGCGACGTGCCGGCCACCATTCAGGTGAAGCTGCTCCGTGTGCTCCAGGAGCGGGAGTTCGAGCGGCTGGGGAGCAACAAGACAAGGCACATCGACGTACGCATTATCGCGGCCACCAACCAGGACCTGCGCGCCGCGCTCGAGCAGGGCACTTTCCGCGAGGACCTTTATTACCGCCTCAATGTCGTGCCCATCAACCTGCCGCCTCTGCGCGACCGGCCGGAGGATATTCCGTTTCTCGCCGAACACTTCGTACGGAAGCTCGCCAAGGCCAACGGCAGCCGCGTGGAATCCATAACCGACGCGGCGATTCAGAAGCTGCTCAGCTATCACTGGCCGGGCAATGTGCGGGAGCTGGAGAACGTCATCGAGCGGAGCATCGTGCTCTGCCCGGGCGAGCGCCTTGACGCCGACGATATACGGCTCGACACCGCGCCGCGGGCAGTGCGCCGGACGGCGGACAACTTCCTGCCCGAAGGCATGACGCTGGACGAGTACGAGCGGGCCATCATCCGCGAGGCGCTGCGCCGGGCCGAAGGCAACAAGAGCCAGGCGGCGCGGCTGCTCGGGCTGACCCGCAACGCGCTCCGCTACCGGCTTTCGCAGATGGGTCTGGAAAAGGAGGCCGGAGGCGCGGAGTGAAGCGCCTGCCCGCGCCTATTCCACCTGCACGGTGAGTTTCTTCTGCGTGCTGCGGCCCCTGCTATCGGCGGCGGTGAGAGTGTAAGTGGTGGTGGTTTCCGGGGCGGCGTAGAAACAACCCTGCATCACCGCGCTCGGCGGCATTGCCGGCGGGTCCACTGTGACCCGCACCGAGTTTTCGGTACCGAAGCACAGCGAATAGACCCACTTGGCCCCCGGAGCGCCGACCGCATGGGAGGCCGGCTGCTTCTTCTGAATCCGGAAATACGTAATCCGCGGCAGGCTTTGCGGGTCGGCCTTCACGCGCACAAGAAACGATTCGGTAGCGGGGCCGCCGGCGCCCTCCGCCGTCAGTGTGTACTTGGTGTCCTGCCGCGGCGAGACTTCAAGGCACCGGTTCATCGAAGGCCTCAGATCATCGACCGGCGGATCCAGACGCACGGCGCGGGCGTTGGCCACGCCATAGCAGAGAATCGCCTTGCCGCCTTCCACGAGTTCTCCCGGGCTCGCGTAAAAGTGCAAAATTTTCACATCCGTGCCTGGATCGGGATAGCCAGGGGGCGGAGCGGGCTTCACGGCCTGAGACGTCAACTTCCGGTTCGCGAGGTAGCGGCTCGCCATGGTCCAGCCCAGATACAGCAGCGCCGCCAGCGCGGCGAAGGACGTGTAACGAGCCAGTCTCCGCATTACTCAAGCTTAGCGCGAGCCGCGCCGCAAGGAAGAAATCAGAGGATGGAAACGCCGCGGCGGTCAACAGGAGTATACGGACCAGAATTCACATTTGTGGATTGAGTTTCGCCTTGAAGCAGTAACGGACCACCCTGAGTTTCGCATCCAATCTGGTGGAGGAAGATGATGATGGCCCGGCTCAGCGCACCGCTGGACGCCACCGCGACAGGCCGCGAAGCGAAGGCCTTCGGCGCCGGTCTGCGCGAGCTGATCGCCGGCCAGGACGAGGCAATCGAGCAGATTGTCAGCGTCTACCAGAGATTCCTCACCGGATTGCAGGAGCCCGGCAGGCCGGCCGGCAGCTTCCTGTTTCTCGGCCCCACAGGCACGGGTAAGACCCGCATCGTCGAAGCGACGGCGGAACTGCTGGCGGGCACGGCTCGCGCGGCGATCAAAATTGATTGCGGCGAATTTCAGCACAGCCACGAAATCGCGAAGCTGATCGGCTCGCCGCCGGGCTACCTGGGCCACCGGGACACCCGCCCGCTGCTCAGCCAGGAAGCGCTCAACGAGTTTCACACCGAGAAGATGAAGCTGAGCTTTGTGCTCTTCGACGAAATCGAGAAGGCCAGCGATGCGCTATGGAACCTGCTGCTCGGCATTCTGGATAAAGCCACGCTGACGCTGGGCGACGGCCGGCGGGTCGATTTCTCCCACGCGATGATTTTTCTGACCAGCAATCTTGGCGCGGCCGCCATGGAGGAGATCCTCCGGCCGAGGCTCGGCTTCGCTCCCGCCATGGCGAGCGGGCCTCGCGATCTGAAAATTGAAAAGGCCGGACTGGAGGCCGCGCGCCGGAAGTTCACCCCCGAGTTCATCAACCGTCTGGATAGGATCGTGGTTTTCCGCCCGCTGGGAGAGCAGCAGCTCCGCGAAATCCTGGAGATCGAACTGCGCATGGTGCAGAAGCGGGTCTTCCAATCCCCCAGCGCCGGGCCTTTCCTGTTCAAGGTCACCCGCCCCGCAAAAGAATACCTGCTGCGCGAAGGCACCAACGAGAAGTACGGCGCACGGCATCTGAAACGGGCGGTGGAGCGTCTTCTGGTGGAGCCGATCGCGAACCTGATCGCCAGCGGACAAGTGCGTGAGGGAGACGTGCTGCGCGTGGACTTCGACCCGGCGAAAGGCCACATGCTGTTCACCGTCGAAGCCGAGGGCGTGCCCATCTACACGCTGGCGGAAATGGCGAAACTTGTCCCCTCAAGAGCGGCCGCGTAGGGTTCCGGCACGTTCAAGTCTTACGGTCTTCAGACTCGCTCGGGATAGCCGTTCGGGGAAGCGTCCGGAATCGAGTCAAATCAAGTGCCAGGCAGCGGCGCCCGCAGCCTGCTACAATGGCATGTTTTATCGGTGGGCACGGCTGTCAACCCGCTGAGGGAGAGTTTCATGCACGTGATTTACTTGCTTCTGCGCGTCTTCAGCTTTGCTTTTCAGGGTTTGCTTATCGCTTTTCTGCTGGCGGCTTCAGTCCTCGCATGGACCAGCAACAGTACGCTGTCAATTGAACTTCTGCCGTGGACGGGCGACGCTCTGATTAAGTGGACGTTTATCTCCGGGGTAGCAGGCGGAGCGATCACTATTCTGGCGTTGAAGCGGATTCTACCGGTATTATTCCTGCTGTGGAACGCGGCTGTCCTGATCATGCTGGTACGCGGCTATTTCCTGAGCTCCTACAATCTCGGAAGCGGCCTGCTGACGGCTGTTCTCTTGACGCTGGGCGCCCTGGTAGCGCTGTTGGGAAGCTGGGTGAATATGCGGCCGGCAGGAGTCGCGGCCCGGCGTAAGGCGGCGGCGCTGGTCTGATAACGCGCAGCCCTGCCAGAAACTTGGATCCGCACCAGCGCGTCTGTTTAGGTGTCGTGAAACCAATCATTTTCAGCCTGGCGATGGCGGCGCTGGCGGGCGTTGCCGCGGCCCAGGAATATTACCCGCGTCACAACCTGACCTTCGGCGTTGGGGCCGCACAGCCGCGGGCGGATCTCAACCGGCTTTTTCGGGACTCGCCAGGCATCTCCTTCAGCTACGGATACAGGTTCTCACGCTATTTTCAGGCGGATGCCGGATTCGAGACCGTATTCGGCGCGGCCGACGTGCGGGATTACCTCAACACCGAATTCGGCCCCGTGCGCATCAAGGATTATCAGTACTTCGTGCCTCTAGGAGGGCGCGCCATCCTCCCCCTGATCGGCGGCCGGGTGTTGTTTTCCGGCGGCGGCGGAGGCGCCTACATGCGCTATTCCGAACGCCTCCGCCAGCCGAGCGACTACTTCAGCATTTACTGTCCGGTTTGCACTTCGCGCAGCGGGTGGGGGTACTACGCGCTGGTGGATGTCAGCGCTTTTGTCGATCGCTCACAGCATTTCAGGGTAGGCGTCGTATCGAAGGTTTACCGCGGGCACACCGATGGCGAACCGCTGGCCGCCGTTCCCGGGGTCCGCACCAGGGACCACTGGGTGAACATCATGGGCCAGGTCGGCTTCAGCTTCTAATTCTTCAGTTACTTGATCTCGGCGCTGCTGGCCGTGGCGGGCTCGGCGCCCCAGTTTTCCCTGATCACCATGGTCTGATCGGAGTAAAACGTGCGGCGTCCCGTGCCGTTATACGTTTCCGGATTGGCATTGATGACGTAGCCGCCGGGTCCGCCCTGCATGGTGAAGACGTACCCGCTTTTTCTGCCTTTGGCAAGGTCTCCCGGAATGAGGCCTGCGCCGGCGGGGCCTTCCTGCCCGCTGGTGGGCGGCCCCAGTTCCTCGAGCTTGGTGGCATATCTCCCGAACTGGGAATAGTATTGCGCCTGGGCGGTGTGGAGCGTTTGAATCTGCCGGACGGCGGCGGTCTCCTGCGTCTGCATGCGCGCCTTGTCCAGCCGGGGAATCGCGACGGCCGCAATGATCAGCACGATCGCGACCACAATCAGCATTTCGATCAACGTGAACCCGCGACGGCTCCCGAATATCTTCCTTTTATTCATGACAGCCTCCCGGCATTTCATCATGGCAGAGTACACCCTATATGTTAATTGACGCGGAACGGAGCGAGATCGTGGAGTAGAGAACCATGCGCCGCCGCGTGAATTTGCCGTAATCGCGCGAGCAGGGCGCCCAGGCGGTGCAGGGGCAGCGAGTTCGGCCCGTCGGAAAGCGCCTTTTCCGGGGCCTCGTGGACCTCGAGAAAAACCGCGTCCACGCCGGCCGCCACCGCGGCCCGCGCCAGTGGCTCGATGAACTGGGCCTGCCCGCCGGAGGCCGTACCCGCGCCTCCGGGCAATTGCACGCTGTGCGTCGCGTCGAAAACCACGGGAAACCCGAACTCGCGCATGATAACGAGGCTGCGCATGTCCACCACGAGGTTGTTGTATCCGAAGGTGGTGCCGCGCTCGGTCAGCAGGATTCGTGTGTTTCCGGTGGAGGCGACCTTTTCGGCCGCCATGCGGAGGTCCCGCGGGGAGAGGAACTGGCCTTTCTTGATGTTGACGATGCGGCCTGTACGGCCCGCTTCAAGCAGCAGATCCGTCTGGCGGCAGAGAAAGGCCGGGATCTGGAGGATGTCGGCGACCTCGGCGGCTGGGCCGGCCTGGGCGGGTTCGTGTATGTCCGTGAGGACGGGATAGCCCGCGGCCCGGATCCCGCCCAGAATCCGCAAGCCTTCCTTTATGCCCGGCCCGCGGTACGACGCCAGGCTGGTGCGGTTGGCCTTGTCAAAAGAAGCCTTAAAAACGAAGGGTCCGGCGATCTTGCCGATCTCGCAGGCCAGATACTGAACGTGAGCTTCGCTTTCAATGACGCACGGCCCGGCGATGAGCGCCGGCGGGTGCCCCTCGCCGAAGATGATTTGCCCGCCCCGGGGCGCTTCCAGCGTGACCGGCTTCATCGCTGTCGGAGGGTGGCGACCGGCTCGCGCCCGCTTACCCGCTTTTGCTTCCGGAACTCGAGTGCCGCTTGAATGAAAGAACGGAACAGCGGATGCGGCTCGAGCGGTTTGGACTTGAACTCGGGATGGAACTGGCAGCCCAAGCCCCAGGGGTGGTTGGAATACTCGCAGATCTCGACATAGACGCCGTCGGGTGTCTGGCCCGTGATGCGCAGGCCGTGCTTCGTGAGCACCTGCTCGTACTCGCGGTTGAACTCGTAGCGGTGGCGGTGCCGTTCGCTGATCTGGAGGACCCCGTACGCGCCGTGGGCGAAGCTGCCTTCTGTCAGGTTGCAGGGATAGGCGCCCAGCCGCATGGTGCCGCCCAGTTCATCCACGCCCTTGAGTTCGCGCAGCTTATAGATGACGCGGTGCGGCGTGGCCGGGTTGAACTCGGTTGAGTCGGCCTGTTCCAGGCCGCTGACGTTGCGCGCGTACTCGATCACCATGGCCTGCATGCCGAGGCAGATGCCGAAATAGGGCACTTTTTTCTCGCGGGCGAAGCGGATCGCCTGGATCATGCCCTCCACGCCGCGCTTGCCGAAGCCGCCCGGCACCAGAACGCCGTCGAAGCTTTCCAGGTGCTCAATCGCGCCGGGCGCCAGCAGCTTGTCCGACTCGATCCATTCGATCTGCACCCGCACGTTGTGCGCAAGACCGCCGTGAAGCAGCGCTTCTTTGAGGCTCTTGTAGGAATCCTCGTACTCGGTGTATTTGCCGACCAGGGCGATGCTCACCTCTCCGACGGGGTTCCGCAGGCGATCGAGCATGGCGTTCCAGCGGTCCAGGTTGCGCGGTCCGGCCTCGATGTGCAGCCCGCGCAGGATGGCGTCGTCCAGGCCCTGTTCCGCGAACAGCGGCGGAAGTTCGTAAACGGAGGCCACGTCGCGCGCGCTGATCACCTTATCCACGTCCACGTCGCAGAACAGCGCGATCTTCTCTTTCATTTCGCCGGACAGGAAGCGGTCGGTGCGGCACAGCAGCAGGTCGGGCTGAATGCCGATGGCGCGCAGCTCCTTGACGCTGTGCTGGGTGGGCTTGGTCTTCAGCTCCTGGGCGGCGGCGATCCAGGGCACCAGGGTGACGTGGACGAAAAACGTGTTCTCCCGGCCCAGTTCGTGCCGCATCTGCCGGATCGCTTCCAAAAACGGCAGGGATTCAATATCACCCACCGTGCCGCCGATCTCGACAATTACGACGTCAACTCCTGGAGAGACGCGCCGGATCGCCGCCTTAATCTCATTGGTGACGTGCGGAATCACCTGCACCGTTTTGCCGAGGTAATCGCCGCGCCGTTCTTTGGTGATGATCTGCTCGTAGATGCGGCCGGAGGTGAGGTTATTGGCCTGGGTGAGTTGAACGTGTGTGAACCGCTCGTAGTGGCCCAGGTCGAGGTCGGTCTCGGCGCCGTCGTCGGTGACGAAGACTTCCCCGTGCTGGAACGGACTGAGCGTGCCGGGGTCCACATTCAGATAGGGATCCAGTTTTTGCAGGGACACCCGCAGTCCGCGGCTTTCAAGCAGGCAGCCGATCGAGGATGCGGCGATCCCCTTCCCCAGAGAGGAAACCACTCCGCCGGTCACAAATATGTACTTAGCCATCGTGCTTCTCGAATGCGTTCACCTCAGCCTGGAAAAGCTTCTCCACCCGCTCGAGGTCGGCGGGCGTATCTACGCCGAGTGATTCATAGTCGGTCTCAACCACGCGGATCCGGTGCCCGTTCTCGATCGCCCGCAACTGCTCCAGCCGCTCGGCTTTTTCGAGCGGACCAACGGGCATATCGGGATAGGCGAGCAGGAAGTCGCGGCGGTAAACATACAGCCCTATGTGTTTGTAGTGCGCCGCGCCGGTATCGTCGCGAAGGTACGGGATCATCGAGCGCGAAAAATAGATCGCGTTGTCGAACCGGTCGGTGATTACCTTCACCACATTCGGATTTGTCAGCTCGTCCGGGATCTCGATGAGCTTCTTCAGGGTGGCCATTGGGATCTGCGGATCGGAGAGCAGGGCGAGCACGGCGGCATCGATCGCGGCGGGGTCGATGAGCGGCTCATCACCCTGAATGTTTACAACTACGTCGGCATTCTCGGAGGAAGCGACCTCGGCCGCGCGGTCGGTTCCCGAGGGGTGGTCGGAGCGCGTCATTCGCACAGGCGCTCCAAAGCTGCGGGCGGCGGCGGCGATGCGCTCGTCATCGGTCGCGATCACCACCTGGGTGAGGTAGCGCGCCTGGGCCGCTCTTTCCCATACGTGCTGAAGCATGGGTTTTCCTGCGATTACGGCGAGAGGTTTCCCGGGAAAACGAGAGGAAGCAAACCGGGCCGGAACGACCCCCAAAATCCTACCGGGCACGTTCGATGATAGCACAGCCGGGCCGGTCCGCGTTTTCGGCGCGCGTGCGTCAGGATGGCCCCGGAGCCGTCTGAAGGCCTAGAAAGCAAAGCGAATCCTTGCGGTTCGCGGGGGTAGCCGTCCGGCTCGGCGTGATATACTGGGAATGTCGCAGCCGTAGCCGGAAGGTGGAGAGCGAGTCATGGTTGCGCAGTGCTTGAAGTCTCGTGTTTTAAGTCTTTCCTGCGCCTTTCTGGTGGCCGGCTCGATGCTCTCGGGCCAGGATCAGAAAGAACAGCAGAATCCGAACACCTCCGCACCGCCCCCGCGAGTCACGATCACGCCGCGCCCGAAGCCTCCCGCCCCGGACAGCACCGACGAGGGCATCCCCAGAACGCGCAGCCTGCGGGTGGACACCACGGTCGTGCAGATTCCGGTTACCGTCACCGACCCGATGAACCGGTTCGTCACGGGCTTGGAAAAAGAGCATTTCAAGATTTTCGAAGATAAAGTCGAACAAAAGCTCACGTATTTTTCCAGCGAAGACGCGCCGGTTTCGATAGGAATTGTTTTCGACGCCAGCGGCAGCATGGGCTCGAAGCTGCAAAAATCGCGGCAGGCAGTCGCGCAGTTGATGAAGACGGCCAACCCGGAAGACGAGTTTTTCCTCGTGCAGTTCAATGACCGTCCCGAGGTCGTTGTGGGCTTCACCAGGGATGCCGAGGAGATTCAGAACCGCCTCACTTTCGTTCAATCGAAAGGCCGCACGGCGCTGCTGGACAGCATCTACCTGGCCATCAACCAGATGAAGCATGCGAGCAACCCGCGCAAGGCTTTGTGCGTGATTTCCGATGGCGGCGACAACAGCAGCCGCTACACGGAGAGCGAGATCAGGAACCTCGTGCGTGAGGCGGATGTTCAGATTTACGCGATCGGAATTTTTGAGCCGCTCGGCGCCCGCGGCCGGACCCCCGAAGAACTGGCCGGGCCGGGCCTGCTCGCCGAGGTGGCCGAGCAGACGGGCGGGCGAAGCTTTTCGGTCGACAATCTGAACGAACTTCCCGATGTCGCGGCCAAGATCGGCATCGAACTGCACAACCAGTACGTGCTGGGGTATGCCCCAACCAACCGTGAGAAGGACGGCAAGTACAGGCGTGTTCAGGTGAAGCTCGTGCAACCGCGCGGGCTGCCCCCGCTGCGTGCGTTCTGGCGGCTCGGATATTATGCGCCAACGCAGTAAAATTCCCGCCCTGCTGGCGGCAATTGCCGTGGCATTTCCGGTGTGGGCGCAGGAAGGCGCGGCCGTGTTTCGCGCCGACACCCGCCTTGTAGTGCTGCACGCCACAGTCGTGGACAAGCGCGGCAAGCTCATCACCAATTTGCAGCGAAGCGCCTTCCAAGTCTTCGAGGACGGCGTCGAGCAGCCGATCAAGATTTTCCGGCGCGAGGACGTGCCGGTATCGATGGGCATTCTGGTGGACAACAGCGGCAGCATGCGCGACAAGCGGCGCAAGGTGGAAGATGCCGCCATGGCGCTCGTCAAGGCGTCGAACCCGCACGACGAGATTTTTGTGGTGAATTTCAACGACGAGGCTTATCTCGACGTGGATTTCACTTCCGACCCGAAGAAGCTGGAAGAAGGAGTTGCCCGGATCGATTCGCGCGGCGGCACCGCCATGCGGGACGCCATCGACCTAGCGATGGACCACCTGAAGAAAGGCAAGCGCGACAAGAAGGTTCTAGTGGTGATCACCGACGGCAACGACAATGCCAGCGAGGTTTCCCTGGAACGCCTGATCCAGCGCGCCCAGCAGAGAGAGGTGGGCATCTACACGATCGGCCTTCTGGACGAGGAGGAGCGGCGGGAGGCCAGGCGCGCCAAGCGGGCGCTCGACGCCATCACGGAAGCGACCGGCGGCCAGGCCTACTACCCGAAGGACGTCGACGATGTGGGGAAATTCACCCTGGAAGTGGCGCACGAGATCCGGAACCAGTACACGCTGGCCTATAGCCCCTTGAATCCGAACCTCGACGGCACCTTCCGCCAGGTAAGAGTCACGGTGAACGCCAAGGATAAGCCCCGGGTCAGAACGCGCAGCGGCTACTATGCCACCCCCGAACTGGCCCATACTCGGGCAGGCGCTTCGGGTTCCTGAGCGCCGCGACCTCCTTCACCCCTGTTAAGATGGTCCGGTGAAGCCCGTTTTCAGCGCCATTGCCCTCTGCGTGCTGGCCGCCGGGCTCAACCGCGCCCAGGAAGAAACGGGGGCGGTCTTCCGCACCGACACCCGCCTGGTAGTGCTCCATGCGACGGTTGTAGACAAGAACGGCAGGCACGTCACCACACTCCCGCGAACCGCGTTCCAAGCCTTTGAAGACGGCGTGGAGCAGCAGATCAGGATTTTCCGCCGCGAGGACGTGCCCGTGTCCATGGGCCTGGTGATCGATAACAGCGGCAGCATGCGCGAAAAACGTTCCAAGGTTGAGGCGGCCGCTTTGGGCCTGGTGAAAGCCTCGAACCCGCAGGACGAGGTTTTCATTGTCAATTTCAACGACGCGCCGTATCAGGACGTGCCGTTCACCAGCGATTTGAAGCGGATGCAGGAGGGCATCGCGCGCATCGATTCGAGCGGCGGCACCGCCATGCGCGATGCCATTCTCGCTTCCATCGGCTATGCGAAGTCCAAAGGCCGGCACGATAAGAAAGTGATCGTGGCGATCACCGACGGCAACGACAACATGAGCGAGGTCGAGCTGGACCGCCTGATTCGCGAAGCGCAGCAGCAGGAAGTGGTCGTTTACGTCATCGGCCTGTTCTCGGATAAGGACCGGGGCGAAGCCAGGAAGGCGAAGCGCGCCATCGACGAACTCACGAGGGCCACGGGAGGGCTGGCTTACTATCCCGAGGAAGTGGACCAGGTGGGCAAGGTCGCGCTGCAAGTTGCGCACGAGATACGCAACCAGTACATCATCGCCTACTCGCCCTCGAATCCGGCGCTAGACGGCAGCTACCGCCGCATCCAGCTTCAGGTCAAGGGGCCCAACCGGCCGGTTGCCCGAACCCGCACGGGCTATTACGCTACGGCCGCTCCGGCCGCTTCGCGGGCTGCTGAACGCAA
>JBLNCW010000083.1:0-32182 GCA_050261015.1 Rhodospirillales bacterium | reverse complement strand
GGTCCTGTACAATGGGAGTACTGGACCGTGGATAGGAGAACATGGCCGCGGCAGGAAACGGGAACCGCCGGCGGGCCGTCTTGTGTTCGATGCCACTCATTCGATTACTCTTAGCCGGCGTAATCGTGGCCGGCCTCGCCGCGTCTCAGGAGCCTCAGGAGCCTTTCCGCACCGGCGTCAATGTGGTTGTCGCCCCCACTGTGGTGACGGATAAGGAAGGTAACTTCGTGGACGGGCTGCAGCCGCACCAGTTCCGCCTGCTCGACAACGGCAAGCTCCAGGACATCAAGGTGGACGTTACCTGGGCTCCGATCTCGATGGTGGTGGCGATACAGGCAAACGCGACTACCGAACCGGTTTTACCGAAAATCAAAAAGATCGGGCCGCTGTTCGAGGGCCTGGTGGTGGGAGAACAGGGGCAGGTAGCCATCCTGGCGTTCGACCACCGGCTGCAGGTGCTTCAGGACTTCACTTCCGACACCGAAAAACTTAAGGCGGCCCTGGAGAAGCTCAAGCCGGGCGGCACGATGAGCTGCATGGTGGATGCCGTGATCGCCTCGGCACGCATGCTCAGGAAGCAGCCGCCGGGGCGCCGGCGAATTCTCCTGCTGATCAGCGAAACGCGCGACCAGGGCAGCGAGGGCAGAGTGCGCGAGGCGCTGACCGATCTCCAGTTCGAAAACATCAGCGTGTACTCGGTCAATATCAACCGGCTGGTGGGCACTCTGCTGGCCAAGCCGCAGCCGCCCCGCCCGGATCCGATCCCGCCCACCGCCCGCAATTATCCGGGCGGCGTGCCGCCCACGCCGTCCGCTGCTGCGCAGATGAGCGGCAACGCCACCAATTCAGCGAATTTCGTTCCCCTCTTCGTCGAAATCTTCAAGCAGGTGAAAGGGCTTTTTATCGATAATCCGGTGGAAGTATTCACCAGCTACACCGGCGGCCGGGAGCACTCCTTCATGACGCAGGCTGATTTGGAAAGGGCCATCTCCGCTATCGGCAGAGAGCTGCACTCGGAGTACATCATCACTTACAAGCCCAACAACATGGAGGAGGGCGGTTACCACGAAATCCAGGTGACCATACCGGGCCGCGAAGACCTGAAAATACGCACGCGTCCGGGTTACTGGATGGCGGCGAAGTACTGACCCTCAGTTCCGGAACGAGAGCGCGCCGAAAGTCACCACGCTCTGCTTGTCGATGTTCCACTGCTGGTAATTGAGCAGTTTCCCTCTTGCGCCTGGAACCGCCCTCAGAAAGGTGTAGAACGCCGAGGAGCCGCACCACTTCAGCTCGTCCCGGTTTTCCTGAACGGCTGCCCAGAAGGCGTCCGCGTCGGCTCTTGCAAGGCAGTCGATGCGCGCGTGGTCCAGCTCGCGGACGAGGGCCATGTGCCCTTCCTCCGCCACCACCGGGAAGGGATCGCCGTAGCGGCGCCCGACGTGCGCCATGTCGACTCCAAGCACCCAAAACAGTCGTTTGCCCTCGCGCGCGGCCAAATCCCCAAGCGCTCCGAGAAAACGGCGGACGTTCTCATCGGCCTCCGGCAGCCCCCCTTCGTGTATGCTTTTCGCGAAAGCGCCGCACAGAATCGGCAGGATGCGAATGCCTGGTCCGAAGACGTGTTGCAGAAACAGGACCTGGAACTCGATCGAGTGCTCCACCGCGTGACAGTAATCCTCAAGGACGGCGCCCTCGCCCGCCGCGCCGGCCAGCTGGTCCACCAGCGCGCAGTCCGTCTCCGCCGTTCCCAGCGGCGTGGCGTACGGCTTGCGGGTGAGCCCGAAACGCTCCGGCTGCCCGTAGTGCGAGGTGCCCAGCACCACGAACACCCGGTCCTTGAGCTCGGGCGCAAGCGCCGCGTAGGCTGCCCGGTAGCACGCTGCGCCGCCATCCGGGCTCACGTGGGGCGCGGCGATGCCTGCGAGCGAATCGGCTGGCGCAATGCGCCCGGCGCCGTCCATCCAGAGAGCCAGCGTGCCGCGGAGCGCTGCAACGTCCATTGGGTACGCGCCTCCGGCGAGGACGGCTTCGCGCAGCGGCATACTGGCGAAGCGCGCGTGCCGTTCCTTCTTCAAGCGGCGGTAGTTTTCGTCTTCGAGGAAGCCCGCTTCGCTGAGCGCCGAAAAAAGCTGCCGCTGCAGATCGCTTACCTGCAAGTCGCCCGTGAGCTGCACGAGCGCCGCGCGCAGGTCCAGATCCGTAGAATTGCCGTCGAACAGTTGCAGGCATTCCACCAGGCCGGGTGGAATGATCAGCGTGGTGTCCGAGTAACGTAGCGGGTCCCGGATCAGCAGGCCGGGCCGGTCGGCCAGTGGCGACGGCCCGAAGTCCAGATCCATGCGCAGGCGGGGGAGTATCTCAGGCATGCAAATTCCATGATCGCACGGCTCACGCCGGGTAATGCTAATGCTCCAAGTTTGGCGCGGACCCTTCGACAGCCTTGCGACTACAATAGCTGTGGAATAGGAAATGGACTTCTTCGACGCATTGCAATCCCGCAGATCGATTCGGAACTTCAGCGACAGACCGGTTGAGCAAGACAAGGTGCAGGCAATTCTAGAGGCGGCAAACTCCGCGCCGTCCGCCGGCAATTTGCAGGCCTATGAAATCTACCTCGTAACCCGCATAGAGGACCGTTCGAAGCTGGCGCGAGCGGCCCTGGAGCAGTGGTTTGTCGCCGAAGCGCCCATCGCCCTGGTGTTCTGTGCCAATCCGCAGCGGTCCGCGCAGCGCTACGGGAAGCGGGGAACAGACCTGTACGCAGTCCAGGACGCAACCATCGCCTGCACCTCTGCGATGCTGGCCGCAACAGCCTTGGGGCTGGCCACCGTCTGGGTGGGCGCCTTCGACGATGATTCGGTAAGGCGCGCCATCAAGGCGCCGTCCGGAGTGACGCCCGTGGCCATCCTTCCCATAGGGTACGCGGCGGAATCGCCGGAGAAAACGCCCCGGCGACCGCTAACTGAACTGGTGCATGAGGTCTAAAGGTTTATCAGGCAGGTCACCTTGCCGAACGATCAAGCAGATATCCCGGCCGGCCCGCGGTCCCGCATCCGCGAGTTGTGCTGGACATTCCTGAAGCTCGGCGTCATCGGGTTCGGCGGCCCGGCCGCTCACATCGCGCTCATGCGGCAGGAACTCGTGGTTCGCAAGCGCTGGCTGTCCGACCACGACCTGGTCGACCTGCTCGGCGCAGCGAACCTGATTCCTGGGCCCAACTCCACGGAAGTAGCCATACACATCGGCAATGTCAGAGCCGGATGGAAAGGCCTGCTAACCGCGGGAATCTGCTTCATCCTCCCCGCCGCTGTCATCGTCGCCTGGATTGCCTCGCTCTATGTCCAATACGGCCGGCTGCCCGAATTCGAGGGGATACTGCGAGGCATCAAGCCGGTCGTGATCGTGATCATTCTCCAGGCGCTATGGGGACTGGGGCGCGCGGCCCTCAGGCGTCCGGTGATGATAGCGGCAGCCGGCGCCGCCGCGGTTCTGAATATCCTGGGCATCCACGAGCTTGTCCTGCTGTTCGGCGCCGGCGCGGCGCTCGCCCTCGGGCGCCTGGTGAAACGGCCTCCCAAGACGTTGCTTTGCGGCGCGCTCCCGCTCCCTGGCCTGCTGCTTGCCGCGGCGAAGGCGCTGGCCTCCGTCAGCCTGGGCGGGCTGTTTTTGACATTCCTCAAAATCGGCTCGGTATTGTTCGGCAGCGGCTACGTCTTGCTTGCTTTCTTGCGAGCTGATTTCATCGAAAGGTCCGGCTGGTTGACCGAAGCCCAGCTACTCGACGCGGTTGCGGTCGGGCAGGCGACCCCGGGCCCGCTCTTCACGACAGCTACGTTCATCGGCTACCTGCTCGGCAGGCTGCCGGGCGCGGTCGTCTCCACCGCGGGCATTTTCCTGCCCGCTTTCATCTTCGTTGCTCTGAGCGGGCTGCTCATCACGCGAATCCGGCGCTCGCCCGTCGCCGGCGCCTTCCTTGACGGCGTGAACGCGGCCTCGCTGGCGCTGATGGCGGTTGTAACGGGACAACTCGCGCGCAGCGCTGTCGTGGACGTCCCATCAGCCGCGATCGCTCTGGCCGCGGCCGCCGCGCTGCTCTGGCTTCGCCTCAATGTGACCTGGCTTGTCGCGGGCGGAGCCGCCGCCGGGCTCCTGCTCGCCAGCCCGCACTGGATCCGGTAAGCAAAAAAAAGAAAGCCGGCTGAGCGCGCGGTTGCACGCGCTCAACCGGCTGCGCCGCCGCTTATTCCACCTTCACGTCGATGACCTTGGTCTTCGCCTTCTCGGTCTTGGGCAGGTGTACGAGCAGCATCCCATCCTTGAATTCAGCCCTCAGCTTGTCCTCGTCCACGCCGTCCGGGAGGTCGAACGTCCGCATGAACGCGCCATAGGTGCGCTCGACGCGGTGGTATCTCCGGCCCTTGTCCTCCTTCTCCTGCCGGCGCTCACCCTGGATCGTCAGCGTCCCGTCCTGAACCGTCACTTTGACGTCTTTCTTGTCCACCTCCGGAATCTCGGCTTTGATCAGGTACTCAGAGTCGGTTTCCGAGATGTCCACCGACGGGGTCCACTGCACGGTCAGGCCTTCGCGCTCCTCACGGAAGGGCCAGCGGGTCAGCAGGCGGCTGAACCGGTTGGAGAGGTCCTCCATCTCCCGTTCGATTTCCCTGAAGGGATCCCAACGAAAAGGATCCCAACGCACAAGACTGCGCATGTAACTACCTCCTTTTCGTTCTCGAGTTATGAGCCTGGGGGTCAACGCCCTTGCCGCGGCGGCGCCCGTACCGGGCGGGGGCCAGGGGTTGACCCCTTCGGGTTCCAGCTTCAGGATATCAAACGCGGCGCAAATCTGTCAAGCATGCAGGCATAAAATATTAGTCTTTTATGCTCACATTAGCCTGGGCACCAGCCCCGCAAACGCGTGCTCCGGCCTGCACTGCCTACTTCACAGTGAAATCCTCCTGCATGCCCGCCTTCTGATAGAGGCGCCGGCGAGTTGCGTTGTCTCCAGAGCGGATTTCATGCGCGATCTTCGCCACCGCCTCCGCTTTGGCGCGCGGAACCACCGCCACTCCGTCCTTGTCGGCGACGATCACGTCACCCGGCATCACCAGGACTCCCCCCACGACGACCGGCGTGTTGTAGGACTCCACCGCGATCGTGCCCTCATTGATGAAGCGGGTGGAATCCCTTTGATAAACGGGGATTTTCGCTTTCTCAATCTCGTCCGAGTCGCGGCAGCCGGCGTTCGTGACGATGCCCCTCATCCCTCGCACCTTCCAGCTCAGGGCATTATTGGAACCGCACCAGCCGTTATCCGCGCTGATCGGTGCGTCAATGACCAGCACCGTATCCGGCCCGAGAAACGCGGCGTAATTCCCTCTCAGGTGGCGCTGCGACCACGTCCGCTGCCATTTTTCCATTTCCGCGTTGGAGGTGAAATTGAGCTGAGGACCCATCTCCTGCGGAGGCACCAGCCGCAGAGTCACCGCCACGCCGTAGATGACGTGGCTGAAATCCTCGTTGTTAGTCCACATCGGTCCGATCTCGCGATCCATGACCGTCACCTTATGCAGCCCGACGGCTTGCAGCGCGTCGTAGACATCGGTTGTGCGCAGGTTCTTGAACTTTGCGACGATCGCCTCGTTCTCAGCCTGGGAGTACTGTTTCACCTCCAGGAGGTGCATGGAAAAAGGCGGCGCCTGCCTTGCACCCTGCTGCTGCTGCCCGAGCGCCAGGGCAGCGGCGAAGAAAAGAAAAGCTGTCGTTCTCATGGTTTTCCTCCTACTCGTTAACAAAATGTTGCGCAAACGGTTTATTCTTACATGCCCGCCGCGCGCGAACTCGCTTCCCAACTACACTCCAGCCTGCCGCGGAACTCGCGGCTTCATGTGCCACCAGCAGGCGATCGCCCCCAGATTCAACAGCGCCGCCGCGAGGAAGTACGCGTCAGCGCTGCCGGTGAGCCCATGCAGGAATGGAAAAGCATTGGCGCTCACGAAGGCGCCGATATTCCCCACCATGTTCATAGCGCCCGAAACGCTTCCCGAGCTCTTGCCTCCAATGTCCATGCAATAGGCCCAGCTCGGGCTGATGGTCACTTCCACACCGAAGGTCGCGATGGCGAAGCAGGCTACGGCAGCCGCCGGAGATGCCGCCAGTGAAACGCCAAAAATGCCTCCCGCGGCGAGCACGAAACCCGTGATGCCCGGCAGCCGCCGCGACCAGGCACGATACCCCGACCGGTACAGGTAATCCACAAACATTCCGGCGATCCAGTTCGCCGCCGATCCGCACAACAGCGGCACCATCGAGTAGCCTGCCGCTTCCGCCGTGGAAAGGTTGTAAGTTTCCATCAGGTACGGGTGCATCCAGGTCATGCAGACGAAAAACGTGAAGTTGCCGGCAAAGTACTGCGCCATCGCCAGCGCCATCGGCTTTGAGCGGAACACCTGGCCGAAGGTCATGCCTCCGCCGCGTTCCTCGGGTTCACGCGGAATCGGCTTCCTCGGATGATTGCGGAAGAACCCCAACCAGAGAATCGCCCACACGATTCCCGGGATGCCCAGCAGGTAAAACGACCACCGCCAGTTGAAGGAGCTCAGAAGCCAGGCGCAGATCGGAAAGGCGATGCCTCCGCCCAGCAGCGCGCCCGAAAACAGGATTCCGTTCGCCAGCCCCCTCTCCGCGGGCGGCAGCCAGTTATAAAATGCGCGGGCGGATCCCGGGAACGCGCCGGCTTCCGCCACGCCGAACAGGAACCGCACGATCAGCAGCGCGACGAGTCCGGACATAGCCCCCGTGAGCGCCGTCAGGATGCTCCAGAGAGCCACCAGCGCCGCCAGGGCGAGGCGTGGACCGAAGCGGTCGGCGAACCAGCCCGCGGGGATCTGCGCCAGCGCGTAGCCGAGCGCAAAAGCGCTGAACACCGCCCCCATGGACTGGTCCGACAGGTCAAGGTCGGCGGCCATCGATCCCTTGGCCGTCGATATGATGGCGCGGTCGATGTAAGTGATCAGCGAAAGAACGAACACCGCGCCGATGACGAGGTGCCTGCCTCGCGGCAGTTGAGCACCGGCCACAAATGCGCCCGCATTTGCCGGCGCCGCGCTTGGTCCAGCCATATCGCAGACAACCTCCTGCGCGCTTGGGCGCGATTCAGTCCCGATTGTTTGAGAGCGGGCAACGACCGCAGGCCCTCACTCCCACTTCACGTAAACAGCCTTCGTGTTGGTGTAGAACTCCTTCGCCGTGTGTCCGATTGAATAGGCGCCCTGGCCCGAATCCTTAACGCCCCCAAAGGGGACGTGCGCCTGGCTCGCCGTACCGTGGTTCACGTGAATCATCCCGGCCTTGACCCTCCGGATAAACGCGTGCGCGAAATCCATGCGTCTGGTGAACAGCGCGGCCGCCAGGCCGTACCGGGTGTTGTTGGCCACCGCCACAGCCTTCTCGAAATCGCGGACGCGAATCACCGGCAGCACCGGGCCGAAAATCTCCTCCTGCGCCAGCTCCGAATCGGGTTCGACGCCGTCAAACACGGTGGGCGCATAGAAGAAACCTTCGCGGTCCGGATCGGCCGCGAGCGCCCGGCCGCCTGCAAGCAACCTGGCGCCCGATTCGACTCCGCGCCGGACGTAACCCTCCACGGTTTCAAACTGGCTCTTGCTGACCAGCGGCCCCATCGTGACGCCCGGCTCCAGACCGTCTCCGACTCGGATCGCACTCACCACGGAAAGCAGCCGTTCGATGAGTCCGTCGGCAAGGTCCCTGGTGACGATAACGCGGCTCAGGGCGGTGCACCGCTGTCCGCTGCATTGAAAAGCCGCCCCGGCGATCTCGCGGGCCGCTCCTTCGAGATCGTCGTGCTCCACCACCACGGCCGGGTTTTTGCCTCCGAGTTCGAGCTGGACCTTGGCCATGCGTCGCGCCGCGCGTTCGTACAGCGGGATTCCGACGGCGGTCGACCCGGTGAAGGTAATGCCGCCCACGCGCTCATCGTCCACCAGCCGGTCGCCGATTGCGCCGCCGCGGCCCGTCACCAGGTTCACCACCCCCGGGGGAATTCCCGCCTTCTCAAACAGCTTCACCAGATAAACCGCCGACCACGGCGTCAGCGACGCGGGCTTGAACACCACCGTGTTGCCGCACGCCAGCGCGGGGGCGATCTTCCGCACCGGAGTGACCACCGGGAAGTTCCACGGAGAAATGGCGGCGACCACGCCCAGCGGTTCGAGCACCGTCGAGCAGGAAAAGCCGTTCCGTTCGCTCGGGAACGTCCGCCCTTCCAGGCGGCTCGCCTCGCCTCCCGCAAACCGCGCCTCGACGGCCGCGCGGCCGACCTCTCCCATCGCTTCGCCGAGCGCTTTGCCCATCTCGAGCGTGACGATGCGTCCGAGTTCGGCCTTGCTTTCCTCCAGCAGTTGAGCGAAGCGGAATAGCAAAGCGCCGCGCTGCGGTCCGGGCGTGTTTGCCCACCCATCGGCCGCGGCGTATGCGGCGGCGACGGCCGCGTCCAGATCCTCCGGCCCCGAGTCGGCGAACTCAGCCAGCGCCTCACACGGGCGCGCTGGGTTGTAAATCGGCCTCCACCGCCCGCTTACGGGGTCCCGCCATTCGCCGTTGATGTAATTGCCGTGCTTTTCCATGCGTATCAGCGCGCCTCCCGTAAGATTCGCCGCAGGTCGTCCTCGGACGCCTGCCTGGGGTTCACCACAACGTTTCCGCTCTTGATCGCCTCGGCCGCGACGCAGGCGGTGTGCTCCTCTTTGAAACCGAGTTCGCCGAGCCCGGAGAAAATCCCGATGTCCCGCGATAGACGCCGCACCGCTTCAACGGACAGCGCGGCGGCCTCGTGCGCCGGGAGGTGGTCCACTTTCTCTCCCAGCGCGCGCGCAACTTCGGCGAAGCGGTCGAAGTGCGCCGGGAAGTTGAATTCCATCACCACGGGCAGGGTGATGGCGATGGCAAGACCGTGAGGTATCTTCAGATCGAAGCTGCCGAGCGGCATCGCCAGTGCGTGCGCGAGTCCAAGGCGCGTCGGATTCATGGCGATGCCCGCCATGGTGCTGGCGGCCATCATCGCGTAGCGCGCGGTGCGGTCACTGCCATTCAACACCGCTGTTCTCAGGTGCCTCCCGATCAGCTCGATCGCCCGAATCGCCAGCGCTCCCGAGATCGGCTGGCACGCGTTGTTCGTGTAGCACTCGATGGCGTGCCCCAGCGCGTCCATTCCCGTTGCCGCCGTGAGAGCCGGCGGCAGGCTGAGAGTCAGCTCGGGATCGCAGAGCGCAACTGAGGGATAGAGGAGCGTGCTGCCGGCGGCGCTCTTCACACCGCGCGTATCGTCGGTGAAAACGGACCACAACGAAACCTCGCTGCCGGTTCCGGCCGTCGTCGGAATCGCCACCATCGGGAGGGGCCGGTTGACGATCTTGTGGAGCCCCGCATAGTCCAGAATCGACCCGCTGTTCGTCCCCATGGCGGCGACCGCCTTGGCCGTATCCAGCGAACTGCCGCCGCCGATCCCCACCACCGAATCGGCCTGCTCATCGCGCAGGCGCTCGGTGGCTTCAGCGATCAGATCGGAGCCGGAGTCGGGCTTCACCTCATCGAAGACGGCCGCCGCAATGCCCGCCGCGGCGAGCGCGGCCTCAACCCGCTCCAGAATGCCCGCTGCCGCTACCCCGGGATCGGTCACCAGCAGCGGGCGTTTCGCCCCCAGCACCTTCAGGCGTTCCGGAAGCGTCTTGATGATTCCAAAACCGAAATGTATGTCCGTCGGAACAGGAAGAAAATTGAATGACTGCCCGGGATCGAAGCGCATGGACGCTATTCCTCGCCGCTGCCGTCGCTCAAGTTGAGCAGTTCCAGAGTGGTCTTGCCTTTTCTGAGGTTGTCCATGATGATCCGCTCTTTTTCCTGGCGTTTCAGAGCCGCGGCGCAGACCGACTCGACGGAGTCTTTCGGGATCACCACCAGGCCGTCGGAGTTGCCGAACACGAGGTCGCCCGGATGGACAAGCACGCCGCCGAACAGGATCGGGCGCTGCAAATAACCGGGACGTACTTTCGTGCAGGCGCCGATTGCCAGGCCGCGGCTGAAAACGGGAAAGCCCAACTCCTCGATGGACTCGATATCCCGCACGGCGCCGTCGATGACCAGGCCGGCAATGCCGCGCACCTGCGCCGCCACGGTGAGAATCTCGCCCCAGGCGCCCGCACGAAGGTCGCTGTGTGCGGTAACCACAAGGATGTCTCCGGGCCGCGCATGCACGACGGCGCGGTGCAGCATCAGGTTGTCCCGCGGGGCGCACTCCACCGTGAACGCGGGTCCGCACACCCGCGCTCCGCGCCAGGCCGGACGGATGCCGGGATCCACCATCCCCTTCTGTCCCGCCGCTTCGTAGAGCGTAGCCGGGTCGAAAGAGGACAGGGTCTCGACCAGTTCCCTCGAAAACACATTCACTTCAGGCACTCTGAGCCTTCCTTTCCGCTCTCTCGAGCTTTACGCCGGCAGCGCCGGCCAGAAAATCCGCCGCGGCCGCGAAGTCCTCGGCGCCGCGGCCAGCCGCGCTCGCCGCCGCGAACACCTGCGAGGCGAGAGCGCCGAACATCAACGGGATTGAAAGGGCCTGCGCGGAACTGAGCGCAAGATTCACGTCCTTTTTCATCAGATCGAGCTTGAAACCAGGCTCGAACTTGCCTTCGAAAAGGAAGCCGGGCAGCCGCGCGTCCATCATCCGGGAATAGCCGGACGAGGACTTGATCACCTCGTACAGCACCTTTGGATCCGCACCGCACTTGACGCCGAGCGCGAATGCTTCGCCCATCGCCAGCAAATGGACCGCCGCCATGAGCTGGTTCACCATCTTGACCAGCTTGCCTTGTCCAACCGCCCCCACATGGATGATGTTCTTTCCCATCGTCTCGAGCAGCGGCCGGACCTCCTGGAGCAGCTCGGGCGTCCCGCCCGCCATGATCGTAAGCGTCGCGTTCTCGGCGCCGGTTGTCCCGCCGCTGACGGGAGCATCCAGCACGCGCCCCCCGCGCCCGGCGATCGCTTTCTCGACCTCGACCATGGTTTCCGGCATCGCCGTGGTCATCTCGATGAGAATCTTGCCCGGGCCAAATGCCTCCAGAAGACCGTTCGGGCCGAAAACGGTTTCCTTCAACTCCGCGTCGGCGGGGACGATGGTGATGATGATGTCGGCGCTCCGGGCGATCGCCGCGGGTCCGTCGAGAATCGTCGCGCCGAGAGAAGCAAGCTCGTCTGCCGGGGCGCGCCGGCGATGAAACATGGTGTAGACCCGGTGGCCCGCCGCAACGACATGCTTTGCCATGGGAAGGCCCATGGCGCCAATTCCAATAAAGCCGATGTTCATGGAATACCTCCCGTATATCCTATATTGGTCGCCGGTCCCGTGGCGAAGCCCGGCGGGAGGCCGCCGGCTCCTCCCGCCGGAGTACTTACTCCCCGCGCCATCGCCAAAATCAGAAGAGAACCTTCAACGCGAACTGTACCACCCGCGGCCACGAGTATTCGTCGGTCACCTTACCGAAAGCGGTGCTGCTGGGCGTCGTATTCGGCGCCATGAACTGCGGGTGGTTGAAAGCGTTGATCGCCTCGGCGCGGAACTGGAGCTGAATGGATTCCTTCAGCGCCGTGTTCTTGATGAACGAAAGGTCCCAGTTGTTCTGCGGAGCTGCCCGAATGCCCGAAAATCGGCTGGACAGCGTCCGGATGTTGGATCCGAGTTGCTTGGAAGAGTCGCGCTCGAAGCCGGCGTCCACGTTGAACCAGCGGTCGATGGTTCGCTCGCTGCGCGGAAGCGGGATGTTCTTGAGGTCGCCGAAGAAAATCGCGTTGCCGAACCCGAGCGCCGCGCCGGCCTGGTAGGCGTAAATACCCTGTATCTGCCAGCCCGAGATAATCGCCGAGACGGCCCGGTTGACGTCGCTGCCCCACAGCTTTCCTCTGCCGAATGGCAACTCGTAGATCGCCGTCACCGCTGTCCTGTGGGGACGGTCCTCGTCGGAGATGACTTCCTCGGGCATGGGATCGGTGGCGTTCAAAAACGAGCGGGCCTCCATCATTTTGGCCCAGGTATGCGACAGCGTGGCCGAAAACCCTCGCGAGAAGCGCTTTTCGAAGCGCACCTGCATCGAGTGATACCAGGAGTACCCCTGGTTGATCTGGGTGCTCACGCCGGTGAAGTGCGGATACGGCCGGAGCAACTGAGAGCGGGACACAGTCTGGCCGGACAAACCCGTTTTGGGCAGCATAGGGTAGAACGGGTTGGAAACCGCTTGACTCAGGAAATTGATGGCCGCCTGATCGCGTACCGGCGACGTGCTCATGTACTGGCGCGGCACCGGATTGAGGTCTTTACCGATCCGCAGGCCCGTCCCCCGGTTGCCGACGTAAGAGACTTCAAGCACGGAATTTCCCGGCAGCGCCCTCTGAACCGCGAACTGCCACCGCTGCATGTACGGGTTCCGCAGGTCTTCACTAAAGAAGCTGACTGACTGCCCCAGATTCGTAGCCAGCCCGCCGGCGGCGCCCAGGGGAAACTGAAAGCCGTCCGGGAACGGATTGGTGAGATCCGCGATAAAAGTCTGTCCGTTATCGAGCGACGGGACCAGGTCCGTGGAGCGGCTGAAACCGGTCTGGTTGACCTGCACGAAGGTCACACCGATCGGTTCGTAGTAGATGCCGTAGCCCGCGCGGATCACCGTTTGCGGCGTCAGCGAGTAGGCGAACGCCACGCGCGGCATCAGGTTCTTTTTCGGAGTCTTCCAAAGCGTCCGCGGCTGCCCGGCTGCGCCCGCGAAGGTCAGCCCGCCAAGAGCTTTGAACTGCTCGACCGGCACCTGGTCAATCGGCGCCGCCGCGTAGTTGGCCTTCGCCTGCGCCTCAATCGGGCTGGGGGCGCTCGCGTCGAAGCCGCGCACGCTTCGGTTGTACCGTTCGGTCAGCGGCGACGGCAATTCGTACCGCAGACCAAGGCTGACGGTCAGTTTGCTGCTGAGTTTCCAGTCGTCCTGGAGGAACATCGCCCAAACCCTCGTCTGCTCGGCATAGGAATCCCGGATTGGGAAATAACCGCCGGTCGGCAGGCCGTAGAGGAAGCTCGCCATGCCCTGCCCCATCGGCGCCGACGGCGAAGTGTCGAGCGGTCCGCGGGTCCAGTTCGTGCCGAAGGAGAAGCTCCCCGATGCGAAATCGAAGTCATACGAGTTTTCCCGGTAGACCCGGTAGTTGACCCCGTAACGCAGGGTGTGAGACCGGGCGGTCGTCGTCGCGTTAAGCGCGAAGTCGTGTGTGTCGTTATACCGGGGAGCGTCGCCCTGCATCGACAATTCCGAGAGACCGCTGACCTGAAAACGCGGCAGCCGGATCTTGCTCGGATTGACCTGCTGCAATTGGTTGAGAAACGTGGAGGAAAATCCCAGGCCGGCCAGATCCCATCCGTACTGAAGCGAAGGCACGCTTTCGATAAACCGCGTGTAGCTGTAGCGGGTGTTGATGAAGAACCGGGCCGAGAGGTTGTAGACGTGATCGAAAGCGGCGCCCCGGTTCCACCGCAGATACTTGTTGCCCACCGCCATGTTGTGACGGAAATTTTCGTCGCGGTCCATCTCGGTGACGTTCACACGGGCGTAGAAACGCTGCGCATCGGATATGTTGTGGTCGATGCGGACGATGTGGTTGTAGTAGATATCGTGCGCGTTCTTGGCCTTGGTGTAGTTGTTCACCCCGTCAATCGTTCCCTCCTGGTTCGGCAGGTCCCACAACTGGGCTACCTTCCTCGCCACCGGGTTGATCAGGTGGGGAGGGATGATGTTGCCGGGCAGCGGCTGCCGCTGGAACCTGCCGTTGGGCGCCGGCACGGTTGAATAGGGATCGTAGATCTGGTACTTGGGATCGATCGCCAGCAACTGAGAAAAATCGCCTGTCCTTTGCTCAGGAGTCGGCACGGACTCGGTGATGTACGGCGTAGGGTCGAAGCTGTCGATGCCTTCATAGCCATACATCCAAAACGTTCGGTTCCGGCCGTCGTAGAGCTTCGGCAGATACACCGGCCCGCTGGCGCTGGCCCCCCAGCGGTGCAGGCGGAAATTTGCCTTTTCCACGCCGGCCTTGTTCGAGAAGAATTTGTTGGCGTTGAGCGCCGGGTTCTGCATGAAATAGTACGTCTGGCCGTGCAGCGCGTTCGTGCCGGACTTCAGACTCATGCTCATCGCGCCGCCGGCGACAAACCCGTAACTGGCGTCGAACGACGACGTCTGGACTTTGAATTCCTCAACCACGCCCGGAGGCGGCGAATACGCCACGTATTGCCGTTGCGTGTTGGGGGCGCCGTCCATCGAAAACTCGTTGCTCCCGGTGCGCGTCCCGTCCACCGACAGGGACGACGGCGTGCCGGTATCGAACGGCCGGGTGTAGCCCGTCCGCTGCGCCAGAAACGTTACGCCCGGCGAGAGGGTGGCCATGGTCAGCACCATGCCATCCTTCAGCGGAAGATCGAGGACGGTCTTGCTGTCGATCACTTGCCCCATGGAAGCGGTGGAGGTGTCCAGAATCGGGGTCGTGGCCACCACGTCGATGCTTTCGCTTGTTTCCCCTACCTCCATCGCCACGTCGATCGTGATCCGTTCATTCACGCGAACCACGATCCCGGATCTCGAAAATCTCTTGAATCCGGCCATTTCGGACGTTAGGGTATAGGAACCGGGAATCAAAAACGGCAAAAGGTAATCCCCGGTTTGCCCGGTCGTCGCGGAGTACCGCACGCCGGTACCCACGTTGAGGGCCTCTATTTTCGCTCCGGCTATCACGGCTCCTGTCGGATCCGTGACGCGTCCCAGAATTGTTCCCCTTACTTCCTGCGCGGTCATGGATGACCCGGCGCAGAGCAAAACGACAAGCATTACTCGCACGCCTTCACGGACTGCCATAGACCAACCTCCATTTAGGTCGTGAAGTAGGCCGAACACGGCCTTCCCCGCCCGGCGCCTGCCGGCGCTGGGACTTAAAGCCCACCTGTTTGTCCGGTTTGGCCTCCGGCACCCTCCCAGGCGGCCTGCGCGGGCCGCCCTGTGCCGGTCGGGCCCCCGGAATCACCAAGGAGATCGCGAAATATCTTGCTGTTATAACAAATCAGATATATGATATCTCTGATTTACGTTTTAGGATGCTATCACTTGATTACCCGGCTGTCAATCCTTTTCTTCCACTTGCTGCGGGACTAAGTAAGGCGGGCGTCGGACGCAGGCGCGGTCTTGACGGGCAGGGCAAAAATACGATATTCAGAATATTGTCCTCTAAAAACCTGATAACCCGTCGGGCGAGTCGCGGTCCCTTCAAGGTCTTCCGCTGTCCCTTGGTCCTGAAAACACACGATCCTTACGGGAGTAATGCGCACGATGAGAACCCCTGATTCAGAAGCGCTTGGCCAAGCGGACCGTTTCCAATGCGGCGACCTCGAGGCGTTCTGCCGAAAGGTGTTCGAAAACCTGGGCGTGTCACCGGCTGACGCGGTTCACGCTGCCGGCTGCCTGGTCGCGGCCGAACTGCGCGGCGTGGATTCACACGGTTTGGTGAGGCTGCCGGTCTATGCACGCCGGATCGCAGCGAAAGTTGTCAACCCGCGCCCGGTGGTGAGGTTTGAAAGCGCCGGGCCGTCGATTCTACTGGCCGACGGCGATAACGGGCTCGGCGCGGTAGTCGCATCCGCGGCGATGAAGAAGGCCATAGAAGTGGCGCGCGCGAACGGCGTTGGAATCGTCGGAGTCCGGCGCAGCAATCACTTCGGCGCCGCGGCTTACTACGTCGAACAGGCTCTCCGCGAAAATCTCATCGGGTTCGCGATTACCAATGCGCCTCCCAACATGGCCCCGTACGGTGGGCGGGAAAGGTTTCTGGGGACGAACCCCTTGGCCGTTGCCATTCCCGCCCGCGAGGAGCCGCCGCTGATTTTCGACGCATCCACCAGCGTTGTGGCCCGGGGAAAAATCATCGTCGCGGCCCACACCGGCGCTTCCATACCGGAGGGCTGGGCGGTGGATCCGCAGGGACGGCCCACCACGGACCCCCACCAGGCGCTCAAGGGCGCGGTGCTCCCCTTCGGAGGCCCAAAAGGGTCGGCGATTTCGTTTATCATAGATATCCTGGCTGGTGTGTTGACCGGTGCGGCCTTCGCCAGACATCTCAACACTTTAGAGAACCTGAACGCCGAGCAGAATCTGGGCCACGTGCTTGCCGCCATGCGGACGGACGTGTTTCTTCCCGCCGAAGTTTTTGCGGCGCGAATGGACGAGATTCTCCGGCTGCTCAAGGCCACTCCGGCGTGCGACGGCGCGGAGCGTGTTCTGGCGCCTGGCGAACCTGAACTGGCGAACGAAGCGCGCAACCGCCGCTTCGGCATCGCGATCGCTCCCGAAGTGGTTTGGCAGCTCAAGCAACTGGCCGACGAGTTGAACATCGACTTTCCGGCGCCGGTCCCGCCTGCCGCGGGCGGCGTCGAGATGCCCGCGGACGCAAGACGGAAATGACTACACCACACCTGAAGAGCCGAACCCTTGAACCGCTGAACGACTCCGTCCCATTCGGCGAGCGCGCCTACCAGGCGCTGCTGCGTGCCATTGTCAGCGGCCGCCTCCAGCTTGGCGCGCCCCTCCCCCTGGAGAGCATCGCGAGCCAGTTTGAGATCAGCGTGACCCCGGTCCGCGAAGCGCTCAACCGGCTGGAAAAGGACGGCGTCGTTCTTAAAGTGCCCTATCAAGGCTGGCAGGTCAGGTCCTTCAACGACCAGGAGATCCGCGACCTCTACGAAGCCAGGATCGGCCTGGAGCGGTTCGCGGTCCGTCTGGCGTGCGCGCGGATCACGGCGGAGGAGATCTCGTGGCTGGAGCAACACCAACTCAAGGGTGAAGGGGATCTCCGCAGCGGGGACATGGATTCGTACTGGGCTTACAACCGAGACCTCCACGGCGCCATTCTGCGGGCGGCCAAGAATCAGGAGCTCAGTTCGCTGATGGCGACGCTGTCCCTGAAAATTCAGATGCTCACGGCAGCGACGATCCGCGTAGCCGGGCGCCCCTCGCGGGCGGTGAGGGAACACCGGGAGCTGATCGAGCTGGTCTCGGCCCACCGCGCCGCAGACGCCGAAGAACTTATCGAGCGCCACCTCTCCAGCGCCCTCGAAGACATTCTGCGCGCAAGACTGCAGCCGACCGAGTAAACCTCGCAGTCCAAGTGATCGAAGCGCGCGATCGCTTTGTCCTGTGAAATCGTGCCCCGAAAGCAGCCTCTACAAAGATTGAGATTTTATAATCAAAGAAAGGGGTAAACGGGGATCGCACGTAGTGACCACTTTCATTCCGAGCCATCTTCTCCCACCCGCGTAACCCCGGTTTCATCAAAGGAGGAAGCATCGTGGCGGAAGAAAAGGAGCAAAAGCAAATGGAACGGCAGCACCGCGGACTCGCCCGGCGCGGTGAGTTCACACCAAGCCTCTTCGCTATGTCGCCTCGCGAGTTCTTGTCCGCAAGCCCGTTCGAACTCATGCGGCGATTCTCCGAGGAGATGGACCGCCTGTTTACGGGCGGGCGCGAATACCGCGAGGTCTGGACGCCCGATATCGAAGTGAAGGAGCAGGACAGCAATCTTGTCATCTGCGCCGATCTGCCGGGGCTGAGCAAGGAAGACGTGAAGGTAGAAGCCACCGACGAAGGACTGGTGATTCAGGGCGAGCGGAAGCGCGAAGAGGAGCAACGTGAGCGGGGCTTTTATCGCTCTGAACGTGCCTATGGCCGCTTTTACCGGCTGATTCCTCTTCCGGAAAGCGCGCAACTGGAAAACGCCAAAGCTCAATTCAGCAACGGCGTGCTGGAGGTTGTCATTCCCGTGAGCGAAGCCGAGCACAAGAAGCGTGAGATCCCGATCGAAGTGGAGGAAGCCAAGACCAGGACCTCCGGCGGCGGAACATAGGACTCGAATGCAGCCGCGCCCGCTCCGGCCCAAGTTCCCCGGAGCGGGCCGGTCCCGCCTCGCTTGCGTTGACTCCCGCTCCGGGCGACGATGAAAAGGTGAAGAACGCTGGGCTTCTCATCCTCCTGGCCGCCGTTTCCTCCGGCGCCGCTACTCTGAAACCCGAAACCAATCAAGCTTTCGACCGCTACGTCCGCGCCGCCGAGGCCCGCCTGGAGCAGCAGCGCCGCACCGGTCCCTTCCTCTGGGCCGATCAGTCGCCGCAGCGCTTGAAGGAAGTGCGCAGCGGCAAGGTGGTGGTTCAACCCTGGAGCGGAAAGGGGGACATCGACGCCCCCGACGGCCTGATTCACGATTGGATCGGCGCCGTGTTCATTCCGGGAGCCACGCTCTCCCGCACGCTGGCCTGGGCGCAGAACTACGACGCGCACGAGGGTGTGTACCCGGAAGTCCTCGATTCGAAAACCCTCAGCCGGAGCGGCAACGCATACCGCATGTACATGCGGTATTTCAAGAAGAAGGTCATCAGCGTCGTGCTCGACACCGAGCACGAGGTCCGCTACTTTCAACTGGACCCCACGCGCTGGTACAGCCAGTCCTACACTACGAAAATCAACGAGGTGGAGGACGCCGGAAAGCCTTCGGAGCGGCGGTTGCCCCCGGGCGAGGGGCACGGCTTCATGTGGCGCCTCAACAGCTACTGGAGATTCGAGGAGCGCGACGGCGGCGTGTACGTGGAGTGCCAGGCGATATCGCTCTCTCGAGGCATTCCAGCCGGCCTGGGATGGTTGATCGGTCCCATTGTCCGGGAATTGCCGAAGCAGTCGCTCCAGGACACCCTCGAATCCACCCGCAAGGCCGTGCTGGAAGGGCGCGGGATGAGCACGCAGGCCGCCGCCGTCGATGTTCCCCGCGCGAGGTCTACTGCTCCGGCGCCAGCCGGTACGCCCGCGTCTTGGGCTGCGCCTGAGCCCTCTGCTGCAAAACGATTTCGGCTTCGAGCTTATCCAGCGCATCCATCGCGGGTTGAATCGTTTTCAGTTTGAGGTCCTCGAGCGGCACCTGCACCTGCCTCCACCGCGAGTAATGAATGTTGTTGTGTTTCAGCGTGAGGTCATGCACCGCCGCCGCCTGCGCCGCCATCGGCGTAGCCAGCGACGCCAGGTTGATGCCCTCGGCGAGCTCCCGACTCGTGAACGTGCCCACCTTCTCGCCATCGATGCTCAATGAATACCGCCCCTCGCCGAGGCCGGTCACCTTGAGGGGCTGCCGGTTGATCGTCTCCATGAAGTCCGAGGATTGAACCGCGAGCATCAGCGCGCGGTCTTTCTGATTGAGCGGCATCGGAAGCGCCCTGTCCGCCTGAACCCAGGTCAGCCCGCCGCCTTCCGCCTTCAGTTCGCTCACTGCCGTATTCAGCGCCTCTGTGACGCGCCGGTTCGCCGCGTCGATCGCCACGGAAGTGACCACCGCCGGAGCGTTCCAGGACTTCAGTAGCGCCGCCGCCATGAGAAGGTGCCCGCCGGCGCCCGGATGAACGCGGTCGGGAATAATCCGCCTGGCCAGTTCGGGGTCCGCCGCCTTGGCCTTGACCAGCGCCGCGACCACCGGAGTATTCAGGTCCGCCACGTTCAGGTTTTCTTCTTTTGCGAGATCGGCAACGAAGCTCGCATAGCGCACGAGCACGGCGTTGTAACCGCCGGGGAAGCCCGGTTCGCGGGTCACGTCGTCGTACGGCGACGGCTGAAGCACGGTGATCCGTATGCCGGGCAGCGTCTTCTTCACGGACTTGATGATGTCGCGGTACCCGTTTGCGTACGTGTCGAAAATGCCCTGGTCGAACGCGCGATAGCTGCCGTCGTTCATACCCAGCATGATCGTCATCACGGTGGGCTTGTACGCGAACACATCGCGCTTCAGCCTCACGTCAATCGTACCGCCGCCTCCGCCGGTGACGCGGTCGCCGCCCCAGCCGGAATGAACAAAGGAGACATTGAGTTTCGGGAAGCGGGTCAGCACGTAAGTCTCGGCGAAGGTCGTGTACAGGCGCTGTTCGGTGATGCTATCCCCGTAAAACACCACGCGGTCGCCATTTTTGAGGTAGAAATCTTCCGGAGCGGCCACAAGGGCAGCCGCGGCAAAAACAATAAGAAGCGCGATATGGCGAAAGTGTGTGATCATAGATGCTCCAAATGTAGAGAGTAGCATCGAAGCACCTGAGATGAGGTGATACATGATGAATCGGCGCGATTTTTTAAAAAGCAGCACTCTTGCCGCCGCCGCACCGGCCATGCCTGCCGCCCAGAAGGTCACCCTTCGCGACAAGTTTTTCGGATGCATTGCCGGCTGCCATATCGGCTCCTCGATGGGAGCGGTGGTGGAAGGTTGGCCTTTCGAACGTATCGAAAAGACGTACGGCACGGTGGACAGGCTGATGTCGTACGAGCACTACGGCAACAAGTGGAAGCGCGAGCCGGGCACCACCGAGGACGGCGTGGAGCGCCAGAAGCTCATGATCACCGCGATCATCGAGAAGCAGGACCGCGTGACCGCCGAAGATGTGCGCAAAATCTGGGTTCGCGATATCAAGCCCGAATCGGCCGGCATGGTTTCCGAGCCCTTCGAAGCCACGCTGCTGGCGATGGCGAAGACCCCGATCCCGGCGGTCGATCTCGGCAGGTACTGCGACTACGCCGGCCTGGTCTCGATGGCGCGCTCCTGCCACCCGATCGGGCTGATCAATGCCGGCGATGTGGCCGGCGCGATTCAGGACGTCTACGAAGTCGGCCAGCTCTACCAGACCGCCTACAGCCGCGGGCTGCACTGGGCCGCGGTGACCGCCATGGCGATCGCCGCCGCCACGCGCCCGGACGCCACGGTGGACAGCGTGATCGGCACGATCATGGACAACGCGGAGCGTTCCGTTGCGCGGGAGATCGAGCGCGGGCTACAGCGCACCGCCAGCGCCAAGGATTTTCGCGAGTTGAGACAGATCTTCGCGTCCATGTACGGCGGCCACGGCATCCCCTATGCGGCAGCCTACGCGAACGAAGTCGTGACGAAGGGCATTTGCACCTTCCGCATGACCAAGGGCAACCTCAAGGACACCATCATCGCCGCCGTCAATATGGGACGCGACACGGACTGCCTCGCCGCGGTGTCGGCCGGTATCGCCGGGGCCCTTACCGGCGGCGCTTCCCTGCCCGAGGAGTGGATCAAACAGGTGGACTACGCCACTACGCTGAACAAATACACGAATTCCCAGCGCACGCTTCGCGAGCACTCCGACGGGCTCTACAACGCTTTCAAGGCGCGCCTGCGACGCATGAAGGCGTTCGCCGAGCAGATGGACGTGGCTTGAGCGCTACCAGGCGAGCGCGTAGGCGTCCACGCGCGGATCGGCGCCCGCGCTGAGAACACCGGTCTGCGGATCGATCACGATGGCGCCGTTCGAGCCGGTCGACCAGGCGCCCAGAACCCTGACTTTGTGGCCTTTGGCGCTGAGAGCCTCCCGCACCTCCTGCGGAATACGGTCTTCCAGTCCGAGGTCGTTCGGATAGACGACGTGCGGAAAGGGCGAGGACGGGAAGGCCCGTGACGCCCACCGCGGCGCCTCGATCGCCTGCTGCACGTTCATTCCGAACTCCACCATGTTCAAAAACGTCTGCATCGTGCGCAGGCATTGATCGTCGCCGCCGGGACTGCCCAGCGCCATCACCGGCTTCCCGTCTTTGGTCACCAGGGAGGATTGCAGCGTGCTGCGCGGCCTCTTCCCCGGCGCGAGCGCGTTGGCTGTCCCCGGAACCAGGGAAAAGTAATCGCCGCGGCAATTGAAGCTGAACCCCAGGTCTCCCATGACGACCCCGGTACCGAAGGCCATGTGCAGGCTGGGAGTGAACGAGACTACGTTGTGGTCCTTATCCACCACCGCGATGTAGCTGGTGTCGCCCTCGTGATTGGACTCGTCCGCGAGCGTGTAATCGAGCGGCCGCTCCAGCGGTTCCATGCCGGCGAATTTTTCCGGAACGCCCGGCCTTAGCTCGGGCGAGGCGCGCTTCTCGTCGATGAGCTTGCGGCGCTCCCTGGCGTACTCCTTCGAGAGCAGGCCCTTATACGGGATGGTGCTGAAGTCCATGTCCCCGAGATACTTGTCGCGGTCGGCGAACGCCAGTTTGGCCGCCTCCGCGCTGATGTGGAGATACTCGGGCGAGTTCAGCTTCAGGGCCTTCAGATCGTATCCCTCAAGCAGGTTCAGGAGGAACAATTCGGTGGGAGCCTGGGTCGCGGACGGGTTCTTGTACACCCGGTAGCCCCGGTAATCCACAAAAACCGGCTCTTCGACCTTGGCCGTGTACTCCGCGAAATCCTCGTAGCGGAACAGGCCGCCGTTCTGTTCGGAGAAGCGCGCCATCTCGCGGGCGATGTCGCCCTTGTAGAAGCGGTCGCGCGCGGCCTTGAGCGCGGCGCGCCTGCCCTGGCCCGCGGCGGCGCGTTCGGCTTCCACGAGCCGGCGCAGAGTTCGCGCGAGGTCCGGATTTTTCCAGACCTGCCCGGCTTCCGGCTCGCGGCCGTCCGGGAAAAACAATTTTACTGTGGACGGATACTTGCGGAGCTTTTTCGTGGTCGCCATGTCGCAGGCCAGGCTCTCGCTGAGCGGGAACCCGTTCTCGGCCATCTCAATGGCAGGCGCGAGCACATCGGCGAACGTCATCGCGCCCCACCGGTCCAACAGGATGTACCAGGCGTCCACTACCCCGGGCACGGTGCCCGAAAGCAAGGTGTCGTCCACCGGAATCTTTCCACCCTGGTTGGCTTTGTACCACTCGATGGTGGCAAGCTTGGGCGCGGTGCCCTCGGCGTTGATCGACACCACCTTGCCCGTCTTCGCATCGTAGACGAGCAGCACCGCGTCGCTGCCCACGCCGTTGTTGGCCCCATCGACGATGGCGAGCACCGCCTGGCCCGCCACCGCGGCGTCAAAAGCGTTTCCACCCGCCCGCAGGATGCGCTCCGCAACCTGGGTCGCCTCCGGCTTCATCGACACCACAGCGTACTGGGTGCCGCGAATCACCGGACGCATTGTTTTCCGCTGCGGCTGGGCCGCCAGCGTAGTCGCCACCGTTATCGCCACAATAGCCGCCTTCACGGCTACTCATTGTAGCTGAACGGTGCAAAACGTAAAGGGACCGTAGTACGCGGTTCTATTTACGGTCCCTTCAAAGCGACGCTAAGCCCGGGCCGTGGTACCCGCTGTTCCCTTTGCTCCGCCCAACCAGGACGATATCGCGGACAGCAGCACGCCGAGAAAGAGGATGAGCGCCAGCATCCAGCCGCCCCTCATGACCTGTTCCATGAAGTTCACAGGCGGCTGAGCCTGGGCGGCGGCAGCCTGCCCCTGCGGCGTCTGGGTGACAGCGGTCGCCAGCAGCCCGGCGCTCGTGCTCAGGATGTTCCAAGCCGACGTCGTCAGGAAAAAAGCGGTCGTCAGGGTCGTCAGTCCCCAGGTGACCAGCCCGTGCAACTGAGCGCCGCGCCGGTCGTAAGTTCCTGACAGCCTTCCTGCGACCCATCCTCCCAGGTACAGCGAAACGATCGCGGTCACGAAATACCAGATCACGGACCACGCTTGCATCCCGCCCCAGCTGCCGATCAAGATCGCAATAAACAGCCCGAACAGGATGAACAGAATCATTGTTCCCAAGGCAACCATCGTCCCGCCGAATATAGCGGGCCACGATATGCGCTTTACCGGCCGCACATCCGCGCCGACAAGGCGTTCACCTTCGCTACCGGTGTAGTTAATTTCCTCTGGCATAGAAGCCCCCGCCTCGTAACGGTGCATGCGCATGACCAAGGCCACCCGGAGCTCAAAGCATTAACGGTTCAGCTTCCCCGTTCTCTGTAACCCACTGTCGATTGAATAGAATTGCGGAAGTGGTCGAGCCTGAGCGGAGCCGGGTAGAAGGTTCCCAATAGCAGCCGCCTTGAAAAAAATTCATAGCTGAGCGCGCTTTGAATGGCCGGAAGCGCGCCCCCATCCGGGTTACACTGCGTTCATGAACGCAAGTCCGCTTGCCGGGCATCCCCCAAAGCCGGAGATGCTGGCCAACATTCCCCGGCTCGTTTCCGCCTATTACACCGGGCACCCCGACGTCTCCGAGCCCGCTCAGCTCGTTTCGTTCGGCACCTCCGGTCACCGCGGGTCGTCGCTCTCAAATTCCTTCAATGAGGATCACATTCTGGCGATCAGCGCGGCCATTTGCAGCTACAGGAAACAGCAGGGGATAGACGGGCCGCTGTTCCTCGGCATGGACACGCACGCGCTCTCCGAACCGGCGTTCGCGACAGCGCTGGAGGTGCTCGCGGCCGCGGGGGTTGACGTGATGATCGACCGGGATCTCGGGTACACACCCACTCCGGCGATCTCGCACGCGATCCTGACTCACAACCGCGGGCGCTCATCCGGTCTGGCCGACGGCATCGTGATCACCCCGTCGCACAATCCGCCCGAGGACGGCGGCTTCAAGTACAACCCTCCGCATGGCGGACCGGCCGACACCGGTGTCACAAGCTGGATTCAGAACGAGGCCAACCGCCTGCTTGCCGCCGGCACTCGGCACATCGCCCGGATGCCGTTCGAAAAGGCGCTCCGCGCCTCCAGCACCCACCGCCACGACTACGTTTCGGCCTATGTGGACGACCTCGGCGCCGTGGTCGATCTGGACGCGGTCCGCGACGCGCACATCGAGCTGGCGGCGGACCCGCTCGGCGGAGCCGGCGTGGCGTACTGGGGACGGATCGCGGAGCGCTACGGGCTGAATCTCACCGTCCTTCACGACGCTGCGGATCCCACCTTCCGCTTCATGACGCTGGATTGGGACGGCAAGATCCGCATGGACTGCTCGTCGCGCTACGCCATGGCCGGGCTGATCGCGCTCAAGGACCGCTTTTCGCTCGCGGTCGCCTGCGACACCGACCACGACCGCCACGGCATCGTGACGCGCAGTTCCGGGTTGATGAATCCCAATCACTTTCTCACCGCCGCGATCTGGCACCTGTACCGGAACCGCCCCGGCTGGCCTGCCGGAGCGGGTATCGGCAAGACGGTGGTGAGCAGCAGCATGATCGATCGCGTCGCGGCTTCGCTGGGCAGGAGGCTGGTGGAAACCCCGGTCGGGTTCAAGTGGTTTTCGGCAGGTCTGCAGGACGGTTCGCTCGGATTCGGCGGCGAAGAGAGCGCCGGGGCATCGTTCCTGCGCCGGGACGGGACCGTGTGGACCACCGACAAAGACGGCATCATTATGGGCCTGCTCGCGGCCGAGATTCTCGCCCGCACGGGGCGCGATCCCGGCGAGCTGTATCGCGAACTCACTCGCGAATTCGGCGATCCGGTCTACGAGCGCATCGACGCACCGGCCACGCCGGCCGAGAAAGCCGTGCTTGCAAAGCTCTCCGCCGCACAGGTCAGGGAAACCGAACTCGCGGGAGACAGAATCCAGCAGGTCCTCACGCATGCGCCGGGCAACGGCGCCGCTATCGGAGGCGTGAAGGTCATCACGGCCAACGGCTGGTTCGCCGCGCGCCCCTCGGGCACAGAGGACGTCTACAAGATCTACGCCGAAAGCTTTCTCGATGCAGCACACCTCCGCCGCATCCAGGAGGAAGCCAGGGCATTGATCGCCAACGCACTTTCCGGAGTTGATGTATGATGCTTGACGCTATGAACCGTGCTTTATTGATTGCTTTCGCGGCCGCCCTTCCCGTACTGGCCCAGGCGCCGCGCCCGATCGTTTCTCCCGAAGTCCACCCGGACCGGAGCGTGACGTTCCGGTTCCGCGCCCCTAACGCCCAACAGGTCTTTCTCGCCCGCGAAGGTGCGGAGCGGATTGCCATGCAGAAGGACGAGAGCGGTGTGTGGTCCGTGACCACAGGCCCGCTCGAGCCGGATCTCTACGGCTATTCGTTCATAGCGGACGGCGTGGCGTACCTCGATCCCGCCAACCAGCTTATGAAACCCAACCTGCTCAGTACGCAGAGCATGGTGCATGTGCCCGGACCGCCCTCCCTGCCCTGGGAGCTGAATAACGTGCCGCACGGCACGATCCACCGGCACTTCTACAAGTCGGAGATCGTAAGCGACAACCGCGACTTCTTCGTTTACACTCCGCCGGGCTACGATCCGAAGGCAAACAGGCGTTACCCGGTGCTCTACCTGCTTCACGGCTTCAGCGACGACGCCAGCGCATGGACTGCGGTCGGGCGCGCCCACGTGATCATGGACAACCTGATCGCCCAGGGCAAGGCAAAGCCCATGCTCGTGGTCATGCCGCTCGGCTATGGCGCGCCGGAGATCGTTTCCCGCTCCGGGCAGGGACTGCGCGGTCCAGAACTTCGTGAGCGCAACTACACCCGGTTCCGCGATGCTCTGCTCAACGAAGTGCTGCCGATGGTCGAGAAGACCTACTCGGTGGAACGGGACCGCGCCTCGCGCGCCATCGCCGGACTCTCGATGGGCGGAGCCGAATCGCTCTTCACCGGCCTCAATGCGCTCGACCGGTTTGCCTGGGTGGGCGCGTTCAGTGCCGGCGGTCTGGGCGACGCCGACGCTACCTTCCCCAAGCTCGACGCTAAGGCGGCCTCGCAACTGCGCCTGCTATGGATGGCCTGCGGCACGGAGGACCGCCTCATCGACGCCAATCGCAAGCTGGTGGAGTGGCTGAAGAGCAAGCAGATCCAGCCGGTGTGGATCGAAACCTCCGGCGCGCACACCTGGATGGTGTGGCGGCGCTACCTGGCCGAGTTCGCTCCCCTTCTGTTCACGGGCAAGTGAGCCGGCCGCCATAGGACGGCGGTTAGCGGCGCTTCCCAAGCTCGGGTCATAATTGGGGAATGTTTGACTGGAAACAGCAGCCGCACCGCCGGTATAACCCGCTCACCGGCGACTGGGTGCTGGTGTCGCCCCACCGCACCCAGCGCCCCTGGCAAGGCCAGGTAGAGGCAACGCCGAAGCCGCATCAACCGGCGTACGATCCCGAGTGCTATCTCTGCCCGGGAAACGCCCGCGCGGGCGGCGTGCGCAATCCTGCTTACACCACCACGTTTGTCTTCGATAACGACTTCGCCGCGCTGCTCCCCTGCACCGAAGCCGGCCGTATCGAAGAGCACAAGCTGCTGCTAGCCGAAGCCGAACCGGGCATCTGCCGCGTGGTCTGCTTCTCTCCCCGCCACGACCTCACCGTTGCGCAGATGGATCTGCCGGCATTGCGGCGAGTGGTTGATACCTGGGTGGACCAGTATGAGGAACTCGGCGCGCGCCCGTTCATCAATCACGTGCAGATTTTCGAGAACCGCGGCGCGATGATGGGCGCAAGCAATCCGCACCCTCACTGCCAGATCTGGGCCAACCGCGTGATTCCCAACGAGCCGCTCAAGGAGCAGCAGGCGCAGGCGGCGCACCTCCGCGACACCGGGCAATGCCTGCTTTGCGAATACGCCGCCATCGAGTTGAATGCCGCCGAGCGCATCGTGTGCCGCAACGATCCGTTCGTCGCTTTGGTTCCGTTCTGGGCCGTTTGGCCATTCGAGACGCTCGTGCTGTCAACGCGCCATCTCGCATCCATCGAACAGTTGAGCGACCGCGAGCGGGACGATCTTGCCGGAATTCTCAAGCGCCTCACCACCCGGTACGACCGCCTGTTCCAGGTCTCATTCCCGTACACCATGGGTTTTCACCAGCGGCCCACGGATGGCTTGCCGCACGAGGAGTGGCACTTCCACGCGCACTTCTACCCGCCGCTGCTCCGCTCGGCGACCGTCCGGAAATTCATGGTGGGATATGAAATGCTTGCGATGCCGCAGCGGGACATCACACCCGAAACCGCGGCCGCGCGCCTGCGGGAACTTGCGGAAGAAAACGAATTGCCCTGAGCGGAAACGAACCGCCGCCGTCCTGCGCTCAGAATCCTTCGAACCAGAGCCGGATCCGGGCCGTCAACCCGAAAATTTCGTCTAGCAGATAGGAAAGGATTGCGCCAAGCAAGATGAACAGCGACGCGTCGATGATCTCCATAGGACTGAAACAGATGATTGTATCAGTACTGCACCAGTGTGGTCCTTAGCGTGCTTTAACTTTTGCGAGGAGGGAACATGTGGGGAATTCTGGGCTGGATCGTATTTGGAGCGATCGTAGGTGTGATCGCAAAGCTCTTGATGCCGGGTAGGGATCCCGGCGGGTTCATCGTCACCATTCTGTTGGGTATCGCGGGAGCCCTTCTGGGCGGGTGGATCGGACGCGCGCTCGGCCTTTACGGACCCGGTGAAGGCGCCGGTTACATAATGTCCATTATCGGTGCGATCATCCTGCTCTTCATTTACCGCATGTTTCGCCGGCGCAGGCCCGCCACATAACCGTCGAGCAAGGGTACGGCAACGCTGCGAAGCGGCCGGAGCGCCTGCTCAGAGGCTGGAATGACAGGGCGGCCAACGAACCGCCCTGTGCTGCAAACGTTCTTACTTCTTCTTTGCTCGCAGCGCCCTTTGGACCTTCCACTCACACCCGATTTGAGGTTGGCTTTTCGCTGGATCGTGGTTGGCAAAACACCGGTACTTCGTCTTGTCTTCCGGATCGAATCCACAAGTTCCCGGATAAGGGTTACCGTATTCGTAGTACGTGCAGGACAGGTCCGTGCTGTCCTCCTGCTTTTCCGAGTTCGTCTGAGCGGGAGAGTTTAGAGTCTCCGCCGCAACCGGCTGTGTGAGCAACCCGGTGATGGAGGCGGATATCCCCAGCAGCAGGACTGCAACCGTGCCCGCGAGATAACGCCGCATCCTGCTCACCGGCGGCTGTGAGTTCATCAGAGTCATAATCCTCCTTTCCAGAAGATTGGCGTCAAATATTCCCAAGGTTTGAAAAACAACGGAGCGGACCGTGACCATCCTGGCCGCAAGTCGTAATAACGATTCCCCATAAGCCTTCACGTCCAGGACATTGAGCACCGTTTGCACGGTGGTGAAGGCGAGATCGGATCCGAGCTTGGCGTGGACCGTTTGCACACTGCTAGGCCCCTCACGCCAGAGAACCTGCATGATGTCTAGTTCCAAGGGCGTAAGCGAGTCAGAACGTTTTTTTCTACGACCCATCCTGCAAGTAGATTGTTCCGAGTGGGCGTCCGTGTCAACTAAAAAAATAGTTCAAGAGAAGAAAATTGGCTCCGAATCTGGGGGAAGTCTAACGGGGATTCGCAACTGATTGAAAAAGCTGGTACGCCCGGGCCGATTCGAACGGCCGGGTGAACCGCCCGCGCTAATGTAAATTCCGCTTACGCCCTTAAGCAGACACTTGACCGATCACTCCACGAGACGTGCCGCTCGGCTGCTTGCCCGCGGCGAGTTGGTCTAGTCGCACCAGAATACCCTCCCTGCTCGAAAGACTGGTGGGTGGGCATGTCTTTCGACACTCTTGGTAAAAAGCAGACATTTGTACTTATTGGACCTGAATTACGCACCAGAACTAGCTCTCGGGCGGACACACAAACCCCTTGACAGGGGGAGAAGTCCTTGATAGTACTTAGTCTGTCTAGTAAGTCACCCCGGTGAGCAGCAATCATACAAAAAGGAGTATTTTATGAACAAGCAGTATGTTGTCGCTTTGGCAGTGTCGTTGGCTTCTATCCTGACCGCTGCGCTGTGGGCCGGAAGGGCAGCCGCCGCGCAGGCCCCTCCTCGAGTTATTGAAGTGCCTGCCCAGCTCGGGACTCCGAAGTTCGCTGTTGAAGACAAGATCGTCTTTGAGGCCACAGATGGAACGCTGGCCCTTGTGGATTCCACCAATGGCGGCGTGCATCTGGTCATCAAACGCAAATGAGGCGGCAATAGGCTGATGAGCCCGTTCGCTGGTCTGAACCCTCACAAGAAAGGGGCCCCTCCCATCGGAGTCGCGTTTACTCTCATCGCGATCGCTCTGGGTTCTGCGACGTCTTGCCCAGGCGCTTCGCTTTTGCCTGCCAGTGGAGGACAAGAGGTCTCCGAGGTGGCGGACCGGGTCGCCGCCCAAGCCTACGCGGCGTTTCCGGAGCTGGGGGCTCATGCGCTGATTCAGCTCGCGGAATCGCGTTACGTTCGCGACGTGGGGCGGAAACGCGAACTGCTGTTGGACGCCTGGGCCCTCGCGGGACGGGCACAATACGGTTGGCCGGTAGAGCTGGTTGGGGGGCACCACACCGATACGCGTCAGGGTCTGCGCGCCGTGGCGAGCGAGCTCATGAGGATGGACACGCTGACCCTGCGGTCTGAAGTGGTGCGAGTCATGTGGACTCTTAATCGGACCGAAGCGCTTGACTTGCTTGAGAACACTCCCCTTCCCACCGTGCCTCCGGCCACCTGCGCCGATTTGACCGTCTATGCGCCGGCTGTGTATTTCCGTGTCCTGCGGGATGTGGTTGCAACGCAGCAAAGCGGTGTTCGCGAGGAAGACGCCAAACGCGCGGAGGAGCTTCTGCTTCGCATTCTGGCGAGGGTTCGGCACCCTTCGGAGGTGCGCCAGTCCTTAGAACTGCTGGGGAACGCAAAGCTTTCGCCTCGTACTTTCGAAGCGGCGATGCTGGCCCTGGCGGGCGCCATGAGCCACATTACTGCGGACAGCCGCTCCTTCGGGCAAAACATGTTCCTGGACGGGCCCCTGCAGCCCGTGCTGGAAACATGTTTGGAGTGGCAATCCCGGGTGGATGGACTGCTGCGCGCCCTGGACGACTGGTCAGTCTCCGAGGAGGACACGCCCGAGGATCACTTTGTGCAGAGATGCCTTGTGCTCAGAGCGCTGCTGGGAACAATACCAGAGGATCTTCCCCAGCACCACAAGGCGCTGCAGATGTTCGTCGCTGCGCTGAGCACGTCCGAAGTTCAGAAACACAACCGCGCGATGCGGCTTTGGCATGTCACGGAGTTCTTTCGCTCTGCCCCGCCGGACAAGCCATCTCTTCGGGCCTCCGTTGGCGAAGCGCTGCAGCAGTCGGGGAATCCGAACCTGCTTCTCCTGGCCGATCTCGCGGTCCTTTTCCCACCGGCCAAGAACCCGTGACTTGGCAAGAGGGCGGCGCTTCCAATTGGAATCTAGGGCTGGTACGCCGGGCCGATTCGAACGGCCGGCCTTCTGCGGTGGCGTTCTCCTGGAAGCGGCGACACACCGAGCGAGCCGACTTTATTGCCGCTTGAAATGATAGAGCGTTCCTGCCGAGTGCCCGAGCAGCGTGACCAGGAGGAAATAGGGGAACCAGAGCGCCGGATCGAACAGCCCGGCGTCGAACAGGCTGGAAGCTAAAAACATTGCCGGAATCGAAAGCGTCCAGGCCAAGGCGGCGCCCTTGGTCATATCAAAATCCTGCTTCTCGTCAATCACGTCCGTGGTCCGCGCCCGGCGCATAACAGCCATCCAATAGGCGTATATCAGAACCAGGGGCATGACCGTGAGTTCCCACAGATGCCACTCGCGAGTCTGTTGGGGCCAGGCGAACAAAACGATCAGACCGACCGCAGCGCACAAGATTCCAGTCACGAAGGTCGCAACGAACAGCTTGTCGCCAATGCTTCTCCGAGACGCCAGACGCGTCTTCGGAAGTAGCCACACTCCCAGCCCCGCAATAGCCAGCAACCCGAGCAGGATCAACTTGCTCGCAATGTTCACGGTCTCGCCTCCTTTCAATCCGCCGGAACGGGTTATTCGCCCGTCCCCGTGGGGCCATCCTCGATGATGTGGAATATTTCTTCCACGGGCCTGCCGAAAAAGCGAGCGATCCTCAGCGCCAGCAGGGTGCTGGGAACGAAACGTCCCTTTTCGATGGAGATGATTGTCTGCCTGCTCACCGAGACGGCGTTTGCCAGCGCCTCCTGAGACATGTCTCCCCGCTCGAAGCGGAGGCGTTTCAGGTGGTTTGCAAGCCGTACGCCTTTTTCGCCGCTTGCCATCGCAATCTCCAGTTCAACTGTATGCCATACTTTACTTTCTGTCAAGTATACTTGACTATAAAAAGCGCGCTATTGAGCGGAGGAGCAAGCAAGAAAAGCCTGGTTTGGTCGGCTCTTGATCAAAAACGGGGGGCAGGCCGTGATCCCAGATTGGTAAAACAATCTTGGGAGAGAACGTTTTGACCCTATCCGAGATCCTGTTGGGCCTGCCCGACCTCCAGATTACCGA
>JBLNCW010000082.1:0-46140 GCA_050261015.1 Rhodospirillales bacterium | reverse complement strand
GGCTTCAACCCGGCCGCCAGCGTCCGTTCCAGCGCCGCTGGCTGCTGGCGGATCTCCTCTAGCATCTTGGACATAGATTATTGAGCATATCAGGGTGATGGCTTTGATCAAGTGCGGTGGTTGAGCCAGGCGGAGGGATCAGCATCGTCCCGCGTTCTAGCTCCTAAAGCGGAATCCTGAGCCTGCCCTCCGAGCCGAGCGAGTAGGCGCGCGTGGGCAATTCCGACGGCGGCAGGCTGAGCACATATGGCCTGAGCAGGAGGATCACTTCGGTGGACAGCTTCTCGTCGTCGTTCTTTCTGAGAAGCGGGCCGATCAGCGGCAGCTCGGAGACGCCGGGGAGTCCGGAAAACGCTTTCGCCTCGCTGCTGCTCATGAGTCCGGCGACGATCGCCCACTCGCCTGCCCGCAAGCGCACGTTGGATTCGAGTCGCCGGGTGGAGATGACCGGCACGCCGTTGATGCTCTGCCCGGCCAGCACCTTGAACTCCGCGTCCACATCGAGCGAGATTTCATCCATCCCGTTTACGTGCGGAGTTACCTTCATCAGCAGGCCGAGGTCCTCGAAGGTGAACGTGGGTGGCACGAAGACCTCGTCGCCGATAAACGAGGCGGTCGCGATCGGGAATTGGTCGCCGATATGGAAGGTGGCCGTGGAGCCGTCGGCCGTGCGCACTTCGGCGTCGAGAAGGTTCCGCCCGGTCGCTTTCGCCATGCTGGCAAACGCCTGCGCGTCGCCGATTCCCACGCCGAACATGTTGGTCGAGAGCGTCAGGTTGGCGAGAGTGGTGAGCGCGCCCACCACGCCGCTGCTGCCGACGTAAAGAATCGGCAGGCTTCTGGGGAGCAGTAAACCGTAGGTGAGGAGGCTGCTCCTGTCCACTTCGAGAAATTGCAGTTGGATGGCAACCTGCGTGCGCCCGCGCGCCAGTTGCTGGAAAAGCCCCTGGGCCGGGCGGACCTTCGATATCCGGTCCTTGATGAGCACCATCCTGCGCGTCGTGTCGACGGAAATCTTGGTGAGATCCATCGCCTGCTGGACGGCGCGCGCGAGTTCCTGTGCCTCCGCCGGCGCCACAGGATCGGGAATCGGGATCGTGACCGCAACTACCGGTTCGTTTTCCGCCCGCTTCTGGGGCGTATCCTTGACCACCATGAACACGCGGTCTCCGAGAGGCACGACAAAAGACGCGGTGGCCGCTTCCAGGGCCTGGATCGCCTCGCGGAAATCGGCGTCCTCAAGGCGGAAACGGATAGAGGGTCCGGGCTGGTAATCGCCGTCGAAAACCGTCTGCAATCCAAAGATTTTCGCCGTCTGCTCGAAAAGCGCCCTGGCATCGCCGCGAAGGTCGAGGTCTTTCCTGCCCGGCGCGGGCTTAAGCTCGGGAGGCGGCCTGAGGCGGCGCAGTTCCGCCAGATCGTCTTCAGTGATTGTGTCGGAAACGCCGGAAACCGGCTCGAGGGGTTCCAGCGCGGTTTTCCCCTCCGGCGTGATTTTCGGCATCACGCGGGCCTTGAGCGCCGCGCGCGTCCGCAGGGCCTGGCTGCGGGCCCAGTACTCCTTGCGGTCGGGATCCTTGACGGCGGCCTCGGTGTAAAGCAGGTAGGCGCGGATGATGTCGCCCTCGCGCTCCGCTTTCTGTCCTTCTTTGAACAATTTGGCCGCACTCGGCTCGCCCGCCGCCAGGCAGGTGGCTAACGCCAGACAGACCAATACTGCTCGTGAACAGCTCACCAGAAAAGGGTTGACGGCCAGCGTGGCTGGAACGTGCAGGCGCGGCGACAGGCAATTTGACATAGACGGCGCGCCCAAAATGGAATAGCATCATTAAGAAACCGCTATGGTCACCTTTGCTCCAACGCGATCCGCGTATAGTCCTCCGCCGCCTGACACGCTGGCGGATTTGGATCTCCCGCACGGCCTGCTCGTCGATCTGGTGCTCCGCCGCACTTTCGCTGCCGGCCAGACCACGCTCCAGGATTTAAGCCAGGCCCTGAAGCTTTCGCCGCTGGTCGTCGAAGCGATATTCCGCGAGCTGCGGCAGCAGCAGCTCGTCGAAGTGAAAGGCATGGTGGGCAACGATTACAGCTTCGTGCTCACGCAAGCCGGCCGTTCGCTTGCCAGCGAGCGATACCAGATCTGTCACTACGCGGGCCCGTGCCCGGTCTCGATCAAGCAGTATCACAAGGCGACGAAGATGCAGGCGGCGAAGGTGCGGGTGGACCGCCGAAGCCTGCGGCAAGCCCTTTCCGACATGGTGCTCCCCGACCGGCTGCTCGACCAGCTTGGCCCCGCCATCATTTCCCAGAGTTCCATCTTCCTGTACGGACCGACCGGCAGCGGCAAGACCAGTCTTGCCGAGCGCCTGCTGCGGGTCTACCAGGACGCCATACTAGTCCCCTACGCGGTGGAGGTGGACGGGCAAATCATCCAGCTATACGACCCGGTGGTGCACGAGGCCATCGAGGTGAACGATCAGGAAATCGTCGACCCGCGCTGGGTGCTCTGCCGCAGGCCGTGCGTGATCACCGGCGGCGAGCTTTCTCCGAGCATGCTCGAACTGAAGCTGGACGAGTCCAGCGGCATCTATGCGGCGCCGCTGCAAATGAAGGCGAATAACGGCGTGCTGGTGATCGACGATTTCGGCCGGCAGCTCATGTCCCCCCGCGAGCTGCTGAACCGCTGGATCGTCCCGCTCGACCGCCGGGTGGATTACCTCGCCCTGCGCTACGGCGTGAAGTTCCAGATACCGTTTGAAATGCTGGTGGTTTTCGCGACCAACCTGGATCCGCGCGAGCTCGCCGATGAGGCCTTTCTGCGCCGCCTGCACAACAAGGTCTACGTGGAGGCGGTCGAGCCCCAACTGTTCGACGAGATTTTCCGCCGCGTGGCGACGGCGCGCAATATCCCCTTCGAGGCGGACAGCGCCGACTACTTGCGCAAGCTGTGCTTCCGCGAAGGCAGTATGGAGCTGCGCGCCTGCTATCCGGCCGACATCTGCGACATCCTGGTTGCGATCGCGAATTACGAGGGCCGGCCCGTGCGCATGAGCAAGGCAGACCTGGAGCGCGCGGTGGCCCTCTATTTCGCGCAGACGTAGCCGGTTTTGCCGGCGCTCAGGCGTGCATCCGCGCCGGCTTCAGCTCCACTTTGACCCAGCCGGGCTGGCGTTCGTCGAACGCCTTGTATGCATCGATCGCCGAGGTGAACACCTCGCTGCGAGTAAGGATCTTCGCGGGATCGATCGCGCCGGTGCGCACCATTTCGATCAGCAGCGGAATGTATTTCCGGTGGTTGCAGTTGCCCATCTGCACCGTCAGATTTTTCATCATGGCGGCGCCGATCGGGAACATGTTCATCGAATCGGGGTAGACCCCGATGATGGCCAGCGTGCCGGCCTTCGCAATCGACTTGATTCCCCATTCAAGCGCCTGGCCGGGCGCATCCCCCGGATGCCAGTTCGACCCCTTGGGCGCGGCTTTCGGGGCCACGTGCTCCTTGAGCTTGTCCCACTCCTTCGCCCGCTTGTCGGCCTCCTTGGCCGCCGGGCCGCGGTGCGGGCGGTTGGCGTCCACGCCGACTGCGTCGATTACGCGGTCGGGACCGATCCCACCCGTGAGTGCGCGGATGGCCTCCACGGGGTCTTCTTCCTCGAAATTGATGACTTCCGCGCCCTGCTCCCGGGCCATTTCGAGGCGCGACGGGATGGCGTCCACCGCCAGAACTCGCGCCGCACCCAGCATCTGCGCGCCAGCGATAGCGAACTGGCCCACCGGGCCGCATCCGAAAACTGCCACAACGTCGCCTTTCTTGATTTCCGCGAGCTTGGCCCCGAAGTAGCCGGTCGGGAAAATATCGGAAAGCATGATGGCCTGGTCGTCTGTAACTTCTTTGGGAAGCTTGATCATCCCCACATTGGCGAACGGGATGCGAGCCTTCTCCGCCTGCAACCCGTCGAAGGACCCCGTTGATACAGGTCCCCCGAAAAAGGCCGTGCCCACCGTGCGCCCGTGCGGATTGGCGTTGTCGCACTGCGCGAAATAGCCGGCACGGCAGTAGTTGCAGTAGCCGCACGCGATGGTGGACGGGATAACAACCCGGTCGCCGGTCTTGAAGTCGCGCACCTCCGAGCCGAGTTCCTCGACGATTCCGACCCCCTCATGCCCCATGACCGTGCCGGGTTTCATCTCGCCCATAGTCCCGCGCACCATGTGCAGGTCGGTTCCGCAAATCGCCGAAGCGGTTAGCCTTACAACGGCGTCGGTCGGTTCCTTGATTTTCGGCTCGCGGACGTCCTCGAGCCGGATATCGCCTACCCCACGGAAAACGACAGCTTTCATGGAATGCATCCCCCTTACCATCCACAATACTGCGAACGGCGCCCTGAGATGCACGGAAATTACCGCCGGGAATATGTTTTCGGGGGTCTTTTGGAACCGGCCGTCAATCGCAGGCGTCGTCGTCGAGTCCGAAGACGCCGCGGGCGGAATCGGCCGGGGCAATTCCGCGCTCGAACTGGTCCGCCAGCGTGGTCAGCAGCCGCTGGATCTCATCCTCCGGCAGAACAAAGGGGCGCCGGTCGGGCCTGTGCCGGACGCGGGCGCGGCAGCTCCGCCGAGGATTGGATGAGCCACGCATCTTATCCCGTAAGCGATTCTGCAGACGAGAATTGGATGAACCAGGCATTTTACCCTGTAAGACGCAAGCCGCTAAAAATCGTTCTGGCGAATGCAGAAATATTCGATATTTTTTTCGTGTAAGATCGGGAACATGGAACGGCGTAAATTCTTACGAGACGTGACAGCGGCGGTTGTGGGCGCTCCGGCCGTGCTCGCACAGCGCAATGCTAACGACCGGCTCGGCGTGGCCTGTGTGGGCGTTGGCACCCGAGGCTTTCAACTCATGCAGGAGGTTCAAGCCTGCGCCAACACGGAGGTCCGCGTCATTTGCGACCTCTACCAGGGCAATGTCAAGCGCGCCAAAGAGAATTGCAAGAACGAGCGGGTTCGCATCGAGCGCGGGTGGGAAAAGGCAGTGACGGATAAGGACGTCGATCTTGTCCTGATCGCCACACCGGACTTCTGGCACGCGCCGATGGTTGTGCGGGCCGCCGAAGCCAAAAAAGATATTTACGTCGAGAAGGGCTGGTGCCGCACCTTGCAGGAAGCCAAGCAAATGCGCAAGGCCGTGAAAGACAACAAGGTGGTGATGCAGCTTGGCCACAACTACAACAGCATGCCTACGTTCCACCGGGCGCGGCAGATTTTCCAATCCGGTGAACTCGGGAAAGTGACGCTGGTCCGCACTTATATTGACCGCACCAATGCCTGGCCGGAGTGGAAATTCTATACCCGGTACGATTTGAACGAACTGCCCGCGGACGCCACACCGGAGAACATCGATTGGGAGCGCTTCATCGCCAACGCGTCCAAGCGCCCCTTCGACGCCGAAAGATTTTTCCGCTGGCGCTGCTGGTGGGAATATGGCACCGGGATCGCGGGCGACCTTTTGAGCCATCTCTGGGACGCGGTGAACATGATTGCCGAAATGGGCATTCCGGAAACCGCCCTCACCCAGGGCAACAAGTACTTCTGGAAGGAAGACCGCGAACTGCCCGACATGTGGCACGTACTGTACGACTACCCGAAGAAGGAAATGAACGTAACCTTCAACTGCACCTTCGCCAACCGGCATGTCGGCGAGCTAATCCAGTTCCTCGGGCGCGAAAAGACTCTGGAAGTCTCGCCGTCGTTCTGCCGCACCTTCGACGCGGAATGGAAGCCCGAGTACGCGGAGAAGGCCGCCCGCGCGCGGTGGAGAGCCACGCAGGCCGGCTTGCCGCCGCAGAACGCGACAGTTCCGCCGGAATACACCATGAAGCCCGGCGAGGTCGAAGTGGACGGCCACATGGAGAACTTCGTTGCCTGCGCCCGCTCCAGGGAGACTCCGCGGTGCGGCGTGGACCGCGCATTCGAAGAGGCGGCGGCGGTCATCATGTCGGTGGAGGCATACCGCCAGGAACGCAAGGTGCGCTGGGACCCGGTCAAAGAGAGGGTGGTGTAAGATCGGGGACCGCCCGCAGCGAGAGCACGGCTTCGATGTCCTGTTCCATGCGCTCGCGGTCCCAGCCGAGGATGGCGCCCATTTCGCGGGCGTATGGCTCCAGCCGCTCCCGGTCCCACGGCTGCTCGTAACCCCAGTAAGTCGAGATGAACATCAGATCGGAAAGGCGGCGGGCCATCTCATGCCGCACGGCAAATGCGATGCGCTCGGAGCGGGAGTCGGGGAGGCACGCCGCTCGAAACGGAGTGCGGGATGTCGGGTGGACGCCGGCGAGGGGCGGAGCGATTTCGCGCGCGGCGAGGTCCGCGGCCTCTTCGCTCATGAGCCGGTATGTCGTGTATTTGCCGCCGGAGACGTGCAGCACGCCGGCGGGGTCGTTCCAGATGCGGTGCTCGCGGCTGGTGTGCGTGGGCGACGCCGCCTCATCGCGCAGCAGCGGGCGGAGCGCGCTGAAAGCGGCCAGCGGACGCGCATTAACCCTGGGGAAAAGTTCCTTGACGATCCTCAGCAGGTAGGCCGTCTCCTCGCTTGAGATGTGGACGTCATCCGGACTCTGCTCGTGGTCGACGTCCGTAGTGCCCACCAGGCTCAGTTGATTGTCCTCGCCCCAGGGGATAATGAAGATAATCCGGCCCGACTCTTCGAACCAGGCAATGGCGTTGTCGCTCCGATTCAGGCGCGGGAAGACGAGGTGCGATCCGCGCACGAGACGCAGCCCGCCGGCGTGGCTCCAGGGGCCGGTTGTGTCCACCAGCTTGCGTGCGCGCGTCTCGAACACCTCGCCCGAGAGCGTATCCCGGAGGTGGACGCGCCAGCCCTCGGCCTCGCGCTCCCAGGCCTCCGCGCGCACGTAGTTGACCGCCGCCGCGTCATTGTCGATGGCGTCGCAAATGTTAGCGAGCGTGAACTGCGCCGAGTTCAGCCGGGCATCGTAAAACAGCGCGGCGCCGCGCAGACCCACGGAAAGTTCCGGTTCGAGCCGCACGGCTTCATCCCGTGACAGCATGCGGTGGCGTTCAATCCTTGCCTTCCCCGCGAGCAGGTCGTAGAGTGCGAGGCCCGCGTTGTAGTAATTGCGCTCTAACCAGCCGTAGACCGGCATGAAAAAGCGGAGGGGCCGGACGTAATCCGGCGCCAGCCGCAGCAGCAGCGCTCGCTCCCGCAACGCCTCGCGCACCAGCCGGAATTCGAGATTCTTCAGGTAACGCAAGCCGCCGTGAATCAACTGCGAGTTGCGGCTGCTGGCGCCGCAGGCGAAATGAGCCTGCTCGACGAGGCCGATACTGAGCGGCGTGCCGGTCTCTCTGGCGCGCAAAGCGAGGTCGCGGGCAACCCCGGCGCCATTGATTCCTCCGCCCAGAATCAGCACGTCCAGGCGCTCCCGGCGCAGCCGCTCTATCTGCCGTTCTCGCGCGTCGTCCGTCACGACCCTAGTATAAAGAGGGAAAGCCCGCTCTCCCGCTTACCAGCGCAGCTTGAGGTTGGCTTCGTAGCGCTCGGTCGAGTTCATCATCTCGTCCCAGGTCACCATGCGGTTCTGGTAAGCGGCCATGCGGCCGAGAATTGCGGTCAGGTTGCTCTCCACCCCCTGCTCCGCGTTGTTCAGCGGCTTGCCCGCCCGGATGCTCTCGACGAACGCCTTGACGTTGTTGATAGCGCCCTGGCGGAAGGTGTCGTCCTGCTCCGCTCCGAGCCACGCGTTCTCGCCCGTGATGCGCACCAGCCCGCCGTAGTGGGAATCCACCGCGCCCCGGATGCCGAACACGCGCACGCACAGGTCCGAAAAGCTGTTGGTAAGCTGGTTCGAGCTGAAATCCGCGTGCACGTCGTTGGGATACCAGAAGGTCACCAGGAAATGGTCCCAGGCGTCTCCGGCATCATAGCCGGTGCCCCGCCAGTCGGTGCGGCCGCCCGTCCCAAAGGCACGCAGCGGGTGGCCCTGCAGGAACCAGTTCGCCACATCGATGACGTGGATGTTCTGCTCGACGATGATGTCCCCCCCGAGCACGCGGTCCATATAGAAATTCAAAACGCGAGCCTGCCCCGGATCCATGCCTGGCCTGGATTTGTCCTTCGCCGGCCGTCCGGCGTAATAGAGCACCTGCGCGAACACGGGCTTGCCGATGTCCCCCCGATGCACGCGCTGCGCGGCCTCCTGGAACACCGGCTGCGCACGCGTCTGGTTATACCACGTGCTCACAGGCCGAAGAAGCCGCTGGAGGCCGCCCAAATGGTCTCGAGCGAGCCTGTAAGCTCGTGGCCGTCTTCGAGAAGCGTGAGTTGGACATTGGGGCGCGAACGGGCGAACTCCTCGGAGAGCGCGCACGGCACCGCGGTGTCCGCCCTGCCGTGGAAGACGAGTGCCGGCTGGGTCACATCGGGGAAGTCCTCGTAGCGCGCAGCATCCTCGACGATGCCGTAGTTGAGCCGGCGCTCGCGCGCCTCACCGTAGTGGAAAAACGAGAAGTACCCGCGCTGCTTCCAGGCGCTCACTTGTTCCTCGCCAAGCCACTCCGCCCAGCGGCGCGAAAGCGCAAACGCCGGCGCCAGCAGCAGGAGCCGCGTCACTTCGCGATGCCGCGCCGCATACAGCGCCGCCAGGTACCCGCCCATGCTCGAACCGATCAGCGACACCGGCCGGCCGCCCGCCAGGCGTTCGATCACGCCAAGCTGCCTTGTCAACGTGAAATTTTCAAAATCGCCCTCCGAGAGATCGGGAACCAAAAGTTCGATTCCATGGCTGCGAAACCGTTCGCGAAAAAACTGCGCTTTTTTGGAACCCGGTCCGGAGGCGAAGCCGTGAAGGTAGATGATCATTGGAACTTGATTTCTGCGTCCACCGAGAAGACTCGAAACGGCGAGTAGCGGAACACGTTTTCCACTACCAGAGTAGACCCGGCAAACTGGCGATGGACAACGGAAGCCGGCGCGGCGACGCCCTGGGCGCTGACGGTGTAATCCACCGCCGCCTGGTCGCGGATTTCGGTCTCCGCTTCCTTGCGGACACTGAAAAGCTCCACGCGAAGCGGCCGGAAGTCCGGGCGGCGCACCCAGAGCCGGCCTTCAAGCGGCAGGTGCACCGCCTTGCGCCGTTCAAAAATCAACACCGACCCCTCCCCGCCGCGCTGCTTGAAGGCCAGGATGACGGCCTCGTCCGCGCCAATGCGGCTCTCGCCATCCACCCGGAAATCGTAGTTGTCCAATTGCCGGCGCCCGAACAGCAGCAGCACCTGCCCAAAATCGGCCGCCGCGCCGGTAAGCCCATATTTTTCAAAGCGCTCCAGCATGCGCTTCTTCACCCGGTCGTCATCAGAGCGCATACCGATAGCCAGGCTGTGCCGCGCTTCCTCCCGGGTGGAAACCGGCTTGCCGTCGACCATCACCACCTGCCTGAATTCGTGAAGCGCGTTCGGGGATTCCCGGAAGCTGGAAAAGCCGTATTCGGAGACGATCTCGCGCGTGCGATACTCAGGTTTGGGATTGCCGATGCGCGGCCAGAAGCGCCGCGGTAGCTTCAGCGCTCGCTGCACCAGGGTCTCCTCGGCCAGCATGCTGGGTGCGTTGGCGCGGAAGACCTCGGCTTCCTCGGATACCCGGGCGAGAATCGCCTGGATTCCGTCAGCGGGGGCCTGCTGTGCGGCTAGCCAACCGGGGGCCAGCGCTGCAAAGACGATAGCGCTCCGCCACATAGCTCGATTGTAAACTCCGGGCGCGAAGCGGAAAACGCGCCAGTTGCGTGCGAGCGTGAACGTCGCTAGAATCAATGAGTTTGTAGATCTGGAGGTTTCATGTCGGTTGAGCAGAAGGTCAAGCAGATTATTGTCGAGCAACTTGGGGTGGATGAAGCCCAGGTTGACTCTACGGCATCATTCGTGGACGACCTGGGCGCGGATTCCCTCGATATCGTCGAACTCATCATGGCCTTTGAGGAGGCTTTCGACCTCGATATCCCGGATGAGGATGCCGAGAAGATTGCCACTGTGAAGGACGCCATCGACTATATCGAAGCCAAGATGGCGAAGAAGTAACCAGCCAGCCGTATTCGGTTTCCCAGAAGAGGAGTCGTAGCTTTGTCGCGCAGGGTCGTTGTCACAGGTGTCGGATTGGTTTCCCCGGTAGCTGTCGGGACTGAAGAGACTTGGGAAGCTATCCGCAACTCGCGCAGCGGCATCGCTCCCATAACGGCTTTTGATGCTTCGGCGTTTGCCTGCCGGATCGCCGGAGAGGTCAAGGGGTTCCAGCCCGAGAAGTGGGTGGAGCGCAAAGAGCTCAAGAAGATGGGGCGATTCATCCAGTTCGCCATCGCGGCGTCGGATTTCGCCCTCTCCGCTTCGGGAATCAAGATTACGGTAGAAAATGCCGAGCAAGTCGGCGTTTACATCGGCAGCGGCATCGGCGGGTTTGAAGTGATCGAGCGCGAGTTCGAGCAGTTGCTGAACCACGGCCCCAAGCGCATCTCACCGTTCTTCATCCCTGCGACGATCGTCAACCTCGCCTCCGGATACGTTTCCATACGGACCGGCGCCAAGGGGCCCAATTCCGCCACGGCTACCGCCTGCACCACTAGCGCGCACGCCATCGGGGATTCCTTCCGGCTGATCCAGCGCGGCGACGCCGACGTGATGATCTGCGGCGGCGCGGAAAGCGCCATCTCGCGCATGGGAATCGGCGGTTTCGCCGCCATGCGCGCCCTCTCCACCCGCAACGACGAACCGGAACGGGCCAGCCGCCCGTGGGACAAGGATCGCGACGGCTTCGTGGTGGGTGAAGGAGCGGGCATTCTGATTCTCGAAGAATTGCAAACGGCCCTGCGCCGCGGCGCTCCCATCCTGGCCGAAATCATCGGGTATGGAATGAGTGGCGACGCCTTTCATATCAGCGCGCCTCCCGAGGACGGCGACGGAGCATACCGCGTCATGCGCAACGCCCTGCGCGACGCCGGAATCGAACCGGAGGCGATCGATTACATCAACGCGCACGGTACGTCAACCGACGTAGGCGACCGCGTCGAGACCCTCGCGATCAAGCGCTGCTTCGGTGAGCATGCCTACAAGCTGGCCGTAAGTTCAACCAAGTCCATGACCGGCCATCTGCTCGGCGCCGCCGGCGGGCTGGAAGCCGGCCTTACCGTCCTCGCCATCCGGGATCAGATCCTGCCGCCCACCATCAATCTCGAGTGCCCGGACGAAGGCTGCGATCTCGACTACGTGCCGAACGTGGCGCGCCCCGCCCGCATCGATTACGCCCTCTCAAATTCCTTCGGGTTCGGCGGCACCAACGGCTGCCTGATTTTCAAGCGCTATACTGGATAGCAACTATCCGGAGGGTAGCGCTGCCCACATGAAAATTCTGGCCGCTCTCAAGCAGGTCTCTGCCCGCGATTCGTCTCTGCGCCCAAGTCCGGACCAGCGCTGGATCGAGGACGCCGATCTCGCCTACGAAATCAATGAGCCCGACGCCTACGCCCTGGAAGAGGCGCTCCAGCTCAAGGAAAAACACGGCGGCGAAGTGGTGGTGGTGAGCGCCGGCCCGGCGCGCGCCGCGCAATCCATCCGCGAGGCCCTGGCCAAGGGCGCCGACCGCGCCATACACATCGAAGCCGACGGCCTCGATACCTGGGATTCGCTCAATATCGCGATGCTTCTGGCGCGCGCCGTCGAGAGCGAGAAGCCGGACCTTATTCTCACCGGCTTGCAGTCCGAGGACCTCGGCTATGGCCAGACGGGCGTCATCCTGGCTGAGTTGCTCGGCCTGCCGCATGCCACCATCATCATGCAGGTCGAGGTGCTCGACGGCTCCATCCGCGTCAAGCGCGAGCTGGAAGAGGGCTGGTTTCAGCATATCGAGATGCCGCTGCCGGCCCTGCTCACCATCCAGTCCGGCATCAGCAAATTGCGCTACGCCACGCTGATGGGCATCAAGCGCGCCAGGACGAAGGAGATCCGCCGCGTAACTTCGGAGCAGCTCGGCTTCACCCCGGCGCCCGCACTCGAGATTGCGCGCGTCTACCCGCCGCAGAAAACCAAGCAGACGGAAATTCTCGACGGCGACGCGAAACAGGCGGCGCACAGGCTTGTCGAGCGCCTGCGGTTCTCCGCTCGCGTTTTGTGAGGTGATGCCATGAGCGTTCTCGCGATTCTCGAACAGCGCAACGGGGTCTGGAACCGCATGGCCTGGGAGACACTGGCGGCGGCGCGGCAGATGGCGCGCGAGCTGAACGCGCCGGTCTCGGCGGCAGTCCTGGGGGAAGGCGTCGCCGCGTTGGCTCAAGAAGCCGCCGGCCGGGACCTCGAAACGGTCTGGGCCGTGGATCACCCGCTCCTCAAGCAGTACACGCCGGATGCGTACACCACGGCGCTCGAAGCCCTGATCCGGCACGCCGGCCCTCAGCTCGTCGTGTTCCCGCACACCTACCAGGTCCGCGATTACGCGCCGAGGCTTGCCGCCCGGTTCCGCCGCGCTCTTCTCGGCGATGCGGTCTCACATCGCGTGCAAGACGGCAAGCTCATCCTCGTCCGCCAGCTTTTCCAGGGCAAGCTCAACGCCGACGTGAGGTTTGCCACCGAGCCGCCAAACTTCGTTTCCGTCCAGGCCGGCGCGTACCGAGCGGACGAAATCGAGCAGGGGAAGGCCCGGGTGGAGACCTTCGCGCCGCCGCTGGATCCCGGAGCGGTGCGCACCCGCCCGGGCGAGCCTTTCCGCGAAGCGCAAGCCGGCGTCGACCTCTCCTCAGCCTCCATCATCGTCTCCGTCGGCCGCGGCATTAAGGAAAAAGAGAACCTCGCCATCGTGGAAAAGCTTGCCGAGGCGCTCGGCGCCGAACTCGCGGCATCGCGGCCGATCTGCGACAACGGCTGGCTGCCGATGGAGCGGCAGGTAGGCAGCTCCGGCCAGACGGTCGCGCCCAAGCTCTACCTGGCAATCGGCATATCCGGGGCGATCCAGCACCTTGTGGGAATGAAAGGCTCACGAACCATCGTGGCGATCAACAAGGACGCCGGCGCCCCGATCTTCGAAGTCGCCGATTACGGAATTGTGGGAGATCTGTTCGAAGTGGTGCCGGCCCTGACCGAGGAAATCCGCAAAATCAAGGCGTAACCGCATCCCCCGCCAGCAGGGCGACGGGGAACGAAGCGAACGCCTCAGCCAGCTTCAGGGCCTTCCCGCGCACCTGGATTTCCGCGCCGGTGAACACATCGTGCCACCGCCGGGGCGCGCCCTCCGGCAGTTCGAGCGCGGCGTTCCCCCAGATGTTCGGCTGCAACAGCCGCTTGCGCCAGGGCGCCAGGCGCGCGGTGTTCCGCGGCACGGCGGCGATAACCCAACTGTCCCCCAGCCGCCGCGCAAACCCGCAGGCGTGGATGTCCCCGCTCATCCCCAGATACGCCCCCTGCTGGAACAGCTCCGCATGCGCACGCCTGAAATTCAGAGCCTTGTAGGTCAGGTAAAGTTTGATCCTGCCGTCCTGCCAGTTCGCGCACAGGTCTTTCACCAGCCTGGCCGCGTCCTGGGCCTCGCGCCGCCTCAGTTCGTCGAGCAGCGCGCCGCGGCGCGTGAAGTCCACCGGCCGCCGGTTATCCGGATCGACCAGGCTGAAGTCCCACAGCTCCGTCCCCTGGTAAAAATCCGGCACTCCTGGCGAGGCGATCTTGAGCAGCGTCTGCGCAAGCGAGTTCACCGCCCCGGCGGGTGCAATCCGCTGCTGGAAGGCCAGAAAATCCTTCAAAAAGGGGTTCTCCTCGCCGGCCTCGAAAATGGCGTCGATGAACGCGTGCAGCGCCTTCTCATACGCTTCGTTCGGATAGAGCCAGTTGGTGTGCACCTTCGCCTCGCGGGCCGCCTTCTGGACGTAGCTCTTGAGGCGCTCAATGAAACCGGGCACTTCATCCTCATCCAGCGGCCAGGCGCCGATCAGGGTCTGGTAAAGCAGGAACTCGTCATTGCGGTCTGGCGCCGGCTGCCCGTTCACCATCCGCTTCTTCGCTGCGTTCCACTCGCCCCACCGTGCGACGTGCCGGGCCCACAGCCGCGGTATGTCGGAGAGCACGTTAATGCGCGCGCGCACGTCCTCGCTGCGCTTGGTGTCGTGCGTGGATGTGGCGTTCAGCGTGTGCGGCCTGCGCTCCAGCCGCGCCGCGTTCCGGCTGTGAAATTCCTCGGGGCCGGGCGGCAGGTCTGCCGTCACCGGATCGCAGCCCACCTCATTTTGCGAAATGAGGCGGTTGTAGACATAGCACGCCGTGTCCTCGAAACCCTTGGCCATCACCGACCCGGTGAACTGCTGCCACGCCATCACGAAATCAAGCCACTCCTGGCGGTTCTCAATATAATGCGGGATATCCAGCAGCAGCACGCGCCTCAGAAATGCGAACGCCTGCGAGCCGGACTCGCCCGACGTGTGCTCGGCCGCGTCCAAAGCCTGCTCCAGATAGCGCCTGTCCCGCGGCGAAACCCGGCACTCCCGAACATACGTGCGGTAAACGGAAAAGCAGGCTGTCACCTCCACGAGCGCGTGAAGCAGCGATTCGTACGGCAGGTCCCGCGCATACCGGTCCTGCGCCGCAAGCTGCCCGAGGTGAAACCCGAGCGCCCGCACTTCGCCCGCGAACAGCTCGTTCATCACCTGCTTCATACGGGTGTACCGCACCCTGGCAAAATCCTCCTGGAGCCCGGTGAAGCGGCGATAGACCTCGCTCAAAGCCTTTATGCCCTCCGCATTGACGAACAGCCCGTTCACGTAGTTGAGGAAGTCGTATCCGGTGGTGCCGAACTGCTCCCAGTCTTCCGGCAGCTCCTCGTCGCTGCCCAGAATTTTTTCGACGATTACGTAGAACTGGGAGCCGCCCGCCACGCTGGTTCGCAGGCGCCGCAGATAGGCGGCCGGATCGCGCAGCCCGTCGATGTGGTCAACGCGCAGCCCGGTCACGCGGCCCGTCTTAACCAGGCCGAGAATTTCCATGTGCCGCGAATGGAAGACATCGGGGTGCTCCACGCGCACGCCCACCAGGTCCGTGATGTCGAAAAAGCGCCGGTAATTCAGCTCTTCGGAGGCGATCCGCCAGTACCCAACACGGTAGTGCTGCCGGTCGAGAATGCGGTCGAGCAGATCGAGGCTTGCCGGGTCGCCTTCCTTCCCTCCGATCGCGATCAGACAATCGTCGAGCGCCGTCCGGAACTCAGCGCTGGTGTTGTAGAGACGCCAGAGTTCGCGCTTGATTTCATCGGTCTTGCGGCGCCGCTCGGCCGCTCTTGAGGGATCGCCGGCGGGCAGCGCCTCGATCGCATCGAGCAGAGTCCTCAGCTCCGGCTGCGCCGCCGCGCAGCGTTCGAGCACCATCGGATAGGTTTTTGGATCAAGCGGCAGCCGGTGATCGTAATAGCTGACAAAGAAGCCGTTCTCGTCCAGCCTCAGGCTGAACTGCCTGCCTTCCAGCACCGCCCCGTACAGGTCCCCGAGGATCGGCAGCACGATCCTGTCGGGCCGGCGCGATTTCGGGCCGGCGCGGCCCCAGTCCACCGCGAAGTGATGCGCGTAGAGCGAGTCCTTGCCGTGCTCGAGCAGGTCCATCCACCAAGGGTTCCCCGAACTGGCGGCCATGTGATTCGGCACGATGTCGAGCAGCAGGCCCATCCCGTAGTTCTTCAGCTTGAGAGCGAGTTCCTCGAATTCCTCTTCGGTGCCGAGTTCGGAGTTAATTCGGAGGGGGTTCTCGACGTCATAGGCGTGCGGGCTGCCGCGGCGCGCCTTGAAGCGCGGCGACGAATACAGGTCCGTTATGCCGAGCAGTTGGAGGTAGGGCACCAGGTCGCGGCCGTCCACAAACCTGAAGTTGATGTTAAACTGAATGCGATATGTAGAAACCGGAATGCGCAGCGCGCCCACGTCACTCCACCCGCACTCCGAGCCGTTCGCCCAGGCTGCGGAACTGCCGAACCCACTTTCCCGCGGCGAGGTTGCCGGAAGCGGCCTTGGCGCCGAACTCGGGGAGGACAGTCAGCATCATGTTGTAGTAGAGGTTCTGCACTTTCCACAGCACGACGCCGAACGGCAAGCTGTGGATCATGCCCGCGGCGGCATCGAGCTTCTCCAGCATGGCCGTATCCCCGGGATGGGCGGCGAACTGCTCGGCCATTCGCTCGAGCGTGCGCCGCAGCGAGAATTCCAGCGTTGCGGAATCGAACGGCACCTTGGCGATTTTGGCTTCCTCAACCAGCGCGTCGATGCGGCCGAGGTCTAGCTCCTCCTGCTCGAATGCGCGGCGCAGGTCGTTGTTCAGCGTGACCTCGGCCGCGGCTTCCAGGCTCTTCGGCGCGGGCATCCCAATGCTCGCCAGCAGGCGCGCCAGCCCGCCATGGCTCTCGTAGATGTGCCTGTAGGCGCTCTCCGCTTCAGCCAGGCTCGCCGCCAGGATTTGCCGGAGAATCTTCCGCTGCTCGTCCCGAAACAGCAGCTTGAGCGAGTACGTCCCCGGCCCGAATTCGCGGTCCACGGCGCGGATCAGCTCCGGAAAGTCGCCCTGGCGGAACACCGCGGCCATCCGCTCGAGCGCCTCCAGGTACTGCGTCTCTCCGTGATAGGCTCGCACTCCGCCCGCCACCGTATGGTCCCCGAGGTGCGCCACCCCGAAAGTCACCAGCGCCGATTCCCGCGTCACTTCCGACGTGATTTTGAGCTTGCCGATCGAAAACTGCGCCCTGCCCGCCTTCAGCAGCCGCGAGTCCTTGCACTCTACCGAGTAAGAGTAAATGCGGCCCTGCTGCGGCCCGTTGTCGAAAATGGAAGCGATGGCGTAGTGCGCGCCCACTTTGTGCAAGTCCACCATCGCCGGCCGGACGAACTTCTCAAAAATCACGCGCCCGTTCTGGTGCTCGGGGATGTTGCTGCGCGCGCGCTCGAGCCGTTCCAGAAACGGCGATTCGAGATCGGGGCCGCCGAGTTCCTTCGCCAGTTGCAGCACTCTTCCCGCATACTGAATCACCTGAACCGTTTCTATGCCCGACAGCTCGTCGAAAAACCAGCCGCAGCTCGTGTACATCAACATCGCGTGCCGCTGCAGTTCCAGCAGCTTCAGCGCGGCAATCTCGCCGGCGCCGGAGAGCGGGTGCAGGGCGTGCTTCGCGAAGAAGCGCTCGCGGCTCTCGGGGCTCCGGTCGAGGATTACGTCGATGTAGTCGTCGCGCGCCGCCCAGGGGTCCTTCAAATACTCGCGCCCTTTGGTTTCGTAGTAGGGCGCCACGCAGTCCCGCAGCCAGTCAAATGTTTCCCTCAGAGGCCCCCGCCATTCCTGCGTCCAACCGGGGCGGCCCCCGGTATTGCAGCCGCAGTTGCTGCGCCAGCGCTCCACTCCGTGCGCGCAACTCCACGAGGAGTTCTCGTAAACCTGAACTTCGTGCGACGGCGGGTGCCCCTCCAGATACTCGCCGTAATTGGTCAGGCGGGCCAGCCCGTTCTCCTCGATGTACTTCAGCGCGTACGAGAGCGCCATTTCGCCGCGCTGGTGGTGATGACCGTAAGTCTCGCCATCCGTGGCGATGTGGGCCAACTGCCCCCAGGGCCGCTCGCCGGAAAATGCGCCGGCCAGCTTTTCCGCCAGATTCTCGCCCCTGTCCAGCAGCCGCTCGAAGGCCACCGCCCGCGAGATGAGCCCGTCATAGAAGAACAGAGTGACTTTTCCCCGGGAAGGCAGGCGCAGCCAGTAGGCCATGGTTGGATCGATCCGCCCGCCCGTGATGTCGCGCCAGGACCGCCGCTTCTGCCGCACACGGCGCGCCTGATAGGGCGAGAGCACCGTGAACCTGATGCCGTGCTCGGCCAGGATTTGGAGCGTTTCCAGATCCACCGCCGTTTCCGGCAGCCACATCCCCTCCGGAAACCGGCCGAACCGGCGCTCGAAATCGCGTATGCCCCAGCGTACTTGCGTGAGCTTGTCCCGCCGGTTTGCCAGCGGCATGATCACGTGGTTATAGGGCTGCGCGAGGGCTGATCCATGCCCGGAAAAGCGCTCCGCGCTCAGCCGGTCGGCATCGATCACCAACTGGTAAGTTTCCGGCGCCTGGTCCTGCAACCACGCCAGCAGCGTCGGCCCGAAGTTGTAGCTGATTCGCGCATAGTTGTTGACGATGTCTGCTATGCGCCCCTTTTCATCGAGAATTCGCGAGGCCGAATTGGGAGCGTAGCATTCGGCATCGATCCGCTCGTTCCAGTCATGATACGGATACGCCGAGTCCTGGAGCTCGATGGCTTCAAGCCAGGGGTTTTCACGCGGCGGCTGGTAAAAGTGCCCGTGAATACAGATGTATCGCTCCAATCCCAAGCCCCTCCCACTTATTATTGAACGATTGCCGCGCTGCCGCGCGGGAAACTTGGCCTCGAAGGTGGTTTGTCTCTGAACGTAATTGGAACGAGCCCGATCCGCCGGGCCTCAGGCTGCGGTCGCGCGTTGCCGGAGCTGGGCGCTGTAGTCCTCCAGGTCTTCCGCCCGCACCGTGACCAGGTCCTTCTCCATGTCCTCGCCCGCTTCCATGATCCGGGTTAGGTGGAGCGCGGCCAGCCGCGCACACCAGGGATCCGTGATGGGGCGCCCCGCCTTCCGGCTGATCTCGAGCAGATCCGGATGGCGCAGCGCGATTACCTTTTCCTGGCGCTCGGCCCCGCAGCGAAGCGCGAACTTCACGTCCACCGTGTCGCTGTGCCTGATGGAGATGGCGTTTTGCAGCCAGAGGTACTCCACTTCCCAGGTCCGGCCAAACGGATCGCTTACTTCAAACCGGCGGAAATCCTTGATCATCTTATGCAAATGCTACCACGCCGGCCGCGCGTATCAGACCGAGGTGGAATTCTGCTTCACGAGCGCCAGAAATTCGTCGCGCGTCTTCTTGCGCGTGCGAAACGCCCCGAGCATGGCGCTGGTCACCGCTCCCGAGTGCTGCTTTTCCACGCCCCGCATCATCATGCAGAAGTGCCGCGCCTCGCACACCACTCCCACCCCGAGCGGGTCGAGCACATCCTGGAGTGATTGCGCGATCTCCTGCGTCAACCTCTCCTGAATTTGCAGCCGCCGCGCGAACATGTCGACGATGCGCGGAATCTTGCTTAGCCCCACCACTTTGTCTTTGGGCAGGTAGGCGACGTGAATCTTTCCAAAGAACGGCAGAAGGTGGTGCTCGCAGAGACTGAAGAACTCGATGTCCTTGACGATGACCATCTCATCGTACTTCACCGTGAACATCGCGCCGTTGATGATCTGTTTGAGGTCTTTCTTATACCCGCTGGTCAGGTAGCGCAGCGCCTTCTCCACGCGATCGGGCGTTTTCAGCAGGCCCTCACGCTCCGGGTTCTCCCCGAGTTCGCGCAGCACGTCCCGCATCCGCGACGCGATCAGCCCCTCCTCCTTCGGTGTAATCACCTTCACAATCGTCTCGGTCTTCATTATCGAGTTCTTTCGGTCAGCCGCGTTCATAGCCTTGCCTCAATTGTGTTCCGCCTGGTCTCCTGGATTCTGATTCGGTCCAACTCCGGCCACCTTCCGGGGAACACCGCACTCCACCCTCGCCGCAACCGGCGTTCGATCTCCGCCACCAGGTTCTCCGTCGTCGGGACGGCGCTCGCAAACTCGAAAACCTCCGCGTTCAAATTGCGGTGATCGAACGCGCTGATGATTTCCCGCTGCACCAGCGAGTCGAGAGCGGCGACATCGGCCGCCCGCCCGGTCTCTGGCTCGACGGGGCCGCGCACGCTGACTTCGAGCACGTAGTTGTGCCCGTGCCCGTGCCGGTTGTTGCACTTCCCGTATATTGCCCGGTTTTCTTCATCGGAGAGCCGGGGGGAATGCAGCCGGTGCGATGCGGAAAAACGGTAGCGGCGAGTCAGCCTGATCAACGGCATTCTCCCTGAAACTCGGCGCAGAAGTCCTCGGACTCCCACACCCGCACCGAGTGAAGCCGCGCGCCGGCCTCCTCCAATCGCGGCTTCACGCGCCGCCAGATCTCGATGGCAAGGTTCTCGCTCGTGGGCACCACGCGGTCGAAGGGCGGCACTTCGTCGTTCAGGAACCTGTGGTCCATCGGCTCCACGACTTCCCGGTTCAACACTTCCTTCAACTTTTTCAGGTCGAATACGATTCCGGTCACCGGGTCAGGTGTCCCATCCAGCGTCACTTCGACCACGTAGTTGTGGCCGTGCCCGTGGGGATTGGCAGCTTCGCCGTAGAGCGCCCGGTTTTCCTCATCCGACAGCCCGGGGAGGCGGCAGACGTGTGATGCCGAGAACTCAATCCTTCGTGTTATCAACATGACCCAGTCCCCCCGCGCGTCCGCGCAAACGGCCTAAATTATTATGATGACAGCAGATCCGAATGGGTGCAAAAATCACGCTGCGGAAAAGGGGCCAGGCCGCCAACGAGTTCACCTTTGGCCGGATACACTAGGATCATAGGACTTTTGATGGCTTCAGTCAAAACTGAACACGTACTCCGGGGCCTTATAGTCGTTTGCCTGGGGATTCTCGTCTGGGTGGTGGCCGGCACGTTCCGCGACAGAATCGTGGTCGCCGGCGACAAAGCGCCCGACTTTTCCATCGTCACCGACTCCGGGAGCACCATCACGCGCTCCAATTTCGGCGGCAAGCTGCTCGTCCTGAATTTCTGGGCCACCTGGTGCCCGCCTTGCATCCAGGAGATGCCCTCCCTCAACGAGTTCCAGAAGCACTTCGCCGCCGAAGGCGTTGTGGTGCTCGGCGTCAGCGTGGACCAGAACCCGCGCGCCTATGAAAACTTTCTTTCGAAAGTGAACGTAGCCTTCCAGACCGCGCGCGATCCGGAATCCAGAATCAGCACCGAGTACGGCACCTTCAAGTACCCGGAAACCTACATCATCAACCGCGAGGGGCGCGTGGTGGAAAAGATCATCGGGGCCGCCAACTGGACCGATGAAGCCATGCTGGCCCGCGTTAGAGCGCTGCTTGCCTCATGATTCCGGAGCCTGCGAAACTGGAACTGATCGCGGCGGCCGGCCCGCACAACTACCTGGACCAACCGGAAGACCTCATGCTCTACGAGTACGACGGCAGCGTCGATCGCGGCCGCCCGGACCTCGTGGTCTTTCCCCGCAGCACCACCGACGTCGTCAATTTTGTCAGGATCGCGCACCGCCACGGCATCCCCGTGATCGGGCGCGGCGCCGGAACCGGCCTCAGCGGCGGCGCCATTCCCGTCGAAGGCGGCCTCATGTTGGCCTTCGCGCGCATGAACCGCATTCTTGCCATCGATTTGGAGAATGAGCGCGCCGTGGTGGAACCGGGAGTGGTCAACCTGGACGTCACCCTGGCGGTCCAGGACCGCAGCTACTTCTTCGCGCCGGACCCTTCCAGCCAGAAGGCCTGCACCATCGGCGGCAACGTGGCCGAAAACGCCGGCGGGCCCCACACGCTGGCCTACGGCGTAACCACGAATCACGTGCTCGGCCTGGAAGCCGTTCTTCCCGACGGGACCGTGTTCACCGCCGGCGGCATGGAACCTGATCTTCCCGGATACGACCTGACCGGCTTCCTCACCGGCTCGGAAGGCACGCTCGCGCTGGTAACCAAAGTAGTGCTGCGCCTCATGCGCAAGCCGGAGCATGTCAAAACGCTGCTGGCCATCTACAACTCCGCCGAGGACGCCGGCGAAACCGTCGCCGAAATCACCGCGCGCGCCATAACGCCCGTCGCCGTGGAAATGCTGGACGGCGTGATGCTGCGCATGGTCGAGGAAGCCACCCATGCCGGCTACCCAATCGATGCGGCCGCCGTGCTGCTCATTGAACTGGAGGGCCTGCGCGAGGCCGTCGAGGAGCAGGTGGAACAGGTGCGCGAAGCCTGCCTGGCCTGCCGCGCCCGCGAAGTCCGCGTCGCGCAATCGGCCGAAGAGCGCGAGCTGCTCTGGAAAGGGCGCAAGAACGCCTTCGGCGCTGTCGGGCGCGTGAGTCCCACCTACTACGTTCAGGACGGCGTGGTTCCCCGCACCGAGATCGCGCCCACGCTGCGCTACATCCGGGAGGTCGCGGAAAAGTACGGCCTCACCATCAGCAACATCTTCCATGCGGGCGACGGCAACATGCACCCCATCATCCTGTTCGACCCGCGCCGCCCGGGCGATCTGGAAAAAGCGCGCGCGGCCGGCGCGGACATCCTGCGCCGCTGCATCGCCGCCGGCGGCACCATTACCGGCGAGCATGGCGTCGGCCTGGAAAAGAAGGAACTCATGCCCGAGTTGTTCAGCGCCGAGACCATCGACCTGCTCCGCGCGTTCAAGCTGCTGTTCGATCCCGAGTGCCGCTTCAATCCCGGCAAGCTGCTCCCGACCGGCCGCGGCTGCGTCGAGATTCCCCGCTCCGCTCCGGCCCCCGCATAGCGCTGCGCGACGGCGCTTAGCGTAACATTGTAAGGAAATGCCTGCTGAACTCACGAGCAAAGAGCGCATCGACCGCGCCCTCCGCGGCGATGACGTCGACCGCCCACCCTTCACGCTCTGGAATCATTTCGGACTGGAGAAATTCCCCGGCGAGCGCCACGCGCAAGCCACACTCGACTTCCATCGCCGTTACCGTACCGACCTCGTCAAGGTCATGAGCGATTTCCCCTACCCCAAGCCGGATGGCTGGCGCGCGCTGAAGGTTGAGGCAAACCCGTTTCCGGAGCAGATACGGGCGCTTGAAATCATTCGCGACAGGCTGGCCGGTTCGATGTACTTCATCGAGACCATCTTTAACCCCTACAATCAGGCGCAAAAAACCTTCTCAAAAGATGAGGTGGCGCGGATGCGGCGCGAGGATCCGCAGACCCTGCTCGACGCGCTTGAAGTCATCGCGGAATCCGAGGCCAACCACGCCCGCCGTGCCCTCCAAGCCGGCGCTTCCGGCATTTTCCTTGCCATCGATAACGCGATCGAGGGGGTGCTCACGCGCGAGGAGTACGCCAGGTTCAGCGAACCGTTCGACCGCATGGTGCTCGAAGCGGCCGCCGGAGCGCCGCTCAACGTGCTCCACCTGCACGGCGATAAGGTTTACCTCGACCTCTTCTTCCAGGGCTGGCCCGCCGCCGGAATCAGCTACTCGGCGCACGCAACCGGCGTGAGCATCGCCGAAGTGCGCAGCCGCTACTCCGGGCTGATCATGGCTGGAATTGACGAGCGCAACTATCGCACCCTCACGGAAGAGGAGATCCGCCGGCAGTGGCGTGAGGCGCAGCAGGCCGCAGGCAAGCGCTTTTTGCTCGCGCCCGGATGTTCGGTTCCCGACGAGAGCACCGAGGAAGAGCTTTCGCGGCTGGCGCTCGCCGTCGGAGCCTGAGTGAGGGATTTTCGCCGTTCGGCGAAGGGTCCACCGAGCAGATCGTCCGGGCTGTCGTGAAACCCTGAGTTACCGCATCACCGGCTTAACCCGGTCGCCGCCGCTGAGCGGCTGGTCCGTCGTCAGCGCCACCAGGTCGCCTTCCGAAAGGCCCCCGGTCACCACCGCGTGGGTAACGCTGGAGGCGCCAAGTTCCACGGCCTGCCATTCCACATGGCCGCCGCGCAGCACATAGACTCCCATCTTGCCGTTCTCCCTCCGGATCGCCTCCTTGGGGATGGTGAGCCCGTTGTCCACCACCTGGGAAATGATTTCGGCGTTGATATTGGTGCCCGGGAGAAGGCTCTGATCGGTATTCTCGATGATGACAATCACCTCGCCCACCTGGCGCGTGCCGAGCGCCACAACCTGGGTCGGCATCGTCTCAACCGTCCCTTTCCATTGCCGCTCCGGCATGGCGTCCCAGGTAATCACCGCCGGCATCCCCTCGGCCACGCGGCCCAACTCCGGTTCATCGACGTAGACCCGCACGCGCAGCATGCTGAGCTCGCCGACTTCGGCCACCGGATCTCCTGTATTCACGTAGCTGCCCGGGCGGGCGGAGAGTTCGTAAACGGTCCCGGAGATCGGCGCGCGAATCCGGCTCCGGGCGAGACGGGTGCGCGCCTGGTTGAGCGCGGCCTCCGCTTCGCGCAGCTTGGCCTCAGCCGAGGTCCGGTCGGCCGATTCCACCAGCGCCATCCGCTTCCGCTCCAGCGCCTCCGTCTCGGCCTGAAGCTGCTGCACTTTCTGCTGCGCCTCCGCCACCTCCATCCTGGTGGCTGCGTGCTTCTCCAGAAGGCGCTTGAGCGATTCGTAATCTCTCTTGGCGATCTGGAGTTCGAGGCGGTTGCGCTCGAGCGCGTTTTCGATCTCCACCTTCTCCGCCGACCTGCCGCCCTCCATCACTATCTGGAGCTGCGCGCGCGCTCCGGCGACCGCGGCTTCCGCCGAGGCGACCTCCGCTTGGGCGTCGCGAGGATCCAGCTCCATCAGCAGCGCGCCCTTTTCAACCCGCTGCCCTTTCTGCACCAGCACGCGCAAGATCACGCCGGGGCGCTCCGCCTTCACGGAAACCCACTCCGATGGCTCCACCTTCCCGTTCGTCGCCAGCATGCTGACCAGCGACTCCCTTTTGACCTTCGTAAACGGGATCTCCCGCGGGCTGGTATTCCGGCGGTGAACCCACCACGCGAGGGCAACAACGGGTATCGCCATCACGAACAGCGCAATTCTTGCACGCGACATGGGACTGAACTTCTATTGTCCCAGATGGGATACTGGAAAAGGTATTTCCTTTCAAGGCAAATCTGCTCTTGTGCTCTCGGCGGGAGGCATGTTCGCCGCCTACCAGGCCGGGGCGTGGAAAGCGCTCGCCTCGCGGTTCCGCCCGGACATCGTCGTCGGCGCCTCCGCGGGCGCGATCAACGCCTGGGTAATTGCCGCCCGCGCTTCCCCCGACGATCTCATCGCCCTCTGGCTCGATTCCCGCTGCCGCAGCCTGGTGTCTTTCCGGCCTTTTCAGCCGCCCTGGCGAGGCATCCTGGATTGCCGCCCTGTCGATGCTCTCCTGCGGGAGCTGTGTGAGAGATACCGCCCGCGGATCGAGATCGGGATCGTTGCGACTCAAATCCCTCGGCTGCGGATGCGCCTGTTCCAGGGAGATGAGATCGACTGGCGCTGCGTTGCCGCCTCGGCCGCGATCCCGGCTGTTTTCCGCCCTGTACGGATCGGCGGAAAGCTGTATGTCGATGGCGGGCTGCTGGAAGCTCTGCCTGTTTGGGCTGCGGCCCGCATGGGTGCTACCCGGATCGTCGCGATCAACGTGCTGGCCTACCCGCCCGCCCGCCTTGCCGGGTGGGCCGTCCGCGCCTTCCGCGCCCTCGCTCCGCGTCCGCCGGTGAGCCCATCCGGCCTGCATCTCAGCGTCATCCAGCCCGGCCGCCCTCTGGGCGCTTTGCGCGACTCCCTCTTCTGGCGGCGCGAGGCCGTCGAACGCTGGATCTTTCTGGGAGAGCGGCAAGCCGCGCAGCACTTCCAACTATCGCCGTGGGACGGCGGAGTTTACGCCTCGCCGCCCCCCGATGGCTTACAATAATCACTATGCCGGTGTTCAAGATTCACCGCATGAAGGAATCCCACTACCAGCAGTTCCGGTGGGCGCCCCATACGGCAGGTGCGGCCCAGGTCAAACCAAGGGACTACGAACCCGCAGGAGAGATTGAAGCGCCAAGCGTCTACGCCGCTTGGTCCGAGCTGAAGAACAGGGGGGAGGCCCTCCGCGTTGGGGATTTGTTAGAATTTGGTGACGGCGATCTACGCATTTGCAAGTACGTGGGCTTTGAGGAAGCTCATTGGCTAGTTCCGGAGGTAAAGCCAGCCCAGGAGGCGGTTCCCCCCGGCGCTGCGCCGGGCAACCCGCCTGCCGGTGATAGTGCTCCGGCAGCGTAGAACTGAAGCACATTATGGGCAATTCGCTTTTTCCGGGACGGAATGCTCTTGAACTCTGCGGTGAAGGGGCAGAACCCATCAACAGTTTTGCCCTGGTCACTTATATCTCTAACCAACTCGGCGAATTTTTAGACCGGTTGCGCCTGGACCTGGTGCCGGCCTGTGTGCCGCGCGCCCATGTGACTATTCTCCCGCCCCGCCCCCTCTCGGTGGACTCGCAGACGGCGTGGGACTACATGTACCCCATTCTCAAGGATCTTCCCGCCTTCGAAATCCATACGACGGACGTTCAGATCTTCGAGTCCACGTCGGTGATCTTCGTCGGTGTGGGCGAGGGCCGGAGTGAACTCCTTCGGATGCACGATTTGCTGAACCGCGGCCCCGCCGCCTTCGCGGAACCGTATCCGTACCACCCCCACATCACACTTGCTCAGGAGCTTCAGCCGGAACAGGTTCCGGAGGTCTACGAGATTGCCAAACGCCGCTGGGCCGAATACCGGGGAGAGCGCCTGTTCTCAGCGGATACGGTCACCTTCGTCCAGAACACCACCAGGAATCAGTGGCTGGATCTGGCTCAGTGCCACCTCGGCGTCCCCTCGATCCGGTAGCGTTATTCGAAGAGTTCGATCTGCTCCTTGGGTTTGGGCTTTGGCTTGCGCGGCCGCAGCGGGCTTCCCACTACCCCCAGTACCTGGGCCTCAGCGAGAGCCGCCCGCGGAATGAACATCTTCTGATTGTTCGAGGACGGGTTCGGAGGCACCAGGGTAAAGCCGAATGGCTCTAACTGCATCAAATCGTTAGGCAGGATGCCGTCCATCAACTCGCCGTCCCGCAAGCGCATCCGCACCCAGATGCCGTTGATCTTCGGGCGCGTGTTGAACAGCCGGTACTCCGGTTCTGACAGCCCGAAATCCCTCACAAAGAAAGCAACTTTTACCTCTGTGTAGGGTACGAGCAGGATAGCGCCCGTCAGACTCAGCAACTCGATCCCGCCGGGACACAGGTAAGTCTGTGGATTCACGTAGCCCTGCAGCGATTCGCGCTCGAAGCGCCGGATGACGACTTTCTTGTTTGTCGAACCCGCCAAGGCCTCGTCCCGGGTACCCTGCCGGGCGGAAACCCTTCCCGTCCGGCCACTTTCCCCCAAACAAATTCGGGTTTATTGTATCATTGGCACAATGTTACATGCGGCAACATACGAGGGCCGGATCCGGGCATTCCTGGATTACTGCCGCGTGGAAAAAGGGCTCTCGGCTAACACACTGGACGCGTACAGGCGCGACCTGGCGCGCTTCGCCGCGTCCGTTCCGCCTGAGCCGCCGGACAACTTTCCGGGAGCGGACGCCCTGCGCCGCTACCTGGATTCGCTGTTCGAGGCCGGGCTGGAGAGCCGTTCGGTGGCCCGGCATTTGACCACCCTCCGGAACTTCACGGCGTTTCTGCTCCGCGAAGGGGAGCTCCAGAGGGACCCGGCCGCATGCCTTTCATTACCCAAGCAGTGGCATAATCTTCCTAAATACTTAAGTTTGAAAGAGATCAGTGATTTGCTCAACGCACCTGATCCTGCCAGCCGGACCGGATTGCGCGATCGCGCCATGCTCCAGCTCCTTTATGCGAGCGGCCTTCGCGTGACCGAACTGTGTGAACTGCAATTATCTGATTTTATGGAGGATATGGGGGTTGTACGGGTAATGGGCAAGGGCGGCAGGCAACGGCTCGTGCCGGTCGGCAGGGAGGCCCTGGCAGCCGTTCGCGCGTATCGCGACGGCTCGCGAGCAGCCCTGCTGAAAGGCCGGAGCAGCCGGTATTTGTTCGTGACTGCCCGCGGCACCTGCATGACGCGCCAGATGTTCTGGAAGCTCATCGTGGGGTATGGCAAGAAGGTGGGCATCTTCCGCCGCCTGACTCCCCATGTCGTACGCCACAGCTTCGCCACTCACCTGCTCGAAGGAGGGGCGGATCTGCGCAGCGTACAGACCATGTTGGGCCATGCCGATATCTCGACCACGCAGATCTACACCCACGTGATGCGGTCGCGCCTCCGGAAGACCCTCGATGAACACCACCCGCGCGCATAGGGCGCTCCCAAACAGCGGGCGGCAGGCAAAGAGCTAGCTATGAGCGATTACATGTTCATGTTGGAAAGCCACCTCAGCACGGACCAGAACCGCGCCGTAGCGGAGGTCCAGGCCGCGGCGGCTGAAGCCAACGTGAGTCTTTTCTTAACCGGCGGAGCCATGCGGGACATGCTCGGCGGGTTCCCCATCCGGGATCTCGATTTTACCGTCGAAGGCAATGCCCTGAAGCTGGCCCGTGCGGTTGCCGCCAGGACGGACGCCAGGATCGTTCGCACAGACGATACGCGCAAATGCGCTGAACTCGTTTTTCCGGGCGAGGTTACGGCGGAAATCGCCATGGCCCGCAGCGAACGGTACGCCCGGCCCGGCGCCAGGCCGCAGATCGCTCCGGCCAGTATCCATGAAGACCTGATGCGCCGCGACTTTACCGTGGACGCCATCGCGCTGTCGCTCAACCGGGCATCGCGGGGCCTGCTGATCGACCCCACCAACGGCCTCGGCGACCTGGAACGCAAGGAACTCCGCACGGCCTACAACTACGCGCTTTATGACGATCCGGGCCGAATCCTGCGCCTGGTCCGCCTCCGTGTCCGCCTCGGCTTCACCATCGAGGAGAAGACACGGATGCAGTACGAGAACGTCCGGGCCGAAGGTCTGGAGAAACGGATATCCGCCGCCCGTCTGTTTGAGGAACTGCGGCACATCGCGGACGAGTCCGCGGCGCCCGACATCCTGCGCGCGCTTGAAGAGGAAGGACTTCTTCAACTGTTCTGCCCGGCGCTGGCCGGCCCCAAACTGAATCTCCCCGGACTGGCAAAGCTGCAGAAAGCGAAGCAGTCGATCCCCTTCGGTGTCCGGTTCCCGCTTGAAAACCTCGGAATCTTTCTTTCGATCCTGACTGAGAAGCTCACCCCGCGGGAAAAGGCCGTGCTGATTCAGAACACGGCGATGCCGAAAGCCGACGTGGATCTCTGGCAGAAACTGCCGGTGCGCGCGCGCAAACTGGAGAAGGAAGTCAAGGCCTCCGCGCTCAGCCGGCCTTCGCAGGTGTACCACGTGCTCTCCAAGGCGCCCGGAGACCAGGTACTGTTCCTGCTGATCCGTTCGCCGCACCGTCTCGTGCTGGACCGGATTCGCAACTATCTCCAAAAGTATTTGCCGCTGGCCCAGGAGGTTACGGACGAGGAAGTCACCCAGGCAACCGGGGTCGAACCGCGTAGCCCCAAGTTCCAAAAGCTAAAAGATGAGATGATTGCACAGAAGCTGAACGCACGGCCGAAGAGAACCGTGCACCCGCCGGCGGCGGAGCCGCATGCCAAGGTGGAACCCATCCAGACCGGCGGACGAAAGGCTTTGCGGCAGCCAATTGTCAGGAGTTAAACCGATGAATAGAAGGACATTTCTGTTGGGCGCAGGCGGCGGACTCGTCGCTGCGGGCGCTAATGACCGTGTGAACGTTGGCGTGATCGGGGCGCGCGGCCGCGGACGCGACCACATCTCGATTCTCGGCGCCCTTCCAGGGGCGCGGGTCGCCGCCGTATGCGACATCGACCAAGCCCAGGTGGAGCGCGCCGTCGCTTTCACGGAAAAGGCGCAAGGCTCGAAGCCCAAGACGTACTCCGATCTTCGCCGTCTCTTTGAGGACAAGGACATTGACGCCGTTTCGGTGGCCACGGCCAATCACTGGCACGCTCTGGCCACAATCTGGGCCGTGCAGGCGGGCAAGGACGTTTATTGCGAAAAGCCTGCCAGCCACAACGTCTGGGAAGGCCGCAAAATGGTTGAGGCCGCGCGCAAGTACAACCGCATCGTTCAGGTCGGCTTGCAGAGCCGCAGTCAGGGACACAAGCGGCTCGCGATCGAGCTCCTGCAGCAGGGCGTGATCGGAAAGGTCTACATGGCCCGCGGGCTGTGCTTCAAGCGGCGCCCCTCCATAGGGAAGCAGCCGGACGGCCCCGTGCCGCCCGGCGTCGATTACGATCTTTGGCGCGGCCCGGCGCCCATGCGCCCCTTCAACCCCAACCGCTTTCACTACAACTGGCACTGGTTCTGGGATACCGGCAACGGCGATATCGGCAACCAGGGCGCGCACGAAATCGACATCTGCCGCTGGGGCCTGAACAAGCATTCCCTGCCCCGCACCGTCTTCTCGTCCGGCGCAAAATACATCTACGACGACGACCAGGAGACCCCAAACACGCAGATCTCGATCTTCCAGTATGACGACTGCGAGATTGTGTTCGAGGTCCGCGGCCTTCTTACGGGCACCGAGGAAGGCATCACGGAAACCCCGAATCACATCGGGAATATCTTTTACGGCAGCGACGGATACCTCTCCATCGACGTCAACGGATTCGAAATTCGCCGCGGCGAAAAGAAAGAACTGGTTCGGAAAGAAAAGTTTATGGAGCCGACCCGCTGGGACACGCGGCCCCACGTGGAGAATTTTCTCGAAGCCGTTCGCAGCCGGAAACAGTCCGATCTCCGGGCCGACATCGAGGAGGGCCACCTGTCGGCGGCGCTATGCCATCTGGCCAACATCAGCTACCGGACCGGCCGCAAACTGACGTTTGATCCGGCAACCGAGCGCTTCGTCAACGACAACGAAGCAAACCGCCTGCTGACGCGCGAGTATCGCAAACCGTACGTCGTGCCCGACAAGGTGTAATCAGCGCGCCTTCACCCGCCGGAAGCGGGCGCGGGCGGCCGCGGTCATCTTTTCGGTGGCGTACTGGAAGATGAGCCGCGGCGCCGAGTCCCGGTATTCCAGCAGAAACGCCTCGACGGGTTCGGGGCGTTTCTTCCAGGCTTCGCGGAGGAACCATCCGAGCCCCTGTTGCACCACGCGCTCGCCGTCCGCCATCAGGGGGCGCAGGAAATCCAGCAGGGGCTCCACGTCTTCGTCTCTTTTGAGCAGGCCGAGCATCGCCACCGGCACGGCGCGGCGCTGATATTTCAAACTCGAGCCGCGCCAGGGGGCAAGCGCCGCCAGACCGAGCCGCCCGCTTTGCAGAAGCGGCGCGATGACCTCGCCGCACAGGGAGTCCGTATGGGCCCAGTTGCCGATCCCGGCCTTGAACCACCTTGAGAGGCCGGCAAACGCCCGGCCGTCGATCTCGTCCCGGTGCTTGGAAACAAAGCGGATAGCGAGGGCGCCCTCTTCATACTTTCCGCTCGTAAACAGGAGTTCACCTGCCTTGAGCAGACCTTGCAACCCGATGCCCTGATATTTTTCCAGCCATTCGGTCTGCTTGCTGTTCCACAGCGGGTTTTTGGGATCCAGAAGGCCCCAGGCGTCGAAGCCCTCCTTGAAGTAGCGGGCCCATTTTTGGACCTGTGCCGGGTCGGCGTGCGCCGAGCAGTAGTCCCTGATGTCGTTGACGAGCTCTTGCGCGTTATTGGCGGTTGGCATGCGTTGAAACCCCAAGGTTAAAAAAGCATTATAACGTTATCGTTTTATTCGCTTTCAATTCTTGTAGAAAACGCATACGGATTACGGGATAGGGTTGCCGGATTGAGAGGATGTGCTACACTTTCAGTAAGTAAGTTGTCGGTTGCGGATTTCAGAAATCTGCAACGGCGGTCTGAATGAGGCCGTCTACTTGGGGGAGAGAGCCTATGGCGCTCGATGCCGTGTGATGAGCGCCCGGAAACTACAATGCAAGGCCAGGAACCGTTAGCCCCACAACCGCCCGATCCTCAGAGCGTCCCGGATGTCCCCGTGGTCACCGCGGACGACCATCTTAACCGTTTGCTGCTCGCGGAGACCTCCGAGCCTTGGTATCGCTCCCTGGTGCAGAACGTCAAGGAGTTCTTCAATCCGCCGAAGTTGCCTCCCCTCGAGGTGACGTCTAAACCGGTGGCGGTGAAGAACATCTGGGGAGACTACCGGTACGGAAAACAAGCCGGGCTGTCTTCGGCGGTTGTACACGTAGCCGCGCTGGCGCTTCTGTTCACGGTGTTCAGCAGCAAGACGGTTCAACAAGCCGTAAAGACCACAGTAGCGCTGGTCACCCCGCCCGACCTGGCGGCATACATACCTGAAGTCAAGCCCAAACAAGAACAGATGCAGGGCGGTGGCGGCGGCGGCGACCGTTCGCCGTTGCCGGCAAGCAAGGGCCGTGCGCCGAGACCGGCGCCGCGGCAGTTCACTCCTCCCATGGCGGTGATTCCCAATCCGCAGCCCAAGCTCATGATGGAGCCCACTCTCGTCATGCAGTCGGATGCGAAGCTGCCGAACGTGGACATGCCGATCTGGGGCGATCCGCTCGCCAAAATCGGCCCGCCGTCGAACGGCCCCGGCTCGGGCGGCGGCATCGGTTCGGGCACGGGCACCGGCATTGGTCCTGGCCGTGGTCCTGGATATGGCCCGGGCGAAGGCGGCAATATCGGCGGAGGCGTGTACAGGGTCGGCGGCGGCGTTTCCGCGCCCATCGCGATCTACAAGATCGAACCCGAGTACTCAGAGGAAGCGCGCAAGGCGAAATTCCAGGGCACCGTGATCCTGTCGATCGTCGTAGACGAGTCGGGCATGCCGCGGAACCTCAAGATCGTGAGGCCGTTGGGCCTGGGACTCGATGAAAAGGCGATCGAGGCGGTTCAGAAGTGGCGCTTCAAGCCGGCTCAGAAGGACGGACGCCCCGTTGCCGTACTTGCCACGGTGGAAGTGAACTTCCGCCTGCTCTAAACGATTTCCGCATCACGAAAGCCCGCGGTGCTTGAGCGCCGCGGGCTTTTCTATTACTCGGCCTCTGCTACGTTCCCCGCGAACTTCCGGCACTGCTCGCACGGGCAGATGAGGCGCAAATGCTCGTAGGAGTAGATTCCGGTCGAGTGGCCGTCATTCCAGATGATGCGGAGGGCGTAGTTGCCCACGGGCTCTGCGGACTCGATTTTCGGCGCGGGCTTGTAGAGCTGGAACGGATCCGCCGCCTTCTGCTTCAGCGAGGGCGTGCCGTGCGCGCCCGAGCACGATGCGCACGGGCAGTTTTCGCGCAAATACTTCAACTCGTATTCGCTGTGGTGGCCATCCCTCCAGTCGATCTTGACGCCCTTGGATTTGGCAATTGCGATGTGCTCGGGATCGAGCGCTTGAGAATTTAATTGAAACTCGGACATGGTCAGTGACGCTCGATGTCGCGGATTCCGGGAATCCGCCGCATCGCGGAGACGATGCGCTCGAGCTGCTTTTTATCCCGCACCTCGACGGTCATTTCGATCACGGCGCCCTGGCGCTCCGTGCTCTTTGCCTCGAGGCTTCGGATGTTGCTGTTCTCGTGGAATAACACCGCGGTGAGTTCGCTCAGCATGCCAGGCCGGTCGTTGGTGTGAATGACGTACTTCACCGGGAACGGCTCGCTGGCGCTTCGCGCCCACTCGACGTCGATTTTGCGCTCGACCTCGTACATCAGGTTCTGGACGTTGGAGCAGGTGGTCGAGTGCACGGCGACGCCCTTCCCGCGTGTCACATAGCCGACGATGGCTTCGCCACGGATCGGGTTACAGCATTTGGCGCGGTAGACCAGCAAATCGTCCATGCCTTTGACGCGGATCACCAGATCGCCCGGCACGGCCGGAGGAGGCATTGAGGCCGGCGCCTGCGGCTTCGGTGCGGGCTCCGGTTCCGCGCCGGCCGCGTCGGGCGAGAGCTTCTGCAGGATCTTGCGCGGCGAAAACTTGCCGTAGCCGAGCGCGGCGTGCAAGTCTTCCACCTTGGCGAAGCCGTACTCGGCGGCCACCCGCTCAATGTCCGTTCTGGTGACTTTGGCAAGGGATACGCCGATGCGGCGCGCCTCTTTCTCCAGGTACTTCTGCCCGATCTCGATCGCCTTGGCGCGCTCGGAGGCGTTGATGACGGCCTTGATCTTGTTCCGCGCGCGCGGCGTTTTCACCAGCGCGAGCCAGTCCTTCGAGGGCATGTGCCCCGGCTGGGTTAGGATTTCGACGACGTCGCCGTTGCGCAGCGTGTACTTGAGCGGCACGATCCGGCCATTCACTTTGGCGCCGACGCAACTGTGCCCGACGGCAGTGTGGATGGCGTAGGCGAAATCGATGGGCGTAGCCTCGCGCGGCAGCACGATCACCTTGCCGCGCGGCGTGAACGTGTAAACCTCCTCGCGGTACAGGTCCACTTTGAGGGTGGACATGAACTCGCCGGGGTCGCGCGTTTCCTGAATCCACTCGAGCAGGTGCCGCAGCCAGGCCACGCGCTGATCTTCATGCCCGTCTTTGCGGCCCTCCTTGTACTTCCAGTGCGCCGCGATACCCTGTTCGGCGATGCGGTGCATCTCCTCGGTCCTGATCTGAACCTCAAAAGGCTGGCCGCCCGGCCCCATCACCGAGGTGTGCAGGGACTGATAGAGGTTCGGCCGCGGGATGGCGATGAAGTCCTTGATGCGTCCGGGAATCGGCCGCCACTCGTTGTGAATTACGCCGAGGGCGGCATAGCAGTTGCGAATGCTGTCGGTGATGATGCGGACGGCGAGCACGTCGTAGACCTGCTCGATGCCGATCTTCTGCCGCTTCATCTTTTGGTGGATCGAGTAGGCGCGTTTCACCCGGCCCTCGATGGTAGCGGGAATGCCCTCCCGCCGGAGCACGACTTCCACCTTGTCCCGGATGTGCTTGAGAAAGTCCTCCGTGGCGCGGCGCTTCGACTCGATGGCGGCCGTGATCTCGGCATAGGCCTCAGGCTCCAGGTAGCTGAAGGCGAGGTCCTCGAGCTCGCCGCGGATCTTTCCCATCCCGAGCCGGTGGGCAATGGGGGCGTAGATGTCGAGCGTTTCCTGGGAAACGCGCGTCTGCCGTTCGCGGGAGAGGACGCCGAGGGTCCGCATATTGTGCAGGCGGTCGGCCAGCTTCACGATGACCACGCGCACGTCGTCCACCATGGCGAGCAGCATTTTGCGGACGCTTTCGGCCTGCCGTTCCTCCCGGTCGTAAAACTTGAGCTTGCTCAGCTTGGTGACGCCGTCCACGGTCCGCGCAACGTCGTCGCCGAAGTTCTGGCGGAGGTCGTCGAACATCGCGCCAGTGTCTTCGAGCACGTCGTGGAGGATTCCGGTCTGGATGCAGACCAGATCCATGTTCATTTCTGCGAGGATGATGGCGACGCTAAGGGGATGACAGACATACGGTTCGCCGGACTCGCGGAACTGCTTGCTGTGGTGTTCTGCGGCGTAGCGGTAGGCTTTCTCGATGGCCGGCAGGTCTTCGTTCGGCCGGATCTCGAGCACTTTGGCCACAAGGCGGCGGTACAACAGTTCTTCCGGCGAGGCGGGCGGGGCCGGCTCTGTCGCCGGCATGTCCGGGACCGCTGTGGGTTCGGATAACATCAAAAAAAGGCGGCCTCTTGGCGCCGCCTGTCTTTCATTATACTCCGCGCGGGAGATGGCGCCCGGGGGTGAAAGCGGCTTTTCTGTCCCAAGTGTGTTGAGATACAGCGACGGCGGGTATCTGTGCGGAGACGGAGGCCGGAGCGGGATCTCCGGCCTCCGATAACTTTACTGGGCCGGTGCGGCTTCTGCTTCCGCTGAGGCCACCCCAGCTTTCGCCTTGCGGGTGCTGAGACATTTCTCCAGCCACATGTCGGCCTCGGCGACATCGGCCGCGTAATCCTTCTGGCTCTCGGCAAGGTCGGCCCGCTGGCGGTAGAGCAGGTTGATGTAAGCCATCGCGTCGTCGTACTTGCTGTCGATTTCGAGGGCTTTCCGAAGGTTGTTCATCCCTTCTTCAATCTGGGTCCAGTACTTCTCACGGAGTTCCTGGCGCGTCTTCTTGTCCTTGATGGGGCCAGGGTCCTCCGGCTTCATGCCCGACTTGGACCTGGCAGCGGCGTAGGTAGGATACCACTTCGCCCAGGCAATTACTCCGAGGCTGTAGAAAGCTTCCTTGTTTGAAGGGCTGACTTCGACCACCTTGAGATACCAGTCCCTGGCCTCATCGAGCTTGGCCATCTTCGCATCGAGATCCTGAATGCCGCCGGCCTCCTGGTAATTGAGCGAGGCCATGGAGGCCAGCGCCACCTCGTTCCGCGGATCCTGTTCGAGAACCTGCAGGAAGTTCTCCTTCGCGGCGGCAGCCATCTTCAGGTTGTCCGGAGAGTCCGCCCCGGGGATGTACTGGCTCATGTAAGCAGTGGCCAGATACAGCCTGGCGACCGGAAAGGTCGGGTCGAGTTGGACGGCTGTCTTGAAGCGCTCGACCGCCTCGGCGTACTTCGCATTCCGGAACGCCTGCACGCCCTTGTTGAGCTGGTCGCGCGCTTTCAGCTTCTCGCAGCCGGCGCCCGCGACCGCGAGGCTGAGAGCAAGCGCAGCCAGGGAATATGTCCATTTGCGATTCATGCTAGCTCCTGTCCACAATCTGAGCCGGAGAAGGGACTACTGTCCGGACTCTATTTTCTCCGTCATCAGGCCGACTTTGTCGATGCCGGCGCCGTGGGCGATGTCGATCACGTCGGCCACCACCTGATACTCAAGATCCGGATCGCCCTTGACGAAGACAACCCGCTCGGCGCGGTTCTTGAAAATTTCCTCCAGCCGTGGGGCCAGCATCGACTTGTCGATCGGCTCCTGGTTGATCATGTAGGTGCGGTTTCTGTCCACCTGGATGACTACCGACCGCAGGTCCGCCCCGGTCGACTGCGCGCCCGGCGGTGCGGGCTGCGGAACCAGCGCTTCCAGACCCTTCGGCGTGATCGGCGCAATGACCATAAAGATGATCAGCAGCACCAGCAGAACATCGATGAGGGGAGTGACGTTGATATCGGCTTTGGTCTGGCCAGGACCGCCCCCCACTGACATACCCATAGGAATTTCTCCTTTAAAGAACCTCTTCTATCCGAGTAACCCAAACACGCCCGCCATGCGGGGGCGCGCTCACATTTGTTGCATTTGCTTATGCGGGTCGTAGAGTTCCGTCATCAGGCCCAACTGGTCGACCCCGGCGGCACGAAGGTTGTCCACCACTTCGACCACCTTTCGATAAGTCGACCGGCGGTCGGCCTTAACGTACGTCATCTTGTCGATCCGGTTCGCCAGCATGTCCTTGACTCTGGGGGCCAACTGGTCGACTGGAGTGGGCGTTGTGCCGAGAAAGGTTTTGCCATCCCGTGTGATGGCCACAACGATTGCGTCTTCCTTTTCGGCGTTGGCCATGTTGATCGGATTGCGCGTCGGCACCAGGTCCACGCTCACGCCATGCGACAGCATAGGCGTGATGACCATGAAGATGATGAGCATGACGAGCATCACGTCCACCATGGGAGTCACATTGATGTCTGCAACCGGTGGCGGGGCTTTCTGTTTTGCCATTGCTTTATCCTCGCTGTCCGGCGAACGGGAAACTCCGCGGGACCGGCACGCCCGGTCCCGCGGCTTTCGATTCAACTCGCCGGGTCAAACCTCCAGGTTCAATACAACGCCCGATTACTTCGACACGCGCTGCGAGCGCTTGATGAAGTAGTCGATCAACTCCGAACTCGAGTTGCCCATCTCGACGCTGAACGCTTCCACCTTGGAGGTGAAGTAGTTGAACATCCAGATGCCCGGGATGGCGACGAACAGGCCGATGGCGGTGGTGACGAGCGCTTCGGAAATGCCGCCCGCGACCGCGCCGATGCCGGTCGACTTCTCGGTGGCCATACCCGCGAACGCGTTGATGATGCCGACCACGGTGCCGAACAGCCCGACGAACGGGGCGGTGGAGCCGATGGTCGCCAAGCTCGATACGCCGCGCTTCAATTCGGCGTGCACGATGGCTTCGGCGCGCTCCAGGGCCCGCTTGGAAGCTTCAATTTCCTCGCCTGGAATTTCCGAACTAAGCTGATGCGCACGGAATTCCTGCAACCCGGCCACTACCACCTTCGCCAGGTGGCTCTTCTTGTGGCGGTCGGCAATCTTGATCGCCTCATCGAGCTTGCCCTCGCGCAGCGCACCGGCAACCGCCGGCGCGAACGCGCGGGACTGCTTTCTGGCCGCGGAGTAAGCGATCAACCGATCGATCATCACACCGATGGACAGAGCCGACATCAGGAACAGCAAAATGACGACTGCCCTGGCCAGCCACCCCATCTGATTCCAGAGCGAGCGGGGATCCCAACCAATGGTGCCGCCCTCCTGGATCAGCCAAATCGCCCAAACCTGCAATTGTAGAAACATTGTTTGTCTTTCTCCTGCGAGTTGAATTTTCACCGGCAGGGGCGGGTTCCAGACCGCCCCCGCCTATCGAAACCCTTTACTGGCTCAACGTGAAGTTCACGTCAATCTGAGTGACGACCTCGACCGGCTCTCCATTGAGGAGGGTCGGACGATAGACCCACTGCTTGACCGCTTCTTGCGCTGCGGGCACCAACAGCGGGTGTCCGCTGATAAGCTGCAAATTCTGTATCGTGCCGTCCTTGGAGATGATCGCCGTGAAGCGAACGGTCCCCTGAATACGCGCCTGCTTTGCCAGCGGCGGGTATGTGGGCGTGACTCTCCGGATGAGGTTGGCCTGCTGCACGTTGCCGCCGACGCGGATGCGCTGCACCGGCTTCGGCGCTTCGGCCTGCTTCACCGGAGGAGGAGGGGGAGGAGGAGGCGCCGCGCTCGCCGCCGCGCCAAGGATCCCGCCGATCAAACCGCCGGGCGTTCCGCCGGGCACGCCGCCCGGCACGCCGCCGACCACGCCGACCGCACCGGTCGGAGGCGGCAGCTCCTCTTCCTTAATCTCGAGAACCTTTTTCGGAATGGCCTTGGGAGCCATCAGGCGGCCAGCGTCAAACTGGCGCGGGATCACCCTCGCTACCTTCTGCACCACTGTTGCGGCTGGAGGGGGAGGAGGGGGAGGTGGGGGGGGAGGAGCGACCAGGAAGCTGGTCAACTGGGTTTTTGGAAGCTGATCGTAGACCAGCAGCGGGATCAGGATGGCAACACCGATCAGCAGGATCTGAAACACAAAGGAGACCATAACGGTCCACGGCCGATTGGTCTTTCCACCCTCGAGGAGGCTTTGTTCGAACATATCAGAGTACCCTTTCCAACATCCTTTTCAGCTTCCGGCACGCGGGTGCCGGATACCCAACCCATCCACGACAGTTTCATCGCCCGCTGCGGGACTTCGCCGGCGTCTGCGCCGGCGAGGCGGCCGGGCTGCGCCCCGGCCCTTTCCGCTTCTCCGCAAAGTTCTGCCACCAGACCACGATGGGGCTGGCGATGAAAACCGTCGAATACGTGCCGATGATCATCCCGACCACAAGGGCGAACGCGAAATTGTTCAGCACTTCCCCGCCAAACAAAAACAGGGCCAGGACGGTGATGAATGTCAATCCGTTGGTGAGAATCGTCCTGCTGAGCATCTGGTTGACACTCAGGTTGACCAGCGACTCCAACTTCTCCCTGCGCAGGATTTTCAAGTTTTCGCGAATTCGATCGAAAATCACGATCGTGTCGTTCATCGAGTAGCCAACCAAGGTCAGCAGGGCGGCGATCACCGTCAGCGAAATCTCTCGATCAAAGAACGAAAAGAAGCCGATCGTGATGATCGTATCATGGAACACTGCAAGGACGGCGGCCACGCCGTAGATCCACTCGAAGCGGACGGCGACATAGACAAGCATCCCGCCGAGGGCGTACAGCGTCGCCAGGACGGCCTGTGTCCGCAGCTCGGCGCCTACCTTCGGCCCTACGATTTCGACACCCTTCACCTGAAACGGCGCCAGGTAGGCTTCCTCATTCAGCGTCTGGATTACGGTGGGGGTCACGCCGGGAACCGACGACAGCTCCTGGAAATTCGAAAGCAACCCCGAGCGGTGGCTGTCGCGGAAGCGCACCATGTTTTGCACGAGCGCTTGCAAATCCGGTTCCGAAAGGCCCGCTGCCTTGCGGATGAGCGGGTCGCGAATCCTGTCCACAATCGCCTGAACGCCGGCATTGTTAAAGTCGAGCTTTCCGCCCGGCTGCCCGAACGCTTCGCTTAGAGTCGAAATGATCGCCTGCCGCGCCTCGCCGAGCTGCTCGCTGCTTCTCTGCTCGGTCCCAATCAGCACGCGGTCGCCTTCCGCGCCCACGCTCTGGACGGTGACCTCGCCGGGAATCTTGTCGGAGATCTGGGAACGGATCTTCTCGACCGGCGCCTTTCCCCTGAACTGCACGTCCACGAGGGTGCCGCCGCGGAAGTCAATCCCGTATCGCGGCCCGCCCTTAACGACCAGGCTGACGATACTCGCCGTAAAGAGCACCAGGGAGACGATGATGAAAGGCCACTTCTTGCCTAGAAAGTCGAAATTAGTGTCTCTAAATATTTCCATGCAACACGCCGTCCCGATGCCCGAAGAATTGGACACCGGTCCTTGGGTTTAAGTTCCCGGCCAGAGCGGCAAATACTTGCGCAAACCTCATCAGATGCTCAGGTGTGTGACCTGCCGCTGCCGGCCGAGGTGCCAGTCAAACATAGTTCTCGAAACAAACACGGCCGTGAAGAGGTTCGCAATGAGGCCGATCACCAGGGTGACGGCAAAACCCTTCACCGGGCCGGTGCCGAACATGAACAGAAACGCGCAGGAGACAACGGTGGTCACGTGAGTGTCGATGATGGTCAGAAAGGCTCTGTTGAAGCCTGTATCGACAGCGGCCAGCACGCCCTTGCCCGCGCGCAGCTCCTCGCGAATGCGTTCAAAAATCAGGATGTTGGAGTCCACCGCCATGCCGATCGTCAGGATCACGCCGGCAATTCCGGGCAGCGTCAGCACGGCGCCGAAGTAGGCCATGATGGCCAACAGGAGGATCGCGTTCAGGATCAGGGCGATCACCGCGTTGACCCCGGCGCCTTTGTAGTAAACCAGCATCGCGCCAACTACCAGCGCCAGGCCGGCCAGGCCGGCCGTGACGCCCTGGCGGACGGAGTCCGCGCCCAAAGACGGCCCGACGGTGCGCTCTTCCTCATACTTGACGCCTGCCGGGAGCGAACCCGCCCGGAGCACGAGAGCCAGATCCGAAGCCTCCTGCTGGGAGGCGGCCCCCGTGATCCGGCCCTGGTCCTCGATCCTGCTCTGGATGACCGGGGCGCTGCGTACCTGGCCGTCGAGGATGATGGCCAGACGGTTGCCGATGTTGGCCTCGGTGAACCGGGCGAAGCGGCGGGCGCCTTCCTTGGTCAGCGTAAAATCGGTTTCCCACTTGTTGTATTCGTCGCGCCCGGGGCGCGCGTTGCGGAGGTCGCGGCCGGTGATCACCGGGGTGCGGCTCACCAGGTACCAGCCCTCGCTCTGCTCCCCGCCGCGCGAGGCGGCCCGGACCAGCTTGGTGTTGAGCGGCAACACGCCGCCGTGCGCGGCCAGCGCCGCCTCCTGACTGGGGTACGTGCCCCTGACTTCGGAGATCTCCAGCATGGCTTCCATCTGCATGATCTGCTTCACGCGGGCGGGGTCGTCCACGCCGGGCAACTGCACCAGGATCTCGCTGTCGGCTTCGGCGCGCCCCCGCTGCTGGATGGTGGGCTCGGTCAGGCCGAGGCCGTCGATGCGGTTCTGTATGGTCTGCTGCGTCCGCTCCACGGCGTCGCGCTTGATGGCAAGCAAGTCGGTGGGCCTGAGGTTGAGGCGATAGTCGGATGAGCTGACGGGAGTCAGAATCCAGGAGGGATACCGGTCGGCAATCAGGCTGCGAAAAGCCCCGGTCTTATCGACCGGCACGCCTTTGATATTGATGTGGACCGAGTCGGCCTCCTCGATGGTCGTGGGGTCGTTCCGGTCCATCCCGGCGTAGTCGATTCCCTCTCTGCGGAGGTCTTCTTTCAGAGATTCCATGGTGCGGTCGGCTTCAGCCTTCACGGCGTCCTGCACCTGGACCTGCAACACCAAGTAGGTGCCGCCCTTCAGGTCGAGCCCCAACTTGATGTTTTCCCCCATATTCTTCATGAGGTCGGCAGTGGATTTGGGCAGTCCGATAATTCCGTAGACTGCCAGCAGCATCACACCGACAATGATGATCGCTCTAGTTCTCACGCCTTTGGTCATCGATTGTTCTCTATTGCGCTGTCGCCGAAATCCTTATTGACTCGCCTCTCCCGAAACCAGGCTCGCCACTGCACTCCGGGCCACCTGCAATTTTACGTTATCCGGCTTCACGCGGATGATCAGGGTGTCGCCCTCGATAGCGACAATGGTGCCGAGTATTCCTCCGTTCGTCAACACCACGTTGCCGTTTTGCAGTTCGCTGAGCATCTTCTGCTGCCGCTTGCGCTGCCGCTGCATCGGCATGAACAGCAGAAAATAGAAGATGGCGAAGATCAGGAGAATTGGCAGGAAACCCACCAAGGGGTTGGCCGCTGGGGCGTTTTGGAGGTGGAAGATGAGGATTAAGAGCACGTTCGGCCTCTCGCAGCCACTCGATTCCGGCTCTCAAGCTTTACGGCAAAACACACAATTAATGCATTCCAGGAGAAACGGACTACAGGAACTCATTTTAATCTGGAACCGGCACAGAGCGGACTGATTCCAAGTACTCGGGTAACGTTCCTAACACTATAGAGTGCCTGATCCCTTTCATGATGTCAAGATATCGCTTCAGGTTATGCAGGGTGGCCAGGGTGGCGAACAGGATTTCGCCGGATAGAAAAAGGTGCCGCAGGTAGGCGCGCGAAAACTGGCGGCAGGTGTAGCAGCCGCAAGCGGGGTCGAGCGGGCGGGGGTCGTCGCGGTATCTCGCCTGCTTGATGATGACGCGCCCTTCGGAGGTGAACAGGCAGCCGTTGCGCGCGTTGCGCGAGGGCAGCACGCAATCCATCATGTCTACGCCCCGGGCCACGTATTCGGGCAGTTCTTCGGGCAGGCCCACGCCCATGACATACCGGGGCCGTTCGCGGGGCAGCAGCGGGGCGGTAAGCTCCACCATTTCCAGGCTGAGCGCGCGGGGCTCGCCTACGGACAGCCCGCCAATGGCGTATCCCGGCGCATCCAGCGCGAGCAGCTCTGCGGCGCACTGGCGGCGGAGATCTCCATAGGTGGCGCCCTGCACGATGGGGAACAGCGCCGACTGCACCCCGCCCTCGGCGCAGCGCCGGGCATAGTGTGCGAAGGCCGCGCGGGCCCACCGCACGGTGCGCTCCACCGATTCGCGCGCCCGGGCGTAGCCGGCCGGATACTCCAGGCACTCATCGAGCGCCATCATGATGTCGCTGCCAAAGGCAAGCTGCACATCCACGGTGGACTCCGGGGTGAACAGGTGGGCGTCGCCGTTCAAATGCGAGCGAAACAGGACGCCCTCGTCGGTCACCTTTCGCAGGCTGCTGAGACTGAACACCTGGAAGCCGCCTGAATCGGTCAGGATGGCGCGGGGCCAGGACATGAAACGGTGCAGCCCGCCGAGCGAGCGGATCAGTTCGTGGCCCGGCCGCAGAAAAAGGTGATACGTGTTGGCGAGCAGGATCCTGAGATCGAGATCGTTCAGCAGATCGCGGTGGGGCAGGCCCTTGATGGTGCCCTGCGTTCCGACCGGCATGAAGACGGGTGTTTCCACGTCGCCGTGGGGCGTGTGAAGGATGCCCGCGCGGGCATGAGTGCGGGGACACTCGGCGACAATCTCGAAGAAACCGGACAACTTTTCATTCTAGCGGCAACCCGGTTGCGTTGCCGTGTTTGCGGCTGTTTTTTCGAGAGCAGAACCGGCGCGAACGGATACCGGCCTCGCGCGCCAAAAATGAAGGTGGCGCAATTGCAGGTGAAAGGGCGGATACGAGGCAGATGTCGATCCGCGCAAAAAGGTTCTGGGAAAACGTCCAGTCGAGTTTCTGGTTCATCCCTCTGCTCATGGTGTTGGGCGCCGCAGTCGCGGCGTTTGCGCTGGTAGAACTCGACCGGAGAGTACAGACCGCAGAGGCAGGGCACTTCTGGTTCGTGTATGCCGGTGGTCCGCAGGGCGCCCGCGCGGTGCTGCAGGTGATTGCGGGATCGATGGTCACAGTCGCCAGCATCGTTTTCTCGATCACGATCGTGTCTCTCACGCTGGCGGCGCAGCAACTCGGCCCGAGGCTTCTGCGCAACTTCATGCGCGACAGATCCACACAGACCGGGCTGGGGATCTTCATCTCCACGTTTCTCTACGCCGTTTTGGTGCTGCGGCACGTTCAGGGCCCGGACGAGGGCGTCGTGGTTCCTCATATCGCGGTGACCGTAGCGCTCGTTCTTGTGGTCCTCAGCCTGGTTGTGCTGATCCATTTCGTCCACCACACCGCATCCGTGATTCAGGCGGGCAACGTCGCCGCGGCGGTGACGGAAGATCTGCTCCGCACGATCGAGCATTTGTTCCCTGAAGAGATCGGCGCCGGCGCGGAACAGCGCGAGGAAACGCGGGGCGAAGCTGACGTGCCGGCGGGGCTGGATCGCGAGGCACGAGTCATCTACGCGCCAAGCGAGGGGTATGTGGTCGCCATCGACGATGGGCTGCTGCTTGCGGCCGCCAGACGGAACGACCTTGTGGTGAAGCTCGAATGCAGGCCGGGATCGTATGTGAACTACTGGACGCGCGTCGCCAGAGCATGGCCGCCACAGAACGTGACTCGCGAAGCGGAAAAGGAAATCGCCCAAGCGATCAAGACGGGCGCGCAGCCCAGCATGGAAGAGGACGCTCAGTTCGTGTTCACGCAACTGGTGGTTGTCGCCGTTCGCGCGCTGTCGCCGTCGGTAAACGATCCGTTCACCGCCACGACGTGCATCGACCACCTGGGCACCGCGTTATCGAAGCTGGCGACCAGGAGCGTTCCTTCGCCGTACCGCTACGACGCCGAGGGCCGCCTGCGCGTGATTGCATCCCCCGTAACCTTCCGCGAGATTGCCGGGCCGGTTTTCGAGGACATCAGGCACTATGGCCGGTCCAGTCCCGCCGTGCTGAACACTTTGCTGGACATGATCGCGCGGGTGGCGCCGCTGGTCAGAAGCGAGGAGGATCAGGAGGCCCTGCTGTTTTTCGCGCGGCGGATTCGGACGGAGTGCCGCCGGCACGTATCGGAACCGGTGGAAGAGCAGAAACTCGAAGAGCGCTACCGGCGGGTGCTCGAATCGTTCGAGAGAGGTTAGCCGGAGCGAAGCGCACAAGCCCGAGCCGGCGCGGGGCCATGCATCCAGGCATGCGCGGCCCGCGCGGCCATCGAGAGCGGGTCGTGTCACCTGCCCGCGACTCTGTGCAGAATCTGCATGAACTGGTCGGCTGCCGGCGGCGCCTGGACCCTTCCGCTCAGGACCAGATCCGGCGTGATGCCGCCGCCGTACAACTTCCGGTTGGCGTCCTCATCCCCGCGCAGCGTCGCTCCATTCACGCTGACGCCGGCAAAGGCCCCGCCGGAACGCGACCAGACGAGCGCGTCCGCGTTTGCGTTTTGCGTTACCCGGCCGACCGAACCCGCCATCGCGGTGGCGTTCGTCCCGAATTTCAGCCCTTCCTGCAAGAGCTGGTACTGAGCGTTCTGATTCAGCAGCGCAACCACGATGTCGCTTTCCTCTCCGCCGGCCTGCAAGCCTATGCTGCCTCCCGACAACTTAACGGCAGCCGGCGCCGACCAGCCGGCGCTGGTGCGGCACGAAGCGAATCCCGAGCCATGCTGGGCGCCGACGATGAAGGCGCCCCGCTTCAGGCCCGGAATCACGGCGATGCAGCGCGCCTTGGCGAGGTCGGCTTCGGTTATGCCGCCGCTGGGCCCGGCCGCCATCTCCAGCAGCACGTTGGCGGACTCGTTGAGCCGCTCGGAAATCTCCCGGGGAACGGTTTGCTGCGCTTGTTGTGCTCCCAGCGCGGACACACCGAAGCCGGCTGGCAGAATGCATGCAACCAGCAACGCGAATGTTGCCTTCATTGACTTCACCTCCGTTGAAAGTAAACTGCGCCGGACCGGAAAACCGTTGGGCGGCGAAAGCAACTCGAGCGCCGACACAAGCGTCGTTGCGCAGGAACAGGCGATGGAATCGGCTTGAAGGTTCGGCAGCCGGCGCCCCTCCGCCGGCAAATCTACTTCCATTGTAGCAAGCGGCCCTCCCGCTCTCGCCGGAAACTCAACAGCAGGCTGTTGAACCTCCGTGATAATGTCCCCTTTAGGAGCTTGTTGAAAAAGTGCTCGTCGGCGGCGCCGCTGCCTTCCACGTAACTGTATTTCCGTCTGAATAGCGCGGGGAAACGCGGTGGGAACACGCCGTGCTCCGCCGCTGGGATGCGG
>JBLNCW010000081.1:0-15937 GCA_050261015.1 Rhodospirillales bacterium | reverse complement strand
CATCCGTTCGTCCATAACAGAACTCTCCTTCCATGGCATGGTCTTCTTCGCCCCCTTTGCGGGACAAAGTGTAACCCATGTCTCCGGAACGTTCTGTTACCTATGTCTCGGAACGGTCAATTTGTGCCGCGCCCGGCACCCCGGTCCCGCCGTTCCGGATGCCTGCAGGAAAACCCGGCGGTCCGCCCCATCTCCTGGCTTTTTTTTAAGGAAATTTTGAGTCAGCGCACCCGCGCCGCAGCAGAATCCGGCAGTCTGAATGCCTGCCCCACAAAGGCCAGCAAATCAATGAGTTACGTGCGCCGCCAGGGCGGGCCATCCAATTCCCGAGCCGGAACTCCGGGACGCCAATCATTGCATGCTGATTTGCTGATATCTCAGTACAGATACGAAAACCACCTTTCTTGTCAAGCGATTTTACACCGGAAGCGCCTGGCCCGGGGGTGCTTCCGATCGCATTCCAAACCACGATTAAGTTTCGCTAAAGCGGCCCTGTTTGCTACTGGAGGCGCACAAGCGTCCTGATTTTTCAAGCGCAAGAGGAGACTGTTGACAAGGCCCGCTACTCGGGTTATGATCAACTGCAATTTCAGATAGCGCCGCATGAGTTGCGGCTGATGGTTGGGAGGAGTGAGGTGTTCACGCTGCGAAGCACGAACCAGATGCTGGAGAGGGAGCGCTTCGCGCAAAGCGCGCAGATTCGGTTTTGGAATTGCCGCGGCGAAGCAGCCGGAAGCCGTGCCGCGAAACGGGAACACACCGGCCCTCCGGACAGGAACATGGTTAACTGACATATCGCATGAGAAAATCTATGATTTCCCAAAGACCATTTTCGTTGTTGCTACTACTTGCGCTTTCGGCCCTGGTCCTCCTGGCTCAGACCGGAAGCGGAAGAGTTCAAGGTGTCGTACAGGACACGAGCTCCGCGGTCATCGCGGGCGCTCAAGTGACCATCACCAACACGGCAACCGCGGGAAAGTTCACGACCACTACCAACGAGGTCGGGTTCTTCGTTTTCCCGCCGGTCCAGCCCGGCTCCTATGAAATCAGAGTCGAGGCTCCGGGCATGCAGGCCTGGGAGGGCAAAATCCTTCTGATAGTCGGGCAGACGGCCGAAATCCGTCCTGTCCTGAAAATTGGGACCATAGCCACCGAGATCACCGTGGCCGGGGAAGTCGCTCCCCTAATTACGACGACAGAGTCGACTATCTCGACCAATCTCGAGCGGACCCGCATTGAGCAGCTGCCCATGAACGGGCGCAGCATCTCCAACCTGGCGATGTTGACCACACCCGGTATGTTCAACGGGCAGGACGGCTCAATTAACCCGATTCTGAATGGTCTGCGCGACAGCGTGGAAATGTACTACGACGGAGCGATCCTAAAGAACCGCGACACAGGTGACTTTAGCGGACGACTCCCTGGCTTGGACAGTATCCAGGAGCTGCGGGTTGAGACGAGCCTTTCCTCGGCCAAGTTCGAACGGCCCGGCTCGATCATCCTTTCCACGAGAAGTGGAGGCAACCAGGTCCACGGATCTCTGTTCGAAACGAATCGGAACAGCGCGATAGGAGTCGCTCGCAGGCGTCAGGATAACTGGACGAACGGAAAGGCCCCGTACTACAACCGGAACGAGTTCGGCGGTTCTGTCGGCGGCCCCGTGTTCCTCCCGAAGCTGTACAACGGCAAGAACCGAACCTTCTTCTTCACCACCCTGGAGTACAACCGCATTGCCCAGACGTCCACGACCAGCACCAGCATGCCAACGATGGCGATGCGAGAGGGCGATTTCAGCGGCCTGATCGACAGCGTCGGCCGGTATACGACCATTTATGACCCGTGGACCACCGGGTCTGCTCCCAGTTGGCAGCGGACGCCTTTTCCCAATAACCGGATTCCGGCGAGCCGCCAAAGCAGTGTGTCGAAGTACCTGAACAGCGTCACGCCGGCGCCGACGAACAACGATAACCCCCTCATAAGCAACAACTATTTCGGGCCGGGCTTCAACCGGACGAACGACTACATGTGGACGAGCCGCATCGACCACCGCCTTTCCGATAGTGATCAGGTGTTCGGCAGATTCACGCTTACAAAGAACGTTCAGCCCTACTCGAATGGCGTGCCGGCGACGGACATGTCCGTGAACACCGTCTACAACCTCTACAAGGATGTGAACTTCGCCGCTAACTGGACGCACACCTTTTCGCCCACGTTCCTGAGCGAATCGCTGGTAACGTTTTCACGTGAAAACAAGTTCACCGGCGCGCCGCCCAGCGATGAGGGTAATCTGGCCACCAGGCTGAAAATGCCGAACCCGAATGACAATCCGTTTATCGCGATGCATTCGTACAGCGAGGGCTTCAGTCTCGGCCACTATGTCCAGCAAATGCGCCAGAACATCACCAACATTTTCGTGATCGATCAGAATTTCACGAAGGTTGCCGGTAACCACGAAATCAAATTCGGCGGCAAGCTCCACCAGGAGTACATCCACGTGCTGATCGACCAGCCCACGTCGGGATCGTGGTACAGCGATCAATTTACCGCCCTGTTCGACGAGGCGAGCGGATCGGCCTTTGCCAAGGTTCCTCAGACCGGTCACAACGCGGCGAGCTTCTATCTTGGCGCCGTATCCCAATATCAGCTGACCTACAAGCGCCCCCCGTATGAACTTCGTGACTACCAATACTCCGGGTACATTCAAGACAATTGGAAAGTTTCGTCCAGACTGACGCTGAATTTCGGTCTGCGCTATCAGAACTACCCGGCGATGTTCGAGAAAAACTACCTGATGGCATCGTTCGACAAAGCGTCGGGATCGGTGGTTCTCGGCAGAACGCTTGAGGACATGTACAAGCTCAAGGCGACCAGCCCAACCGCTATCTCCCAGTTCCAGAATCTTGGCGTGAAGTTCATCACGGCCGATCAGGCGGGTCTTCCCAAGGCTCTCGTGAATGGCAACCCATGGCTTTTCAGGCCTCGCGCCGGATTCGCGTACAGACTCGGCGATTCGCAGAAGGCTTTCGTGATCCGCGGCGGTTATGGGATGTTCGACTCCCAAATTGCGCTGCGCATGTGGAACAACACCCAAGGCAGCCTGGTACCGTTCGGGTATCCCATTCAGTATCAGGTCAACGATCAGCGCCAAACCGGCGATGGCCTGCCGAATTGGGCCATGCGATCCGCGCCGGAGTATCCGGCGGGCACCGACAAGTCGCAGCACGTGCTTGAGGATCCGAGGTACGTCGTAATTAGCGCTCCGGTCGGGGTAGAATACTCGGATCCCGATCAACCCCCGAGCACCGTTCACGAATGGAACTTCTCGATCGAGCGCGAAATCCATGCCGGCATCGTCGCGAGCGCCCGCTACGTGGGCACCCACGCGGTGAATTTGCCGCAGAAGTACAACTACAATGCCGCCCCGGGGGACTACGTCTGGTACATTCGTACAGGCGAGCCGGTGCCTACCGGGACGTACGCCTCGAGTGCGAGGAATCCCTACAACAAGACCACTTATGGCTCGATAAACCAATTCCTGCGGACGGGTTATTCGAACGCGAGTGCATTTCAGTTTGACGTGCAGCGCAGGTACTCCAAAGGCATCGGGTTCCAGTTCATCTATGAGCTGACCAACGCGCTCACGAATTCCAGGACTGTCGGAAACTCCTCTGATGCTTCGATCGTGCCTGCCACGACCTACTTGCCGGGCGTCGTTCCCGACGACTTCGACAAGTTAAACCGCATGCTTTACTACAGTCGCGATACCGCGATTCCGCACCATCAACTGAGGTGGAACTGGGTCGCCGATCTCCCGTTCGGCAATGGCAAGCCGCTGTTCGGGAACGCAGGCAAGGTCCTGAACACCGTGATTGGCGGATGGCAGCTTTCCGGCATGGGTTCATACCGAAGCCGGTGGTGGTCGCTGCCAACCAGTAACTGGGGCCCCAGAGGTGAAGTGGAGTATTACGGAACCAAATACCCGATTCAAAACTGCACCGGCGGCCAGTGCATTCCCGGTTATCTTGCCTGGAACGCATACATTTCAGCGCCGCTCATCAACCGGACCGACGCCAACGGAAACTGCACGGGAATTTGCGGTGTACCGGCGAACTACCAGCCGGCCGAGTGGCCATTGATCCCTTACGGCCAGACGGAACTGCCGCCGAATGCCCCTGCCAACACTAACATGTCTCAATATTGGGACTCCAATAACGTGTGGATCAGGTTGAACAACGGCACTGTAGTGCGGACCGGCTACAACGACAACTATCACCCCTGGCGGAACCAATACATGGCGGGTCCGTGGCAGTTTGGACTCGATGCGTCTCTGTTCAAGAGCTTCCCCTTGACGGAGGACGTCAACCTGCGGTTCAACGCCGACTTCTTCAATGTGTTGAACAACCCCGGCATGGGCACGCCCGGCAGCAACGGCATCATCAGCCTGCAGAACTCCAACAACTCGCCGCGCATGCTCCAACTCTCGCTCCGGCTGACCTGGTAGTAGATGAAGCAGCGCATCAGGCGCACGGAGGCATTATGAACCGGCGGTCATTTCTCACTAGCGGTTTCGCCGCTGCGGCGGCCCTGCACGGGTCGCTCGCATCCGGCGCCGACGGCGCTCAGTTTTACGTTTCTCCGAGTGGCCGGGATGACAATCCCGGCCACAAGGGGAAGCCCTTTGCGACCCTCGAACGCGCGAGAGACGAGGTCCGCAAGCTCATCGCGAAGGGGCTGAAGACGAACGTCATTGTCTGGATTCGCGGCGGGACGTACACTCTGCAGGACACCCTCGTCTTCGGGCCCGAGGACTCAGGCACGGATCGGTACTCGATCACTTATCAAGCTTTTCCCGGTGAGGAGCCCGTCCTCAGTTCCGGTGTGGAAATCGGCGGCTGGAAGAAGCTCGAAACAATGATCCCCAGTCTGCTGGTTCCGGCGCAAGGCAACGTGTGGGTGGCGGATGTCCCCGAATCGCTGGGCTGCTTCTACACGTTGTACGACCAACAGGGGCACCTGCCGCGGGCGCGGAGCGACGGCTTCATCCCGGACGATCCTCCCGCCGGCGCAGACAGCGACCGCACGAGCCGCCTGTGGAACCTCTATTTTCCGCCTGGTGCGCTGCGGAACTGGAGCAACCTGGACGATGTCGAGATCGTCATCCGCTACTCCTCGACCATGAACATTCTTGGGCTGGAGTCGGTGGATGAAACGGCTCGGGTCGCCCGCACGAGCCTACCCGGCACGTATCCGCTGCGTAAGCTTCAAAGCCGGCAGCGGGTCGGGTCAGTATGGGTGGAGAACGTTCTGGAGGCTCTGGATCACCCCGGCGCATGGGTGCTTAACACGCACACCCGCAAACTCTATCTGTGGCCGCGGAGTGGAGAGCCCAAGGGGATCATGGCGCCCCGGCTTCGCGAATTGATCCGGGTTGAAGGAAAGAACGACCCTGACGGGACTGCCGACGTCCCGGTGAAGAACCTCATTTTCCGCGGGCTGACACTTGCCCACGCAGACCGCGACGTGTGGACGTCCACTGATATCGGCATCCAGCACGACTGGGAAATGATCGATAAGCCGGATGCTCTGCTCCGGCTGCGCGGCGCGGAAAAGTGCACAATACAGAACTGCAAATTCCGTGACAGCGGCGGCACTGCCATCCGGCTGGATCTCTACGCACAGAAGAACCGCATCGAGGGCAATGAGATCCGTCACATGGGCCAGGGCGGCATCATGCTGATCGGCTACGGGCCCGGCGTCAAGGACGTTAACAAGCAGAACGAGATTCTCAATAACCATATTCACGATTGCGGGTTGATCTACTGGCACTCGGTCGGGATGATGCTGTGGCAGAGCGGCGAGAACCGCGTGGCGAACAACTACATTCACCACATGCCGCGCCACGCCATCTCGTTGAGCGGCGTCCGCGTCCCGTACTTTCAGCGTGCGTGCGACAGCCGGGAAATCTGCAAAAGCCTCCGCTGGCAGGAAATCGGAGACCGCAAGTCGTGGGATGAGATCATGCAGTTTCTGCACACGAAAAACAATATTGTCGAGCACAACGAAGTGGAGCGCGTGTTGCAGAAACTGGGCGACGGAGCGGCGATCAACGTCACTGGCGCGGGCGAAGGCAACATCATCCGGCGCAATTACATTCACGACATCTTCGCGAGCGAGTGGGTGAGCGGCTGTTTACGCACCGACGACTGGCAGCGCGGGACGACCTGGGAAGAGAACGTAATCTATCGATCGAACGCCGGCGCCTGGGAGCACAAAGGCGCCAACAGAGTCATCAATAATTACGCCATCGACGTCCTTCCCAAAGGCTACTTCCGGATCTTCAGGAACGGGCCCGGAGAAATCATCGACGGCACCGTCATCGAGCGGAACATCTTTTACAACCCGAACGGACCCGCGGTATTTTACACTTACGCTGTCGGCCCTGAGCAGGTGGAAAAATCGAGAATCGAAAACAACCTGTATTACTGTGGAGGCGTCGAGGAGACATCGACACCGAAGTTTCTTGAAACGCACCGCGCGCACGGCGTCTCCAAGACCGATGTCTATGCGGACCCGATGTTTGTCTATCTGAAACCGCGTGATTTTCGGCTGAAGCCGGAATCGCCAGCGCTGAAAATGGGCATCAAGCAGATAGATTTGAAAGCCGTTGGACTTACAAAGGCATTTCCCAAGCGGCTGCTAGAGTAAATAGGGCAATGTACCGGCGATCGTTTCTGACCATTTTACCTGGAGCGCTTGGACTGGCTGCGGCGCAGGCGCCGCAAGCACAACCCGTCGCACTGCCGAATCGGCCGAAAGTCCCCGGCACGCTTGCCCTGCGGGCGCGCCGGCGCAAGGAGCAACCGCCCGGGAGCGGCAAGTTCCAAGTCTTCGAAGAGACGCTGCGCTGGGAGGTGGCTCAAACGGCCATCATCATCGTTGACATGTGGGACACACATGTCTGCGCGATGGCCGCGCTGCGAATTGACGCAATGGCGCCGAGGATGAACCAGGTGGTCGACGCGGCCCGCAGCCTGGGCGTGATGATCATCCACGCCCCCAGCGACACGATGAAGTATTACGAAGGGAGACCCCAGCGCCTCAGAATGGAGCGCGCCCCGATGATTTCCTTGCCCTTTCGGATCGGGGAGGTTCGGGCCGACGAGGACGAGTCCCGCAGGTTTCCGGTCAGCGCGGGATGCGACGACCCAGTTTTCGTGAGGTTTACCGGGCCCGCACCGCCTACCACAAGGGCTCTGGTTCCGTGGGAGCGCGAGCACGATGCAATCCTGATCGGCGGTTACGACGGTATCAGCGACAGCGGACAGGAAATCTACAATTTCTGTAAGCAGGAAGGCATCACCAATATCGCCCTGATGGGCGTCCATACCAATATTTGCATCCTCAACCGCCCCTTCGGGATCCGCTCGTTGAGACGGCTCGGCTTCAACGTCGTGCTGACGCGGGACCTGACCGACGCGGCTTACGATCCACGCCAGCCTCCGTTCGTGAGCCACGCGCGCGGCACCGAGCTGGTGGTCGAGCACATAGAGGCCAACTGGTGTCCCTCGATACTAAGCGAGGACCTGACGCGCGTGATTCCGGGCAGTGATGGCCCAATCCAAAAGCTGACAGCCCCCTTATCCGAGCGCAGGTGAAAAGGCGACTTTCGCCGGGCACTTCGCCGCCACCCGGCAGCAAGTGCAGGCTACTTCTCACCTCGATTGAGCGCCCGTGCGGTAGTTCAGAGCTTTTCGCTGCACTCGCCATTTGTTCGAATCGCCCAGCGCGGCCAGAGCGTCTAGTGTGTGCTCCATTCCGTACCGGATGTGCGCGCGCATTGCGCGGTCCGCGGCGTCAATCGAGTGCCCAGCCAGCGCGCTCGCAAGTTGAGCGTGAAAGCCGGGCGGCAAGCTGCGCTGGTGGGCGGCGGTGTCGAACAACCAGTTGAATACCAATACCTGCTCGCGTTGAATCGCTTCCTTCAGCAGAACGTTGCCGGCGATCTCGGCGACCCGGAGGTGAAACTTCAGATGGTACGTGTGAACGGAGTACAGGAAGTCTTCATCAGTGCCGGTGCTTGAAGCATAGAGCTGGTCGAGGTGTCGCCCCATTCTGAGGACCTCCGCCCTGCCCTCATCGTGGGCGTTTTCGACGCATAAGCGCGCGGCCTGCGTTTCCAGAGCTTCTCGAAGCGCGTATCTCTCCAGGATGTCCCGAGGGGTCGGCACTCGAACCCGAGTGCCGACGCGCGGCTTGCTCTCCACGAGGCCGTTAATCTCGAGACGCTGCAGGGCCTCGGAAATCGGCACGAAACTCATGCGCAATTCCTTCGCCAGTTGGCGCCGGGATAGAGCGGCGCCGAGCGGATACTGCCCGCGCAGAATTTTGTCGCGGATCATCTCATAGGCGCTTTGCGACAAGCTCTCCCTTGAGCCGAACCGCCGAACGCCAGCGTGAAAATGGGGCACCACTAACGGTGTTTCCATTCAGGCTGTCTCTTGAATTCGGGAGCCGCCGCTCGCACAATGGACAAGCACGTCCAGCTTCCTCAAAGACTCTCCTCTCCCCTATCGACCCCGCTGCGGCTCCGGTTGCCAAAGCGCCTGCCGACAACAAGCGATACCGGGTGTTTGTGCTCTGATATTGCAATACTGATTCTCACCCAGCAACCGATTGGTGTCAATCATTTGATTTCCTGGCGGGGGCGGCGCCGGCGCGCGCACTCGGGCGCGGCGGAGCGGTGAGTTGTGGGGTGTGTGCAACAGCGCATTTTAAATGCCACAGGCGTTGCCTTGGTCGCGGCGCCGCATTGGTGAGGCCCGCAGAGAAAAAATCGAAACTTACCGAAATCGCTCTTGACAGGAGCCTCGGACCGGACTAGGATGCGACTATTAACTGATATGGCAAATATAGGAGCCTACGTTCCCGCCTGCCGGGACGTTACGGCGGCGGCGGGCATCCGGCTTCGTCCCGGCTCCTCGCCAGTGCCACGCATCGCGCGCGTCTCTCCTGGCCGCTTGCCCGGCGGCGCTCGCAGCGCGGCCTGCGGGACTTTCACTACGGGCTGCCAGGCAGCCGCTGCAAATGAACTGACACAGAAGGTGAAAAGACATGGACAACACGAAGCCAATTACTGATTCGCGGACCCGGCGCGGCTTTCTCGGCGCAATCACCGCATCGATGGCCGCTCCGCTCGTCGTGCCCGCCAGTGCGCTGGGGCGCGGGGCGACGCCCCCGAGCGACCGCATCACTTTTGGAGTCATCGGCGCGGGGACGCGCGGACCCTATGAATCCTCGTTCTACGTCGGCATTGATGAATGCGAAATCGTCGCCGTCTGCGACGTGGTGAGAGACCGCCGCGATGCATTGAAGGAGAAGCTCGAGAAGTCCTACGCGGAACGGAAGTCGCGCGCCAGCTACCGCGGTATCCGGACGTATGAGGATTTTCGTGACCTGCTCCGGCAGAAGGACATCGACGCGGTCTACATTGCTACTCCCGACCACTGGCACGTCGCTATGACCATTGCCGCGCAAAAGGCAGGCAAGCACTGCCATACCGAGAAGCCGCTAGGGACCAGCATCGAAATGGACCTTGCCGCCCTCAAAGCGGTGCGGAAGTACAAGCGGTCTTTCTTGTACGGAGCTGAACGCCGCTCGTCACCTATAGCGCGCCATGCCATAGAACTGGTTCTCAACGGGCGGATCGGCGAAGTGAAACAGATTTACGTCACGTGCCCGGCCTCGCGATCCGGCGGTTCGGCGACCCCGGAACTTCCCGTCCCCGAGGGCTGGAACTATGACCTTTGGCTCGGGCCAGCCCCGTACGCCCCTTTCTGTCATGACCGCACTCGCAAGGGAGGCATTTTCGAAATCCGGGACTACAGCCTCGGCATGATCGCGAACTGGGGGGCCCATCCCCTGGATCAGGTGCAGTGGTGGGCCGACCACGCCGGGCTGACCATTCCGGTCACCTATGAGGGCACCGGCAAAATCGCACAGGGCGGCTTGTACAACTGCGCCACGGAATGGGATCTGCGCTGCACCTACGAGAACGGGCTTGTCATGCGGTTCGTGGACAACCAGACGTTCAAGACCATCCCCGAGATCCCGAAGGTGTCGCTTGGCCCCAGGCAGCCCCTGAACAATGTCGCGCTCTTCGTGGGCACCGAAGGATGGGTTGCCAGCGCCTACGAGAAAGTTGTTACGGAACCCGCCTCGCTCGTAACCTCGGAAATTGGCCCGAACGAGATTCACTTGCCAAAGCATCCGAAGCAAGAGGAGCGGGTGCCGCCAGGACTCAACCTGTGGGATGCCCCGGTGGCGGCCCAAGCACTGGGCTGGATTGAGGACCTGAAAGCACAAATGGGCGCCAAAGCACAGGTGAAAACGGTCGATCCAATCGACAGCGCTGTGCGGTCGGACCTGATATCCCAGCTCTCCGACATCTGCATTCGCGTTGGCCGCACCGTCCGCTGGGATCCGAAGAAGGAAACGATTCTCGGCGACGAGGAAGCGAAAAAGATGATGTCCGTCCCCATGCGCGAACCTTGGGCAAGTCTGATAAGGAAGCTGGGTTAGCAGCCGGCCTCGCAGGCGCAACCGCTTGCGCGGCCGGCATCAATGTTGCTCAACGACTTGCTGGCCCTGGTGAGGCAGCCAAGAGGACACTGGCGCCCGGCGAGAGAGTTCTGTTACCGACTCAGGCGGCGCATCCAGATGTTGCGGAATTTCACCGTCGTATCCGGGGCAGGCCCTGAGACTCCCGGGGCCAGATCGATTTTCCGGCCGACGAAACGGCTATGGTCCTGGAGCACTAACGGGCCTTCGGAGACGCAATTGCGTCCCCGCACCGGCACATGGTCCTGGACCAGCACGCCATTGTGCAGCACGGTGAGGCTTCCGGGCGTCTGGACGCTGCCATCGGGTGCGCAAACCGGAGCATGGAAGATAATGTCGTAGCTCTGCCACTCACCCGGACGCCGGCAGGCGTTGACCAGCGGTCCATATCCGTTGTACCCGGCGCAGGACTCGCCGCCGCCCATAGTGCTCTGGTATGAATCGAGAATCTGAACCTCATACCGGTTCAGGAGGATCACGCCGCTGTTACCGCGGGCCCACCCTTTCTCCTCGGGCTTGGGTGGAACGATATTGAACTCCAGATGGATCTGCGCGTCGCGGAACTCCTCAACAGTCCGGACATCTCCCGCCCCGGTGCGGCAGGTCATCACGCCGGCGGCGATCGTGCATTTCGACGGCGCTCCCTCCAGCGTGGTCCAACCCGAGTTGTCGCGGCCGTTGAACAACACCACGGCATCTGAGGGCGCCTTGCCCGGGCCGCCTGGGTCCACTATCGGTGGTTGCGGCCCCTCGGACCTCTGGGCGTATGAGACTCCCAGGGCAAGGAGGCACATTGTTAGTACACGTTCTCGTTTCATTCTGATGCTCCGTTAACTCGGCCTTACGTCAAGCCGAGCCCTCGCACGCGCTGGCTGATGCGGGCTTGTATGGGATCCGAGTAGCGGCGCCGCTCTTTTCTGCAATATCAGTCAACAGCAGCATACTAGTGCCTTTCCAGGTGGCTGTCAAGGGCGATTATTGGGCCCGGCTGATCCTCTTTTTTCGCGATCCTATTTCTTGCGCCTCACAGCCGGAACCCGGTCAGGTCCGCCCTTGACAACACAGTGGAACAGATCTAACATCCTTTTTTGTTGTTCACTGATATGCCAGAACTTTGGCGCGGCCGGCTGGCTAGGGTGACTATCGGCCTTTGAAGTCCGGACGGAGAAGACAATCTTCAGGAGTAATACATGCGACTGCATTCCACGAGCGTTGCACTGCTGATGACGCTGGCAGGGATCATGGTCGCGGCGCCACTACATGGCGCTGCGGGTGAGCTCTACGAGCTATCCAACGAGAGCGTTCGCGTGGCCCTGGATGGCGAAGGCCGGCTGGTGGAGTTGGCCAACCGCCGGACAGGGAACAGCTACCTGGCGAAGGGTGGACGGCACGCACCCTGGCGGATGTACTATCGCTGGAACACCCCGCTCGATGGCGCGCTGGAGTTGGAGATCCCAACCGATGGTCAGAAAGGCCGAGTCCGGCGGGAGGGCAACAGCCTGGAACTCTCTTATCAGAGCCTGACCGGAGCTATGCCGCAGACAGGCAAGATGCGCGAATTGCAGATAGGCCTGCTCGTGCGGATCGCTTTGGAGGGAGACCGGCTGATCTGGACAGGCAGAATTGATAACCGGGAGAAGGACAAAGGCGTCGAGGTCACCGAGCTCTGGCTGCCCTGGATCTACGGGATCGGTGACATGGGGATGGGGCCCGCGGCGGATGTCCTTTACTGGCCGAGCCGGGGTGGGCGCCGGATCGAAGCTCCCTACCTCAAGTTGATGGCTGCCGCCGGCTCACCAGCCGAGCCCACAGGCTTCGGGTCGAATCCGACCTGGTCGTACAGCGACACCGGCGCGCCCAACTACCGCCTCACGTATCCCTATCCGGCGTGCATGCAGTGGTTCACGTTCAACAACGGCAAGGAAGGTTTGTACATTGGCAGCCACGACAAAACCCTGATGACCACCGTCCTGGACGTTGCCGACGGCGCAGTAAACCGGCGGGTAACGGTGTGGGATCCGGAGCGGGCCTTGTCCGACGCCGAAAAAGTGATGTCAGCCTCCATTGTGAAATTTCCGTTCGTCGGGGCGGGGGAGACCTGGAACTCGGAGCCGGTTGTGGTGCGGCTGTACCAGGGCGACTGGCACGAGGCGGCGCGGACTTACCGCGCGTGGGCTGACACCTGGATGCAGAAGCCCAATCCCCCGAAGTGGCTGCGCCGTGCCCCGGGATGGGTCAGAACGACACTGAAAGGCCAGAGCGGCCAGATTCGCGCCACCTATAGCGACATGCCCGCCAGATTGAAAGAAGCCCAGGCCGCGGGCATCAACTTGATGAGCTATTGGGGTTGGAACAAGCAGGGTTTCGACAGCTACTATCCCGAATACGATCCTGACGAGGCGATGGGAGGGGAAGCCGGCCTCAAAAAGGCGCTTGCGGAGGTGAGACAGGCTGGCGGGCGAAGTCTGCTTTACACCCAGGGGCAGTTGATCGACGCGGCCTCGGAGTTCTATCGGACCAAGGGCTACCGGATGACCGCCAAGGATGTTTGGGGTTACGAGTACCGCGAGACCTACGGCGGAAGCGGGAGCGGGGCCTTCATGGGGGTGATGCGCAATAAGTGGTTTGGCGCAGCCTGTCCGGCGGCGCCGGGGTGGATCGACCAACTGCTGTGGCAGGCCAGGATGGTACTTGGTCTTGGCGCTCAAGGTGTCTTCTACGACCAACTGGGAGGCGCTCCCCCATACCTCTGTTTTTCCAAAGAACACAATCACACCAAGCCGTCTCTGGCGGTTGGCCCATGGAAGGTGAAGAACCTGCAGCGTCTGCGGGAAGTGATCAGGGCCCACGATCCGGAAGCCATTCTGTCGATCGAGCTGGTTGCCGACTGCTACGCCGGGTGGGTCGATATCATTCATTCCGAGGGCATTGGTTTTTACGTTGATCCCGAATCTTTCGGCGAGATGTTTCGCTACACCTTCCCCGAGGCAATCGTCACGAACCGCTCGGGTCAGGGCCCGCTGGCATCGGATCGCCGGAGGGCACTCGGCCAGGCGTTCTCTCTCGGAATGCGTTTCGACGGCGGCATCGGACGCGGAAGGGATCCGCGTGAGCCGGACACAACCCGTTATGTGGCCAGGCTTATCGAACTTTACAACGCCCATGCCGATCTCCTCTTGGAGGGGCGCTTTGTGGATAACGAGGGCTTCCTGTGCGACAACAACCGGGTTTCCTCCCACGCTTTCGTGGCGGGAAACCGAATGGCGGTGACGCTGTGGAATCCGACCAAGGTTCCACAGAAAGCCCGGGTTGTGGCGGCCGGCTATCAACTCGAGGCGGCGAAGTGGCAAGATCCAACCTGGTCGGGCCCGGATCACTGGATCATGCCGGGCGACGTAGCCGTGCTGATCTTCCGCCGCCCGTAGACGTCCAAGTACGCAGAGTCCGGCACAGTCAAACTCGAGGCCCTGCGCGAAGAGGACCTCTGACGGATCCGTCAGTCCAGTTGTACTCCCGACTCAAGGGTGAGTTCGCGCTCCTCGAAAGCTCAAGCGGTAACCTCCTATTTCGCTCAGCTATTGCAGTAGACGGCAAAACGGCCCCAAAAGTGCTAAATCACCGGCGGCGGTGAGAAATGAAAAAGCTGCGCATTGCAGTTACGGATTTGCCTGTGGGGGGATCGTCGCCGGATCCGGTCGTGTTGTCGCAAGTCCTGGGGGGTGCTCAACCCGGCGATCCCTGCAATAACAAGTGCGATTGCGGACTCAGTTTGACCTGCGAGAACGGCAAGTGCGTATCGGGTGAGATATGTCCCCGGTAGCGAAGAGAATCAGGTTGACGGACCTGCCGCCGCGCGCCGTCCGGGCCCTGCCCGCCGAACTTGCGCGCGTGCTGGGGGGCGGGGAAGGCGAACCTTGCGACGGCAGACCGTGCGACTGCTCAGGCGGCCTGGTCTGCAAGGACGGAAAGTGCGTAAGGTACGACTTCACGCCGCCTTCTCCCTGACCGGCGGCTAAGGTTGGTAAGCAAAGGCTCCGCCGGTCAGCGCCCCGGGCGGAAGCGGCCTGGCAAAATACGCTTCGTAACGGTGACGGAACGCCTCCGCCGAAACCGAAAGAGCGGGATGGATCCCGTTGACGAAGTACATTTCGACTTCCTTGCCGTCCTTGGTCCGAAGGCGGCCGCGGGGCTCGCAGGCAAAAAAATCCTTGACGCGCACGTACGTCCGCTCGGAGATATTCAAACGGCCCGGCTGGCTGCCCGCTTCCATGCGAGCGCTCAAGTTCACCGTGTCTCCCCAGACGTCGAAGGCGAACTTCGATTCTCCGACGACGCCCGCGATCACCGGTCCGGTATGCGCGCCGACGCGCATTTGCCAGGTACAGCGGGGATCCATGCAGTGCATGCCGGCGACCGCATCCAGCATCTCCAGCTCCGCCAGGACCGCATCGACCGGATGCGACGGGCTGCGCACCGGCAGCCCCGCGGCGAACATGAAGCTGTCGCCGATCGTCTTCAGCTTTTCAAGTTCATAGCGGGCCACAATGCGGTCGAAGACGGTGAAGTACGTATTTAGCAGTTCGACCAGGTCCTGGGCCGCCAGGCCCTCGGTTGTGTTGGTGAAACCGGCGAAGTCCGTGAAGACGATGGTGGCATCTTCGTAGTAACGCGGCGCCACGGATCCCTTCTCGCGCAGTTCCTCGGCCACCGTCTTCGGCAGGATATTGCGCAGCAGCGCTTCGGCGGCGCGGCGCTCCGTCTCGAGCTCCTGGGTGCGGCGGCGCTCGGCATCGGCAAGGCGCTTCCGCTCGATCGATGCGCCGACGCGCGCGCGCAGCAGCACGGGGTTGGGCGGCTTGGGAAGATAGTCCTCGGCGCCCATCTCGATCGCCGAAACGATGCCGGCGATATCGTCCTGGGCCGAGATCATCACCACCGGAATCGCCGCCAGCGCCGGATCGCTCTTCATATGCCGCAGCACCGCCGGACCGTCCATCTCCGGCATGATCATGTCGAGCAGCACGACATCCACGGCTTCGCGGGCGAGCAGATCAAGGCCTTCGCGGCCGTTGCGCGCCTCGACTACCTCATAGCCTTCGGCCGCAAGCTCGCGAGAGATCATAGCGCGGCCCAACAGGTTGTCGTCCACCAGGAGGATCCGTCCTCTGACAGCCGGCTTGGACTCACGCGTGGTCATTTCCCTAGGAGCTTGTTGAAGAATTCATCCAAAGCCGCCGGAACAGGACACCTTTGAAATGTTCTGATCGTCTATACATCATGCGCGGCAACGACGATCCACTGCAGGCCGGAATGTTCAGCT
>JBLNCW010000080.1:0-26056 GCA_050261015.1 Rhodospirillales bacterium | reverse complement strand
CGAAGTGGTAGTCGGAGAGGGCCGCGCCAGGGAACGGAGTGTTTCGCTGACCGAATTGCGCGTGTATGCTCCGCTGCCGAACGCCGAGCAACTGAAGTAGGCAGGCAGAACCGGAGTTCAGTTTTGAGGGCGTGACGGCGCGTGGGCCGCTAGTACTTGCGCATTACCGCCAGCACGCGGCCTTGAATTTGCAGGTCCGCCAGCGGCACGCGGATTGGTTCCATCTCGGCGTTGGCCGGCTTGAGCACGGCCATCGTGTCCGATTCGCGGTAGAAGCGCTTCAGCGTGGTCTCCGAGCCGCGCAGAAGCGCCACCACGATATCCCCATCGCGCGCCTGCGAAGTGTTCTCAACCAGCACGATATCGCCGCTACAAATGTGATCCTCGATCATCGAGTTGCCGCGCACTTCCAGCGCGTAGATGTTCTCGCGGTTGAGAAAATCGCCGAAATTGAGCCGCTCGGAATTCGCGAGCGCCTCGACGGGCGTGCCTGCGGTGATCCGGCCCATCAGCGGAACCTCAAGCGCCGCAACGGACGGTGGGCGCCTGCGCACTTCCTGAAAATACTTCGGCGAGAGGTCGAGCGAGCGGCTCTGGTTGAAACCGCGCTTCAGGTAGTGCTTGCTTTCGAGCGCCGCGATATGCTTATGAACCGTGGCCAGCGACGCGAGTTCGAGCCCGCGGGCGATCTCCTCGTAACTCGGGCTGTACCCGTTTGTCTCGATGAACTCCGCGATGAAGTCCAACACCTGCTTCTGGCGCCTGGTGATTGCCATGATTCAAATTATGGGCGAATAAAAAGGGAAAGTCAACCAGCGCGAAGTGAAGAGGTTCCGGCCGCGTTTCTGCCCGGCGGAAGATCAGGTATGCTGTTCGATGCCGGATCACATTCAGGATTAGAGGACGTGAAATGAGCGATAACCAACACTACCCCGCGCGCAACCGCCGCGATTTTCTGAAAACGGCGGGCATGACGGCGTTTACTACCAGTCTTTTTACAGGCCGCGTACGCGGCGCGAACGATCGCATCTCCATCGCATTCATCGGCATGGGCACGATGGGTTTGGGAAACCTCGAGTACACCCTGGAAATTCCCGAATTTCAGCCCGTCGCGGTGTGCGACGTGTGGCAGCCCTATGTGGAGCGCGCGCAGGCGCGGGCGCGCAAGCAAGGCGTCGAGGTCAAGGGAGTAAAGGATTTTCGCGAGATCATCGCGGACAAGTCCATTGATGCGGTGTGCATTTCTACCCCCGACCACTGGCACGCCTACATGACGGTGGAAGCGTGCAAGGCGGGTAAAGACGTCTTTGTCGAGAAGCCGGCCTGCACCTACGTCGAGGAAGGGCGCAAGATGGTGGAGGCGGCGCGGAAGTACCAGCGGGTGGTGCAGGCGGGCACCATGCAGCGCTCGGGCGGCTACTTCAAGAAGGCGGCAGAGATCGTGAAAGGCGGCAACCTGGGCGAGGTTACGTTCTGCCACACGTGGCAGGCCGGCCTAACGCGGCAAGAGGGGGAGGGCAATCCCCCGGATAGCGATCCGCCCGAGGGCCTGGACTGGGATCTCTGGCTCGGGCCGGCTCCGAAGGTGCCCTTCAATGCGAACCGCTGGGGCGTTTCCCCGAAACGGTGGTCCACGTTCCGTTACTTCTGGGATTACGCCGGCGGGGCGATGACCGACTGGGGCGTGCACCTGCTCGATCCGATTCACCAGTGTTTCGACGAAGCGATGCCCGTAGCGGTGACCGCCATGGGTAGCAAGTATTACGTGAAAGACAACCTGGAAACTCCGGATACGATGCTGGCGACCTTCTACTATCCGAAGTTCCTCGCCAGCTACGAGAGCCGGACCTGCAACCCGATGCCTCTGTTGGGAACGCTGGGCGCGGGCACCGCGATACACGGGACCGAGGGCACGCTGATCGTCACGCGCAGCGGCTGCTGGGTCACGAAGAACCGCAATAACTCCACCGCGACCCCCGTGACTCTCGAGAAGGACCGCGGACTGGCGGCGATGAACGTCCCGCACTGGAAGAACTTTTTGGAGTGCATCAAATCGCGACAGAAGCCGGTGAGCGATATCGAGACCTGCGTCCGCACCACCACGGTTTGTCTTCTGGCCAACGTATCGCTGCGCTCCAAAATGCGGGTGGACTGGATAGAAAGTGATTGGACCGTTGCTCAAAAGGAGGCACGGCCGTATCTGAAGGCTCGCTATCGCAAGCCCTGGAAACTGGAAGTTTAGATGTGGATGTGCCCGGCCGGACGAGGGTCCGGCCCGGGCGCGGCAATCACCCGGGAGTTACAGATCAACTTATCTTCTGATCTGAATTGATTAGTAAATTGACCATATTCCCGGCGCGGCCAGTTCGATCAGGTGGCCATCGGGATCGCGAAAATAGAGGCTCACGCCGCCGCGCGGCCAGCTAACTTCGCTTTCCAGCTCAACTTCGTTGCGCTTCAGCCATTCCTTCCAGGGTTCGATCTCTTCCGAGGCAATCCCGAATGCAAGATGGAGATGGCCTTTCCCGTGGTGCGCGGGGATCAGGCCGCCGGGAGTGGGTATCGCGTCAGTCTTATCCTTTTGAAACAGCAGCAGCACATGGCGCGAGGCCACGTTTAGGGCGCTGAGGCGGTCGTCCGAAGTCAGCACTCTGAATCCAAAAAGGCGCTGGTAAAAATCGGTGGACCGCTCGAGGTCATCGACATAAAGAGAGGTTTCCAGGACACTTGAAACGCTCGGCATACTCTTAGGGTAACGCCGGGAGGTACTCTGCCTTGCGTACTGTACCGTCCGGACGGTATACTAACTCTGGTCTCGAATAGTTCCCCGTGAAGAGTTCTAAAGATCGAATACTCGACGCCGCCGAGCAGGTTGTCTTGAGCCAAGGCGTTGCGCGGCTCACACTGGACGCCGTTGCGCAGCGCGCCTGCATTAGCAAGGGCGGGCTGCTCTACAATTTCCCGGCTAAGGAAGACCTGATCCGGGGAATGATTGAGCGTCTTTCCGAACGCTTCAACACGGAGGTGGTGCAGCGGGCGCAGGCGGATCCCAAGCCCGCCGGCAGGTACACCAGGGCGTATGTGGACGTGAGTTTTCCCGCTCCGGCGGCGCTTTCGGCGCTCCACGATCCGGTCTGCGCCGGCTTGCTGGCGGCTGTTGCGACCAACACGTCGCTGCTCGATCCGCTGCGGGAGTCCGCCGCCGCGATGCAAGCCCGGCTGGCCGATGACGGCATCGATCCGGTGCTCGCGACGATCGTCCGGCTCGCGGTGGACGGTCTGTGGATGTCGGACTTGTTTGGTGTGAACACGCTGGACCGGAACCTGCGTATTAGGGTTATAGAGAGGCTTCGCGAGCTGACGATGGGTAGTCTATGAAAAGTGTGGTTGCTTTGTTGTGGGTTGGTGTGCTTTGTGCGCTGGGCGTCCGGGCCGCCGATGAAATGGAAGTCCCGGTCACGCTGCCGGAGGCCGTAAGCATCGCGATCAAACGCCATCCGGACGTGGGCAAGGCGCGTGCCGCGGCCGACGCGCTGAAGGGGAAAATTCGCGAGGTGCGAGCGCAGGCTCTTCCGGACGTGAGCCTCCACGGCATGGCCATGCGGGTGCGCGACCCCAGCCTGCTGAATGCATCGGGAATCGACAAGTTCCCGCCCGAATTGCGCGACGCGCTGGTGCCGACCGGAGTCAACCTGTTCGATTACCGCCTAACGGTGAAGCAGCCGCTTTACACGGCGGGCAGAGTCGGCACGGCGCTTAAGCTGGCCTCGGTGGAAGCCGAGGGGTCGCTTGCGGAGATCGACCGGGCGGAGCAGGATATCGCCCTCGAAGTGGTCAAAGCGTTTTACGCGCTGCTGTGGGCTGAGAAATATCAGCAGCAGGTGGAGCAGACGCAGCGGCAGAGGCAGGCGCACGCCGACATGGCTCGCACCCGCTTCCAAAACGGCGTCGCCACCGAGGTGGACGTGCTGCGGCTGGAGGTGGCGGTGGCGAACGGGCTGCCGGAGCTGGCCCGCGCGCGCAACTCCGTCCGGCAGGCGCGGGCGCTGCTCAACTACTACCTGGGAAGGCCGATCGAAGCGCCGACGCGGATCTCCGGGGAATTCCAGGAGAAGCCCTGGGAGGAAAGCGACCTGGACGCGCTGGTTCACGAGGCGTTCCGGAGCCGGCCGGAGTTGAACCGGCTCCGCATCGCGGAACACAGCGCCGGGGTGCAGTTGAACCTGGCGAAATCCGAGAGCAGGATGCGGGCGGATTTCGTGGCCGACTACGGCGTCAGCTCGCGGCTGCCCTCGAACCTGATGAACTCGAAGTTCCTGCGGTGGGACGTCGCGGTGAACTTCACGCTGCCGGTCTTCGACGGTTTCCGCCGGAGCGGGCTGGTGGAGCAGGCCGTGGCGGCGCAGCGCGCGGCGCGGCTCGAGCGAGAGAAAGCGGAAGAGCAGATACGGCTATCTTTGCAGCAAAGGCTGGATGAACTCGAGGCGGCGGCCGAAACGGTTGCAGCAGCGCGAGCCAACCTCAAGCAGGCGCAACGGGTACTGGAGATGACGGAAGCCAATTACAAGTACGGCGCGGCCACGCCGCTCGACATTGTGGATTCGCAGGTGGCGCTCTCGGTGGCGCAGACGAACCTGCTGCGCGGGCTGCACGATTACACGATTGCGCGGGCGAGCCTGCGCTGGTCTATGGGCCAGAAGCCCTGGGAGTAATAAGCGGGTGGAATTGCGACGATTCGGAGTTCTCATTACAGCCGCGGCATTGCTGGCGGGATGCGGGAAGAAGGAGGAGACGGTGAGCGCGTCCGAACCGCCTCCCGTGCGCGTGAATGTTCTGAAGATCAGGACGCAGCCGTTCGCCGCCACCGTTGCGATTACGGGCACGCTGGTGTCGAACTCGCGCGTGGACGTGAAGGCTGAGACGACCGGCCGCGTGGTGAAGTTCCCGAAGGAAGAGGGAGAGCAGGTTGCGGCCGGGGAGGCGGTGGCCTGGGTCGACGAGGAGAACTACCGCCTGGCATTGCGGCAAGCGCAGGCGGCGGTGAGTGTCGCCGAAGCCGGGCTGGCGCGGGCGCAGGTTGCCGAAGCCCACAGCCGGGCCGAGTTGGAACGCGCGCGCAACCTGGTGAAATCCGGCGGCATCACGGACAAGGATCTGAAGGCCGCCGAGATGGCCGAGCAGGACGCCCGCGCCCAAACGAAGCTGGCCGCGGCGCAACTCGAACAGACGAAGGCGGCGCTTGCCGCCGCTGAGAAGAAACTTCGCGACACCGTGATCCGCGCGCCGGTGGCCGGCGAGATCCAGCGGAAGTACGTAAACACGGGCACCTACGTGGAGCCGCCGACGCCGGTGGTAACGCTGGTGGACAACAGCCGGCTGGAACTGGAGAGCCTGGTGGCGTCGTCGTCGATAGCGCCGATCAGGGCGGGGCAGCAGGTCACATTTACGGTGAACGCCTTTCCTGGGGAGACGTTTGAAGGCCGCGTGATCGAGATCAACCCCGCGGTGGACGCCGACTCGCGGTCGGCCAAGGTGCGCATCCGGGTGAACAACGCGGGCGGAAAGCTGAGAGCCGGCATGTTCGCGCAGGGTGAGGTGCTGACGGGCACGAAACCCGCAGCGGTGGTGATTCCCGCGTCGGCGGTGTACCGCGACGACCGCTCGGCGAAAGCATCGTACGTGTTCGTTGTGGAGAACGACAGGGCGGCGCGGCGTGCGGTTCAGATCGGCCGCGAGCGCGATTCGACCCTGGAGGTGGTGGAAGGGCTCAAGCCGGGCGACCTGCTGATCGCCGAGCAGAGCATCGAACTGGCCGACGGCGTTCGCGTGGAACCGGCTGCCGCGAACGCGGAGCAATAGCATGTTTCTCAGCGATCTTTCCATCAGGCAGCCGGTGCTGGCGACGATGCTCTCCGTCTCGCTGGTGGCGCTTGGAATCTATTCCTACCGCGAGCTGAGCATCGACCTGATGCCGGACGTCGAGATTCCGGTGCTCACGATTCAGACCGTGTACCCGGGCGCCTCGCCGGTGACCGTGGAACGCGAGGTCACCAAGCGCATCGAAGAGGCGGTCAACACGATTTCGGGCGTGCGGCACGTTTCGTCGACGACTACCGAGGGCCTTTCCATGGTTGTCGTCGAGTTCCGCCTTGGAACGAAGATCGAAACGGCGCAGCAGGACGCGCAGGCGAAGATCAACGCCATCCGGTCTCAGTTCCCGGCGGATATGGAAGAGCCGGTGATCCAGCGCATCGACTTCAACGCCATGCCCGTGGTGTCGCTGGCGGTCGAGAGCGAGACGGCGGACATCAAGACGCTCTCGTCGCTCGCCGAGAAGGTGATCAAGAAGCGGCTGGAGACCGTGCCCGGAGTGGGGCAGGTGAATCTGGTGGGGCTGGCGCGGCGCGAAATCCAGATCCTGGTGGACCGCGAAAAGCTGCGCGCCTACGGGCTCACTTACGCTCACGTGTCGAACGCGCTGCGGCGCGAAAACATGGACGTGCCGGCGGGCAAGCTCGAACAGGGCGAACGCGAGCCGCTGGTGCGCGTGTCCGGCAGATTCCGGTCGGTGGACGGGTTCAAGGACCTGATCGTCGCGGTGCGTAATGGGCGGCCAATTTTCCTTCCGGAGGTCGCGCGGGTCGTGGACGGCGTCGAGGAGCGCCGCAGCGCCGCGCTGATAAACGACCGCCCGGGACTTGCGCTGGACATCGTCAAGCAGTCCGGCGCCAACACCGTCGAGGTGGTGGACGGAATCGACGCCGCCGTCGCCGTGCTGAACAAGGAACTGCCCGGGCACATACGCCTGCGCTCGGTCGTGGACCGGTCGACCTTCATTCGCGAATCGGTCGAGGACGTGAAGACCACGCTGTTGATCGGCGGTCTGCTGACGGTCCTGATCGTGTTCCTGTTTCTGAATAGCTGGCGCTCCACGGTGATTACGGGACTGGCGCTGCCCGTCTCCGTGATCAGCACGTTCATAGTCATGCGCGCGCTCGGCTTTACGCTGAACATTCTCACGCTCATGGGGCTGTCGCTGGCGATCGGGCTGCTGATCGACGACGCCATCGTGGTGCGGGAAAACATCGTGCGGCACATGCACCAGGGAGTGGACCACTTCACGGCGGCGCGCGAAGCTACCGCGGAGATTGGACTGGCGGTGATGGCGACCACGTTCACCATCATCGCGGTGTTCGTTCCGGTGGCGTTCATGGGCGGCATCATCGGCCGGTTCTTTTACCAGTTCGGCATCACGGTGGGCTTCGCGGTGCTGGTGTCGCTTTACGTGAGCTTCACGCTGGACCCGATGCTGTCCTCGCGCTGGTACGATCCGGCCTCGGACCCGTCCGTGCCGCGGTCCTGGCTGGGGCGCTGGTTGGAGAGACTGAATGATCAGGTTGACCGGCTGCGCGGCGTCGTGGCGGCAGCGCTGGGGTGGTCGCTCTCGCACCGCTGGGCCGTCGTGCTGATTGCGACAGTGGCGATTTTCTCCAGCTTCTCGCTGTTCGGACGCCTTGGCTCGGCCTTCATGCCGGAGGCCGACCCGGGGCAGTTCCAGGTGAGCTATAAGGCCGATCCCAGCATCAGCCTGGACCGTTCCATCGAGATCGCGAGGCAACTGGTGGCCGAGATCCGCAAGAACCCTGCGGTGGATTACACCTACACAACCATCGGCGGCATCAGCGGGCAGCCCATCAACGAAGGCGCGGTCTTCGTCCGGCTGAAGGACCGCAAGCTCCGGCCGCATTACCTCGAGCTCAAGGCGGAGATGCGCGAGCGGCTGAAACGGTTCCGCGCCGTGCGTACGGCGGTGGTGGAAGCGGACCAGATGCAGGCCGAGTCGCGGCCGGTGCAGCTTGTGCTGCGCGGGCAGGACCTGACCAGAATGGTCCCCCTGAGCCGGCGCCTGATGGATGTAGTGCAGTCGGTGCCGGGCACCACCGATATCGACACGAGCGAGGAGGAGCCGCGCCCCGAAGTGCGCGTCGAGATCGAGCGCAAAGCGGCGGGCGATCTCGGGCTTGACCTCGGTACGGTGGCTTCCACCGTGCGCGGGCTGGTGGCCGGCGAAGTGGTTTCGCAGTTCGAGGACCCCGACGGCGACAGCTACGATGTTCGCCTGCGCGTCGATTCGTCGCAAAGAGCATACGGCGGGGATCTGCTCGGGATCGACCTGCCGGGGCGCAACGGCGGCCCGCTGATTCCTCTCGCGCAAGTGGCGCGCATCGAGAGCGGCGTGGCGCCGTCAAAAATCCGCCACCTCGACTTGATGCGCGAAATCCGCATCAGCGCGAACACGCAGGGGCGCTCGCTCGGCGAAGTGGTTGCGGATATCCAGGCACGGCTCGCGGACGTGCCGCTGCCGCCGGGGCACACGGTGGGATTCACCGGCGAATACGAGGACATGCGGGAGAGCTTCGGCTACGTGACGCAGTCGCTCGTGCTGGCGATTCTGCTGATCTACGCGATTCTGGCTTCGCAGTTCCGCAGCTTCCTCCAGCCGCTGGCGATCATGCTGTCGCTGCCGCTGTCGCTGGTGGGCGTGGCCGGCATGCTTTACCTGGTCAAGGACACCATGAACATGATGTCGATGATCGGGCTGATTCTGCTGATGGGACTGGTCACCAAGAACGCGATCCTGCTGGTGGACTTCGCCAATGTGCAGCGGCGGGCGGGCACGCCGCGCCGCGCAGCGCTGATTGAAGCGGCCCGCGTGCGGCTGCGGCCGATCATCATGACCACGCTGGCGATGATTTTTGGCATGCTGCCGCTCGCGTTTGAGTGGGGCGCCGGCGCTGAATTCCGTGCGCCGATGGCGCGCGCCGTTATCGGCGGGCTGATCACCTCCACGCTGCTCACGCTGCTGGTGGTGCCTGTGGTGTACAGTTTTCTGGACGACATCGGCACGGGCTTCGCGCGCTGGTGGCATCGCAATTCGCCGGCCGAGCGCCGTGCGATGGCGCAGGTGGCAAAATAGCCGGATATGCGTTTGCTTGCGTTCCTTACGGTGATTTGCTGCGCCGTGCTGGCCGGGGCGCAGTCCAAGATTACGGTGCACGGCCATCGCGGCGCCCGGACGGTGCGGCCGGAAAACACCCTGCCGGGGTTTGAATACGCCATCGGCACAGGCGCCGACGCGATCGAACTGGACGTTGTAGTCACGCGCGACAACGTTGTCGTCGTCTCGCATGATCCCGATTTGAAACCGCCGATCTGTAGCGGCCCCGCGCCGCGCGCGGTGATTCGGGAACTCACGCTCGCGCAAGTGCGCGAGTGGGATTGCGGCTCGGTGCGCAACCCGGCGTTTCCGAGGCAGCAGACCGCTCCGGGAGCGCGTATTCCGACGCTCGACGAAGTGCTCGCGCTCGGCTCGCGAGGGCGCTTTGATTTCAATCTCGAAATCAAGAGCTACCCGGACCGGCCGGAGCTGACGCCGCCTCCCGAAGAGTACGCGCGGATGGTGCTCGAGGCGATTCGCAAACGGGATCTGGAACAGCGGATTATCTTGCAGTCTTTCGATTTCCGCGTGCTAGTGGCGATGAAGCGCCTCGCTCCGAAGATGCGGCTGGCCGCGCTCTATAGCGGGGCGCCGCGCGATTTCGTCGAAGTGGCGCGCGAAGCCGGCGCGGAGATCTTCTCTCCCGAGTACCGGCTGGTCACCAAAGAGCAGGTGGACGCGGCGCACAAGGCGGGGCTCAAGGTGGTGCCCTGGACGGCCAATACGCCCGACGTATGGGAGCGGCTGGTGGCAGCCGGCGTGGACGGGATTATCACCGACGACCCGGCCGCCCTGATCGATTTCCTCCGCGCCCGGGGCCTGCGGTAGCGCGCCGGGGGAGGCTTTCCGCGCCGCGCAAAATCAATTCGAGCCCCTCTTTGAAACGGCGGTCAAATTTGTCAAACAGAATAGGACCGCTCCGCCGCACTGTCGGAAACTCTTTCGGATCGAGCCTTGCGTTTCTTTCGGCCAGGTCATAGTGCGGGGACCGCTTGTTGGGGCGGGGAAAGACGGCCTGTTCTTCCATCACGAAGCTGAGTGTGTAGCTGTAAATCGTGCTGAGCAGAACGGCTGTCTGGCGGACGGTGAAACCACTATCGACGAGTTTGGCTGCGATTCGCTCCGCGGTTTTCAGGTATTGCGTGTCTCTCAGCCTGGTTCCCGAAACCATCCTTGCACCATCGCGGTAGGTCAAAAGGGTGTCTCGGAGACCGGTTCCGAACGAAGCCGCCCAGACTCGCCAATCCGAGGACTCTCTCGCCGGAAGCAGGCGTGGGGCGCCCTCGGCCAGGACCATCGTCGCCATTGCGTCAATCAGGTCTTCTTTGCTCTTGAAGTGCCAGTACAGCGTGGCGGCTTGGATTTTGAGCCGGCTGCCGAGAAGACGAAGAGTCAGTTGCTCCAGGCCGACCTCGTTCAAGAGCTCCAGCGCCGCCCGGGTCGCCATCTCGCGGTTCACCTTCATGCATCCCAGGGTATCAAGGTTGACGGCCGTAGTCTAACGATGTTAGAGTAAATTGAACAGTGTTAGAGAACGCGAGAAAAGGCGGTTTATGTCTCAAATGAACCGGCACACTGTGCGTCTTGTGGCTGGGTCGCTTACGATCGGCGGCTTCTTCCTGGTGTCGGTCACCGGCGTTCTGATGTTCTTTGGTTTGGACCGGGGTTTAACGTCCGTCGTGCACGAGTGGTTCTCATGGCTCTTCATCGCGGGCTCGGGCGTTCATATTGCCGTGAATATCCGGTCCTTTATGAACTATTTTCGATTCCCCTGGAGCAGGGCAGGCATTGTTGTTTTCCTGGTGATCCTGGCCGCATCGTTCTCTTCATGGGGAATCCGGACGGGTCATGATCTACGCAGTTACGTCCAACAGGCGCTGCTGGACGCCCCTCTGTCGACGCTGGCGGCCCTCACCCAAACCAGCACGGAAACGCTTCAGCGCCGGCTGAAGTCCCACGGGATCACCGCGACCGGGCAGCAGTCTCTCCGCGACCTCTCACGTGCCGCCAACCACGACGAGAGCCGCCTGCTTATGATCGTGTTTGCGCACGACTGACAGCAGCGGCGCAGATTCCTGGCCTGTTCATTAAGCTTAAGCCTGGTTGACGGCGTGCTTGGCCGTTTGGCAGAATTGCCAATGATGGACAGAAGGACGCGCGCCAAATACGAAGCCCGAGCCCGGATTATCAAGGCCCTGGCGCATCCCACCCGGCTGTTCATCGTCGATCAACTCTCCCATCAAGAGCGCTGCGTTTGTGAACTGACCGAGATGGTGGGCGCCGATATCTCGACTGTCTCGAAGCATCTCTCGCTCCTTAAATCTGCCGGCATTGTGCTCGACGAAAAGCGCGGGACCCAGGTGTTCTACAGCCTCAGGGTGCCTTGCGTTCTACGATTTTTCGACTGTGTCAGCGCCGTGATGAAGTCTGTTGCGAAGGAGGAGCGTGAAGTGTTGTCGTTCAGCGCGCGCGCGGCGCAATGAATCGCGGTGTACGAAACGGTGGAAGCATGGACCAGACTACGGTTGCGACACGGACTGTCGCGAAACGACTGAACCTCTTTGAGCGCTACCTGACTCTGTGGGTGGGCATTTGCATGGCCGCCGGCGTCCTGCTCGGCAAGAGTGGACCGGGCCTTGTCGATGCTCTGCGCAAGATGGAGTTCGGCTCCGGCAGCCAGATCAACGTGCCCATCGCGGTCCTCATCTGGCTGATGATCATCCCGATGATGATGAAGGTGGATTTCACTTCCATCCGGAACGTCGGACGGCGCCCCCGCGGCCTTCTGGTGACCCTGTTTGTGAACTGGATGGTCAAGCCCTTTTCGATGGCTCTGATCGGGTGGCTTTTCTTCCGCGGTTTGTTCTCTGCCTGGATCAGCCCGGCTGAAGCGGACCAGTACATCGCGGGCGTGATCATTCTGGCCGCCGCACCCTGTACCGCGATGGTTTTCGTCTGGAGCTATCTCACGGACGGCGACCCCGCATACACGCTGGTGCAGGTCTCGGTGAACGACCTGATTATGCTGGTGCTGTTTGCGCCGACCGTGCGGTTCCTGGTCAGCGGTGCGTCGTCGCTGTCGGTACCGTTTCTTGTCCTGCTCTATTCGGTGATCGCCTTCATCGTGATCCCGCTGACCGCGGGCACTCTGTTGAGAACGGCGCTTATTCGCAAGCACGGCAAAGAGTGGTTTGAAAAGAGTTTCCTTCCACGATTCGCGCCGGTGACGATCGCCGCGCTGCTGGCGACCCTGGTCTTCATTTTCGCCTTCCAGGCCGACAACATCACCGGAAAGTCCTTCCATGTCGTGCTGATCGCGATCCCGATTCTGATCCAGGTCTACTTCAACTCTTCGCTGACCTACGGCCTGATGCGGCTGTTCCGCGTCGAGTACGCGGTTGCGGCGCCGGGAGCGCTAATCGGCGCGAGCAACTTTTTCGAGCTGGCCGTGGCGACAGCGATCGCGCTGTTCGGCCCGGGTTCCGGCGCCGCCCTGGCGACCGTGGTCGGAGTGCTGGTCGAGGTGCCCGTCATGCTATCGGTCTGCGCCGCCTGTAACCGGACGCGCCACTGGTTCCCGGCTCAGACGGCGTGACCGTCCCGGCCCTCACAGATCGTTGTCGAGTGCTGATGTACCTGCGGCCAGTGATGCCCTTCGGGGTATCATGACTGGAATGCTGCACTCAGTTCGACACCAGGCGCTGATTCTTGTGCTTATGCTGGGCGGTCTGCTCGCCGCCTCCGGATGGTTGCTCAACGCTCAAACCGCGGCTTCGGCGGGCCCCATAAAGACCGAAATCCGCAAGGAAAACGGTCGTTTTTGCCTGTACCGGGGTGGCCAGCCGTATTACATCAAGGGCGTGGTGTACGTGGGCGACAGGGGAGGCCTGTTTCCCATGAAGGACCTCGTGGCGCACGGCGCGAACTCCATCCGCTCGAGCGGGAGCGTGGCGACGCTCGATGAAGCACACCGCCTGGGCCTGAGCGTTCTGGTGAACATCCGCATGCGCGCGGAGAAACTCGACAACTTCAACTACAGTGACGAGAAAGCCGTCCGCGAGCAGTTTGAGACGATCAAAGAGAGGGTTCTGCAGTTGAAGGACCACCCGGCTGTTCTAGCCTGGGCGATCGGTAATGAGCTCAGCGTGTTCGAATACACGAACAAGCGTGTCTGGAATGCCGTCAACGACGTGGCGCGTTTCATTCACGAAGTCGATCCCAATCACCCCACGCTGACGGTGCTGGGGGATGGTTCCATCAATCGCGGCGACATTGTGGACGTCCGCAAGCTTGCTCCCGACCTTGACATGTTGGGAATCAACTACTACGGGGGCATCGAGACGATTCCTGCCAAGATCCGAAAGTATGGATGGGACAAGCCCTACATCGTCACGGAGTGGGGACCTTCCGGCTGGTGGCAAGTGTTGCGTACGAAGTGGGACGCACGCATCGAGGAGAGCAGTACGGAGAAAGCGGGCCGCTATTTCGAACGGTACGAGAGCGTGATGGGCAAGGACCTCGAGATGTGCCTCGGGTCCTACGTGTTCATATGGGGCCCGCGCCACGAGCACACGCACACCTGGTTTGGGATGCATTTGCAGAGCGGGGAACGAACCGAGGCTGTGAATGTGATGCAATACTTTTGGACGGGCAAATGGCCCGACAACCGGGCTCCCCGCGTCGACGACCTGCGTATCGACGGCCGGCTGGCGCGCGATAGCGTGTACCTGAAGCCCGGATCTGAACACAAGGCGGTAATCCGCTCGGCCGACCCTGAGGAGGATCCGCTTACATTCCGTTGGGACATCCGGCAAGAGGTGGCGCGGCCTGAAGCCTACGCAGGGAGAGGAGAAAAGCCGGCGGAGCCGATGCCCGAGTTGATCGTGAAGGCGGAGGGTCCGGAGTTGATCTTCAAAGCTCCCGCACAGGAGGGAGCCTACCGGGTCTTCGTCTACGTCACGGATGGAAATGGCAACGGAGCCACGGCGAACATTCCGTTCTACGTCGGTACTGGCGTTGACGATGACCGTCAGTGAATCCTGACGGCCTTACTCCTGAACGACCTCTATGGCGTTGATGATTGCGTAATCCTGGACGGGAACGAACGAAACAATCAGTTTATCCTGGGCGTTTGGCGTTACGCCTTTGAAAACTTTGTCAATGGCGTAGTTCGGCCGCCCGGCCTCTTTGAGTATGTCGAAGTTCCGCAGCAGCGCCACCCCGTTGCAGTAGACATCGAACAGGCGAGCCCCCGGCGGCACATTGGGCTCGACGAAATAGGATTCGGCAAACTTCAATCTAAGAGTGTACGTGCCCTTGGCGACAGGGATCACGTAAGTGAAATTTCCCCACCGCTCAGTGGCGTAAAGAACGGGATCGGTTGCCTGGACGGGCGCCGAGCGCCTCGCAATATTACCGCCTCTGAAGTAGCGGTCGGCCGACCAGAAAGCCTGGCTGGAATCGTAATGGGCTCGCGAGCCGGTCACAATTCGAACGGGGTTCATCTTTTTCCCGTCCGAGGGTAGAATTTCGATGCCGCACAGAAGCGCCACATCCCGAAAAGGCGAGAAGCCCAAGTGCAGAAACCCGTCTTCGGCGGGGGACACTCCGACAAAGATTTTCTCGTCCACCATGTTCGGCCCGCCGGCGTCGGAGACGATATCCAGACCATTTACCAGGAGCTGGCCGTTGAGTGTAATGTCGAAGCGGCGCACGCCGTCGGCGCTCGATTCCAGGGTGCTTTCTCCAAGAACAATCTCCGCGAAGTGCAATCGCAGCTCATAGAGCCCGGGCGCCAAAGGAATTTTGTACTGGAACCGGCCCTGACGCGCCGTTTGGTAAAGGTGGGGGTCGAGGGTCCCTAAGACACGGCGGTCCGTCCGGTTGATGGCCGTTCCTCCCTCGAACCAGCGGTCACCCATCCAGGTCTGACCGTTGACATCGACGTACTTCGGCAGCGTGGATCCGACCGCGATTCGGATCGCCTCACGCAACCCCGCGCCGGGCTCCGCCGCTCTCGGCAGATTCTCGGTTTTCGGGGATCCGGCTGTAAGGGATGAAATGCCCGCGGCTACGGTCGTTTCGCCATCGCCGCCGGCAGCCAGATGAAGCAGTCCAAAGATGAGCCCGGCGAGGACGGCAAGCAACAACGCGGCGAGGCCAACAACGCGGAGCGAGAACTTAAGGTGCGGGCGGGAAGTCCCGGCTGCGGGTTCGACATGACCGGAAACCGGCAGTGTGGCCGGTTCGTGTGCAGGCGGTTCCACCCGCTCGGATTTCATCGCAGGCTGACCGTTCCGGTCTTCTCCGTTCTCCGCCGGTCCTTTGTCACGCCGGACGAACCGGGGCGTGTATCCGCTCGGCGCCACCTGCAGTTCGAGCGTCCGATCTTTTCCCTCGGTTTGATAAAACTCCTGAAGCCGCTTCCGCAGGCGGGAGAACTCCACTCTCACAATGCTGTCACTGCTCGGCTGGAAGTTCGGGCCCCGGCCCAATGCTTCCACACCAATGTTGTATTCCTTGATGCTGTCAGTGTCGCCCTCGAAATACTTGTGACAGACGTAAGAGAGAATTCTGGAGAGGCTAGGGGCGCGAGCAAAGATGCGGGATGCGAGCACGGCTTCGAGTTCAGCCCTCTCGGCCTCAAAATCGTTGCGAGCGTCCCTGAGCACCATGCAGCACATTATACAAGGAAGATCAGGCGCTGCCCACGACCGGGTCGCGTCTCCTTCCCCGTAAAAGCCACGTGTTTTCAATAAATTAGGAAGTTGAGGCCGCGATACACCGGCTTGCAGCGGCTTTCTTTTACACGAGCCTGTCTGCGCACCGGTAACGGCAGGCGCGTGCGGCCGGGCGAACCTGTTACAGGCCGGACCTAACGGTTAATGCCATCCGTTAACGCCATTGAAAAATAAGCACCGCTTGCGCCTGTTAGCCGGTATAGCATTGCCGGATCAATCGCCGGGCACTATAGTGATTGCTGCGTTGTTCAGGGTTCTTCGGCGTCAGACGACGGCCAACGAAATCACACGCATCGGAAATGGCAGTTCGAATTGATTCCAGCTTCTGGCTGGCCGCCGGCGGGGCATTCTGAAATCGCCGGCAGGCGGGTCAGGGGCGGGGAATCGGAGTGAGCCCGGCTTCCGAAAGGGGCAGCGGCAGACATTCCGGGTGTTGGACTGAGGCTGGTTCAAGGCCGCCGTCAAGCCGGGACGCCTGACTAGTGGACCGCAGGACACCCACCACCGGGGTCAGCAGTTCATTTACCGGGGGTACCGGTCGGTGTACAGGAGAAAGTTCCAATGAAAACATTGAAGGGAAGTGTGTGCTTCGCCGTCGCCTTCTTGATTTCGACGGCAAACGCCCTGTTATGGGGTCAGATTGACAGGGCATCCATCACTGGTATCGTCACGGACAGCACCGGGGCGGTGACGCCCGGTGTATCGGTCAAAGCCACGCACGTAACGACCGGCGTCGCGTACGAGGGTACAACCAATGAAGTCGGCAGCTATACCATCAGCGCCCTGCCGATAGGCGAGTATTCGGTGACCTACTCGGCTCCGGGATTCAAGACGCTGGTTCGAGAAGGCATCAGCCTGAACTCGGGCCAAATTGCCCGGATCGACCTCACGCTGGAGGTAGGCCAGCTCACGGAGCAAGTGACCGTCTCAGCGGAGGCGACCCTGCTTCAGACGGAGACCTCGCAGACATCGGAAAGCGTCACCTCACAGGTCTTTTCCAACCTCCCGCTGGCTTTTGGCGGGCGGGGAAGAAATATGGCGTCTTTTGCGGCCGCAATCGTGCCGGGCGTGAGAAATTCGGACTACACCATGTCGATTCAGGGGACTCCCGGAGCCAGCGCCGGTATCCTGGTTGACGGCATGACCAACCTGGCCGGCTTCCTGCCCGGTGACTTCGCGGAGGCGAGCATTTCTGCCGAGGCGATTCAAGAGCTTACGGTAATCACCGGCACCTCGGCGGCTGAGCACGGCCGGCAAAGCGGCGGAACTCTGAGCTTCATCCTGAAATCCGGAACCAACCAGCTTCACGGCTCAGGGTTCTACACGCTGAGGAACGAGCTCCTTCACGCGAACGACTGGAACAACAATCGTCTGCTGGCGGCCGATCCCTCAAACCTGGCCTTCCGCAGGCCGATGGATCGCCAGAAGAACTACGCAGGCAGTTTTGGCGGACCGGTGTACATCCCCAAGCTATACGATGGCCGGAACAGAACCTTCTTCTACTTCACGGCGGAAAGGTTTCTTCTTGCCACGGTAGGCCCCGGTTCTCTATCCAGGCACGTACCCCAGCCGGAGATGTGGGAGGGAGACCTGAGCCGGCTGCTGCAACCCACCCAGGTAGGAACGGACGCTCTTGGCCGGCAGGTATTCGAAGGCATGATCTACGATCCCGCCACGCTCCGGATGGTCGGCAACCGCTACGTTGCGGATCCGTTCATGGGCAACGTCATTCCGGCGAGCAGAATTTCGACCGTTGCCAGGAATTTCGCAAAGGTGTTCAACGAGTGGTACCAGCCGGTGAACAGCGACCTCACTCGCAACAGCTACACGTCGAACCAAAACCGGATGGACGCCCGGAACTACAGTTTGAAGGTCGATCATTCGATCTCCAGCAACCACAGGCTTTCCGGCTACTACTACAAGCACGGATTCCCCCGCAATTTCCAGGAAAACGTGAGCGAGGTCTGGTCGCTGAAGGACCCGGATCTCGGGGGCCCGCTCTCCCGGTCCATCCGGCAGCACCGGCGAGGCTACAACTGGAATGTATCGTACGACTGGATTATCAGCCCCGCGAAGTTGAACCACCTGAAAGTCGGCCTGAACAACAATGGCAACGCTTTCCGCAGCCGGCAGATCGGGAAGCATTTCGCCGACGAATGGGGGATCAAGGGAGTCGGTCTTGGGGCCCCGGATGACCAGGTGACGCGGCCCGTGATTAACCTTGGAAGTTCGCCCGTCGTGACCTTCCAATCCTGGAACCATGACGCGAACCGCGACGAATTCTACCGCAACATTATCGTCTCCGACAGCTTTAGCTGGTACCGCGGCAGCCATACCATTAAGTTCGGCTTCGAGTGGAACAGCCTGCGCTACGACTCGCAGCAGTTCAACAACACCGGCGGCACTTTCAACTTCGCCGCGCGCACGACGGCGATTCCGGGTGAGGGCTTCACATCGCGCATCGGCAATAGCTTCGCCAGCTTCCTTCTGGGAGAAGTGAACAGCGCGACGCTGGGTCCGATTTTCAACCCGATCACCTCCACCGCTTACGGCGCCGCCTTCATTCAGGACAGTTGGAAAGTGAACCGCAGCCTTACGCTGAACTTTGGATTGAGATGGAGCGGCAATTCCGCTCACCATGAGAAAAACGACGAAATGGCAACGTTCAACCCCAACCTCCCCGATCCGAACTTCGGAGGAATTCTCGGCGCGGTCGAGTACGCCGGCAGCGGGACCAATCGCTCGGGGAGAAGGACGATCGCTCCCGGCCACTGGCGCGACTTCGGCCCGACGGCGGGCCTGGCCTACCAGATCACTCCACGCGTCGTGATGCGAGCCGGCTACGGAATCAGTTACACGCCGGAAGGATTCGGCTGGACCTACCCCTGGCGTGCGGGCTTCGACGAGACTAACGAGGCGGCCGCGGACAGCAAGGGCGTCTACCTGCCGGTATTCAACATCGACAACGGATTCCCGGCCGACGTCAAGCGGGCTCCCAACATGGATCCCTCTTATGCCGCAAGGTTCGGAGGCAGAAGGTATCATCCGGACTACGCGATTTCGGGATATGTTCAGAACTTCAACTTCGGTTTCCAATCCGAGGTCGCCCAGGACTTGAGAATTGATGTGGAATGGCGCGGCAGCGTCGGTGCGCGGCTGCACAGCGGCGGCAACGTGATTCCGAACCAGATTCACCCGGATGAGCTGTCACGGGGCGCCGTCCTGACGCAAACGATCAGCACGCCCGAACAGGCAGCGGCGGCCGGCTTGCCGTATCCCTACCCGGGATTCAGCGGCTTGGGAGCCTACACACTCCTGCCATTCCCGCAGCTCCAGGGGCGAAATCTTTCCGCCTACGGCGATCCGGTGGGAGCCAGCACCTATCATTCGCTGAATCTGATTGTCACGAAGCGAATGGCGAAGGGCTACCATCTCTACGGCGCTTACACTTTCTCCAAGAACATTTCCAACGTGGGGAATGTGGCAAACGGCGGGAGCGGCGGCGGTATTCAGAATACTTATAATCGGGGCGCGGACAAAGCGGTCGTCTCCAGCGATCGAACCCATGTTCTGAAGGCCGTCATGACCTGGGATATTCCCATCGGCCGGAACAGATTCCTGCTCGGGAATGCGCATCCGATTCTGAATGCGATTGTCGGCGGGTGGAACATCTCGGCTCTGCTGAACTATGCAAGCGGCACGCCGCTGGGTCACCCCAACTCGCGCGTCACGCCGAACTTCTGGAACGGGCCGGCGATCTACGCCAACTTCAACACGCCTCCCGGCGGCTTCAAGAGAGTGTTCAACCCCGACACCTTCAATCCGTGGAACGCAAACGATCCGGGCAACCGCTTCTTCGATCCGACTGCATTCAGCGATGCCGCCCCTCAATCTCTCGGCAACAGCCCGAACCGCTTCTCCCAGGTTCGCGGTCTGTGGAGCTGGAACGAGGACGCCACCCTCATGAAGAGCTTCGGGTTCAAGGAAAGAGCGAGGCTGATGTTCCGCCTGGAGCTGTTCAACCTGTTCAACCGCCACTATTTCGGCGGCCCGAACATGAGCATGAGCAATTCCTACTTCGGCAACGTGACAGCGGCGAGCGGCAGGCGCACGGGCCAGCTCTCGGCCAGAATCGAGTGGTAGAAAGTCGACCCCTTACCTGAAGCTGCTTGCAGCGGCCTGGCTTCGGCAACCGAACCGAAGCCAGGCTCGGTTTTTTGTTCCAGGCGGTTTTATAGTTCGGTTCAGGTGCTGAAATGAAAACTGTTCGCGTATTGATAGCTGTTTCCGCATTACTGTTGGCATCCGAGGCGCCGCCTCGTATGCCTATCCCCAACGATTACACCGCCTCGATCAAGACCAGGTGGCTGAACAAACCGGTCCTGGAGCGCAGGCTGCTGGACGATGCCGAAGACCTGTCCACGTGGAAGCTTCAGAACTCGGGGCAGGCAAAGGGAGAGATGACCCTCACCAAAGAGCGGGCCATGAGCGGTTCCAGTTCGGTTCGCCTTACCAGCCGCACCACCGGAGACACGCCGATTCCCACCACGCGCTTCTATGGCGGAACTTCGGCCACGCGCGTCGTTGCGGGCGAGGATTGGTCAGCCTGGAACCGGCTGTCGTTCTGGGTGTACCCGGACCTTCCCGGATTCCGGGTTGTCTCCCTGATGCTTCTCTTTCACAATGACGGCACGGAGAAAGTACCCGATGTGTACGGCAAGATGGGGAGGAACTACCTCATTCTCCAAAACCAGCAATGGAACCGGGTCAATTGGGAAATTGCAAACCTGCCGCGCGACAAAGTCACAGCGATTGACTTCACCTACCTGCTGCAGGGAAATGAGCCTGGCGCAGCTTCAACGGTGACTTTCGATATCGACGGGCTCGAACTCGAGAAGGTCGAGGCGGATCACTACCTCGGCTGGAATGTCGCGCCCGGTGAGATTTCCTTCAGCCACTCGGGCTACCAAACCGGCTCGCCGAAGAGCGCGATCGCCAGCGATCTCAAAGCGCGCCGCTTCGATCTGATCAACGTTGAAACCGGCATTCCGGTGCTCTCAAAAGCTGTTTCGGAAGTCAAAACACAGATCGGCGCCTTCCAGGTAATGGATTTCTCCGAGTGCCGGACTCCGGGGACTTACATCATACGCGCCGGAGACCGCACGACGCGGCCGTTCCGCATTGGCGGCGATGTCTGGAAGTCCAGCATATGGAAAGCCATCAACTTTTTCTACGCCGAACGCTGCGGCTACGCGATTCCGGGTGTTCACGACATTTGCCACCGCGACTGGATGCTCCTGCACGGAGAAAAAAAGATGGTGGTCAACGGAGGATGGCATGATGCCGGCGATCTGTCGCAATCCCTGGTTAACACTGCCGATGCGGCCTACGCCATGTTCAGCCTGGCGGAACGCTTGCAAATCCGCAATGAAGATCCCGCGCTTTTGGACCGGCTGATTGAGGAGGCGAAGTGGGGATTGGATTGGCTCATTAAGACGTCCTTTGACGACGGCGCCCGCCCCGGCTTCTGCCAGCTCGACCGCTGGACCAATGGGATTATCGGCGACGTGGACGACGTCATCTGCAATGCGAGCAATAGCGCGGGATCGAATTTTTCCGCCGCTGCGGCGGAGGCGATTGCCGCCAGGGTGTTGAAGGCTTCCGATCCGGTTCTTGCCGGATATGCTCTCAAGGCGGCGGTTCGGGACTGGGATTTCGGGATGAAATTCCTGGAGTCTTCTCAACGGGCGCCCGCAACGGACTTGCTCGGCCGCGCCGTTATCGCCGGTCTCGATCTATGGCAGGCGACCGGGGACCGTAAGTACGCCGATAAGTCTCTCGAATTCGCACGAACGATAGTCGCCTCCCAGCAGCGCAGCTTCCTGCCGGAATTGACCTATCCCTTGACTGGCTACTTCTATACAGGACCGGACCGGAAGCGAATTCTGCGCTACTCCCATAACAGCTCCGAGGCCGCGCCGCTGGTCGCTCTGACCCGCCTGTGCGAACTCTTTCCCGACCATCCCGACTGGATGAAATGGTATTCCGCCGTGACGCTCTACTCAGACTACTTTCAGAAGGCGATGGCGCAGTTCACGCAACCCTACGGCATGCTGGCAAACTCTATATATCACGACGAGGAATATAAGGAGGCCCGCGGCGGGGGCAGGGGAGCGACTCCGGAAGCCTTCCGCGAACAGGTGTTGAACGGCGTGAAGGTGGGACCGCATCATTACGTTAGGCTTTTTCCGGTATGGTTCGAGTTTCGCGGCAACCACGGCACGATCCTCAGCCAGGCGAAGGGCATATCCGCGGCTGCGCATCTTCGAGGCAGTTTCGAGCTCAATGCGCTCGCCCAGCAACAGCTTCAGTGGGTGCTGGGCCGGAATCCCTTCGTGCAGAGCACCATGTGGGGCGAAGGTTACGACTACCCGCCGCAATATACCGCGATGTCGGGAGATATTGTAGGGGCGCTCCCGGTAGGAATCCAAAGCCGCGGCAACACGGATCTTCCTTACTGGCCTGCCGAAAACTGTCACAACTGGAAAGAAGTGTGGGTGGTTCCGGTGGCGAGATGGTTCTGGCTGATGCGCGACCTTGCGGGGCCCGCACTCGTTTCGGGCTCCGTTGCCGGAGACAGCGCGCGTGAGCCGGTGACTTTCCGGGAGGTGACCACGGGCGCCATCACCCGCCTGGACCCGGACCCCGCCACCTTCAGTTTCCGCGGGATGCTGCCGGAAGGCGAATACGAGGTGACCGGGAGCGGGACAAAGAAGAGAGTCACTCTTCTGCCGGGCGGGACCTATTCGTTGGACCTGCGAACCGGCCAGAGTATCGATCTTCGCATTGAGGGTCAGACGACGGCCGGTGGCGGAGTCTCCATCAAGACGGCCATTGAGGGTTCCGGCAGGCACACCGTCGCCGTTCGCGCCGACAATCTTGTGCTGTCGCAACCGGAACGCCAGTTTGACCTGAAACCCGGCATTGTCCAAACCGTGGTCTGGGAAGGCAAGATGTCCGACCCAAATGCACCCTGGGTGGCCGTCTTCGTTCCCAACAACGATCTGAGCCAGCGGCGTGAGGCAACCGGGGCTGCACGTACGCCGAAGACCGTGGTGGCGAGCCGCCGGTAGGTCAAACCGCTGATCGGCCAATCGCGATTCACGATTGTTTCGTAAGAGGAATAGCTATGCGGAGGTTGCTCACGATTTCGGCCGCTCTGCTGGCCGCAGTTCCTGTGTGGGGCAGGTCTTACTACACGGTCCGTCTGGACGATCCCAAAGCGGTATACCTGACTCCGGAAAACTTCCCGGTCAAGGGTGACGGGACCGCAGACGACAGCGATGCGCTTCAACAGGCGATCAACAAAGTTCAGGAGACCTTGGGCATGGGCATCGTCTTTGTTCCGGAAGGGCGTTACCGGATCAGCAAGACGATCTATGTCTGGCCGTCGATTCGAGTGATCGGATACGGCGCCAACCGGCCGGTGCTGGTCCTGGGAAGCAACACGGCAGGATATCAGGATCCCAGCCAACCCAGGTACATGGTGTTCTTCGCCGGCGGGCGGCCGGGGGCAGGGCGAGGCCCGGGAGGGCGCGGGCCGGCGGCAGGAGGCCGCGGCGCCCCAGCGAGCACACAACCCCGCGATGCAGGCGCCGGAACCTTCTACTCGGGAATGAGCAACATCGATATCGAGATTGGCGACGGCAATCCGGGAGCGGTTGGAGTCCGGGGCAAGTACGCGCAGCATTCGTTTCTGGCGCACATGGACTTCCGGATTGGCTCCGGTCTCGCGGGCGTCCACGAAACCGGCAACGTGATGGAGGACGTACGCTTCTTCGGAGGCCAGTATGGCATGTGGACATCCACGTCCTCGCCAAGCTGGCAGTTCACCGCCGTGGATACCTACTTTGAAGGCCAGCGCGTGGCGGCCATTCGCGACCGCGCGGCTGCGCTCACCATGGTTCGGCCCCGTTTCAAAAACGTCCCGACCGCGATCGAGATCGAACCCGACATAGCCGACAACCTATGGATCAAGAACGGGTACATGGAGGACATCTCCGGGCCGGCCATTATCATCAGCCTGGAAAACGCGGCGCGCAATCAGATCAACATGGAGAACGTTGTCTGCAGGCGCGTTCCCCAATTTGCATTTTACCGGCAAAGCGGAAAGAGGATTGCGGCGCCCAGTGAGATGTACGAAGTGAAGGTGTTCGCGCACGGGCTTCACTTCGACGACCTGGCGGCAATCGGGCAGTTCAAAACCCAGTTCGAAGCGACGCCGCTCAAGGCTATGCCCGCTCCCGCTCCGTCGGACCTTACGCCGCTGCCTCCGTGCGATTCCTGGGTCAACGTCAAGTCGCTGGGATTGAAGGGCGACGGCGAGACTGATGACACGGAAGCGCTGAAGAAAGCCGTGGCGGCCCACAGGACGCTGTACTTCCCGCTCGGCGTTTATATCATCAGTGACACGATCACTCTCCGGCCGGATAGCGTGCTGATCGGTATGCACCCGAGCGCGACGCGCCTGGAGCTGAAGGACCGCACGCCCGCCTTTCAAGGCCTTGGCGGTCCCGTTCCCATGGTGGTTGCTCCGAAGGGCGGCACGAACATCATGACCGGGTTGGGCATTTACACGAATGGCATCAATCCGCGCGCCCTCGGAGTGAAGTGGATGTCCGGCAGGAATTCCCTGATGAATGACGTCCGCTTCCATGGCGGGCACGGCACGCCGCAGCCGCCTGCTCCGGGTGGAGGCCGCCTCGCCATTTACAACAACAACCGCACCGCCGACCCGGACATTAACCGGCGGTGGGATTCCCAATACACAAGTCTGTGGGTGACCGGCGGCGGAGGAGGAACCTTCTTCGACATCTGGACCCCCAGCCCGTTCACCACTTCCGGCATGCTGATCTCGGACACGGCCACGCCAGGCCGCGTTTACCAGATGTCAAGCGAACATCACGTCCGCTACGAGTTGCTGATCCGCCGGGCTTCCAACTGGGAATTCTACGCCATGCAAACGGAAGGCGAGCGCGGCGAGTCGCCGTTTTCGTCCGCCATTGAGATTCAGGATTCCAGTAACATTACGTTCGCGAATACTCATATTTACCGCGTGATCAGTTCTTACAATCCGTTCCTCTACGCGGTCAAGGTTACTAACTCAAAAAACATCCGGTTTCGGAACATGCACAATTACAGCAACAGCAGGGTGGCTTTCGATTCGACAATCTACGATTCGACGCACAACGCCCGGCTCGGAGAGCGCGAGTTCGCGTGGCTAACGCTGACCGGCAATCCTCCCGCGCCCAAGTCGAAAGTCCCCTCCGCTGTGCTCGCGCCCGGCGCAAAGGTGGAAAAACTGGCCGGCGGGTTTTTCAACATCTCCGGCGGCGCAGCCCACCCGTCGGGCGACTTCTATTTCGTCGATCCCTACCGGCAGCGAATCTACAGGTGGGCTGATGATTCGCGCCAGCTCTTTATCGTCCGCGATGATGCTCTCGATCCAGTGAACCTTGCCATCGACAAGGCAGGCAACGTCATGGTGGTCTCCACTTTCGGCTCGAATGGGGTATATGCGTTCAACCCGGACGCCCCCGGATTGGACATCAGCCTTCTCAAGGCCGAGGACGCGATCGCGCGGCCGGGGCTGACTCCCGTGCTGCCTGTGGGAGAGTGGAGCCTGTCGCCAGCCAGAATCGAAAAGCCGGGCGGGCATTATTTATCTCCCGACGGGACCACCTTCATTGCGGCGGGCGAAGAGTTTATCAACGACGAGCGGGCCTGGGGTGTGAAAGCCGGTCCGCTGGTTCGCTTCGGTCTGCAATGCGTCGTTCCGGGCGGCAAGGCCTACTTTACAGACGAAGCGAATGTCGTGACTTACGAAGGAACGGTCCAGCCCGACGGATCGGTGACCGGCATCAGGCAGTTTGTCAATCAGGGCGGCGAGTCCGTCACCGTAGACGCGCAGGGCAACGTATACATAGCCAACGGCCGCATCTTCGTCTACAACCCGGCTGGAAAGCTAATCGATACCATCGATGTGCCCGAACGGCCGACTCACCTTGCGTTCGCCGGCAAAGACAAGAAGACTCTGTTCATCACCGCGCGGACCGGCCTGTATTCGGTACGTACGGGCTCTTGATCAAAAACGGGGGGCAGGCCGTGATCCCAGATTGGTAAAACAATCTTGAGAGAGAACGTTTTGACCCTATCCGAGATCCTGTTGGGCCTGCCCGACCTCCAGATTACCGATATTCAGAAGCAGAAGGGAATCATCAGAATTTCGGCCCGGTATACCGGGCCGAAATTCTGCGCG
>JBLNCW010000079.1:0-31508 GCA_050261015.1 Rhodospirillales bacterium | reverse complement strand
TGCCGTACGTCTCCGTTGATTTTTCGGATGCGAAGCTGGACGGGTTGACAGAAATTACCTCGCTGGAGGCTCCGCACAGGCTGTTCGACGCCATTCTCCGCGACAGCGAACTATCCGGCGTACCCTTCATGAAGTCCGAGCAGGGCAGGGCTTTGATCGCTGCCAAGGCGTCGGACGCGAGCGCGATCTTCGAGCTTTCACCGACGGCGCTTTTGTTCGGCGTCTGGAACTCCACGGGTGAGGGCGGCGGATTAGGCGCAAAATTCCCGCGTTGTTTCGTGAGCGAGCTGATCGGTGTGAACGTTCCCATAGAACAGAACGGTAACGGTGTCCTCAGTGCAGCGCGCCGCACGGGCAGCCGCATCGACCCGCTCGGCGTGCTTCGCGGTGTGCAGGTGTACAAATCCAAAGAGGGCTGGGACGTGGAGGAGAAGACCGCCGGAAAAGGCGCCAAGAAGGCCCGGCCCTCTGAGATCAATCACGGCAATATCGCGCCCACGGTTGACAAGCTTGGTGTTACTTGCGACTACATCGAACAAACGTCTGTGGTGACGCTGGCTGGTCTGCGGCGGCTGCGGTTCGGCAACGGCGAGCGAACCCTAGCGGCGCGATCGTTGCTGGCGGCGCTCGGCCTCGTCGCAATGCTGGAACAGGATGCCAGAGGATACGCGCTGCGCTCGCGGTGCGATCTCGTCTGCGACGGGCCGGCGCCCCTGCAGTTAGTAAAGTTCGATGGCTCGACGGAAGAGGTTGAACTTGACCTCGCGGCGGCGCGCGCCCTTTATGCCGAATGCGTCGCGGCTGTCCGCAAAGCGGGGTTCACGTTTTCGAGCACGCCCCTGGTGCTGAAGCCGCAGGCGAAGCTGGTCGCGATCGTCGAGAAGAGCCGCGAGCTGGCAATGGCAGGCGAAGGAGGCGAGGCAGCCGAAGCAGGAGCCTGACCGATGCTGACCCTGGAAATTGAGTTTCTCACCGGGGTGTGCTTCGCCGCAAAAACCGGCCAGAACCCCACGGAAGAGCCGGACTGGCCCCCGCAGCCGGATCGCGTGTTTTCGGCGCTGGTGGCAGCCTGGGGGACGCGGGGCGAGCAGCCGCGGGAAAAAGCGGCACTCGAATGGCTGGAGCGGCAGCCCCCTCCTTTGATCGAAGCAAGCGAGGCCGAGAAGCGCCGCATCGGCATCGCGTACGTTCCACCCGGAGATTCAAGCGCGCTGCCGGAACACCGCCGCAGGCAGCCTCGCATGTTTCCGGCGGCCATTCCCCAGCGGCCGGTTGTGCGCTTGAACTGGACCATTCGGCCCGAAAAAGAAACTTTCGATGCCCTGCAGGCCCTCGCGCGAGACACCGCGTATCTCGGACACTCGGCGTCGCTGGTTCGCTGCCGGTTTGCCCTCGACGCGCCCCCGGAGGCCGAACTGTTGGAGCGCCCGCCGAGCCGCCGCGTCTATCCAGGCAGGCTGGCGGAACTCGAACATTACTACCGGCAGGGCGAGCGGCCTTTGGCGGGCGAGCCTGTCGCGGCGCCGCCCGAAAAACCAGAAGAACTGCCGCAGAGCATCTTTTCAGATCAGTGGATCGTGCTCGAAGACAGCGGGGGCCAAACCCCGGACCTGCGCGCGATCGCCTCTGTTGCGCGCCGCTTTCGCGAAGCTCTGATGAGCCGGTATGGAGAGGCGGGCTTAGCCGTGCCCGAGCTGATCTCCGGACATCATCCGGACGGCACGCCGGTTAGCCGCCCGCATATGGCAATCGTGCCGATGGCCGATGTCGGGTCACAGTACTCCGAAGGCCGGCTCATGGGACTCGCCATCGTTTTCCCGCGCGATACCGATCAGGAGCGGCGAAACGCCGAGCGCGACTGGCTGGCGGGATTGGATGATCCTTCCGGCCGGACCGAGCAATGGCGGACGTTTGACCGGCTGCTTGGCGAAGTCAGCGAACTGAAGCTCGGCAGGCTGGGCGTCTGGTCGATCAGCCGCACCTTGACGTTTTCGAAGAGAAGCTTGCAGCCGTGGAGATATACGCGCCCTGCGAGGCGCTGGGTGTCCGTCACTCCAATCGTGCTCGACAGGTTTCCGAAGGCGAAAAACCTGATCGAGCGCGACGCCGAAATGGCAGCCATTATTGCCTCCTCGTGCCAGAACATCGGCTTGCCGGCGCCGCGGGCAGTGAGGCTCTACAAGCATGCCGCAATCAGAGGGGCGCCTTCCGCATACCCCTCGGGAAAGGCTCCGGAGTGGACCGGCTGGACGCTGCCGGGATTTCTAGATAAGCGCATGCTGACACACGCCGTTGTCGAGTTTTCCGAACCGGTGCGCGGCCCGGTAATCCTCGGCGCGGGCCGCTTCACAGGCCTTGGCCTTTGCATAGGAGAACAGGCATGAACGGGCTCTGCGCAGAAGATTTTGCCGCGTTCTTTCGCGAAGTCAACGATGGCCACGACCCCTTTCCGTGGCAACAGCGCCTGGCAAGTGAAGTGTTCCGCCGGCGGGAATGGCCGAAGTGCCTCGACCTGCCAACGGCCGCCGGAAAGACCGCTGTTCTAGAAATCGCGATTTTTCACCTGGCGCTCGAGGCCGCGCTGGGCGCCGGGCGGCGGGCGCCCGTGCGGATTGCCTTCGTTGTAGATCGCAGGTTGATCGTGGATCAGACATATGAGCGGGCCTGCAGGATACAGAAGGCGCTGGATCCGAACGCCGGCACGATTGCGGGAAAGGTGGCGCGCGCGCTTCGGACTCTTTCGCCCGGCGAGGAATCCTGTCTCTGGGTCCAAAAGTTGCGCGGAGGCCTTCCCCGCGAATCGGACTGGGCCAGAACGCCCATTCAGCCGACCATCCTCCTTTCTACCGTGGACCAGGTCGGCTCGCGATTGCTGTTCCGGGGCTATGGCGTTTCCAATTCCATGCGGCCCATACACGCGGGGCTGCTCGGGTCGGACTGCCTGATCTTTCTCGACGAGGCACATCTAGCCGAGCCGTTCCGGCAATCACTCGAGTGGGTGGAGCGCTATCGCGGGAAGCCGTGGACCGAGTTTGAGCCGGGCCCCTGGGCTGTGGTGACCTTGTCGGCAACCCCCGGGGAGCAGGACGGCGACACGTCTGTTGTTAGCCTTTCGCCGGAGGATTTGAATCATGCGGTTTTGGGCAAACGGCTTGCTGTCCGTAAGCCTGCTGAGTTGCGCGAGACAGCAGAAGCCGATCTGGCGGCCGTGCACGCGCAGGCGGCACGCGAGCTTGCCAAACAGGAGGGGATCAATCGAATTCTCATCGTCGTAAACCGGGTCGACCTGGCGCGTGCGGTTTTCGACAAGTTGAACGCGGAAGGCACGGAAGAAGAATTCCTTCTCACCGGGCGTGTCCGCGACATCGATCGCACAGAGATCGTGAGCAGGCTGCAGAAGGCACTGGAGGAAAACGGCCGGAAGCTGTTCGCCGTCGCAACTCAAACAGTCGAGGTCGGCGCAGACTTTGATTTCGACGGGCTCGTGACGCAGATCGCGCCCTTGGATGCGCTGCGCCAGCGCTTCGGCCGGCTGAACCGGACCGGCCGCGACATAGCGGCGAAGGCCATCGTGATCGCGGCCAAAGAAGAGTTAAAAGCAAAGAAGCCGGACCCGATTTACGGCTTTGCGGCAAGAGGCGCTTGGGAGGCGCTGAACCGGATCGCGCGCGTTGAGAAGAGGCGGCGGATTGTGGATTTCGGTTCTCTCGCGCTCGGTGAGGAGCTGAAGGAGAAATTCACTCCCGGCGATCTGGTGAAAGCCTCCTGCGAGAAGCCGGACGCTCCGGTGATGCCGCCGGCTTACGTTGACCTTTGGGCTTGCACGAATCCGCCGCCGTCAGTAGAGCCGGAAGTTGCCTTATTCCTCCACGGCGCGGAGAGGGCCTCCGCCGACGTCGAAATCGTCTGGCGCAAGGACATCTCCGTCGACGATTTGGACGAACGCAATCAGGATCGTTTGAAGCGCCTGATTGCTCTGGTGCCCCCGCGCGCTCCTGAAACGCTTTCTGTTCCTCTGTGGAAGGTGCGGCAGTGGCTGGCCGGCGATCCGAATGCATCGCGCGTAGGCGATATCGAAGGGGAATCGGAACCCGGAGACGCGGCCACGAGCGCCCGGAAAGTCTTCCGCTGGCGCGGCGCTGACGATGACCAAACCAGGGTGATTTGGGAGCGGGAGATTCGCCCCGGCGATGTGGTCATCGTGCCAGCCTCCTACGGCGGATGCGATGAATCGGGCTGCTGGACCGGCCGCCATGAGCCGGCGGTTAAAGACCGGGCTCTGGAAGCCGCAGCGCAACTCAAAACGCGGCAGATTGCGATTCGTCTCCACCGCGATCTGTTCGAGGACGACGTCTGGGCACTGATCGCCCCTCTGCTCGAAATGCACTACGAGGACCCGGAAACCCTCCGGGCGGAACTCGCCGATGTATTGACGGGCGAGGCGCTCAGCGAATTGCAGGCCATTGAACGGCTGGAAGACGTCACGCTTTATGTGGAGGAACGCCCCGGGGAAGGCCTGATCCTGACAGGCCGCCGGGTGGCCGGCCGGGAATCAACGGTTGAGCCGAGCACGGAAAGCGATCACCAGGGAAGCTTCGGCAGGAGCGAGGTCAGCCTTAGCGATCACACGGAGCATGTCGTCGCGAAAGTTGAGCTGTTCGCGCGCGGCGCCGGCTTGAGCGAACCCGTCCGGCAGGCGCTGCGCTTCGCGGCGCAGTTTCACGACTCGGGCAAGGGCGACCGTCGCTTCCAACGGGTGCTCCACAACGGACGCGATGGGTCTACGGTCCTGGCCAAGTCCGCCCTCCGTACTCGGCCGCGCGGCCTGCCGGAGAACTGGAGGCACGAGGCGCTGTCCGTTCGAATCGCCATGCAGGACCCGCAGTTTGCAGATTCGGCCGGATCGATGGACCGGGATCTTGCGCTGTGGCTCATCGGGACTCATCACGGCTGTGGACGCCCATTTTTCCCTCATGACGACGAACTGGACGACCATCCCCGGCAAATCAGCGGAGCTGCCGGAGAGGCTTTGCATTTGGATGCGGCGCCGGGCCCGCAGAGATTGGATTTTACTTGGGATGGCGTCGATTGGGCGGGGCTTTTCGACCGTCTGCAGCGGCGCTACGGTTTTTGGGAACTTGCCCGATTCGAAGCCATTCTGAGACTTGCTGACCATCGCGCGTCGGAGGAAGAAGAAGATGCCAAGAGAACATATTCTGCAAGGTCTGGAACCTGACAACCTGCTCGCATTTCTTGCGCTGGTGGGATTCCACCGTGCGCTGGATCACGCCGAGCCGGGCTGGCATCCTCGCGTGTACTGGGGAGGCGTCCCCTTGCGCCCGCGCCTGGTTGTGTCCGAAGACCTTACACGAGCAGAAATCCTTGAAACAGCCGCGCGAGGCTGTAGCGCTCTGGCCGAAGTTCACTATTTCGGCGAACACAAGAACCTGAACTTCGATAAGACCGAAGCGCGGCGGCAACTGGAGGAGGCGTGTAAAGGCGACCCCGGTGCGGGCCGCCTGAGAATGGACCTGCTGTCCGCGCTGATGAGCGATGCGGCGTCGAAGGATGGCAAAATCCGAGCCACTCCCTTCTGCGCCATGTTCGGCCAAGGTCGTCAGTACTTTCTGGAAAGACTGGAAAGCGTGCCGAAAGGACTGCCTCCCACGGAATTGGCAAACGAAGTCACCGCTGAGGACTTGAAATCTCCGGCCAAACTCGAACAGGCCCTCTTCCACAGGTGGGTGCGCCAGGACCGCACGCAATCATTCCGCTGGGACCCTCTCGAAGACCGCCGCTACGCGCTGCGCTTCGAAAATCCCTCGGATGACAAGGGTCTGACCGTGCATGGAGCCAACCGCCTTGCCAGCCTCGCTCTTTCACTGCTGACCGCCGTTCCCAGGCGCGAGAAAGGCGAAGTCCGGCTCTTTGCGCTCACGACGAGTTGGGATTCGGGCAGTGTCTTCATCTCATGGCCCGTTTGGTCGCGGCCGGCAAGTTTGAAGTCGGTAGTGAGGATGCTGGCAGGGTGCGGCCTCTCGAAGCCTTGCGGCGGTTTGGGCGTTTTAGCCATCTACCGGTCCGAGCGAATCAGTGTGGGGAGATACATCAACTTCACCCGCGCCGTGCCTGTTGAAACGGGGCAGCCCGCTTAACCCGGCTCAGCCGCGAAATCTGAGGCCCCGCAGCCGCCGCGCGGCCAACACAACTACCGCGGCCACGTAGCACATCGTCAGCAGGATAACCGCCCGCCGCCGGGCGGGCGACAATTCGCGGGCTTCTCCGGCGAAGGCCAGGGTCACGGTGAGGTGTACGCGTGCCTCCTGCGCTCCCGAGAGCCGGTTGTCCACCACGATGCTGTACTCGCCGGCCTGCTCCAGCAGGTATCTTAGACGGCCGGATTTCTCGAAGCCGGTCGCCGCGAGCACCTCGTGGCGGGCGCCGGCGCGAAACCGCTCCGCGTCGTCGTGGCGCATCAGCGCGACGCGCACGCCCGGGCCGCCGCTCTCTACCGAGAAGCTGCATTCGACAAACGCCGGCTGCTGCGTGATGCGGAGATGGAAGCCCTCCCAATCCCGCGGGGGCACGGCGACGGTGTCCTCCATCAGGACCAGGCGCCCGGACGACGCCGCGAGCAGCAGCAGGACTCCAAAAATCATCGCGCTTCCGAGTAAACGACCTCGCCGCCCAGCACCGTCATCGTCACTCGCGCGCTCAGTATCTCCCGCGGCGGCACGCGCATGATATCGGCCGAGAGCATTACGAAATCGGCCAGCTTGCCGGGCTCCAGCGAGCCTTTCTCGTTCTCCTCGAACGCGGCCCAGGCGCCGCTCAAGGTCCAGCTTCTGAGCGCCTCCTCGCGCGTCATCCGCTGATCGGGGAACCACCCTCCGGGGGGATTGCCCTCGCGGTCCTGGCGCGTCACCGCGGCATAGAAACCGAGCAGCGGGTTGGGCTCCTCGACGGGGAAGTCCGAACCGCTCGGGAGTTCGAGCCCGAGCGAAAGAAAGCGCCGCCACGCGTAAGCGCCCTTCACGCGCGCGCCGCCCAGCCGCTCGCCCGCCCACCGCATGTCGCTGGTGGCGTGCGTTGGCTGCATTGACGGCGTCACCGCATACTTCGCGAACAGCTCGAAATCCTCCGGCGCCACCACCTGCGCGTGCTCGATGCGGAACCGGCGGCCGTTTTTGCCGCCGAGCACGGCGCCGTATGCCTCAAGCACCACCCGGTTTGCGCGATCGCCGATGGCGTGCGTGTTCACCTGGAAGCCGCGGGCTGCCGCCTCGCGCGCCACCCGCTCCACCTGCTCCCGCGTGAGCATTAAAAGGCCGGTGTGGCCCGGCTCGTCCGAGTAGGGCGCCAGCAGCGCCGCGCCGCGGCTGCCGAGCGCTCCGTCCGCCATCAGCTTGATGCTGCGCACGGTCAAACGGTCGCCAGTTTCGGGGCCCCGTTTCAAATACTCGCGCCAGAGCGGCCCCGGCCCGCCGATCATCGCGTATACCCGTACCGGCAGTTCGCCGCGGGATATCAACTCGCGGTAGGCGGCCAGCGCCTGAGCGGTCACGCCGGCGTCATGCACCGTGGTCAGACCCAGCCTCGCGCACTCCTTCGCGGCACGCGCGATCCGCCGCCGCGTTTCCTCCGGTGTGGCCGGCGGGATTTTCGATGCCACCAGGTTTGAGGCGCTGTCGATCAGAATGCCCGTGGGCTCCCCGGCGTCGGTCCGCAGAATCCTGCCGCCGGGCGGGTCCGGCGTCTTCGCCGTGATGCCGGCGATCTCGAGCGCCCTCCGGTTCACCCAGGCGGCGTGGCCGTCCACGCGCGTGAGGTAAACGGGATGGCCGGGTGCGGCCCGCGTAAGGTCGTCCGCCGAGGGAAACTTGCCGCCCCAGTTCGTCTGGTCCCAACCGCGGCCCCGTATCCACTCGCCCGGCTTGCATTCGGCCGCCGCCTTGCGCACGATCTCGCAGACTTCCTCGACCGACCGCACGCGCCGCAAATCGAAAGTCTCCAGCTCATCGCCCAGCGATTCCATATGGACGTGGGAATCGATCAGGCCGGGAACGATCGTCGCGCCGCGCGCGTCGATGTGCCGGACTCCGGCGCCGAGGTATTTCGAAGCGTCATTGCCGGTGTAAACAATGCGGCTCCCCTTGACGGCCATGGCGGAGACGACCGGCTTACGGCTGTCCACGGTGTAAATTTGCGCCCCTGTGATCACCAGATCCGCGGGCTGCGCCAGACAGGTTCCCATCGCCAAAACCGTTATGCCCCAACATTTAGCCTTCAAATTGCGGGATACAATAGGGAGCATGGATGATAGTATGGCACATCCCCACGGGGCGTCCGCCTTATGGGCGCCCGCTGGATGGAAGGCCGCCGTTAGTCACATTGCAGCGTTCCTGATTGCTCTCCTTTTCATTATCGCCGGCGTATGGAAGATCACGGACCCGTTTGCCGCCGCGGCGCGCCTTGTCGAGGCGCGCGTACCAGCGAGCCTGAGTCTTGTCGGAGCGGTCCTGCTCGGAGTGGGCGAGATGTTTGCGGGCGTGCTGATTCTGGTGCCGCGTTTCCGCCGCTGGGGAGCGTGGCTCATCGGCGCGATGCTCGTCTTCTTCGTCGTTTACATTGGCGCGTTCTACGATGTGCTACGCGGAGAAGAATGCAACTGCTTCCCGTGGGTGAAACGCGCGGTCGGGCCGGGCTTCTTTATAGGGGACGGCATCATGCTCGCGCTGGCCGTGCTTGCCGGGCTGTGGTCCCGGCCTTCACGCGGAATCCGCGGCGCGGTACTGGTGCTGCTGGCCGTGGCAGTGTTCGCCGGCGCCTCCTACGGCGTTCACGTCACCGTGAAAGCCTGGATTATGGCCCCGGAGTCGATCACAGCGGATGGCAAGCCGTTCCCGCTGCGGGAAGGGCGCGTGCTCCTGTTTTTCTATAACCCGGAATGCGCACACTGTTTCGACGTGGCGCGCGCGATGTCCACCTTCGCGTGGAAAAGCGGTGTAACCATCATCAGCGTCGCCATGGAGCAGTCGCAGTTCGCCGAGCAGTTCTTGAGCGCCACCGGGCTGCCCGCGCTCATCTCGGATGATGTCGAGCCACTGCGCAAGGTGTTCAGTCCCGACTCGGTGCCCTACATCGTCGCGCTGGAAAACGGCCGCGTGAAGCAATCCTTCGCCAGTTTCGAGCAGCCGGCCTTCGAATCGCGGCTCAAGGCGCTCGGGTTTACAAACTGAAGCTCACGGCGTAAGCAAAAAGGCCCACGCCGCGGCTTCAGCCGTGGGCCTGGACGGAATCAACGAGAAGAAAAACTTAGTTGCGGCGCTTCAACGTCGGCCGCTCGTCTTCGTCGCTCGCCTTGTCATCGCCGCTCTCGTCGCCGATGGTCGTGCCGGTGCCTGTCTTCTTGCGAAGCCGCGGCCTGTTAGCTTCCTTGGGGTCGATCTTGTGCCGGTTCTCCATTGCGATGAGCCGCGCTTTCACCTTGTCGAACTCCGCGGTGTTCACGATGTATTCCGGCTTGGCCTTCAGAATTTCCTGAATGTTCTGTTGGGCTTTCTTGATCCGGTCGTCAGTCAGCGGGTGCGTGGAGAAGATCTTCGACATCGTCCCTGGTTTGCGTTTTTCCAGCGTCTGGATCTTCTCGAAAAAGTCCACGAATGCGGTCGGGTCGTAGCCGGTCTTGTACAGGTATTGCAGCCCGAGCAGATCGGCCTCTTCCTCCATGCCGCGCGAGAACTTCAGGAACGTGACGGGGATCAGCACGCTGGCCGCCTGCCGCACGCCGTAGCCCGTCCAGCCGCCCATGAAAATCAGCGGGATCGTGGCGAAATTGGCGATCGTGCCCTTGGTGGCCTGGCGCGTGCCGTGGCGTGCCGCCACGTGCGCGATCTCGTGCGCCATCACGCCCGCGAGTTCCGCTTCCGACTCCGCCTTCATTATCAGGCCGGAATTCACGAAGAAAAACCCGCCGGGCAAGGCGAATGCGTTCACCTCCTCGGCGTCGATCACCTTGATGGTGAACGGCACCTTCGCATCCGAGTTGCGCACCAGGTTCTGGCCTACGCGGTTGACGTATTCCGAAATGATCGGGTCGTCGATAAGCTTGGCCTGGCGCTCCACTTCCTGCGCCAGTTGCTTGCCGAGCGCGATCTCCTTTTCGAGCGAGTAGATGTTCATGCCGCGGCCGACGTCGCGGTTCCCGATCTCATCCGGGTCCTTTTTCTTGTTGTCGGCAAAACCCGGTTGGGGGGATAGCAGGGCCAGTGCCGTCGCCGCCGAAATTGCGAAAGCGGAGAGCCGTTTCATAATTCCTCCTGCCCGGAACCCATTCTCGATTATACCCCCGGAACTCGGATCACGACCTTTCATTTCCGTCCACCTCCGAACAACGGGCAAGGCGAGGCCGCCTCACCCGGGTCCATATAGCCGTCCTGAGTTGGTCCTGCTTATTTAACGTATATTTGGAAGGATGGGTTGCGATGCTTCCGAGAATTTGTCCGGAACCGCCGCTCCTGCGCTCTGGGAGGCCTACCGCGATCAGTTCCCGGTGACTCAACAGGCCGTTTACCTCAACCATGCCGCGGTCGCGCCCCTCTCAAAGCCCGCCGCCGACGCCATGAAGCGCCTGACGGACGATGCTTTGCGCTTCGGCTCGTCCCACTACTCGGAGTGGATGGAGACGTACGAGGGCCTGCGGCTGGCCGCCGCCCGGCTCATCGGGGCCCACCGCGATGAAATTGCGCTCATCAAAAACACGTCCGAGGGTATCGCCACCGTCGCCATCGGCCTTGACTGGCGGCCGGGCGACAAAGTGGTGGCATTTCAGGAGGAATTTCCGGCCAATTATTATCCCTGGAAACGCCTGGAATCGCGGGGCATCCGGGTGGAATGGCTTTCGGTGTCCAGCCCGCTGGACCGCATCGACGAGGCCTGCCGCGGCGCGCGGCTCCTGGCTATCAGCTACGTCCAGTACCTGAGCGGCTACCGCGCCAACCTCGAGGCGATCGGCGAAATCTGCCACCGCCGCGGCTGCCTGTTTCTGGTGGACGCAATCCAAGGCTTGGGCGCGTTCCCCGTCGACGTCCGGAAAGCTCGCATTCACTTTCTGGCCGCCGACGGGCATAAGTGGCTGCTAGGTCCGGAAGGGTGCGGCATCCTGTACATACAAAAAGACATACAGGACTTGGTCGAGCCGGTGGAGTTCGGCTGGACCAACGTCGCCGCCTACGCCGACTACGCAAGCCGGGACATGACGCTGCGGCCCGATGCCGGCCGCTACGAGTGCGGCACGCTGAACACCATCGGCTGTTACGGCCTGCGCGCCTCGATCGAGTTCCTGCTTTCCGTCGGAATCGACCGCATCGCCGCGCAGGTGCAGGCTTTGGGCGCCCGTATCGCGGCTGGCGCCGCCGCCAAGGGGTATGAGGTCCTCGGAACCAGAACCCCGGACACCGGCGCCGGGATCGTCAGCATCCGAAAACCGGGCCAGGATGCCCGCTTGACCGTGAAGTCGCTGAAATCGTTGGGCTTTATTGCCGCGCCGCGCCAGGGCTGGGTGCGGCTATCCCCGCATTTCTACATCAGCCCGGAGGATATCGATCGTCTGCTTTCTGCCCTCTAGTATTGGCGCGGCTGTTCCGCTTCCGCATCGAGGGACGGTTTTGACGCGGGGACGGAGTTGACAGGCTCCCGCCGGGGTCCCAGCCCCAAAGAGATCAGCGTGAGCGAATCCAGTTTGCCGTCCGCGCGAAGGTTTTGGTCCTGCTGGAATTTTTTTAGCGCCTCGGTGCAATCGGCTCCCCAGACGCCGTCCGGGCTGCCCTCATAGTAACCTTTATCGATCAGAGCCTGTTGGATTTCGCGGTAGCGCTCAGGTGTTGGCGCCATCTGCCCCGTTCGCCAGGTTTGCTTCTTTGCGGGTGCGCGCCTGCGGGCGGTTTGCTTCTTTGCGGTCTTCTTCGCCGCGGTGGTTTTTCTGGCGGCGGGCGTGGCCTTGCTAGTTGTTTTCTTCGATGCCGCGGCCGGAGCGGGTTTCGATGCCGCGGCCTTCTTCTGGGCCGCGCAGAGGGCCGGCAGACCCAGAAGCAGGACTAGACACAGCGCGCCGAATACTCGCAAGCTCAACTCTCCAAATAAGGAATCAGAACAACACCGCCGATCGCGGCCGGACCGGCGCTCTATCGCAAAACGGGGAACACCAGGCGCCAGGGTGCCCCCGGACGGCTATCGTATCACGGACTGGGGGTCAGAGTGCCCGCAAGAAAGACTGGCTGCCACACGGCCTCACCCGGGCGCGCGCCCTGGCCCCTTATGCCGCGCATGATCCGGAAGGCGACAGGGTCGCCCGGCTTCAGCGTCGCCTGGATCCGCTGCACGTCATCAGTGGATGCAACCGGCCGGCGGTTGATGGCGAGGATGATGTCGCGCGGGACCACGCCGACGTCCTCGGCGAACGAGTTGGGCGTCACGCCGGTCACCAGCACGCCGCCTTTTTCGGTGAAGCCCATGCGCTCGCGCATGCCGTCGGTAAGATTTTGTATGCTGATACCGAACTTCACCTCGGTGCTGGACTCCTGCTGCCCGGTCTCCTCGCGGCGGAACCGGCGGAACTGCGGGGCGTTGGCCCAAACCTCGGAGCGCTCTGCGATTTTGACCTTAACGTCCATCTTGCGGCCGTCGCGCAGCAGCGTGAGCGTCACTTCCGAACCCACCGGAGTGTTGGAGACGCGGCTCACCAGGTCGTCGCCGTCCTTGATCGGCTGCCCGTTCAGCGCGATGATCACGTCCTCGACCTTCACGCCGGCCTTGTCGCTGGGCCCGTTTGGTTCCACCTGCGTGACGAACACACCCTGCTTGGCGCCGTAGACCGCCAGCGTTTCCGGTCTTTCGTTCGCGTTGAAACCTACGCCGATGCTGCCGCGCGAAACCCGGCCCGTGCGGACGATCTGGTTGTACACATTCACGGCGAGGTTGATGGGCAACGCGAACCCGATGCCCTGGTAGCCGCCGTTTTCGGTCGCGATGGCGGTATTGATCCCGATCACCTGCCCCTTGATGTCAAGCAGCGGGCCGCCGCTGTTGCCCGGATTGATGGCCGCGTCGGTCTGGATGAATTTCTGCAACTGGTGCTCGACGCCGCCGATATCGCGGCCTTTGGCGCTGATGATGCCCGCGGTCACGGTAGCTTCCAGCCCGAACGGCGAGCCAATGGCAACCGCCCAATCGCCTACCTGCACGCCATCGGAGTTTCCGATCTTCGCGGGCACAAACTTCCTGCCGTCCTCGACTTTAATTACGGCGAGATCGGTCTCCGGGTCCGAGCCCACCAGCCTGGCCGTGTATGCAACGGGATCGCCGTTGAACTTCACCTTGATCCTGGAGGCGTTCTCCACCACGTGGAGGTTCGTCAGGATATACCCCTTTTCGTCCACGACCACGCCCGAGCCGGTGCCCTGGCGGCGGCCGAACGGCGTCTGCGGAATATCCGGTTCCTGGCCGAAAAATCGGCGGAAGAGATCGATCCCGCCCGGATCGTCCTCTTCTTCGTCCTGCGGGACGGGAGAGGGACGGCGGTTCCGCGACTGCGTCGAGGTGCGCGGGCTGTAGATGGAGGTGATATTCACGACAGAGGGCTCAAGCTGCCTGGCGAGCGCGCTGAAGGCGGTGGAAAGTTGTACCGGACTCGGGATGACCAGCGTGCCCGCATCCGGCGCGCCGCCCTGTTCCCTTCCGGCGTGCACAGCCGTATTGATCAGCGTGCCGATCAGGATGCCGATCGACAGCGTGAACGTAAGCAAAGTGACCGACAGCACCTTCTGGCGCCTCAGTTGACCCAGTAGTTTCATCAGCGGTGTCTCCAAAGGCAGGCTTCTACTGCATTATAGCCGTGCCCGCACTGCCGGAGTGCCGGCCGGGGCGGCAAGAAACGCTATCGCGCGGCCACTTCAATCCGATACGGCCCGGCTATTAGGTTCCCGTCAAACAGCGGGGCGCCGTCGGCGCCGCTCAGCGTCACCGATAAAGTGACCTCCACCCGGTAGGCCCCCGGGGGCCACTGGAACGGGTATCGGAAGCGCACCGCGACGCCCTCGCCCGGCCGCATCGAAAGCAACTCGCCCTCCGCCGGCTTGCTTGCCCCGACAAGCTCGCTGCCTCCGAGGCTCGCGAACTTCTGATCGGCGAGCGTGAGCTGCGCCTCGGGCACATCCCGCACCGCGGACAGCTCGCAGTTGGTCTGCGCCTTGCCCCACAGCGGGGGCGCACTCATGAAAAACGGCATGCGGCCGACGTTGTAAAGGTTGACATCGAGGTGCGCGCCGCCGGGGCCCACGCGCTCCGGCAGCCCGCTGACGGTCATGGTCATCGCCAGCGCTGGGTGCTGAAGCAGGTGCTGCAAAATCGCCAGCGCCGCCTGCTCGGCCTGAAGGAAAGCGGCCGGCTGGCCAGGTCCCGTCCCGACGGTCTTGGCGACATCCCGGCCGTTTGCAATCACCCGGATCTGGCGGTAAGGGTCGCCGGGAAGCAAGTCCGTGCTGCCGGTTACGGCTGCGAATTCCGGCGAAGCCGTCAAAGAGCGCAGCGGCGCCAGCAGCGATTCGGGAACAGGCGCAGCGAAGCGTCCTACCGGTTGCGTGCGCCGGTCCCGGTTGCTTCCGATGATCAGGTCGCCCGTGCCGTCGGGCCTGATGTTGAGTATCGTTGAAGCCCGGTCGTCCGCCACGGTGGATGTGTAGATGATGGTGCTGGGCATATTTTCGGTGCCTCGATCCCGCACGCTTGCGGAACACGCAATAAATGCGCCCGCCGCCGCGCCGAGCATGCAGACCCGGAGCCGGCGCACTATTTTACAGTCCATGTTTCGCCCGTTTTGCCTTGGAACCAGTCGCGGAAATCCCAACAATACTCGGGCGGCTCGTTGAGTCCCACGTTCATTATGTTCGCCGGTGCATTCCTCTGCCAGCGCGGCGGCTGGCCGACGGCGCCGCCGTTGTATTCGTCGTACCAGCCCAGCAGGTGCCCGGTCTCGTGCGCCCAACTGTTGTCCCGCGTCTTCACGCGCGTCCAGTTGGTCGCATTGGCGCGCCCCGAGCCGGTGAACAGGTTCACGACATGATGCTCTCCCGACTCGACGAAACGGACGACGATTCTGATCGGCTTGCCGCAGGTGCATCCATTTCCGAAGATGCAGGCGTTACGGAACAGATTCCGTTTGGAGGACAGCTTGCTCTCGATATCCGCCTTCATGGCGGCCTTGTCGGCGTCGCTGACCGGCACGTAATTTCCAGAAGCATCCGTGACCAAAGGGGGCATCGGGTCGCCGCTGTTCGGTTTCGAACCGTTCCGGTTGAGCAGCTTGATCTTCACAGTCACGGTGATGGCATTGGCCGAGTAGCTGATATCGAACTTGCCGGTCCAGGCGAACGGAGGACTGGAGCAGTGAAAGGTTTTGGTTTCGGCGGCGTAGTTGGGATAATCCTCGTACTCGAACTGGTTGTCGCTAACCGCGCTCACTCCGTCGGCGCTCACGTCGAACGCGAATTTGTCGCCCGCCCTGTTGTCATTCGGGCGCCTGGCTCTCCATTCCCCGTTGACCACGTCCATGGTGTGTGTGGCGGAGGCGAGCGCGGCGCCGTCGCGCACACGATAAATCCGGAATGAAGCTTCCGCCCTGGGAGCGAGGTTGACGCCCTCGGCCTGAAGATGGCCCGCGTCTCCGCACTTCAGCCGCGTCTCGGTGAACCGGCCCCGAATGGACTTTTCTGTCCGGCTGCAGGGAACCACTGGGCTGCCCGGCTTCTTGGGAGGCCGCTTGGGCTTTTTCTGTTTCTGCTCGCGATAATTGCTTAGCCATTCCCGGCGGAGAGCGGCATCTTCCGGGGCCATGGTCAACTTGCGCCCTTTCAGTTCCGGGTGGGCGGCGTAGAGCTTTTTGTCCGCCGCTGCGCAAGCGTTCTTATCCAGGGGCATATCCTCAGTCCCCGAACCTCTCGTGCTCTTCGAGCAGCAGGATCTTATCCGATCCCTTGCACTTGGTGTTGTTGAGGATTTCGGCGGCCCATTCCTTCGCCGTGTCGAAATCCGGTCCCCACTCGACAAGCATCTCCAGAAAGGACTCGATATCTGGTTCCAGCCCGATGCCGTAGGTGGCGGCCTTTTCCATTCCTGCTTCCACGAAGGCGCGAGTGTCCAGCCCGTAATCTTTCTTGATCCGGCCAGGGTACGACTCATCCAGGTGCTGAACCATCTGGTCCACAAAGAGCCGACGCTGCCATAGACCCAGGGCTTCGAACTGCTCGGGACGGATGATCATTTCTCCAGGAAATGCTGCTATTTTACTTCAAGATGCTCACGCCCCAGGCCGCCGGCCGGGCGCGAACGGTTTTAACTCCACCAGCAGAATGCCCGAGAGGATCAGCGCCGCGCCCAAGGCCGCCTGCCGCGACAGCACCTCGCCGGTCGCGACAAAAGACGTTGCCCAGGCGAACACCGGCTCGAGCGCGAAGATCAGCGCCGTGCGCGTGGGCGTGGTGTACTGCTGCGCCCAGGCCTGCACCGCGAACGCCAGTGCGGTGGCGAGCAGGCCGGTGATGATCACCGCCGAGACCACGCCGGCGCTCCACCTGATGAACGGCGTCTCCAGCCACCAGAAGCTCGCGAGCGACATCGCGGCGGTGGTGGCGAGCTGAACCAGCGTCAATGCCTGGAAGCCTATCTTGGGGGCGTAATAGCCGACTACCAGGATGTGCACCGCGAAGGCCACGGCGCAGGCCAGCGTCAACAGGTCGCCCTTTTCGATCTGGAGCGAACCGGCCGGCATGGTCATCAGCACCAGGCCCGCCGTCGCGACCGCCACGCCGAGCGCCTCCGAAGGATGCGGAACCTTGCGCTGCACCAGCGCCGCCAGCGCGGGCACCATCACAATCGACAGCCCGGTGATAAAGGCCGACTTCGACGGAGTCGTGTACCGGAGGCCGAAAGTCTGGAACGCGTAGCCGCCGAACAGGCAGAGCCCGGCAAGCACGCCGCCCTTCATCCACGGAGTCCGCCGCGCAAACTTACCGGGAAGCGGGCGGAAGACAAGACCGAGCGAAACGGTTGCCAGGCTGAACCGCAATGCCAGAAAGAGCAGCGTGGAAGTGTCGGCCAGCGCCTCTTTGACGACGACGAAAGTCGAACCCCAAATCAGCGCGATGAAGACGAGGGCGAGGTCGGCGCGCCAGGCGCCTTCACGGCTGTTTCGGATCACTTCATTTCATTATGGGGCTATCGGGGTCTCTTCTCCGAGCAGCATGGCCAGCACCAGCAGGATACGTTTCAGGCCCAGATCGCGGCCCTCGGGATGGAACCACTCGGCCGGCGTGTGCGCGCCGCCGCCCCGGCCGCCGGCGCCGATCGAGACGGCGGGGATGCCGAGCGACATGGGAATGTTGGCGTCGGTGGAGGCGATGTCGAGCCGCGCGCGAATCCCGAGAAAGTCGTCCACCGCGCGCAGGCAGGCCAGAATCGGGGCGTCTTCGGCTACGCGCCCGCCGGGCCGCGAGCCGATCTCCCGGATCTTCGCTGTGAGCTTGGCGCCGCTGGCGCGCCGGTTCTCGATCTCAAGCCCCCGCTCGACGGCTTCACTGAGCATCCCCGCTATCTCGTCCAGCGCCTGGCTGTCCTCCGACCGCAGGTCTACCTTGGCGCGCGCCAGCGCCGGAATCGAGTTCACGCTGACGCCACCCTCAACGATCCCGAAGTTGTACGACACGCGCCGGGGTGATGCCGCGCAGCGGTCCGTGAAGGAAGCGATGGCATGGCTCAGTGCGTGCACGGGATTGGCGGTGCCGTAGTCGCTCCAGCTATGCCCGCCCGGTCCGGTGAAGACGAGTTCGAAACGGCGGCTGGCCAGCGCCTGCGAGGTGATGCGGTCGAGCGCCGGCCCGTCGAGCACGAGATAAGATTTGATCCGCGGCGCCGCGGCCGACTGCCGAGCCAGGTAACGCATGCCGCTGAGGTTGCCCTCGCCTTCCTCGCCGACGTTCGCCGCCAGCAGCAGCCGCTCGGCGGAGTCGCCGAAGGGACTCATGAGCCGGACCGCGCGCGCGATGGCCAGCAGGCCGACGAGCCCCGCGCCGTTGTCGGAAACGCCCGGGCCGCGCAGCGTGCCATCCGGCTCCACCGTAATCTCGTCCTTGTTGCGCGGCGCCAGCACGGTGTCGAGGTGGGCCGTCAGTGCGACCAGCGGGCCGCCCCTGTCGCCGAGTCTCGCCACCACATTTCCGGCGCGGTCGATTTCCGCATTCCAGCCGACGGCGCGGAACTGGTCGGCCATCCACTCCGCGCGCTGCTGCTCCAGAAAGGTCGGGGCCGGGATGCGGCAGAGTTGCAGGTGCCGTTCGTTGATCCACTGCTTCTCGCGCGTGAACCACAGAAGGCACTCGCGCACCGGGGGCTTCTCGGCCAGTTCCCGAGGGTGCGCCGCGATCGTTGGTTTAGGCCCAGCCGGCATCTGCTTCGAGTGTATCAGGGGATCCCGGATGCCGCCTTCAGCTTCCATTCAACGAAACCCTCGAATGTTTCAACCTGACGCGACTCTTAACAAGCGTTAAGGTGCAACAGTGGGCTATAGCGAAAGTCAATCTTCGTGGTTGGCGTATACTCAAGGAAAGGGCTGGTATGAAGACTTACTGGAAGTTCGCCGCTCTGGTTGTAGTCATCGTCGGCACGCTGATCTGGCTTGCAGCCGGCGGGATCAGCGAAACCAAGACCTACTACATAACGGTAAACGAGTTGGATCAACTGGGCGCGCAGGCGGCAGGCAAACGTCTCCGCGTGGCCGGGGACGTCGAACCGGGTTCCATTGTCCGCAAAGGCCGCGAGGTGACTTTCGTCCTGGTTCAAGATAACCACAAGCTCAAGGTTGTCTACAACGGCGCCGCTCCGCTCCCCGATACCTTCCGCGACGGCGCCCAGGCGCTGGCCGACGGCCACATGGGACCGGACAACGTCTTCACCGCCAGCCAGATTCAAGCTAAGTGCGCGTCCAAGTATGAGGCCAAACCGGCCGGCGGCAAGCACCCGTCAAATATCAACAAGGCTGGTTTGTAAAAGAGCGGTTATATGGAAAACCTGGGAGCCCTGGCGGTCCTCCTCGCCTTTTGTTTTTCCGTTTTCGCCATCGCCGCCTCGGTGATCGGCGGGTGGAAGCGAAGGCCCTTTCTCATCGCCGCCGCCGAACGCGCGATCTATTCGATCCTGCTGCTGATGACCGTGGCGTCCTTCGTGCTGGTTGCGGCGCTGCTGGCGAGCGATTTCCGTTTCGCATACGCCGCGGCACACAGCAACCTGGCGATGCCGGTGTTGTACAAGTTCGCGGCCTGGTGGGGCGGGCAGGAAGGCTCGCTGCTGTTCTGGAGCTGGCTGCTGTCCTGCTACTCGGCTGTGGTGGTTTACACGAACCGCCGCAAGCACCGCCGCATCATGCCCTACGTCATGGCGACGCTCATGGTCACGCAGTGCTTTTTCCTGATCATGAACGCGTTCGTGGCGAGCCCGTTTGAGATGCTGGCCGTCGGCCGCGGAATCATGCCGGTTCCGGACGGCCAGGGCCTGAACCCGCTTCTGCAGTACCCCGCCATGGCGATTCACCCGCCGGTGCTGTACCTGGGCTACGTCGGTTTTGTCGTGCCGTTCGCTTTCGCGCTGGGCTCGCTGATCACGCGGCAGCCCGGCGACGACTGGATCCACACCACGCGCCGCTGGACGCTGATCACCTGGCTGTTCCAGACCTCGGGAATCGTAATCGGCGCTGCCTGGGCCTATGTCGTGCTGGGTTGGGGCGGCTACTGGGGCTGGGACCCGGTGGAAAACGCTTCGTTTCTTCCCTGGATTACCGCGACCGCCTTCCTGCACTCGGTGATGATGCAGGAGAAGAAGGGCATGATGAAGGTCTGGAACATGGTGCTGGTTTCCGCCACCTTCTTCCTCTGCATCTTCGGAACGTTCCTGACGCGCTCCGGGATCGTCAGCTCGGTGCACGCTTTCGCGCAGTCCTCCATTGGGCACTGGTTTGTCGGTTTTATGGCCATCACCATAGCGGTGACGGCTTACCTGATTCTGGACCGCCTGGATTACCTGAAGACCGAAGCGCGTCTGGAAAGCGTGATCTCCCGCGAATCCAGCTTCATGTTCAACAACCTGATCCTGTTGGCTGCCGCGTTTGCGATTCTGTGGGGCACGCTGTTCCCGGTGATCTCGGAAGCGGTGACGGGGGAGAAGATCAGCGTCGGCCCGCCATTCTTTAACCGGATCATGGTTCCCATCGGGCTCTTTCTGTTGTTTTTGACAGGAGTGGGCCCGCTGTTCGCCTGGCGGCGCACGTCGCTCGAAAGCCTGAGGAGGAATTTCCAGTGGCCGCTGCTGGGCGCGCTGGTTCTGGCGGGAGCGCTGTTTGCCGCCGGCGTGCGCCACGGATATGCGCTCGCCGCGCTGGGGCTGTGCCTGTTTGTCGCCTGGACGATCTTTGCGGAATTCTACCGGGGTTCGCGCGCCATTGCCGCCAGGAACGGAACGGGCCTCCTGCGGTCGGCCGTCGAGCTAACGCGCCGCAACACGCGGCGCTACGGCGGCTACATCGTGCACTTCGGAATCGTCCTGATGTTTGTGGGATTCTCCGGCGCCGCCTTCAACACGGATACGACGCAGGAGGTCAGGATCGGCGACCACATCCGCCTGGGCAGCTACGATCTGAGGGTCGCGGATGTGCGGGAGGGCGACAACGCGAACTACACCTGGCACACGGCGCGGATCGACGTTGCGAAAAACGGCCGCAGTCTCGGCTCGCTCACTCCCGAGCGCCGCTTCTACAAGGCCAGCCAGCAGGGCACTTCCGAGGTGGCAATCCGGCGGCGGTTGAACGAGGACCTTTATCTGAACTTCGCCGGGATGAGCGATGACAACCAGCGCGCGGTCATCCAGGCGTTTGTGTTCCCGCTGGTATCGTGGATCTGGATCGGCTACTGGGTGATTGTGGGGGGAACGCTCATCTGCCTGGTGCCCAGCAAGGCGCGGCCGCGGTACACGCGCACGCAAGTGGTCGGAGTAATAAGGAAGCATGTGGCGGCGGTTGAGAAGTAGTCTTCTGATCATGGCGGCCGCGGCGCTGATGCTCGGCCAGGGCGGGACTCCGCTCGAAAACGCGCGGGTCCGGCGCCTGGGCGAGCAGCTTGCCTGCCTGTGCGGGTGCGGCAGTTCCGTCACTTCGTGCAACATGCTTCATTGCCATTTCTCCGACCCCGCGCGGCAAAAGCTGCTGAGCATGGTCAACGCCGGAATGTCGGATGCGGCCATCCTGGAGACATTCGTAAAAGAGTACGGCACGCGCGTGCTGCTGAAGCCGCCGGCCGAAGGATTCAATCTGCTCGGGTGGGTGATGCCGTTCATCGCCCTCGCGTTCGGCTTCATCTTCGTGTCGAAATTGATTCAGCACTTCCGCAGAGCTCCGGCCGCAGCCGGCGCCGCGCCGGACCCCGCCCTCCTGGCACGTTACCAGGAACGGATTGACAAAGATCTGGAAAACTTTGATTGATGCTTACTTTTACCGCTGCCATCCTCGTCGTTGGCGTGATTCTCTACACGCTCGGCGTCCGCGCGGAAGATCTTCCCGAGCCGGAACCCGTCTCGCCCGTGAAGCACCTGGAAGACCGCAAGGCCGCGATTTATGAAAACCTGCGCGACCTTCAATTCGAATACCGGACCGGCAAGCTTTCCGACGAGGACTATACGCAGACCAAAACAGGACTACAAGCTGAGCTCGCCGCGGTGCTTGCCCAGATTGAAGCGGCTGGAGGGGTCGCCGCGCCGGTTGCGCAGCCGCAGCAGCCCGAGCCCGGCACCTGCCCGCACTGCGGGGCAAAGTTCCCCAAACCCATGAAATTCTGCGGCGAATGCGGCAAGCCGATGCTGGTTGAGGCGAAATGAGATTTTTGGCATTCTTCCTTTGCGCAGCCGCCTTCGGCGCCATTGATGGCACGGTGAATAACCGCAGCACGGGCAAGCCGCAGCCCGGGGCGACGGTGAAGCTGTTCAGGCATGGGCAGGGCACCGGCCCGGAACTGGTGGCCAGCACGAAATCGGACAATGAGGGGAGGTTCTCCTTCGCGCAGGAGGCCGCGGGCGCGCCGCATCTCATTGAGGTGGTCCACGGCGGCGTGAGTTACACGGCGATGCTGCCGGCGGGCGCGCCGGCCGGCGGCGTTCAGCTCGAGGTTTACGATTCGTCCACGAAGCCCGGCGCGGCGCGCGTTCAACAGCGAATTGTTCTGCTCGAGCCGGGGGAGTCGCAACTGGCCGTGAGCGAAACCTTTTTCCTCACCAACCCGGGCAACGTCACCTGGCATGACCCCGGAAACGGCACGCTGCGGTTTTTTGTTCCGGTGGAGGGAAAGGACAGCCTCCGGGTGACGGCCACGGCGCCGCAGGGCATGGCGGTGGAGCGCGCTCCGCAGGAGACCGGCGAAACCGGCGTTTATAAGCTCAATTTCCCTATAAAGCCGGGCGAGACGCGCGTCGACGTGAGCTATTCCGTGCTGTTCACGCCCCCGGGCCCGTTTTCGGGAAAAACCCTCGCGAAGGGCGTGCCCACGCGGATCATCGTGCCGCAAGGCGTCGCGGTCACGGGAGAGGGGCTGACGCCGCTCGGAACCGAGCCGAGCACCCAGGCGGCCATTTTCGAGACCGCGGCGCAGGCGTTCAGCTTGAACCTCGACGGCACTGGATCGCTGCGCGCGGCGGCGCCCGAAGACTCCGGCGACAGCGGCCCTTCCATGCAGGAGATTCTGCCCAGGGTTTACGACCGCCTTTTGTGGCTGCTGACGCCGGCCTTTCTGGCTCTCGGGCTCGGATTTGTTCTGCTGTATCGCAGAGGACCGGAGCGCGGATGAACCCGGTCGAGGTCGCGGGAGTCTGGAAGTTTTACGGGGACTATCCGGCGCTGCGGGAAATCAGCTTTGAAGTCGAGCCGGGCGCCTGCATGGCGCTGCTGGGGCGCAACGGGGCGGGGAAGACGACGCTGCTCCGCATCCTGGCTGGTTTGTCGCGGCCGGCCCGCGGCCGTGTGACCATTTGCGGAACCCAGACGCGGGACCGCGCCGCGCGGCACTCCATCGGCATCCTCGGCCACGGCATCTCGCTCTACGATGAGCTTTCCGCTTACGAGAACCTGAAGCTGTTTGCGAACATGTACGGACTGAAGGATCCGAAGCGGGCGGCGATGGAGTGGCTGGAACGCACCGGCATGGACCGCGTGCGCGACGGCCTCGTGCGGGAGTTTTCCAGGGGCATGCGGCAGCGGCTCGCCGTGGCGCGAGCCTTTCTGCACGAACCCGAGGTGCTGCTGCTCGACGAGCCGTTCACGGCGCTGGACGACCGTGCGATTTCGCTCTTGCAGACTTTGCTGCGCGAGGCGCTCGCTGCGGGCCGCACGATTGTGATTTCGACGCACCAGTTGCGCGAAGCGCTGGAGCTGGCGACCCACGTGGCGCTGCTCGTCCGCGGGCGCCTAGCCTACACCGGCGAGCGCACGCGGGAAATGTTGGAGGATACCGGATGGCTATACCGGCAGTACGGGGAACTGCAGCCGGGAAGCGCACGCAGCCCCCTCGGCTGAGCTTCCTGCGGCAGAGCTTCACGATAGCCGCCAAGGACCTCCGCTCGGAGTTGCGCACGAAGGAGGCGCTCAATGCGTCCTTTGCCTTCGCGCTGGTCATCCTGCTGCTGTTCAGCTTCGCGTTCGAACCCACGGCCGAGCAGACGCGGCAGATTGCGGGCGGGCTGCTCTGGCTGGTCTTCGCGTTCGCCGGGGCGCTGATTCTGAACCGCAGCTTCGCCCGGGAACTGTCGAACGATTGCCTGGACGCTCTGGTGGCCGCTCCCATATCCGGCGCCGCGCTGTTTCTGGGCAAGGCCCTGGCGAATCTGGCGCTGCTGGCGGCGGTGGAGCTGGTCTGCCTGCCGGTTTTCGGAGTTTTCTACAACGTGCCCTGGACGCAGCAGTTCTGGCCGCTGATGCTGGTCCTGCTGCTTGGCACCTGGGGTTTAACGGTGATCGGCACCATGTTCAGCGCCTTGACGGTGAACCTGCGGCTGCGCGAACTCATGCTGCCGATGCTGGTTTACCCGATTATGATACCGGCGCTTTTGGCGGCGGTGCAGTTGACCACCCCGCTGATCATGGGCGAGCCGCTCACCGCTGACCTGATACCCTGGATCCGCCTGCTGGCAGCTTTCGATGTCATCTTTACCGCGCTGGCGCTGGCGCTGGTGGAGACCGTGTTGGTGAGGTGAATTGGAATGCGAACAAAACTGATGATCGCGATGGCCGGGATTGCCGCCGTTCTGCTGGCGCGCAATCTCCACGTCATACTGCTCCAGTTGCCCGACGAAGCCGCGCAGGGGGCGATCTACCGGATCATCTTCTTCCACGTGCCGGCTGCCTGGACCGCGTTCCTGTGCTTCTTCGCGGCCATGATCGCCAGCATTCTCTACCTGGTGAAAAAGGACCTTCGCCATGATGCGTTCGCCGCTTCGGTGACGGAGGTGGGGCTGGCGTTCGGCGCCGCCAACCTGATCAGCGGGATGATCTGGGGTCGTATCATCTGGGGTATCTGGTGGACCTGGGATGCGCGGCTGACTTCCATGCTGGTCGGCTGGCTGATCTATGCGGGATATCTGATGCTGCGCCGCGCCATCGAGGAGCCCACGGAGCGCGCCAAAATCGCGGCCGTGGTTTCCATCTTCGCGTTTGCCGATGTTCCGATCATCTTCTTTTCGATCAAGTGGTGGCGCACGCAGCATCCGCAGCCGGTGGTGTGGGCCGGCGGGCAGATGGACCCGGCGATGTACAACATGATGTTCATGAACTGGATCCCGCTTCTGCTGCTGGGGGCGGTCTTCGTGATGATCCGGATGAACCAGGAGCGCGCGCAGCGCGAGATCGACGCCATGCGCAGGTATGCGCACGCGATGTAGGGGCCGGGGCATTCCCGGTCCGGGACGATAGAGATGGACGCAAGAAATTTTACTTACATGTTTTACGGCTTTCTCGCCGTGTGGCTGGTGCTATGCGCCTACGTGGTGTCGCTGGCCGCACGCGAGCGCAAGATCCAGCGGGAAATCGAACGGCTGAAACTGATGGTGGAGGACAAGTCCTCCACCGGCGCGCCGTAATTCGCGGGACCCTGCTCAGCTAAACTTGCTTCTGAGCTCTTTGATCCTCGCCCATGCGGCGGCTCGCGCCTTTTGGTTGGCCTCCGTGGCGTCTGGCTGCGCTCCGGCGCGCATGAATCCGTGGGCGGCGCCCTCGTAAGTCACTACCTCGTAAGTCTTGCCCGCCGCTTTCATCGCCTCCTGGGTCTGGGGGATGGTGGCATTGATGCGCGCGTCGTTGCCCGCGTAGAAGCCGAAGACCGGCGCCTGTATGTTGGGGATGGCGGACGCTTCCGGGCCGCCTCCGTAAAACACGAACGCTCCCGCAAGGTCCTTGCGGTTGGTTGCGAAGCGGAACGCCTGGCTGCCACCCCAGGAGAAGCCGACCACGCAAACCTTTCCGTTACAAGCGGGCAGGCTCTTGCAGTAATCCGCAACGGCGTTGAGATCCGCGGTGATCTGATCGGGCGGCAGCTTGCGGATGACCCCTCCGACCTCGCCAGCCGGAATGTCTTTCGTCCTCCCGCCATTGGGAGCCATGCCGGAGAGCAGGTCGGGCGCGATGGCCAGGAAGCCCGCCTCGGCGAATTCGTCGGCGACGTTTTCCACCCAGTCGGTCATTCCAAAGATCTCATGGATCACCACCATCGCAGGCGCCTTCTGTTGCGACTGCGGGTAGACGACCACCGATTCCACCGCGCGGTTGCCGTGCTTCACCGTGACCCACTCGCGTTTCCGCGGCGATCTGTCCACCGCCTGGCGCGCCCAATCCTGCGCGCAAAGGGGGGACACGCCGAGACCGGCCGCCGCCGCACCCAAAGCGCTTCCCTCCATGAATCGCCTCCTTGTGAAGGTCTGCATCGCCAGTATGCTCCTCTCCATAAATTACTCGAATGATCCCGCACCAGTATTCTCCAATGTCCGGCGGCGCCCGCACAAGGGGAAAATTGCCTTGAAACCCTTGTGTCCTACGGCGCGGCGCAGCATTTCTTGTATTTTCGGCCGCTGCCGCAAGGGCAGGGATCGTTGCGTCCGGCTTTCGGCGGGGCAGGCCGCGGCGCGGGCTCCGGCGCCCGTTGCCGGGCCACCAGCCGAGCCAGCGGCTCCCTGCTGTGCAGGAAGAAGCGTTTCAGTCCCGCGCACAGGTAGTTCAGGCTCGGCTCGCCATCCGGCGTTTCAATGAAGCGGTACTTGGGGCATCCGCCGTTGCACATGGCCAGCACTTCGCAGTTCCGGCAATAGCTCGGCAGGGCGTCCCGCTTGGCATCGCCGAAGGCGCGCTGCTCGCGGCTCTCCAGGAGTTCGGCAAGCGGCGTCTCGAGGATATTGCCCAGCCGGTGCTCGCGGTCGACGTAATGGTCGCAGGGGAAGAAATCGCCGTTGTGCTCGATTGTGGGGATGTCGCCGCAGGACTCGCGAAAGATGCACAGCGAATGCTCCATGCCGAGCGCGGGCCGGGCCGCTTCATCGAACATCTGAACCGCGATGCGGCCGACATCGCGCGCCATCCATTCGTCGAAGACCTTGCACAGAAACACGCCATAGTCCTCTGCCGACGGCGTGTACTGGCTGACGCCGTTCGGCGCACCCTCGACGCGCTCCACCACGGGGAGGAAGCCCAGGTACCGGCAGCCAATGTCCCGGAAAAAACGGTAGACGGTGAGCGGATACCGGACATTCTGGGAATGCACGACGCAAAGATGATCCGTATAGATCCCGTACTTGCGCAGCAGTTCGTACCCGCGCATCGCCAGGTGATGAGTCGGCTGGCCGCCCCGGGCCACGCGGTAGGGATCGTGCAGTTCCGCCGGCCCGTCGAGGCTCAGGCCGATGCTGAAATTCTCCGCGGCCAGAAAGCGGCACCATTCGTCATTGAGCAGCACGCCGTTCGTCTGCATCCCGTTCCGGACGCTCCAGCCGGGGGGCCGGTGCTTGCGCTGAAGTTCGACAACCTTGCGGAAGAAGCCTACACCCAAGGTGGTCGGCTCGCCGCCGTGCCAGGAAAAACTCACTTCCGGACCGGATGCCGCCTGGAAGTGCTGGATGATGTACTGCTCCAGCAGCTTCTCCTCCATGCGGGTCAGGCTCGATTCCGGATAGAGGTCTTTCTTGTCCAGGTAGTAGCAATAGTGGCAAGCGAGATTGCAGAAAGCCCCTGTCGGCTTAACAAAGATCTGAAAATCCCGGCTGACCTGACCCATGCCCGTTCGCCCAGATAACCAGTATCCTACGCAGCCGCGGCGCCGGGCGGCGAGCACCGGCTGTGATAGGCGGCGCGCTCATCATGGGATCGCGCAAGCTGCCGCCCGGTTCGCTCGCCGCTCACGCCGGATGTATACTCAGAGAAATTTGCGGGTACGGACAGGATACATACATGAAACGACGCAGCATGCTCAGCATGATAGCTTCGGGCGCCTTTGCCGGCGCTGTCACGAAGCGTGAACTGGCGGCGCAGGAGAAGGTTGCGCGGGCTACGCGCGGCATGCCCTCGCCGAAGATTAAGGACATCAGCGTGATCAACGTTCAGCCGGCCGGCGTGCGCCTGACAGTAGTCAAGGTGACAACCGACCAGGACGGCTTATACGGTTACGGCTGCGCCACATTCACACAGCGCGCCGACCTGGTGGGGCCGGCCGTCGAGCGCTACCTGAAGCCGTTTCTTGTCGGCAAGCCGGCTGACCGCATCGACGACACCTGGCAGGCCTGTTACAACAGCTCCTACTGGCGGAACGGGCCCGTGTTGAACAACGCCATCAGCGGCGTCGATCAGGCGCTCTGGGATATCAAAGGGCGGCAGGCGGGACTCCCGGTCTACCAGTTGCTCGGGGGCAAGTGCCGAGAGGCGGCGGACTGCTACGGCCACGCCTCGGGTGCCGAAATCCCGCAGGTCATCGATCGCGTGAAGGACTACATGAGCCGCGGGTTCCGCCATGTGCGTGTGCAGGTGGGCATCCCGGGCATGTCCGGCTACGGCGGGCGGGGCCAATCGAATGTTGCCGTCAAGAAGCTGCACGACGCCCCGGTTTACGAGCCCGAGCCGTACATTCGCCGCACGATGAAGCTGCTCGAGGAATGCAGAAAACAGCTCGGCGATGAAATCGAGCTGCTGCACGACATTCACGAACGGATATCGCCCATCCAGGCGGTGAAGTTCGCCAAGGACGTGGAGCAGTTCAGGCTCTTTTTCCTCGAGGACCCGCTTTCTCCCGAGGACATAGCCTACTTCCGCCAGATTCGCAGCCAGTGTGCGACGCCGCTTGCCATGGGCGAGCTGTTCAACAGCCCGCACGAATGGATCCCGTTGATCGCCGAGCGGCTGATTGACTACATTCGCATCCACGTCAGCCAGGCCGGCGGGCTCACTCCCTGCCGCAAGATAGCGGCTCTCGCCGAACTTTTCGGAGTGAAGACTGCCTGGCACGGTCCCGGCGACGTCTCGCCCATCGGGCATGCGGCCAACGTGGCGCTCGATCTCGCCTGCTACAATTTCGGCATCCAGGAATACTCGCCTTTCAACGACGCAACGCAGGAGATATTCAGCGGCTGCCCGGTGATGAAGGACGGGTATCTGTGGACGAACGAAGCTCCCGGCTGGGGCATCGAGGTGAACGAAGCGGCGGCGAAAAAGTACCCGTTCCGCGAACAACGGCTGAACGGCGGCTGGGGCGAAATCCGCCGGATGGACGGCACCATCATCAAGCAGTAAGCGCTCGGCTCCGGAGAGGAGGCGGCGCCGGCGTGTGCTACTCTCGGATCTTCTATGGAGAGATTCGATGTAGTCGGCGTGGGACTGAACGCGACGGACACGCTCCTGGTGGTGCCGCACTTCCCCGCGTACGCCGGCAAAGTGGCCTTCGAGCAGGAGGTGCTCAGCCCGGGAGGCCAGGTCGCCAGCGCCATGGTGACCTGCGCGCGGCTTGGCCTCCGGGTGAAGTACATCGGCACGGTGGGAGACGACGAGCGCGGGCGCATCCAGATGGACAGCCTGCGCGACACCGGCATCAACCTCGATGACGTCCAGGTGCGCAAAGGCTGCCCCAACCAATCCGCTTACATCGTGATCGACCGCTCGACCGGGGAGCGCACCGTGTTCTGGCACAGGCCGGAATCACTGCGCCTGACGCCCGAGGAGATCGCTCCCGAGCAGATCACCTGCGCGCGGCTGCTGCACATCGACGGTCACGACACTCCCGCGGTCGCCCGCGCCGCCGAGATCGCCCGCCGCGCTTCCATCCCGGTCACGGTGGACGTGGACACGCTGTATCACGGCTTCGAGCGGGTGCTGCCCAACGTCGACTACCTGGTGGCCAGTTCCGAATTCCCCGGGCAGTGGACGCAGGAAAGCGATCCGTTCAAGGCGCTCGAGGCGATTCAGAACGAGTACGGGATGTACTTCGCCGGGATGACGCTTGGCGCGCATGGCGCTCTTGCCCGCGTGGAAGGAAAATTCCTCTACTCGCCCGCCTATATTGTGAATTGCGTCGATACCACCGGCGCGGGCGACGTGTTTCACGGAGCTTTTTGCTATGCTGTCTTGAAGCGCTTCTCCATGATGGAAGCGCTCGACTTTTCCAACGCCATGGCCGCGCTCAACTGCACCGTTCTTGGGGCCCGCGGGGGCATACGCACTCTGGACGAGGCCCGGGAACTGATGAGCCGGGCCGGGCGGCGGACGCATCCCGACTTCGCCATCAGCGGGCGCCGACCGTGAGCCGATGATTCCGCTCCGCGACACACAGCGCAGCAGTTCGGCGCCGGTGATCACGATCCTGCTGATCGCCGTCAATTTCGCCGTGTTCTTTTACGAGATCTCGCTGGATGCCTTCTCGCGCAATCACCTGATCGCGGCATTCGGCGTGGTTCCGGACCGCCTGGATCCGTCAACTCTGCTTACCTCAATGTTCCTTCACGGCGGCTGGTTCCACGTGATCGGCAACATGTGGTTCCTGTGGATCTTCGGGGACAACGTTGAAGACACGCTGGGCCACGGCAAGTACCTGCTGTTCTACCTGCTGTGCGGCGTGGCCGCGGCCCTGACTCATGTCTGGTTGAATCCGGGTTCGCGCATCCCCACTATCGGCGCCAGCGGCGCGATCGCGGGCGTGATGGGAGCCTACCTGGTCAAATTCCCGCACGCGCGGATACTGACGCTCATCCCGGTCTTCATCTTCATCACGCTGTACGAGCTGCCGGCCGGCCTGGTGCTCGTCTACTGGTTTATTCTTCAGATCTTCAGCGGGGTCGGCTCGGTGGCCTATTCGCAGCTCAGCGATGGCGGCGTGGCCTGGTTCGCCCACATCGGCGGGTTCGTCACGGGTATGCTGCTGATCAAGATCTTCCGCACCCGCGGGCTGTACCAGCGGCGGCGCGATTTGAACTGGTGAGAAGGATGGACGGGACCCCTACGCTCGATGTGCTGGCCATTGCGGCGCACCCGGATGATGTCGAGCAGACCTGCGGCGGCACGCTGATCAAAATGGCGCAGGCCGGGTACCGCACGGGCGTTCTCGATCTGACCGCGGGCGACATGGGCACGCGAGGTGCGCCGGAAATCCGCCTTCAGGAAGCCGAGGCCGCCGGGCGCGAGCTCATGCTTGCCTGGCGCGGCAACATGCGCTTTCCCGATGCGCGGCTCGAAAATTCGCTGCCCGCGCGCATGTCTCTCGCTCTGGAGATCCGGCGCCTGCGCCCCAGGGTGGTCATCCTGCCTTACTGGGAAGCGCGCCACCCGGACCATTACCGCGCCGGCGAGCTCGGGTACGAAGCCTGTTTTCTCGCCGGATTGAAAAAGCTCGACGAGGCGAGCGAGCCGCATCGTCCGTTCAAGGTGCTCTACGCGGCGCTTTACGCGAACGTGACCCCGTCGTTTGTGGTGGACATCTCCGAGCAGTTCGAGCGGCGCATGGCGGCGCTGCTCAGTTACCGCTCGCAGTACGGCGGCGGCCCGGGATCGGAGCTTTTCCCCGCCGAGCGGGAAATCCGGGAGCGCCTGGCGGCGATCGCGCGGTTCTATGGAAACCTGATCGGCGTGAAGTACGGCGAACCGTTTGTCGTCAAGGAGACGATGCGGGTGGACGACATCGTCTCGCTCGGCGTCCGGAGCTTCTGAGGCGCTAGCAGGCTGCGGAAAAACGCCGATTTCAGGCAGAATCCGCAACTGCATTTATGTCGAATCAATTGGCGAGGCGGTCTGACTTGCGATTAGACAAGCTAAGTGCCTGTATCTGCGGCTCTTTTTGCTCGCTTTGGCCGCGCGCGGGCACACTTCTCCCCTGGCTCATACGACTCCGACCGGACGCGCCAGCAGATTGCGCATC
>JBLNCW010000078.1:0-52502 GCA_050261015.1 Rhodospirillales bacterium | reverse complement strand
ACTAGCTTAGACAAGGGAAAGGGGGCAGATGCAAAGGCAAACCCCGAATCCCAGGCGATCAACAAAAAGGGGACATTTCTATCGAGGAGATACGGGGGACATTTCTCTCGAGGTTTGACACAAACGGACCTGCCCCGTTTGACCCCGCCCGCGCCCCTGCGCTATCCTGACTGGAGAAAACAACCAACTGGATTTTGAACTAGATGGCAAACACTTTCTCTGCTTTGAAGCGCGTGCGGATGGACGAAAGGCGCACCCATATCAACCGCATGCGCAAGACACGCCTGCGCCACGCGATCCGCGCAATACGGCGCGTTATTGCCGGTAAAGACGCCGCCGCGGCCCAGGCCATGATGCCGAAAACCTTCTCGATGATCGACCGTGCGGCCAAATGGGGCATCGTGAAGAAGAATACCGCTGCCCGCTACAAGAGCCGGATCACGGCGCATGTGAAGCGCCTCGCCGCCGCCTGATTACCGCCGGCTCGCCGTTAATTCCAGAATCAGACCTTCCATAACGATGCGCGCGTCCGGAAAGACGTCGCGCAGCGTCTTGTCAGTCCCGTAGATTCGCTTCAGCGCAGTGGCTATCTGCGCCTTGGAAAACTTCGAGAGCGTCTGATAGACCTGCTCGGCCCGCGCGGGCCACATCTGCACACCCAGCTTTGAGAAGTGAGACAGGATCTGCTGAGGAGTCCGCAGACCGGCTTCCCTGGCGGCCATCGCCAGCCGGAACTGCGTGCCCAAAAAACTCAATGCGAGCGGAAGGTATTCGCTCTGCCGGACGAGGGTATCGAGCACGTCGAGGGAGGCCGCGCGGTCGCCCCGGCCCAGGGCGCTCACCAGCGCGAATATGGTCGCGTCCCGCGCCTCGGGCACCAGCTTTGAGATGACCTCTGCGCTGATTTTGCGGCCGCCGGCGGCCCATAGCCGGAGCTTCTCGATTTCCGTGACGATGCGGGCCGCCTCCCCGCCGAGAGCATCCACCAGAAGTTCCAACTCTTCCGGCCCCAGGTTGAGTCCCGCGCGCCGGGCGATGTCCGCGGCGAACCGCCGCGCGTCTTGCGGCGTCAGGTGGGGGAGCTCCACGACGGCCGGGACCGCGGAATAGAAGGCGCGCACACGGTCCAGCTTCTTCTTATCCTCGCCCTGGAAGTCGTAGCGCGAGGACTCAAACACCAGCACGACGCCCGGCGTTGGATCGCTGAGGTAGCGAGCCAGCGCCTCGTTCGAACCGCGCTTCGGCGCCTCCTGCTCTTCGGATCCCGCCGCCTTGGTGCGCGGAAGCGCCGCCTCCGCGTTGGATATTACCAGCACCCGCTTTGCCGTGAACAGCGATGGGGAGCGGGCGTCCTCGATCGCGCTTTCGAGCGTGGATTCCTCGAGGTCGATGCGCGTGAGGCCGTTTTCCCGCTCTTCTGGATCGGCCAGCACTCGCGCGATCAGCGCTCTACGGCACAGATCCCGGTGATATGGCTCCGGGCCGAGGAACAGGTAGGCGGCGGCCGGCTCCCGCTGCTTCAGGTGTTGAATGAACTGCTGCGCGGTCATCAAAAATTTTCCAGAATGGCGGCGACCACGGTGCGTGCCACGTAGCTGCTCAAGCGCGCCATCGCCAGGTCGCTCTCCTCCAGGTACGCCGACGGGTCCACGCTAATTTCGTAGCGCTCGCGGATTTCCCAGTTGGAACGGCTGAAGAGCACGGCGCCGGTGGCGCGGTCGCGCAAGGTGAGGTCCAGGCCGACGTACACCTGCACTCCGCTTGCGCGTCCGGTCGCCTGATCGTATAGCACCGGGTAGGCCGAGTATCGCAGCACCGAACCGGTGAGCACGGCGTCCGCCTGGTTGGGATCGGCCACAATCTGGTACCGCGTGCGCGAGATGAACTCCCGCGTCAGGGCGGCGGGAAGCCGTTCGGAAAGACGGTACCGCGTGGTGGCGTTGCCGAACGGCGGAATGGCAATCGTCTTGATGTTCTTCGGCAGCAGGTCGGCCCGCCCGGCGACGCGGTAGCCGCAGCCGGACGCCATCGCGGCGGCGAGTCCCAGGCACAACCAGCGGACGGCTTTTCCGCTCATTGCGGCCGCGCCGTTCCCGGTTGTCCGAGCAGCGCTCGCGCTACCGCCACTCCGTTCTCAGCCATAATTCTCAGGTTATCCGATGCCAGCCAGAACCAGCACGCCCGCGGATCGTTCCGGTCGGGCGCAATCGCGCCAACGGCAATGCCGCTCTGCCCCGCCATGCCCACGACGTTGGGCGGCTCGAGGTCCGGCCCGCGCACATCGATCTGCGCCGAAGCCAGGTGCCTCTCCAGCGCCTCCCGTCCGGGGTTTTCCTCGAACTCCACCCACAGCGAAGCGCTGTAGCCGTGAAAGACCGGGGCTTGAATCAGCCGGAGCGAAGGCATGGGAATGTTTCCGTGCAGGGCCAGCAAGCTTGCCAGGTGCCGCTCGACCCGCTCCTCGATTTTTCCCAGAGACTCCGGGGCTTCTGTCCCGAAAGCGGCCAGCAGGTTGAATCCCACCTGCTCGCCGTAGACCTTCTTCGGGAGTTGCTTGAAGGTCAGCAGGTTCACCGTCTGCTGCTCCAACTCATCGATGCCGCGCCGGCCGCGCTCGCTTGCCGGCTCGAAAACGTGCGCCACCGCCCGCCGGATCGTGAGCGCCTGCGAGATCCTGCTGAGGAACATCGCGAGCACCGTGGATGCCGGATGCGCGATGACGTGCCCGGTGAGCGGAGGCGGGACGAAATTCGCGGGCTCGGCGATCGGCGCCCGCAGATAGGCCCCCGGCCGGTCCTCCAGAACATAGGTGAGGTCGATCAGCGCCGGGGGCGAAGAGGGGAGCCGCGATACGATGTCCAGGGCTTGCCGGCTCGACTCCTGCGATCCCGCCAGGAAAACGATCCGTGCCCCTGCCAGGTTGTCCTCATCGAGCGCGGTCATGATGACGGCCTCCTGGTCTTCTTCGGTGAGAGTGCCGACCTCCTCATTGTCCGCGCCGATCAATTTCGTCTGAAACGCTCCGCCTGCCAGCAGGTCGCGCAGTTCGCGCCCCAACAGGGAACCGCTTCCGACAATCGCTGCAACAGGTTTCATATCAAGCAACCTGGTGTTCGGGTTCCGGCGGTGGGCGGCGGAACCGGCGGCGCAGAATGCCGCCCGTCCGAACCAGCACACCGCTCGCAACATAGGCGCACGCGAGCCCGAGCAGCGCCGGCTTCGGGTACGTCGCGATCAGATAGATGACGCTTCCCCACAGCACCACGGTCAGCCCCGACCGCGGACGCAACAACTGAACGTCCTTGAAACTGCGGTAGCGCCACGTGCTCACCATGAGAAAAGAAAGCAGAGCGATTAGCCCCAGCCATATCGCGGTGAGCGGCCACCAGCCCAGCGGTTCTCCGCTCGCCGCGTATACAAACGCAGCCACCATGGCGGCGGCGGCGGGAATCGGCAAGCCCACGAAGTACTTGCGATCCGGCCGGCCCGGGTTCTTCGGCACCGGGTTCTTTTGAACGTTGAAGCGCGCCAGCCGCGCCGCGCCGCACAGCAGGAACAGAAAGGGAATGAAGTACGCCAACCCGCGGAGCTGATCGCGCCACTCGAACATCGCCGACGAGATCACGAATTGCGCGCCCCAGGCGAATGCCAGCACCGCCGGCGCGATTCCGAAAGTAATCACGTCGGCCAGGGAATCCATCTCGCGGCCGAAGTCGCTCGTGGTGTTGGTCAGGCGCGCGATCCGGCCGTCCAGCCCGTCGAGCAGAAAAGCCCACCCGATCGCCAGCGCCGCCGTCTCGAAATGTGCGTTCGGCCCGACGTAACCGCCCGACACCAGCATCGCGCCCTGGAACGACTTCATGATCGAGAGAAAGCCCAGGAATATGTTGCCCGCCGTGAACAGCGTGGGCAAGGCGTACGCCGCGCGCCGCCGCCGCAAGTGCGGCGAATTCGGGTCGATCAACTGCCTGGAGAAATCTCGAACTCCCATCGCCTATCCTAGCGGCGCCGCGCCAGCACGCTCGACCCCGCTTTCACCCGCGCCCCAGGCTTCACGTCTATGGCCCACTCCGCTCCTAATAACACATCCACCCGCGAGCCGAACTTAATCAGCCCTACCCGCTCCCCGCGCGCAACCTCATCTCCCGGTCTCTTATAACATACGATCCGCCGCGCAATCAGGCCCGCGATCTGGTTGAACGCCACCCGGCTGCCGCCGCCTTCGACCACGATCAGGTTCTGCTCGTTCTGCAAGGCGGCTTCGTCGCGGTTCGCCGCCAGAAACTCGCCCTTCTTATACTTCACTTCCGTGATGCGGCCGGCGATCGGCGCGCGGTTCACGTGGACATCAAAGACGTTCATGAAGATGCTGATTCGCGTCCGGCCCATCCCGTCGGGCGAGACGGCGAGCACCTTTCCATCGGCAGGGGAAACCGCTACGTCGCCCGCCGGTATTTCCCTTTCCGGGTCGCGAAAAAACCACAGGCAAAACACGGCGAGCAGGTAGAGGGGAATCCCGAGCGCCGGGCCTGCCAGATACGAGACAATTCCCCCTCCAGCCGCCAAAGCCAGCGCGTAGTAGATCCCGTCAATTACCATCCGATAGCCTTATTGTCGCAGATCGTACAACGGCTCACACCGCTCGCAGCAATCCTGCCAGCAGCGCTGCCCGCTCCTCCATGCGCTCGACCAGGATGCTTTCATGCGCCGCGTGGGCGCCTTCGCCGACCGCGCCCAGGCCGTCCAGGGTAGGAATCCCCAGCGCCCCTGTGAAGTTCCCGTCCGAGGCGCCGCCGCTCAGCGATTCCTCCAGTTCGATCCCCATTTCTGCCGCGACGGCCTGTGCCTTGCGGAACAGATCCACCACGTCGCCGGTCCGCTCCATGGGAGGCCGTTTCAGGCCGCCGGACACCTCGATCCGGCAGCGCGGGTCCACGGGCCGCAGCCGGCGAAACTTCCTGTCGAGCGCGGCGGCATCCTTTGTCCGCATCACCCGCATATCGACCTCAGCGCGCGCCTCGGCCGCCACCACGTTGGGCCGCGTTCCGCCCGAAATCACTCCCGGATTCACGGTAACGCCGCGCTCCAGCCGCGTGAACCGGGTTATTTTCTGGATCTGCTTTGCCAGTTCGACCACCGCGCTGGCACCGGCGGCAAAGTCCAGCCCGGAGTGCGCCGCTTTGCCGTGTACCACGATGGTGTAATCGCCCACGCCCTTGCGCGCCGTTTTCAGCTTGCCTTCCAGCCCTGTTGCCGGCTCAAGCACCAGCACCGCCACGCTGCGCCGCGCTTCTTCCTCGGTCAGCGGCCGCGACGAATAGCTGCCCACCTCCTCGTCTGAGTTAAGCTGCATCAGGACGCGCCGCGCCACGGGGAGATCGAGCTCCCGCAGGGCGCGCACCGCGAACAGCAGGAAGACGATTCCTGCTTTCATGTCCAGCACGCCGGGTCCCCACAGCCGGCCCTCCGCTTCGCGGAACGGCATCTGCTTGAGCGTGCCCACCGGCCACACCGTGTCGGAGTGCCCGAGCGCAAGGATCTGCCCCTCCTTATTCGTTCCCGGGAGGTCAAACTCGCACTGCAGGTGCGGCCCGAAGCCGCCTCCCGGGATCCGGCGCACGGTCCCCATGCCGGCGGCCTTGTCGCAGACCAGGTCCACGAACCGCGCCACCGCCGCCGGATCATCGCTCGGTGATTCGCACTCCACTAGCTCGCGGCACAAGCTCACCATCTCCTGCCGCCGGCTCCTCAGGTACGACCGGATCGACTCCATGCACCTGCTATAATACGGAATCCTCATGCCCATTTTGGATACCCAGGCTATTCAGCAGATACTGCCGCACCGTTACCCGATGCTGATGGTCGACAGCATCGTGGAGCTCGAGCCCGACCGCATTGTCGGCATCAAGAACGTCACAATCAACGAACCGTTTTTCGTTGGGCACTTTCCGGAGTTCCCCGTCATGCCCGGCGTCCTCATCGTCGAGGCAATGGCTCAGGTAGCCGGCGTTCTTGTGCTCAAGAGTCTGGAGACCCGGCAGAAGGTGGTCTTTTTGGCATCCATCGAGCAGGCGAAGTTCCGCCGCCCGGTCGTGCCCGGCGACCAGCTCCGGATTGAAATGAAGGTAAGTAAGCGGAAGTCCTTCGTCGCGAAGATGCACGGCACGGCCACCGTGGACGGCGTCGTTGTCGCGGAAGCCGAAGTGATGTGCAAACTTGCCGAGAAGGCCGCCCCCCAGGCGGAAGCGGCATCCGCGCAGTAAATGCCCATCCATCCGTCGGCGATCGTCGATCCCTCGGCCCATATTGCGGAGAGCGCCGAAATCGGGCCTTTCTGCATCATCGGGCCCGAGGTCGAAATCGGTGCGCGCACGCGCCTGATGGCGAACATCTACCTGGAAGGCCCCACGACGATCGGCGAGGACAACGTTTTTTTCCCTTATTCGACCATCGGCGTGGCCTCGCAGGATTTGAAATATCGCGGTGAGCGGGCCGAAACGCGCATCGGCAACCGGAATAAGATCCGCGAGTTCGTCACGATCCATCGCGGCACCGAGGGCGGGGGACTCATCACTTCGATTGGCGATGACAATCTCGTGATGGCATATGCGCACATCGCCCACGACGTCAGCATTCAGAGCCACACCATCATCGGGCTCGGCGCCCACTTCGCCGGCCACGTGACCGTGGGCGATTGGGCCGTGGTCGGCCCTTATGCCGGAGTGCACCAGTTCTGCCGCGTCGGCCGCCACGCCATGATCGGCCCGCACAGCGTGATCACCCAGGACGTGATGCCGTTTTCGATGACCGTGAGCGAGCGCGAGGTCAAAACCTTCGGCGCCAACGCCGTCGGCTTGGAGCGCCGCGGCTTTCCGCCCGCCACGCGCGACGCGCTGCACAAAGCCTTCCGCCTGCTGACCCGCGCCGGTCTCAACACCTCGCAGGCCATCGAGCGCATCCGGGCCGAAATCGAGCCTTTTCCCGAACTCGATGAGCTGATCGGGTTCATACAAGAATCCCGCCGCGGCGTAGTGAAATGACCTACGGGCTGATCGCCGGCAACGGACGCTTCCCTATCCTCGCGCTGGAGAGCGCGCGCAAGCTCGGGCACGAGGTCGTGGTGATTGCGATCGAGGAGGAAGCCTCGAAGGAAGTGGAGGCTCTGGCTGCGCGCTGCTACTGGATTTCGCTCGGGCAGCTCGGAAAACTGATCGAAATTTTAAAGCGCGAGGGCATCACGCAGGTGGTTATGGCCGGCCAGGTGATGCACACAAAGATTTTTTCCTCAATCGTGCCCGACTGGCGTCTGATCAAGCTGCTGGCCTCGCTTCCGCAAAAGAACACGGACGCGCTCATCGGAGGCGTGGTCCGGGTGCTCGAAAGCGAGGGCATCCAACTGGCCGATTCCACGGCGCTGCTCAAGCCTTTGCTGGCCGGCGAGGGCGTGCTGAGCCGGCGCAAGCCGAACAAAAGCGAGCTTGCCGATATCGATTACGGGCGCCGCATCGCCAACGCCCTGGCCGGCTTTGACATCGGGCAGAGCTGCGCGATTTGTGAGCGTGCCTGTGTGGCAGTGGAAGCGATGGAGGGAACGGACGCCATGCTGCAACGCGCAGCCTCGCTGGCGAACGGCCGCCCGCTCACCCTGGTGAAGTCAGGCCGCCGCCGAGCTCACCTGCTGTTTGACGTGCCGGTGGCCGGCCCGCGGACTATCGCCACGATGATCGAGACCGGGACCACCGCGATGGCGGTGGATGCCGGACGCACGCTCCTGCTGGACCGGGACGAGATGCTCGCCAAAGCCGACGAGGCGAAAATCGCCATTCTGGGCCTGGCGCCGGAAGATTAGCGGGCGGCGCCGAAAGCTTTCGCGGCGGCGGAGGGCGCGGGAACTCTGCCCGCTTCGCCGTTTGCGAACAGGCGCGATCCCTTGCAGCGGTCCACCCCTTTCTGATATCGTCCTTGCGGGACTACTGCACGCAGGCGTCATGAGCAAAAGGTGGTCTAACCCGTTCATTTCCGTAAGGAATGAGGGAGGCGAGACGGGCGGATGCAGGCCGGACGCGCCGCAGTCCGGCACCGCGGGCGTGAAATTGCAGGAAATAATCGAAGATGCCGCCAGGGGCGGCGTCCCGGACGCCTGTGACCGCGTAAAACCAGCGCGGAAATGGAACGACTCACCACCGAATCTCGTTTTCGTAGTAAAGGGAAACGAGAATGAGGTTGTCAGGGAGAAGAAGCGTCAGGGCCGCAAGCCCCTAAGGAGGATTTGGAATGTGGAGGCGTTTGTCCCGGGCAATTCGTTCATTCTTCGGGTTCTTCATCTCCTTCACTGAAAACCCGGAACTCATCCTGGAGCAGAACATTCGCGACATGAACGACCAGGTGCCGCGGATGAACGAAAGCATCGCGATGGTGAAAGCCAACGTGACGCTGCTCGAAAAGGAAGAAGCCAAGTACAAAGCGGAACTGGCCGACCTCACGGCCAAGATCAAGGCCGCCATCCAGGTGAACCGCGACGATCTGGCCGGCAGCTTCGCCACGCAGTTCGAGCAGTTGCGCGGCGCCCTGGCGCGCACGCAGGGCCAGCTCGCCACCGCCCGCGCCGCCTACGACAAAGCGCTGGTCGTCAAGCAGGCTTTCCTGCGTGAAAAGGAACGCAAGACCCGGGAGGCGATGGCCGCCATCCGCGACTACCGCCGCGCGCAGTGGCAGAAGAGGGTGGCCGATGCCATGGAACAGTTCGAGATCGGCGGAATCAGCCAGACGCACGACGAAATGGTGCAGCGCATCGAGCAAATGACCGCGATGAACGAGGCCCGCATGGAAATGGCCATGGGCAACGTGGATCAGCAGAAATTCCAAATCGAGGAGGAAGCCGAGAAGCTGCGTGCCGCCGAACTGGTGAAGCAGTTCAAAGTGGAGATGGGCCTGCTGGCGCCGGAGCCCGCCGCCGGAGGGGCCGAAAAGACCATTGCCCCCAGGCAGCAGGAGCGCACGAGCTGAGGCGTTGAGCCATGGCGATCCGGATTGAAAAGGGCGGATGGCTGCTGATCTTCCTGCTCGGGCTGGCCCTGGTGGCTTACAGCCTGCACGGGTACGGCATTATCGATTTAGGAAGCTGGTTCGGAGACGCCGGGAAAGGAAAAGCGGCGGAGCCAAAGCCGGTTGAAACGCCACCCCCGGCAGGGGGGACGCCGGACGGCGTGGCTTTGCTCTTCCCGGCGGAGCGGTTCATTCCGGGCGCCGGAGCCGCTACCATTGTAGAAGGCGTGCCCGTTCCTCTCGCAGCGGGCAGGATTGGGTGAGCGTTTCATGGCGGACGAAAGGGTCGGGGCAGATCGGGAGTACGGTTCAGCCACCTACGTCAAGGCGGCCCTGAAGTGGCACTATAACTGGATCCTGCTGGTGGGGATGCTGCTGTTTGCGATTTTTTCGCAAAGCGCGCTGCCGCTGATTCTCGCCGCGGGCATCGAACTGATTTACATCAGCACTGTGCCGCAGACCAAAGCCTTTCGGCGCCTGGTGCGCTCCTGGAGGTACAAGGAAGAGAAGCGCCGGCGCGAGCGCGGCCTGATCGCCATGTTTCACGAACTCCCTCCGGAGATGCGGCTGCGCTACGCCGATGTCGATAAGGTGATTCGCAGCATCCGCCGCAATTACAGCCGCCTGTCGGCCACCTCTCAAGTGTTCGTCCAGCAGATGGACTCGCGCCTCGAGGGCCTCGCCCACTCCTATGTCCGCCTGCTGCACGCGGCGTTCTCTTACCGGCAGCATCTGCGCACCACCGATCTGCGCGCCATCCAGCAGGATATTGAGGATCTGCAGCGCGACCTGCCGTCGCAGCCCCCCAAAGTGCAAGAGATCAACCGCAAGCGCATCGAGATTCTCAACAAGCGAGTGGAAAAGTACAAAAAGGCGGAAGAGAACTGCAACGTAGTGGACGCCCAGTGCGCCGCCGTTGAAGAAGTGCTGGAATTGATCCGCGACCAGTCCGTCACCATGCGGGATCCCCAGCAGCTTAGCGATCAGATTGAGCATCTCGTGCACGACGTCGAGCAGACCGAGCAGACGATCAAGGAGGTGGAGGCGATCTTCGACCTGACCATTGACACCTCGCTCGCGCCGATACCCTCCGCCGAGCCCGCGCGGGCCGACTCGCAGCGCACCCGCCTGCGGACCTGAATTCCATGGCAACAGCTCAAAACACACACCTGGAAACGCTGCCCCTCTGGGCCAGGGAGCTTTCCGAAAAATACTACTCGCGCACGCTCACCATGTTCGTGCTGTACGGCAACGTGCGCGACGTCGTCCCGTTGCAGCGGGGAGGCGCGCGCGAGTTCGTTTCGCTTCAGAAATTTCTCAGTCACGCCTTGTTCGGCAAGCGCGACCTGGTGATTTTCTACGACCGCGGCGGCGGGTTGAGCTTCGCCGAGCCGGACATGCAGGCCGACTTTCGCCGCGCCCTCTCCGGGTACGACAGCTTTCACGGCACGAATTACTCCTCGGGGCTGCCGCGCAATCCCGACGGCGTTTTGAACCTGCTCGATAACTACCTGCGCGCGCGGATCATCGAGGGCAAGAAAATCGCTTTGGTGATCGATTTCGCGGAGACCATCGTGCCCGCGGGCGACGTCTCCGGCATGTCCGCGGAGGACCGGAACTCGCTCGTGATCCTAAAGCGCTGGGCGCAGAACCCGGCCTTTCTTCACGCCGACGTTACCATCTGCCTGATCGCGGAGAACCTGAGCGAGCTGAACCAGGGCATTGTCCGGAATCCGGGCGTAGCTTCCATCGCCATTCCGCTGCCGGATGAGAGCGAGCGCCTGGAATTCATCCGGGCGCAGCTTGCCGGGTCCGCGCTGCCGCCCGGGTCCGACGTCACCGAAGCAGCGCTTGCCGCTCTCTGCGCCGGCATCAAGCGCGTGCAGCTTCACAGCCTGATCAATCACTCGATCGAGAACCGGCGCCCGCTCACGATGCAGTTCCTGCGGCAGATGAAGAAGGAGCTGATCGAGGCGGAATCAGGCGGTCTGCTGGAGTTCGTTGAGAGCCGGTTCGATCTTTCGATGGTGGCCGGCAATGAGGCGGCCAAGAAGAAGCTGAAGGACGCCGCGGCTGCGCTTCGCGCCGGGAAGACCGGCGTGCTGCCGATGGGCTACGTCATCTCCGGTCCGGTGGGAACCGGCAAGACTTTCCTGACGACGTGCTTCGCGGGCGAGGTCGGCATCCCGGCCGTGACATTGAAAAATTTCCGCAGCATGTGGCAGGGTGTCACGGAGGGCAACCTGGAGCGGGTGCTCAATCTGCTGAAGGCGATGAGCCCGATCGCGGTGATCGTGGACGAAGCCGACGCGCAGCTCGGCACGCGCTCCGCCACCGGCGACAGCGGCGTCAGCAGCCGAGTGTTCGGCCAGATCGCCGCCTTCATGGGCAATACCGAGTTGCGGGGCAAGGTAATCTGGTTCCTGCTCACCTGCCGGCCCGACCTGCTGCCGGTGGACCTGAAGCGGCAGGGGCGGGCCGAGGAGCACATCGCGCTCTTCTATCCCGAAACCGACCAGGAACGGCTCGCGCTCTTTCGCGCCATGCAGAAAAAGACCGGCGTGAAGATAGCCACGCCCGAAGCCGAAGACTATTTCCTTTCGCATTGCGCCGGGCTGTCGGGCGCCGATATTGAAGCGGTGCTGATCCGCGCGAGCATGAAGAGCGCCCTGGAAAACGAGAACACGGTCGGCCTCGACGACCTGAAGCACGCGCTGGAGGACTTCATCCCGCCCTCGTATCCCACCGAGATCGAGTTGCAAAACCTGGTGGCCGTTCTCGAGTGCACCAGCAGTTCGCTGCTGCCCGAGAAATACCGGCGGGCCGACCGCGCCCAGCTTATCCGCCGGGCCAGGGAACTTGCGGCGCTGCTGAGGGCCTGACTGCCCTCGCGAGCGAGGCACGGTCAGAACCGTTTGCCCCCTCTCTCAACTCCTGGGAAAATAAGAATTTTGGCGAGCTGTGGCGCCCCCTCACCATGCTGGACCGAATCACCGTACACGGAGCGAGGCAACATAACCTTAAGAACATCGACGTCGAGATCCCCCGGAACACGTTTACGGTGATCACTGGCTTGAGCGGCTCCGGCAAATCGTCGCTTGCCTTCGATACGATCTACGCCGAGGGGCAGCGCCGCTACGTCGAAACGCTCTCGCCCTACGCCCGGCAGTTCCTCGACCAGATGGAACGCCCCGAGGTGGATTCAATCGACGGGCTCAGCCCCGCCATTTCCATCGAGCAGAAGACCACCAACCGCAGCCCGCGTTCCACGGTCGGCACCATCACCGAGATTTACGATTACCTCCGCCTGCTCTATTCTTCGATCGGCATCCCGCACTGCCCGCAGTGCGGCCAGGAGATCGCAAAACAAACCACCGAGCAGATCGTGCGGCAAATCATGGCGCTCAAGCAGAACGAGCGCGTGATGATTCTCGCGCCCATAGTGCGGGGCCGCAAGGGAGAGTACCGCAAGGACCTGGAGAAGCTCGCGCGCCAGGGATTTCTGCGCGCCCGCATCGATGGCACGCTCCGGTCGCTTGACGAGCCCGTCGTGCTCGACCGCCGCCGCAACCACACGATTGAAGTGGCGATCGACCGCCTGCTGGTGAAGCCTGGGATCGAAAAGCGGCTGGAAGCCTCGATCGAGACAGCCACGAAGCTCGCCGGCGGCCTCGTCGTGGTGGCGGTGGTGAATGGCGAGGAGCACCTGTACTCCCAAAAGCTCGCCTGTCCGGATTGCGGCACCAGCGTGCCCGTGCTCGAGCCGCGCTCGTTCTCCTTCAACAGTCCTTATGGCGCGTGCGAAACCTGCGCCGGCCTCGGCAGCAAGTGGACGTTCGACCCGGCAAAGCTCATCGCCGATTACTCGAAGCCCCTGTTCGGCGGCGGCCTGGTTCCGGCGGCGGCCTCCAGCTACCTGGTCCACAGCGTCACGGAGGCGGCGCGCCGCCAGAAGATCGACCTTTCCAAGCCGTTTGAAGACCTGCCGTCCAAGGCGCAGGACTTCATCATGTTCGGCGGCAACGGCTACGACGGCCTGCTCGCTCTCATGGACGAGAAGTTCTCCGAGGCGACCGACGTCTACCGCGACTGGCTGATGGATTACATGTCGCCCATCGAGTGTCCCGACTGCCACGGCAAGCGCCTGAAGCCGAGCAGCCTGGCGGTGACGGTGAAGGGTCTTTCGATCGCCGATTTCACCGCGCTTCCGGTAGCCCGCGCCCTGCCAACCGTACGCGGGTGGGAGCTGACCGAGCGCGAGGCGCAGATCGCGGCGCGGATTGTGGACGAGATCCGCACGCGGCTGGAGTTCCTGTCCGCAGTCGGGCTGGATTACCTGAGTCTCGATCGCTCGGCGTCCACGCTGTCCGGCGGCGAAGCGCAGCGGATCCGGCTGGCAACCCAAATCGGCTCCAAGCTGCGCGGCGTGTTGTATGTACTCGATGAGCCCTCGATCGGGCTCCACCCGCGCGACAACGAGCGGCTGCTCGACACCCTGGGGCGCCTGCGCGACCTCGGCAACACGGTGCTGGTGGTCGAGCACGACGCCGAAACCATCGAGCGGGCGGACTACGTGATCGACCTGGGGCCGGGAGCTGGACGGCTTGGAGGAAAGCTGGTGGCCTGCGGATCGCCCGCCGAGATCGCGGCCAACCCCGCTTCGCTCACCGGGCTCTACCTCTCGGGCGCGCGGGAGATCCCACCGCCGGCGCGGCGGCGCCAGGGCAACGGCAAGAAGCTCGTCGTGCGCGGTGCGCGCGAGCACAATTTGAAGAACCTCACTGTCGAATTCCCGCTCGGCACGTTCATCGTGATCACCGGCGTCTCGGGCAGCGGAAAATCCACGCTGGTCAACGACATTGTCTACCGCGGGCTGATGCGCGATCTGCACAACTCGCGCGAGGAGCCCGGGGCGCACACCGCCATGGAGGGCATCGAGCACATCGACAAGGTGATCCAGATCGATCAGTCGCCGATCGGGCGCACCCCGCGATCCAATCCGGCGACCTACACCGGCGTATTCACGCCCATCCGCGACCTGTTCGCGATGCTGCCGGAATCCCGCGAGCGCGGCTATAAGCCCGGGCGCTTCAGCTTCAACGTCAAGGGCGGGCGCTGCGAGGCGTGCGAAGGCGACGGCCTCAAGCGCATCGAAATGAATTTCCTTCCCGACGTCTATGTCACCTGCGACATCTGCCGCGGCCGGCGATACAATCACGAAACGCTCCAGGTAAAATACAAGGGCTATTCGATTGCCGATATCCTGGAGGCGACCGTAGAAGAAGCGGCCGGCGTGCTCGAAAACATTCCGCAGGTCCAGGCGAAGCTCCAGACGCTTGTGGACGTGGGCCTGGGATACATTCACCTCGGCCAGTCTTCCACAACGCTTTCGGGCGGCGAGGCGCAGCGCATCAAGCTTGCCCGCGAACTGAGCAAGCGGCAGACGGGCCGCACGTTCTACATTCTGGATGAGCCGACTACCGGGCTGCACTTCGACGATGTCAGGAAGCTGCTCGATGTTTTGGCGCGCCTGGTGGATCTCGGGAACACGGTGGTAGTGATCGAGCACCAGCTTGACGTGATCAAGACAGCCGACTGGATCATCGACCTCGGGCCGGGAGGCGGCGAGGCGGGCGGATACATCGTGGCGGCGGGGACGCCCGAGCATGTCATGAAAACCCGCAAGAGCTACACCGGGCAGGCACTGGCCAAAGTGCTGCGCAATGGCAGAAACGGACGCGCTTCGTGAGCAGATACGAAAAAACACCTCTCGATTTCAGTGCGCTGAACACTATTCCCATCCGGGAACGCGGCGGCAAGGTGCGGGTCGAGCATTTCGCCCGGCCGTATCAAAAAGGCGCCGGTGTTGCGGGCTGGCTGGAAACGCTGCCGCACATTCTGGCCGCCGATTCCTTTCGCGCTGCGGCCGACGCCATCCACGCGGCGCGCGCCAAGGGGAAACCGGTGCTGTGGGGCCTGGGCGGGCACGTCATCAAATGCGGCCTGGCGCCCGTGCTGATCGACCTCATGCGGCGCGGCTATGCCGCCGCCTTCGCGATGAACGGCTCCGCCGCTATCCACGATTTCGAAATCGCGATCGCCGGAGCCACCAGCGAGGATGTGGAAGCCGTGCTCCCGGATGGCCGCTTCGGCACCGCCGAAGAGACCGGGCGCGAGATGAACGAAGCGATCGTGGAAGGCGACCGCGATTCGCTTGGCATCGGCGAGGCGCTCGGCCGCCGCCTCGATCGCATCGCGGACCCGCAATTTGCCGGCGCGAGCCTGGTTTTGGCCGCGTATCGCGCCGTTGTGCCGGTCACCGTTCACGTCGCTTTCGGCACCGATACGCCGCACACGCATCCCGCCGCCGATCCGGGCGCTATCGGCCGCGCAACCCACCGTGACTTCCGCCTGTTTTCCCGGCTGGTGGCCGATCTCAACGACGGCGGCGTGTACATCAACCTGGGGTCGGCGGTCGTCATGCCGGAGGTGTTTCTCAAGGCCGTTTCCGTGGTGCGCAACCTCGGCTGCCCGCACGGGAATTTCACCACCATCAACATGGATTTCATCCAGCATTACCGGCCCAGGGTCAACGTGGTTGAGCGCCCTCACGCCCGGACGGGAGGACGCGGCATCTCGCTTACGGGCCACCACGAGATTATGGTCCCGCTCCTTGCGGCCGCCCTGATCGAGCGCGAGTCATGATCGATCCCGAATCGTACGAACCGACGCCGCCGGAATCCGAACCGCCGCCGTCCGCCGAGCGCTATCCGTTCTGGGGGTGGCTGGACGTTCTGCTGCTGGCGGTGCTGGCGCTCCCGCTGATGATCGTCACCAGCCTGGCCGCGTTCGGCGTGATGCAAATGCTGCCCGCGCCGCCCAGCATCAGGGCCGTGTTTCCGGTCGCGGCGACGTTCTCGTTTTACGGCCTCTGGTTTCTGGTGCTTTACTGGCTCATGCGGGCGCGCTACGGCCGGCCGTTCTGGCGCTCGATGGCCTGGGTGCGGCCGCCGGGCGGTTACCTCGCCAGTTTCGGCTGGGGATTGATTGTGGCTTTGGCCGCGATCCTTCTCGGCGCTATTCTGCGGCCTCCCCAGATCAAGACGCCCCTGGAAGAACTGATGAACGACCCGGCTTCGCTGGCGCTGATCGGCGCTTTTGCCGTCACGTTCGGCCCGCTGTGCGAGGAACTGGCGTTCCGTGGGTTCTTCATGCCGCTTGCCATACGCACCTTCGGAACGGCAGCCGGAATCGTGCTCGCGGCCACTCCGTTTACCCTGCTGCACGGGTTCGAATACGCGTGGTCCTGGCAGCGGCTGGTGATCATCTTTTTCGCCGGCTCGGCTTTCGGCTGGATGCGGCATCGTTCGGGCTCGACCGCGGCGGCGGCCATCATGCACGCCGGCTATAACCTTGTCTTCTTCACCGGTCTTGTGGCGCAACGCGCCGGCTACATTAGCTGACAGATACAACTCATGATCGAAACAATCCAGTGGACAACCGAAGGCGTGGCGATGATCGATCAGACCCGCCTTCCGCGCGAGGAGGTTTACGTCACCTGCCGCGATTACCGCGAGGTAGCGGAAGCCATACGCACGATGGTGATCCGCGGCGCGCCGGCCATCGGCGTTGCCGCGGCAATGGGAGTGGCGCTCGGCGCGCTCCGCTCCACAAACCTGGAGGCGGAGTTCGATACGATTTGCGACACCCTGGCCCGCACGCGGCCCACCGCCGTGAACCTCTTCTGGGCTATCGATCGCATGAAGCGGCTCTATCGCTCCTTGCAGGGCTGCTCAGTGGAAACGATTCGCGAGCGCCTCGTGGCCGAAGCCATCGAGATCCGCCGCGAGGACATCGCGATCAATGAGGCGATAGGCCGCCACGGCGCCGAACTGATTCCCGACGGCAAGACCGTGCTCACGCACTGCAACGCCGGCGCGCTGGCCACGGCGGGCTACGGCACCGCGCTCGGAGTGATCCGGGCGGCTGTCGCGGCCGGCAAGAAAATCGACGTGTTTGCCGATGAGACCCGCCCGTTCCTCCAGGGCGCGCGCCTCACCGTGTGGGAGCTTATTCGAGATGGCATTCCCGCCACACTGATCACCGACAACATGGCCGGGCATTTTCTCAAGGCCGGCCGCATTGGCTGCGTCGTGGTGGGGGCGGACCGCATCGCCGCCAACGGCGACGTTGCCAACAAGATCGGGACGTACTCGGTGGCTGTCCTCGCGCGGGAAAACGGCGTGCCGTTTTACGTCGCAGCGCCCGTTTCAACACTCGACCTCACGCTTGCTTCGGGCGATCTGATTCCGATCGAGCAGCGGCCCGCGCAGGAGGTGACGCACGTCTTCGGCGTCCCGATCGCGCCGGAAGGCGTTCCGGTGGAAAACCCCGCGTTCGACGTCACACCCAACCGCTACGTGACCGCGATCATCACCGAACGGGGAATTGCGCGCCCGCCGTACACGGAGTCGCTGAAGAATCTGTAAGGGCACGCCGGGCAAAGCGCCCGCTACTCATAGCGCAAAGCGATCAGCGGCTCGATTCGCGTGGCCCTGCGGGCCGGGATATAGCTGGCCGCCAGCGCCACCGCGCTCAACGTGACGGCCACGATTGCGAACGTCGGCACGTCGGTCGCGCTGACACCGTAGAGCAGAGTGGCCAGGAGGCGGGTTACTGCGAGCGCGATCACCAGACCCGCTGCCACGCCCGCCAGGGCCAGGGCCATCGCCTGCCCGACAACAAGCCGCAGCACATGCCCCCTCTGCGCGCCCAGGGCGATGCGGATGCCGATCTCGTGCTTCCGCTGGTTGACGGTGTACGACATCACGCCGTAGATTCCCACGGCCGCCAGCGTGAGCGCCAATGCGGCAAACACGCCGAGCAGCACCAGCGTGAATCGCGCCGCAGAGGCCGAATCCGACAGCAGGTCATCCATGGTTTTGATGTTGTAAACCGGCTGGTCTCGGTCTACGGACCAAACGGCCTTCTTCACCGCACTGATTAAACCGGCGGGATTGCCGGCGCTCCGCACCACGAAGCTCATGCGGGGCTGCGGAGCCTGTGTGAACGCGAAGTACGCCGTCGGGCGAGGACTCTTGTTCACGCCGGCATGCTTCACCTCTCCCACTACCCCGGCAATCTCGCATGTAGAACGGAAGCGCTCAAATATGAGCCGCCGTCCGATCGGGTCCTCCCCGCGGAAGTACATGCGCGCGAGGGTCTGGTCGATGACGACCACGCAGGGCGCGTCGGCGTGGTCCAGCGGCGTGAAATCCCGCCCTCTGAGCAGAGGGATGCCGAGCGTCCGGAAGTAGCCGGGACTCACCGCCCGCCAGTCCGCCCCCAATCTCTCCCCGGAAGCGAGCGCCGGGCGTCCTTCGATCTCGAACGACTCCTTGCTCTCGTACTCCGTCAACGGGACGATGTGGGTGAGCGCGGCCGACTGCACTCCGGGCATTTCCTTCATCCGCTCCAGGAAACGTTCAAACGTTGCCGCCCATTGCCGCGGGTCGCGATACTTGCTGTCGGCCGGCAGTTCCATCTCGGCCGTAAGCACCTTATCGGCGTGGAAACCCGGGCTGGACTTCTGCATTTGCCGGAAACTGCGTATCATCAGGGCGGCGCTTACCAGCAGCACGAGCGCCAGCGCCACCTCGCTTATCACCAGCGCGCCTCGCAGCCGCTGCCGGCCTCCGCCCGACGCCGAGGAGCGCCCGCCCTCCTTCAGTGCTTCCGCAGTATCGGAGCGCAGCGCCGCGAGCGCCGGCGCCAGGCCGAACAGCGCGCCCGTAGCCACCGAGATCAGCAGCGTGAACAGCAGCACCCGGGCGTCGACGGTGATCCGGGCCAGCGCGACCTGCGCGGCGGCCTCCGGCACGGGAATGCGATTCGGCAGCACGCGCGAAAGCCCTTCCGTTCCCCATAATGCGAACAGCAACCCAAGCGCGCCGCCGGCCAGCCCGAGCAGCACGCTTTCCGTCAGGAACTGCCGGATCAGCCGCCACCGCCCCGCGCCTATCGCTGTTCGGATCGCAATCTCCTTCCGCCTCGCCGCGCTTCGCGCGAGCAGCAGATTCGCGACGTTTGTGCACGCGATCAACAGCACGAATCCCACTGCGCCCAGCAGCACCAGCAGCGCGGGCCGGATGTACTCCACCAGCGCCTCTTTCATGGGCGCTACCGTCGCGCCCCAGTCGCGCAGCCCGGGATAACGTTCTCCGATTTGCCGCTGGATACTGTTCAGCTCGGCGCTCGCCTGCTCCACCGTGACGCCCGGCTTCAACCGCCCCAGGACGCCGAACGCGTGCGACGCCCGGTTCATGTTGCGAAGTTCGTCGCGGTTCCAGGGCACAAACGCCTCGGCGGACATGGGCAGCCAGAAATCCGGCGACAGCACGCCGATTACCATGTAAGCCAGCCCGTCCACCTGGAATACCTTGCCGACAACGCCCGGGTCCGACCCCATCCGGCGGCGCCAGAATCCGTTCGTGACCACGCACACATTGTGCCGGCCGCCCTTGGCCTCGTCCGCGGTGAACAGCCGCCCGTACTGCGCCCCGGCGCCCAGCACCTTGAAGAAGTTTGTCGTTACGCGCATGCCGGGGATCTGTTCGGGTTCGCCGATACCCGTCAGTGTGCCGCTTCCCGGTTCGTAAAGGGCAATCTCTTCGAAAAGCTGCGACTGCTCCTGCCAGTCTATGTACGCCGGCCCCGAAACCCCCATCCGCTGCCAGCCTTGCGGCGGGTTATTTTCCCAGACCGCAACCAGCCGGTCGGAGTCCTTATAGGGAAGGGGCCGGATGAGAACGGCATTTGCGACGGTGAAGATCGCCGTATTGGCGCCTATCCCGAGCGCCAGCGCAAGCACCGCAACGGCGGTGAAGCCGCGGCTCTTGATCAACGTGCGGACACCGTAGCGAACGTCGTAAAGAAGAGTTCCCATGGGACGGCTTCAAAAGGCGCCGGCTCCTCCGGGCGCGGTTTCCATATCCACGCTCTCTTCGACGATGCGCCCGTCGAACAGGTGGATGTTGCGTTCCGCATAGCTTGCGTACCGCGGATCATGCGTCACCATGCAGATGGTGGCGCCCTGACGGTGCAGGTCACGGAGCAGATCCATCACGGCCTGACCGTTTTTCGAGTCCAGGTTTCCGGTCGGCTCGTCCGCCAGCAGGATGAGCGGGTCGCCCACGAGGGCGCGCGCCACCGCCACGCGCTGCTGCTGGCCGCCGGAAAGCTGCGCCGGGTAGTGCTTCATCCGGTGCGACATCCCGACGCGCTCCAGCGCGCTCTGGACTCGCTTCTTTCGCTCGCTGGAAGGCATCCCGCGATAGGTCAGGGGCAGCTCGACGTTTTCGTAGACCGTCAAGTCCCCGATCAGGTTGAAAGCCTGGAAAATGAAGCCGATCTCCCGGTTGCGAATGCGGGCGCGCTCGGAGAGCTTCAGGTTCTCTACCGGCTTGCCGTTGAGGATGTAGCTGCCTGACGTCGGTGTGTCGAGCAGCCCGAGGATCGACAGCAGCGTCGATTTCCCACAGCCGGAGGGCCCGGCAATCGAGACGTACTCGCCGGGCATGATCTCCAGGTGGATGCCGTCCAGCGCGTGCGTTTCCATTTCGTCGGTGAGAAACACTTTGGTCACGCCTTCGAGGCGGATCAGCGGTTGGCGGTTTGATTCAGTCATGTGGTTTCCTTTCGGCGCGGCGATAACGCTCAGTTCAACCGGATGCGCTCGTACGCATCCCAGGCCGACATGTCGGACAGGATAACCTGATCGCCGACGTTCAGTCCTTCCAATATTTCGATCGTGTTCACGGAGCTGCGGCCCAGCTTCACCGTTACGAGAGTGGCGCCCTTGCGGTCCGGATCCACCTTGAACAGCTTTATGGTGCTGTTCGGCTGTCCGGAGGTCGGGCGGCCCACGTAAAGCACGTCATCGAGCTTTTCGATTTCAATGGTTCCGTCCACGCTGAGATCCGGCCGGGCGCCCTGGGGCAAGGGGCCCTCCAGCTTCACGTCCACCGTAACGGTTCCTTCCACGGCCGCCGGATCGATACGCGAGACACGGCCCGGAATCACGCCGTTGCGCGTATCCACTTCGGCCCTTTGTCCCAGCGCCACGTCCTTGGCCTGGGTCTCGGGGATCTTCAACTCGGCCTTGAGTTTTTCCGGCTGCACCACGCGCGCCAGGTTCGTGCCGACGGTCACCCGCTGCCCCACTTCCACCGGCACCTGCTGGAGAACGCCATGTACTCCGGCCCTCACCGTCAGCGCCTCCACCTGGCTTTTCTTCAATTCGTACAACGCGCGAAGCTGCTCAACGTTGGCCTTTTGCACCGCGAGCTGCGCCCGGATGGCGTCCAGGGCGATTTCCAGCCGCTTCGCTTCGATCCGGTCGCGGTTCGCCCAATCCTGCGCCGTTGCCAGCGATTTTTTCGCCTGAATATCGGCAATCAGGCCCAACCTGTTCAGCTCGGCATCCCGGTCGGCTTCGAGCTTGGCTTTGTTCGCCTCGGATGCTACGGTGGCCGCGGCGGCTTGCTGGGTCAGCCGTTCGCTCTCAAGCTTTACCCTGAGATTTTCCAGTTCCGCTTCGGCCGCTTTCAGCTTCCATTCGGCGTCCACCAACGCCTGCTGCAGCTCCGGATTACTTAAAATGATCAGCACCGTATCAGGCTTCACCACGGTGCCGGGTAGCGCCAGCCGCTGCTCCACCCGGCCGTCGGTAGTTGCGGGAATCCACAGGATGTCTTCCGGAACCAGCGTGCCGAGCCCGCGGACCTGCCGCAGCATGGGGCCGCGCTTCACCGTGTCCGGCCAGAGCGTCGCCCACTCCACGCTCGGCGCCGCCGGCTTCAGCCGCATGACCCCCATCGTCACCGCCGCGATGGCAGCCAGTACGACTGCTCCAATAACGGCCTGACGGATCTTCTTGCGGCGCGCTGCCTCTTTTCTCGGGATATCCATGGCGATAGCACTAAGTGGTACGCAAGTCTCTGGCCAACTGTTCGGGCCAATTAGCCCTTTAGACGCCTGGCTTTAGTATATTTTCCGCAATTGGGAATGTCCGGTTTTGGGACGGCCCTGTTCGGATCCGGCAGCCCGCCGCGCCTTACATCCCCCGTACAATGTAGTAGATGTCTCGGTTTTCCATCGACGAACAGATCGCCTATCTCAAAAAGGGACTTTCGGAACTCATCCGTGAAGAGGATCTTCGGGAACGGCTTGTGCAGGCCGAAAAGGAGGGCCGCCCTCTCCGCGTGAAGGTCGGCTTCGATCCCACCGCCCCGGACCTCCACCTCGGCCACAGCGTCCTGCTCCGTAAGATGAAGCATTTCCAGGACATGGGCCACACGGTGATCTTTCTCATCGGCGACGGCACGGGCAAGATCGGCGACCCCACGGGCCGCAACATAACCCGGCCTCCGATGACGCGCGAGGAAATCGAGCGCAACGCGGAGACCTACAAGCAGCAGGTCTTCAAAGTCCTGGACCGGGAGAAGACGGTCGTCCAGTATAACAGCCAGTGGCTCGATGCCCTCCGGTTTGAGGACCTCATCCGCCTGTGCGCCAAATATACGGTCGCGCGGCTGCTCGAGCGGGACGATTTTTCCAAACGCTTCAGGGAAGGCATCCCGATCTCGGTTCACGAGCTGCTCTACCCGCTGGCGCAGGCCTACGACTCCGTGGTTACCCAGTGCGACGTGGAGCTTGGCGGCACCGACCAGAAGTTCAACCTGTTGGTGGGCCGCGAGATTCAGCGCGATTACGGCCTGCCTCCCCAGATCGTCGGCACCACCCCGCTGTTGGAGGGCCTCGACGGCGTCAACAAGATGTCGAAGTCCCTCGGCAATTACGTCGGCATCACCGAGCCCCCCGAGGTGATGTTCAAGAAGCTGATGTCGATCTCCGACGACCTGATGTTCCGCTACTACGAGCTGCTGACCGACGTCAGCATCCCCGAAATCGCCCGCATGCGCGAGCTGATCGCCAGCGGCGAGCTGCACCCCATGCAGGCGAAAATGGACCTGGCCCGGATGATCGTGACCGACTTCCACTCGGCGGAAGAAGCCGACCGCGCCGCTGAGGAATTCAATCGGGTGGTGCGCCGCGGCGAGGCGCCCGAGGACATCGAGACCGTCCCCCTGCCCGAAGGGGTCGTGAACCAAAACGGGATCCGCCTCGGCCAGCTCCTGGCCCGGCTGGGCATGGCGCCCTCGGTCAGCGAGGCGACGCGCAAGATCAAGGAAGGCGCGGTGGAGATCAACGGCTGCCGCGTGACCGAACTTGTCCTATCCGAAGTCCCGCCGGAGATGATTGTGCAGGTGGGCAAAAAGTGGCGGCGCGTTATTGCAAACCCGTAGCCATGCCCCGCAAACGATTCATTTGGAAACTGAGAGACCGGGAAATCCAGCTCGGGGACCGTACTCGCATAGTCGCCATTCTCAACGTGACGCCGGATTCGTTCTCCGACGGCGGGCTGTACAGCGACCCCGACCGCGCCTTCGCGCGCGCCCTCGAGCTCGAGGAACAAGGCGCCGACATCATCGACATCGGCGCTGAGTCCACCCGTCCCGGTTCCGCCCGCGTCTCCGAGGCGGAAGAAAGGCGCCGCCTCATGCCGGTGCTCAAGCGCCTGCGAGGCAAGCTCTCCATCCCGATCTCGGTGGATACTTACAAATCCGGTGTCGCGGAAAACGCGATCGAACTGGGCGCTGAAATCATCAACGATCCGAGCGGCCTTACCTTCGATGCGCGTCTGGCGCGCGTCGTGACGAACTACGACGCCGGACTTATCCTCAACCACATGCGCGGCACGCCCGAGACCTGGGCCAAGCTGCCTCCCATGAAGGACGTGATCGGCGGGATCAGCAGCGACCTGGAAGCCTCCGTGCATCGCGCCGTGCGCACCGGACTCGACCGCGCCCGCATCGTCATCGATCCCGGCATTGGCTTCGGCAAGCGCGGCGAACAGAATTCGGAGATCCTGGCCCGGTTGCCGGAACTCGCGAAGCTGGAACTTCCAATCCTGGTCGGGCCGTCGCGAAAAATGTTCCTCAGACACCCCACGGAGAAGGAAACGCAGTTCGCCACCGCCGCCGCGGTTACGGCCGCGATTCTGGGAGGAGCGCACATGGTCCGGGTTCACGACGTTCCGGAGATGCGGGCCGCGGCCTCCGTCGCGGACGCGATCCTGCGCACTCTCACCTGAGGGTCACGCCCGCTGGCACTTCGGGCAGTAATGGGTTCCGCGCTGCGCAATCACGATGCGTTGGATTTTCGCCCCGCAGGCCGGGCACGGCTCGCCGGCCTTTCCGTAGACACAGTGCTGTAACTGGAAGGCGCCGGCCCTGCCATTGCCGTCGACGTAATCGGAGATGGAAGAACCGCCGGCTGAGATTGCCTCGCCCAATACGGACCGTATCGCCCCATAGAGCCGGTTTACCCGCCGCGTGCCAAGCTGATCCGCCGCGGCCTTCGGGTGAATGCCCGCGCGGTGCAGCGCTTCATCCGTGTAGATGTTCCCGAGCCCGGCGAGGAATGTCTGGTCGAGCAGCAGGGGCTTGATCTGCCTGTGGCGCTCCTGGATCCGTGCGGCGAACTCCGATGGGGAAATCGCCAGCGGATCCGGCCCGAGGCGGGCCACCCGCTGGGGAATTTTTCTGGCCGCCTCGATGCGCCCGAACTGGCGGATATCGTCATAGAGCAGCCGGCCCGCGTCTAGTTCGAAAACCGCGCGCGTGTGCGGGCCATCTTTGCCGTTCCAAAGCAGTTTTCCGGTCATGCCGAGGTGGATGACGAGCCACACATTGTCGAGATCGAACAGCAGAAATTTTCCACGGCGCTCAAGCTGGAGGATAGTCCGGCCGCGAATGGCCGCTGCCGTGGCCTTCGGGTCGCCGGACAGAACGAGCCGCGAGTTGAAGCGCGCATCGAGTATCCGCCGCCCGGTCACGCAAGGCGCCAGCGTGCGGGCGATGGTCTCGACTTCGGGCAATTCAGGCATAAAGGGCGCGAATCCGCGCCATGTCCCCAGCATAGCGCGTGCCCTTGGTGTGCTCTTTCGGCGCACCCAGCGGTCTCATTCGTACCGCAATGCGGTAATCGGGTTGATTCGGGTGGCGCGCCGCGCGGGTAGATAACCGGCCGCCGCCGCTGCCAGCGTGAGCGCAAAAACTGCGCCCGCCACCACCGCCGCATCGAACGACTTGACGCCGAACAACTGGCTTTCGGCCAGGCGGGCCAGCGCGACCGCGCCCGGAACGCCGAGAGCCAGCCCTATGCCCAGAATCATGAGCAGTTCGCGCGCCACCATCCGGCGAATGGTCATGGACGTCGCGCCCATCGCGATCCGTATTCCGATCTCGCGCGTTCTCCGGGTCACGCTGTAGGACATCACGCCATACAGACCTAACATCGCCAGCAGCGTCGCCACTACCGAGAACGCAACCGACAGATGCAGGATGAGGCGGTCGTTTCTCAGGCTCCTGGTGACGTGCTCCTTGAAGGTCCTGAATCCTTCCAGCGGAAGATCCGGATCGAGCGTCCTCATCACCTGCCGCACCTGCGGCATCAACTGTTCGGGCGCCAGGGCCGTGCGCACGTAGAACGAGATTTCGCCGATGTCCTTGCTCTGCCGCCAGGGCGTGTAATAGAGGCGCGGCGGTTTCTGCCTCACGCGGGCATAGTGTGCGTCCTTTACAACTCCGACGATCTCGATATCGAGAGTGTTGCCCATGCCCTCCGAGAACTTGCGGCCGATCGGATTGCCGTTTCCGAAGAAGTGCCGCGCAAAGCTCTCGTTGACGATGGCGACTTTCGGACCCGCTGCGGTGTCCCGCTCGGTAAATTCGCGCCCGTTGATGAGCGGGACGCCCATCTTGCCGAAGTAGCCTGCGCCGACAATGTTGAACATGGAGTTCCGGTCGGCCTTAGGGTCGCGCGAATAGCCCTCGACCGTCAGGGTGTTGCCCCAATTGCTCCCTGAAATCAGCGGCACGAACGAGGTGCTGACGCTGCGCACGCCCGGGATGGCGGCGAGTTGCTCTTCGGCGCGTTCAAACAATGCCCGGCTCTGCTCCGGCTTGTAGCCGTTCAGTTCGGGCGAGATCCGGAAGGTGATGAGGTTCTCCTGATCCATTCCGAGATCGACCCTCGTCAGGTTAACCAGGCTTTTCATAAACAGCCCGGTGGGAATCAGCAGCAGCGCCGAGAGCGTCACCTGGACACAGACCAGGGCTTTGCGCACGCGCGCTGCGCGCAGAGTCGCCGACACGCTTCCGGACTGATCCTTGAGCACCTCCGCCACCCCACTGCGCGCCGCCTCCCAAGCCGGATACGCGCCGCAGAGGAGCCCGCTCAGCACCGAAATTCCAAGGGCGAAGCCGAGTACGGGCCAGTCGATCCCCATGTTGAGGTCGGCGGGCGCCATGCCATCGCTGAGCGCCGCTACGATCACTCTGATGGTCCAGAAAGCCAGGAGCAGTCCCGCCGCGCCGCCGGCCAGCGCCAGCAGCATGGCTTCCGTGAGCACCTGCTTCATCAGGCGGCCGCGGCCCGCGCCCAGGGCAGTGCGGATCGCCAGTTCCTTCTTGCGCTGCGCAGCCCGCGCCAGCAGCACGTTCGCGGTATTCGCCACCGCAATCAACAGGACAAGCGCGGTGGACGCCATGAGAATCAGCAGCGCGGTCCGGGTCCCCTCCCGGGACTGGCTTTGCCCCTGGCTGCCCTCGACCAGGGTCAGCTTCGATTTACGAAAGCGCGCGAGCTCTTCGGGACGCCAGTCTTTCTGCGTGCTGTTGGCCTGCTCTTCCACTACCCCGCGATAGACGGCATTGAGCGCGGCTTCCCCCTGCTCGCGGGAAACGCCGGGCTGGAGCCGGGCGAAGAGGTACAGCCAGTATTCGTTCCAGCGCTCTGTGCCGTTCCATGTGGGCGTCATCAGCGGCTTGAAGCAGAGCGGGACGAACACATCAGGATTCTGGCCCCAGGTTGTGCCGGTGAAGCCTTTGGGCGCGACTCCCACGATCGTGAAGACGTGCCCGTTCACGCGGAGCGGCTGGTTCAGCACCTCCGGCTGTGCGCCAAGCCGGTTCTGCCAGTACGCGTGCGACAGCACCACGACCGGGTGGCCGTTCCCGTGAACGTCATCCTCCGGCGTAATCAACCGGCCCCTCCGGGATTTCACGCCGAGCAGTGAAAAGTAATTCCCGGAGACCACCATCGCGGCGCCGTCGATGGTCTGGTTGCGGTAAGAGAGGTTCGCGTCGAGCTGGCGGAATGCCGCCACGCCCCGGACTCCCTGGGCGTGCTTTTCCAACCTCCGGAAAGCCGGGTAGCTGAAAATCGATTCCATGCCGCCGGAGTTGTCCGTCGAAGACATCCCGCCTTTGAACTCGGGGGGTGAGGTGAGCATCACCAGCTCCTCGGGTCTTTGGACCGGCAGCGATCGGAGCACGATCTGGTTCAAGAACGAGAAGATAGCGGTATTCGCCCCCACGCCCAGGCCGAGCGAGAGGATTACGATGGCGGCGAGCAGAGGCGACCGCGCCAGCGTGCGGAGTGCGAATCGGATATCGGACACATCGGTATCATACGTTCGAGAACGGAAAATGTTCCTTTGAATGTGTTTAGGAAGCCCGGCGAGCGGCGCGTCCGTTCAGAGCGGAGAGAAGGTAGTCTTCCAGTTGCGCGGCCCGGTGCGCGGCCGTATGCTCGGCCAGCACGTGCTTTCTGGCGCGTTCGCCGATCGCCAGGCGCTCGTCCTCGGGTAGCTCACGCAGGAACCGCAGCGTATCGGCGGCCGTGCGCGCCACCAGAATCTCGCTGCCCGGCTTCAGAATGTGATCCAGCCCGACCCACCAGTCGCTGATAATCGGAACGCCGCAGGCCGCCGCTTCAAACAGGCGCACGCTGGGAGAAAAGCCTGCCCGCCGCATGTCCGCTCGGGTGATGTTCAGCGTGAAGCGCTGGGAATTGTAGAAAGCCCGGTGCGTGGGTGGCGCCAGGTGCTCGATGCGCTCGACGTTCGCGGGCCACTCGATGTTTTCCGGATAGAGCGGTCCGGCCACCACGAAGCGCCCTTCCGGCCACCGCCGCGCCGTTTCCAGCATGAGCCGCTCCAGCGACGGGTGGCGGTCCTCGCTGTAGGTGCCGAGGTAGCCCAGCTCCCAGGCCGGTTTCCGTTGCTCCGGGTAGTAAACCAGCGGGTCCGTCGAGCAGTAAAGCACGCGGGCCACCGGCGCGCCGTATCTGCGCTCCAGGCATTCCAGCGTGGGGCCGCCCGTAAAGGAAAGGTACAGGTCGTAGCGCGGGATCAGTTCGCGGGAAAGGTAATCGTTTTCGCCGCGCCGCAGCCTGGCCAGTGTCACCGGAGTGTCGATGTCGTAAAACGCTTTCTTGCCGCGCGCGACCGCCGTCACCCATTCGCCCACAGCGATGCCCTCGGGCACGTAGGACCCCACGATGACGACGTCGGCCTCGCGTACATCCCCGGAAAAGCGGTCTTTCAATTCCTCCAGGCAGGCGTAAAGGGCCGTGCGGCCGTAGGGCGGTTCGGGGAGGTCGCGGTTTGCCGCATACCACGGCACGTCGCGCTCGAGGAACAGCACGTCGTGGCCGCGCGCGGCGAGTTCCCTGACCAGCCCGCGGTAGGTGGTAGCGTGGCCGTTCCCCCACGACGAGGTGATCGAAAGCCCGCAGATCACGATGCGCAGGGGAGGAGCGCTCATACGCGCGCCGTCCTCACCGAACCGGTTTCGATCACCGCCTCCACGTCCCTGGCGCGATGCGCGTAGGTGTGTTCGGCGAGCACGCGCTTCCGCGCCGCCTGCCCCAGAAACCGCGCGCGTGCCGGCGTCAATTCGCGAACGTGCGCCGCCGTTTCGCGGCCGTGCCGCGCAACCAGGACCTCGCGCCCCGGTTCGAGAAACAGCTCCAGTCCCTGCCAGGAATCCGTGATGATGCAGGCGCCCGCGCCCGCAGCCTCGAAAATCCGCGTGGCCGGCGAGTAGCCGTACCGCGCCATGCTCTCCCGGCTGATGTTGAGCACCGCCCGCGGGGTCGAGTTGAAGGCGTTGTGATCGCGCGTGTAAAGATGGCCAAGATATTTCACGTTGGCCGGAAGTTTCTTGTCTTCCCATCCCGCGCCGGCCAGCAGGAAGCGCGCGCCCGGCGCTGCGCCGGCGGCGCCGAAAAAATACTCCTCGACGCGCCGCTCGCGGTCCGGCAGCCGGTTGCCGAGAAACGCAAGGTCGGCCGAGAAGCGCGGATCGGCAGGGGCGGGGAAGTGGGTCGCCGGATCGAGCGCGTTGTAAACCGGGACGCAGCGCCGCGCGCCCAGCGCTTCATACGCCTCCACAACCGGCGGTCCGCCCCCGTATGTCAGCACGAGATCGTAGCGCGGGATGAGGCGGCGGAACGGGTCGGCTTCGTTCGCCCTGACGCGGTCGAGCGTCGCCGGCGCGTCCACGTCCCAGAAGACGACAAGCTTTCCCCGCGCCTTGATTTCCGGCATGGCGGCTTCGAGAAACTCATCGAAAACGCCGATGCCGCTCGCTTTCACGATCACGTCCGCCGCGCGCGCCTCATCGAGCGCCTGGCTCACTCCGGTTTCGGTCGCAGGGTACACCACGACCCGCGCCCACTCCGGATCTTCCATGTCGCGATGCTGCTGGCGTTCATAGGCGTCGGGTTCGTAAAACGTGACCGCGTGACCCCGCGCGTCCAGCGCGCGAATAATGCCGCGATAATAGGTGGCGGCGCCGTTCCAGTAGGCCGACACCAGACTCGATCCGAAAAACGCGATTCTCATACCGCCGCTCCTGCGCCTGCGGGCGTGCCCGCCGCCTCGGCGAAAATCCGCATCAGCTCATCCACCCGGTGCGCACATGTGTGGCGCGACAGGATGGTCTTTAGACCGTGCCCGGCAAGTTCCCGGGCGCCCGCATCGTCCGAGAGCGCGCGGCGCAGGAGCCGCTTCATCTCGGAGCCGTTGCGCGCCACCAGGTAGTCCTCGCCCGGCGTGAACAGGTGTTCGCAATCGTCCCAGGACGCCGTAATCAGCGGGATGCCGCAGGCCAGCGCCTCAAAGACACGAATGGTGGGAATCCCCGGCAGGTCCGATACGTACGGTTTGCGCGGTATGTGTACGGTGGCCCGAAAACGGGCGAATATGCCCGGAACCTCGTAGTTCGGCGCCCAGCCGCAATACCGGATTCCGGCGTTTGCGAGCGCGGCGAGGGCCTCCTCCGGGTAACGCACGCCGTAGACTTCCGCGTTCAAGCCGAGTTCATGCGCCGGCTCAATCAGGAACTCGCGAATCTCCGCGCTGCGCTCATCGTCGCCCCAGTTGCCGATCCACACCAGGTCTCCCGTGCGCCGTGCTTCGATGGGACGGAAGACGCGCGTGTCGGCCGCTTCGTGCCAGACCCATGCGCGCCGCGCCCAGCCGCGCTCGAGATAGAGATCGCGGACGGCGCGCCCGAAAGCCAGCACGCCATCGTAGTGTTCGAGTCCGGCTACCGGCAGGCGGTCGCGATCGGTCACAGACTGGTGGTGCGTGTCGTGGAACAGCAGCCGGTACCCGGGGTTCCGGGCGCGGTGCGCCCCCACCGTGCGCACGAGTTCGGGCTCGTTCCACTCGTGGACGATCACCAGGTCCGCGCCTTCGAGCGCCCCATCCAGGTCGAGCGAGGCAAGCCGGTAGCGCGTGCTCGAAAGCTGCGGATAGGCCCGATGAAAACCTCGGATGGCGGCTTCGCCGTGATCCGCCACGAGGTTTCTGAAACTCCATCCGTCTTCCGGTTCGAAAATGCGCACCTCGTGTCCCCGGCTCAGGAGTTCGCTCGCAATGCCGCGAAGAAAATGCGCGTTCCCGTGATTCCAGTCCGAAACCAGCGAGTGGTAGAACATTACGACGCGCATGTGGCGGTCTCCGAGCCCGCGCAGATTTCGCGGTACGCCGAAAGATAGGCTTCCGCCATGCGGTGATGCGTGAACCGGCGGGCGCGCAGGAGGGCGCGTGTGCCCAGGCGGCGTCGCAGACCGGCATCCGAGATCAGCCGCACAAGCGTTTGCGTCAAAGCGCGCGAGTCGTCCGGGGACACAAACACGGCCGCGTTTCTCCAGTTCTCACGCAAACTGGGAATATCGCCGAGCACGAGCACGCAACCGGACATCGCCGCTTCCAGCACCGAGAGACCGAACGGTTCGTAGCGGGCCGGCAGCGCGTAAATGGCCGCACGGCTGTAGAAGCGCGCCAACTCCGGCGGCCTCAGCGGACCCAGAAAGCGGACGCCGCGCGTGGGGCGCGCGTCTGATCTGCGTTCGCCCGCCAGGTACACCGGCCACGGCAGCCGCGCCGCCGCTCTCTCCAGCGCCGCGATGTTTTTCCCCTCGTCCCACAGGCGTCCGGCGGCCAGCACATAAGGGCTTTTCGCGCGGGGCTGGAACAGCGCCGCATCGCGGCCGTTCGGAATTACGCGCGCCTCACGGATCGCCCCCAAATAGATTTCCAGCAGCGAATCGAGCATCGCCCGCGACGGCGCCACCACCAGTTTCGAAGCGGCCAGCCCGCGCCAAACGGCTTCGCGATAGCAGTCCCACGATGCCGGCGCTTCGCAGCCCTTCACAGCTTTCCACCAGGAGAGGACGCAGGAGTGCCCCACCACCAGCACGGGCGCGCGCCACGGCAGCGCCGCGTGCGCGTAGCCGTTCAGATGCACCAGGTCCGGTTGGAACCGCGCTTCGAGTGCGAGCAGCCATTCGCCGGCGCGGCGCACATCGTCCCACGCATCCGGCATCCACTCCAGCTTGAAGGCGCTCTCGAACAATTCGACCAATGGGATGCCGCGGGCGTCTTCTCGCTGATCGCGCGTGAGCGCCGGGCCCATTGTGGCAAGCCCCACCGTCAGGCCGCGCCGGGTGAGCGCGCGCGCCAGATCGAGCGCGTACGTCCAGACGCCGCCCGCTGCATCGGCGGTCATCAGAATGCGTCGAGGCGGCGGCATCTTAACTCACTCGCTCAAACCCAGCTCGAGCTGGGACATCGGCAGCGGCTGCGGCTCCTGTATGTCGCTGAACTCGCGGTTCTCCCTCAAGTAGAAATCGAGCGCGCGCTCCCAGGCCCAATCGTCGGGGTGCCCCCAGCGCTTGCGGTAATCGGGCGATCCCGGATAGGGAAACAAGGGCACGGGACGGTTCGCCCACACGCCGAAGCGGCCCAGTAACTCCCGCCACTGCTCGATTTCGGCGGCGTCGTCCACCTTGGCGTCCAGCAGGTTTGCCTGGACGAACGGAACGTGGCGCTTGGCATGAATCAGGCGCTCTGTGAACTGCGCCGTGGTCAGCTTGCTCTTCTTGTCGAGCAGTTCGCGGCCGGCCTCGGAAATACTTTCCACCCCCGCCTCGATCGAGACGCACCCGGCGCGCCCCAGCAATTCGAGCATCTCCGGCTTCCACAGGTCGATGCGCGTTTGCACGCCGAACTTCACCGGCCGTTCGGCCAGAGCTTCGAGCAGCGCCTGGTCAGGGAGAAAGATCTCGTCCACGAAGTAGACGTACTCGACCCCTTGCGAAAGGAAGCTGTCCAACTCTTCCAAAATCACTCCGAGGGGTCTCTTGCGGTAATCCGTGCGGAAGTTCTCCTTGGCGCAGAAGGTGCAGTGGTACGGGCAACCCCGCGAGACTTCCATTTCCGCGCCCGGTCCCCGCGGCGCGGCACCGAAGCGGTGATGGTGGTGATGGTGCCGGGCGACTGTCTCGTTTGGCCACCGCAGGGCGGGCAGCGTTTTCATGTCGGACGCGTACGGCGCGGCCGGCGCCGTCGTCGCGCCGTTCTCCCGCGAGTAAAGGGAAGGCACGCCGCTCCAGTCGCCTCCTAGCCGCGGCAGAATCTCCTCCGGCTCGCCCAGGATGACCAGATCCAGCCCGAGTTTCCGCAGGACCGCGCGCGGCGTGGTGGAGGCGTGCGGGCCGATTCCGATCAGCGCGCCGCTGCAGCCGCGCACGAGGTCCGCCGTTTCCCGCGGGACCCTCAGTTCGGGCGGAGCGCAGCGCCAGAACAGGTAGCTGGGCGCGGTGGTGATGACGGTGAAGTCCGGCCGGAAGCGCGCGACGCGTGCGCGGATCTCCTCGGCGGCCAGGTTTTCGAGCTGCCCGTCCACGATGATGGCTTCGTGGCCCGCGCGCTCCAGCAGCGCCTTGGCGTAGCCGTACTCAAGCGGCAGGTGCGGCTCGCGGCATCCAAAATAAATGCTGCCGTCAAACGTCCAGTTTGGATTGACGAGTGCATACTTCATGCGGGCATCCTACTCGCGGCGGCGCGCCTGCGCGCCAGCCCGCGCGACTCCGCCAGCCACTCGTACAGCCTGTTGAGTCCTTCGGCAACCCCCGTGCGCGGCGCCCACCCCGTGGCGGCGCGAAAGCGGCTGAAATCGGCAACGTAGTAGCGTTGGTCTCCCGTGCGCCACGGCGCGAACACGGGCGTAGCCGGCTCACCAGTAAGGTTCCGGATCAGGCTCAGCAGTTCCAGCAGACTGAGCGTGTTTGCGGGGCCGCCGCCGATGTTGTACGCGTGTCCCGCAACAGTCCCGATATGCGCCAGCGCCCGCTCGAACGCGTCAATCAAATCGTCGACGAACAACACGTCGCGCACCTGCCTGCCGTCGCCATAGATGGTGATGGGCTGGTGCTCGAGCGCGCGGATCAAAAAATGCGCCACCCACCCCTGGTCTTCCGTGCCGTACTGGTGCGGGCCGTAGACACAGCTCATCCGGAAGACCACCGCCGGCAACCCGTACACGCGGGCGTAGTGCAGCACGTACTGGTCGGCCGTGCCCTTCGAGCAGCCGTAGGGACTGTGGAAGTCCAGCGCGCGGTCCTCGCCGATGCCGGTGGCAGCCAGGGCGGGATCCCGGGGGCAATAGCGCTTCGCGGTCCGGCGCAGCGGAAGGTCCGCCAAGCCGCCGTACACCTTATTGGTCGAGGTGAAGATCAGCGTGGGCGGTTCGTCGAGCCGCCGGATCTCCTCGAGCACGTTCAGCGTGCCGCGCGCGTTCACCTCGAAATCGGAGACCGGGTCGAGGAGGCTGGTGGTTACGGCCACCTGCGCGGCGAAGTGGTAAACGCGGCGGACGCCGCGAACAGCCTCCCGCAACGCAAAGCGGTCGCGTATGTCGCCCACGACCACCCGCAGCGCGTCTCCTCCCACTCGGCGGAGCCAGGCCAGATTCTTTTCGGTCCCGCCGCGCGAAAGGTTGTCGTAAATTACCACTTGCTGTCCAGCCGACAGCAGATGGAGCGCCAGGTTCGTGCCCAAGAATCCCGCTCCGCCGGTGATCAGGCTCGCACCGGCGCCCTTGTTTTTCATACAGTAAGTCCTCTGGCCGCCAGTTCCGCACTGGCCTGCGCTACCCGGTCGTGCGCGATGCGGCCTTCGAGCCAGCCGGCCAGTTCCTCCAGCCCCTCGTCCAGCGTCACCTGCGGGCGGTAGCCGAGCACCGTCCGCGCCAGCGTGATGTCCGCGAAGCAGTGCCGTATGTCGCCAATCCGGTACTTGCCCGTGATCAGCGGCGCGTGGTTTTCCTTGCCGAGCACCCGCGCCATGCGTTCGGCGACTTCACGAATGGTGTACGGTTTGCCGCTGCCGATATTAAACACCTGCCCGGGCGCCTCCGGCGCCGTGAGAGCCAGCCGGCAGGCCCGCGCCACGTCCCGCACGCTCACGAAATCCCTGCGCTGGTTGCCGTCTTCGAAAATCATCGGGCTGTTGCCGTTCAGGTAGCGGGAAGCGAAGATCGCCAGCACGCCGGTGTAGGGGTTCGAGAGCGCCTGCCGCGTGCCGAAAACGTTGAAGAAGCGCAGAGCCACCGTCGGGATGCCGTAGGCGGCGCCCACCATCAGGCACATCCGCTCCTGGTCGTACTTGGACAGCGCGTAAATGGAGGCCAGCGAGGGCGGCTTCGATTCCGGCGTCGGCACCGGCGTGAGGATCTCGCCGTTTCCGTTGCGCACCTCCCAGTCGGCGGCCTTCAGGCGCTCGGGGGAGCGGCTGGCGCGGGTGTGCAGCGTGCCGTCGGCCGCGCGGTAGAGCCCCTCGCCGTAGATGCTCATGCTCGAAGCCACCACGAGCCGCTCTACCGGCCGCGCCGCCAGTTGCTCCAGAAGAACCGCGGTGCCCAGGCAGTTGTTGCTGGTGTAATTCGCGATCTCGTACATGCTCTGGCCGACGCCGACCGAAGCGGCGAAATGATAGACAGCGTCAATGCTTTTCAAACTCCTGCTCACCAGGTCGGGATCGCGAACGTCCCCGATAATCAACTCGACATCCCGGTTCAGGTAATCAGGACGGCCGCCCTCGGGGCCGTGGACCTGGTGCGAGAGATTGTCGAGCACCCGCACAGCGTCTCCGCAGTGAAGCAATTCGTCCGCCAGGTGCGAGCCGATGAATCCGGCCCCACCGGTGATGAGAATGTGCTTGCCCAAGTTCTGTCTTCTCCACAGTGGAATTGGGGAACCACCACGAACAGAAGAACTTTATGAGCGAAGAGAAGAACAATGATTGAGAAGCGGAGGAACCCGGCCCCTGACCCGGGTGCATGCGGGATAAATCGACCGTAATTTGACTAGTTTGCAAGCTGCCCTCGCAAAATGGGGCGGCGCTCCCTCAACACGGCCGCTTCGCAACGTTCATTGAGCTATTTTCATGCATCAGTATGTCATTTATTTTTTAGCACATCCAGTTACACTCGTCAACCTTAATAATGTGTAATCCCACTGGCTCCACACCCCCGCCCCAAAGAATTTACGATTAATTAATCGTATTTCATAACCTCTCGCAACTTGCGTATCATACATACAGCAACTTCACACGGAGGGGATCGCATGCCCAAGACTGCTTCGGATGTTCTCATCGAGACCATACACGACTGGGGCGTGGACGTAGTGTTCGGCGTCCCCGGCGACGGCGTGGACGGAATCATGGAGGCCCTGCGCAAGCACCAGGACACCGTCCGCTTCGTTCACACCCGCCACGAAGAGGCTGCGGCGCTGATGGCCTGCGCCTATGCCAAATACACAGGAAAACTCGGCTGCTGCCTGGGAACCTCGGGCCCCGGCGGCCTGCATCTGATCAACGGCCTGTACGACGCCAAGCTGGACGGCCAGCCCGTGCTCGCCCTGACCGGCCTCCAGTACCACGACGTGATCGGCACGCATACCCAGCAGGACGTGGCTCTCGACCGCGTCTTCATGGACGTCTGCGTTTACAACGAGCGGATCATGGGCAAGGCCCATGTCGAGAACGTGGCCGACCTGGCGTGCCGCGCGGCGCTCTCCTACCGCGGCGTCGCCCATCTCACCATCCCCATCGACTTTCAGACCATGGAGATGGATACCCGTTCCCCCCGCAACGTGCCGCACCACACCTCCGACGTGCTGGCGCTCGGCGCAAGGCTCCCGAACCGGGGCGACGTTCAGCGCGCTGCCGATGTGCTCAACAAGGGAAAAAGGATCGCCATACTGGCCGGCGCCGGAGCCATCGGCGCCACGGACCAGCTCGAGCAAATGGCCGAGAAGCTCGGCGCGCCCATCATTAAAGCGCTGCTCGGCAAGCAGGTTGTGCCGGACGACAGCCCGTACACCACCGGCACCATCGGGCTGCTGGGCACAAAACCGTCGCAGGAAGCCATCGAGCAATGCGACACGCTGCTGATGGTGGGGACCTCGTTCCCCTACATCGAATTCCTGCCGAAGCCGGGCCAGGCACGCGCCGTGCAGATCGACGTGAATCCGACCCGCATCGGGCTGCGCTACCCGGTGGAGGTCGGCGTTGTGGGGGACGCCACCCGCAGCCTGTCCGAACTGCTGCCGCTGCTCAAGCGCAACAAGCACCGCGGCTTCCTCGAGCGCGCCCAGTCGGGCATGAAGGACTGGTGGAAGCTCATGGAGCAGCGCGGCACCCGCAGCGACAAGCCCATGAAGCCGCAGGTTGTGGCCTGGGAGCTTGGCAAGCGGCTGCCGAACAACGCGATCATATCGTGCGACTCGGGCACGATCGCCACCTGGTGGGCGCGCCAGATCCCGGTGAAGCGCGGCCAGATGCACTCGCTTTCCGGCACCCTGGCCACCATGGCAGCGGGCCTGCCGTACACCATTGCGGCGCAGATCGCCTATCCGAACCGGCCCTGCTTCGCCTTCGTGGGCGACGGCGGCTTCTCCATGCTCATGGGCGAGTTTTCGACCGCCGTCAAGTACAACCTGCCGATCAAAGTGATCATCCTGACCAACAACGTGCTCGGCCAGATTCGCTGGGAACAGATGGTGTTGCTGGGCAACCCCGAATACGGAGTGGATCTCAAGCCAATTGATTTCGCGGCATTCGCGCGGGCGTGCGGCGGCACGGGCTTCACCGTGGACGATGCGGCCGATTGCGGCTCGGTGCTGGACCGCGCGCTGGCCACGCCCGGTCCGGTTATTGTCGACGCCATCGTGGATCCCTTTGAGCCGCCCATGCCTCCGAAAATCACGGCGAAGCAGGCGGCGCGCTTCGCGGAATCGATGGTGCGAGGCCAGCCTTACCGCGGCAAAATCAGCCTGACCATCGCCGAGGATAAGGTCAAGGAACTGATCTGAGCCTGCCGGAACACCGTGCTACAGTGAACGGAAAGGAAACGGTGAAGCGGCGGTGAGCGTCGAGTTGAACCCTATCGGCGTGGTGCGCTGCGCCGTGCGGGACAGCAAGGCGATGCCGCCGCTCGGCGTACCCGCGCGCCTGGAACTGTTCCCGCAGTACGAACCCGGCCTCTACCGCCTGGAAAAACACTCGCACCTGTGGGTCCTGGCGTGGCTTGGCGGCGCGGAGCGCGACATTTTACAAGTGACGCCGCGCGGGGTGCCCGAACCGGCGCCTGAAGGCTTGCACGGCGTCTTCGGGGTGCGTTCGCCCGCGCGGCCCAACCCAATTGGCTTAACGGCCGCGCGCATCGTGCGCATCGATGGCGCTTCCATCGACGTGGACTACCTCGATTTTGTCGACGGTACGCCCATCATCGATCTGAAGCCCTACTTCGTCGCGCGCGATCTCATCTTCTCGGCCCGGAACGAGCAGATCGGCCGCCCTGGCAGCCGGGAAGCGTTGCGCGACTCGCTGCTGTTTCAGGCGCGGCGCTATCACGGAGAGTTCTGCCCCGGGCTCGCGCTGGGCGTTCGCCTGTTCGAGGACTTCCGCGCGGACGTCCTGGGCATGACGGAGCCGCGGGAGCTGCGCGTCACCGTCCCGATGAATCCTCCCTGCCTGATTGACGCGATCATGGGAATGGCGCGCGCCAGCCCCGGCCGGGGCACCTTGCAGTTCGGCCCCGCGAATTCCGTGCGCTTCGACGCCGGCTCTCAAGCGGCTGAATACACGGTGGTTCCTGGGGCGCCCGAGGACGCCGCCGGCATCCTCGAAGCACCTGGCGCCATGCTTTTCCGGCGGTTTCTTCCCTCTCTGAGGTAAGATCAAGGTAAGTAGTTGCCGGGGAGAGCCATGCGAGTTTCCATTGTTGGGGCTGGGTATGTCGGCATTACCACGGGCGTCGCTTTGGCGTACGTCGGCCACGAAGTCACCTGCCTGGATTCGGACGAGCGCAAAGTCGAACTGCTGCGCCGCGGCGTTTTCCCCATCTACGAGCCTCATCTGGAGGCGCTTGCGGCACTGGCCCGCTCCCGCCTGCGCTTCACTTCCGATCCGGGCGAAGCGGGGCCGAACACCGATGTGATCTTCATCGCGGTCGGTACGCCGCCGCAGGCCGACGGCAACCCGGACCTCTCGTTCCTTCGCGCCGCCGCGATGTCCGTGGGCGAGCACCTGGGCGAGGGCTACACCGTGGTGGTCAACAAATCCACCGTGCCGATCGGCTGCGGCAACTGGGTGGAATCGCTGGTGCGCGAGGCGTTCGAAGCGCGCAACGGCCAGCGTCCGAAGGGATTGTTTTCCGTCGCCTCGAACCCGGAGTTCCTGCGGGAAGGCTCCGCGCTGCACGATTCGCTCTATCCGGACCGCATCGTGATCGGCGCCGATGACGCCCGCGCGCTCGAACGACTCTACGCGCTCTACCGGCCGATCATCGAGCAGACGTTCCCCGCTCCGATTTTTCTGCCCCGCCCGGAATCACTGGGCGCGGTGCCGCTGATCACCACAAATCTCGCCTCGGCCGAACTGACCAAGTACGCCTCGAACGCCTTCCTTTCGCTGAAAATCAGCTTCATCAACGAAATCGCGCAGCTCGCCGAGAAGGCGGGGGCAGACATCACGCAGATCGGAAAGGCCATCGGGATGGACGCGCGTATCGGCACGCGGTTTTTGCAGGCCGGCATCGGCTGGGGCGGCTCCTGCTTCGGCAAGGACACCTCGGCGCTGATCGCTACCGCGCGCGAGTACGGGCTCACCATGCCGATCGTGAGTGCGGCCCGGGAGGTGAATTATCGCCAGCGGGAGCGTGTGATCGACAAGCTGCTGGCGGAACTGAAGATTCTCAAGGGACGCACCGTGGGTCTGCTCGGGTTGGCCTTCAAGCCGCAAACCGACGATCTGCGGGACGCCCCGGCCCTCGACATCGCACGCCGGCTGATCGAGAGGGGCGCAAAGGTACGCGCCCACGACCCGGTGGCGCTCGACCGGGCGCGCCAGGACTGTGCCAACCTGCCAATCTGCTACACCGAATCCCTGGAGGCGCTCGCGGCTGAAGCGGACGCGCTCGTGCTTGTCACGGACTGGCCGGAGTACCGCAACCTGCCCTGGTCCGCCCTGGCGAAATCGATGCGCACGCCGCTCGTCGTCGACGGCCGCAACTTCCTGGAGCAGGACGTGCTCGAGCGCGCCGGGTTCCGTTACCTGGGCATGGGGCGATAGCGCGTCGCGCGGCCCCGAGCCAGGTTACCGGACGTGCAGCATTACGGTCTTTGCCGAAACGCCGTTTACGCTGACGGTCACGGGCTGCACGCCGGGTTCAATGTCGTCCGGCACCTTCACGTTGATCTGGTAATAGCCGATTCCGTCGGGGGTCAGGCCGGCGAAAAATACTTCCGCGGGTTTGCCGCCGATAGTCACCTCGGGCTTGGTCAGGCAGGTTGCCAGGCCTTCACGGGGGGTCAGTTCGCCGGTCGGCGGCGTGTTGTCCACCGGGCCGAGGCCGTTGGCGTAGATGATGATCCACTGGCCCCTGGGCGCCGGATTCTGCTGTGTGATGAGCTGAAAATTTTCAGCGATCTGCGCCACGGCGAAACCGGAGCCGATCGGCGCTTCGAACACCGCGGGCGCATAATCGGACAGGGGCAGGGTGTACACGGAGGTGCTGAAATCCCGTAGGGACACTTTCATTTTTACGGATGAATGGCCGGCCAGCTCCCAGGGTATCTGCACGTTGATCTGATTTGCGCTGACGTATGTCAGCCGCCCCGGGACGCCAAATCCGTCTAACGGGCCGCATTGGTCCCCCTCGCAGGGCACATCGAAACTGACGCTGACGCCGGCGAGCGAAAGGGGAAGGAACGGATCGATGCCGGCGGGCAGCACCTTGTCCCAGGCCAGGGCGAAATCGCTCAGATTTTCGCCCCAGATCGATATGTACGAGCCGGGCGCGAGGCCACGGCCCTCACCGGGCGCCTCTCCGCTGGCCGCGTTGATCACGCCGTTGGGCGAGATTTCAGGCTGTAAGCGCGCGCTTCCGAAAAAGGTCTGAGTCACCCCGGAGCTTCCGCCCACAGTCGCCTCGATGATCTGGTCATTCGTGGGTTCCGGCGCGGACTTGACCGCTGCAAAAGCCAGACCGTATATATCCGTCTCCGTGTTAACCAGCAACTGCCCATTGTCATCGAGCACGAAAGTGGCGCCCCCGGCCGCCTTCCATTCCACAGGGGCGCCAATTACCGCAGCTCCGTACTGGTCCACCGCTTTGAATCCGACAATTCCGTAGTTAATCAAGGACCCGACCACGCCGGAAAATTCGCCGTTCGCCACCGGGACGACGTTGTGCGCCACGTTGTCGCCGACGGCGAAAAAGTAAGGTACCCGCAGGGGGACCGCGCCGCCGGTGATGGTGATGGCTCCTTCGTAGGCGCCCGGAGCCGGCAAGCTTCCGGTCAGGGCGGCCACGATATCGGCCGTGGCGCCGGGGGCAACGGAAGTCTTGTTGAGGGTGACCTGCGCGGAGCTGGGGTTGGGCTCCACCGCCAGCGTTACCGTGTTCGGGCTGCCGTTACGGACCCGGAAAGCACAGCTTGTTCGACTCCAGTCCTGGTTTAGTACACCGAACGAAAGCGAGGCCCTTCCCTCGCAGGCGCCATCGAGGGTCACATCGGCTTTTACCGCGGCCTCGACGTTCACCCTTCCAGCTCCCACCGCCCTCATGCTCGCGGGCGCGCCGCCGTCCATAATGTCTTGCGTCGCCGTATGCACCACCGCGGACTTCACCTGTTCGGTTGAAAAAGTGGGGTTCTTTTGTTTGACCAGCGCCAGCACACCCACCACCATCGGGGCCGAAAAACTGGTCCCGTCCACCAGCGTGTAGCCGGTGGCGTCGTACATTTCGCTATTGGTGTCGTACTTCTGCGTGGCGGTATAGACGGCGGCGCCGACTGCGACGAGGTCGGGCTTGAGGTGGCCGTCGATCGCGGGTCCCCGGGAGGAAAAGGCGGCCACGGTGTTGACGTCCGGGTCGTCGAATGCTTTAAATGCCGGATCGAGCACCGCCATGGCGTCCGAGTGTGTCGCTAGCCAGGTTTTCAGCGCCTGGCCGTCGCTGTTTCCGATAATGGCGGCAGGAATTCCGGTTCCGGTAAGGCCGCCGGGCGGGAAGGGCTTGTCACCCTCACTGCCCGATCCATCCTCGCGGTAGATGACCACGCCCAATGCCCCCGCATTCTGTGCGTTGATCACCTTGGTGCGGAAATCGCACCCGCCGCGCTGGATGAGCCCGATCGCGCCGCTGAGCGAGTTGGGGCCCAGTTCATCGCAGGCGAACCCGTTCACGTCTCGCACGGGGGCGGACACCCGGGACTTGGGGCCGTCGCCGAAGCTTGCCCGGATGTTTTTGAGACCGGCCGGAGCACCCGCGTCCTCAAGGCCGAAACTCGAGTAGATCACGTGAGCGTTCCGCACCGCGCCCACCGTGATCGCGGAAGGGGCGGTGCCGGGTGTGTGGATGGTGTTCAAAGCGGGGAACTTCAAGCCGTAATCCCCATCGTTGCCGGCCGAAACCACTACTAACATACCCGAAAAGGCCGCCGCTTCGACCGCTATTGCCTCGATGTCGCAAAATAGGTCCCGGCAGGCGGGGTCCATGTCGTACGGCGCATACCATGCGGGAAAGCCGAGCGACAGGCTGGCGATGTCCATGCCGTCGTTGAACGCAGCCTCAAGGGCCATGAGCAGCGCGTCGCCAAAGGTTCCGTCGTTCACGCCGGGAGAACCGAAAATCTTGTAGTTGCCCAGGTAGGCTTTGGGCGCGATCCCGCTGATCGTGGCCAGCGGTCCGGAGTTGCTCACTCCAGCGGCGATCATCGCCGCGGCCGTGCCGTGGCCCACGCGGTCGCGCGGGGAGAGGTCGTCCGGGCGCGATATCTCGGGGTATCCTCCGGCCGCAACTATATCGACGAAGCTGCGCGCCGCGATCACTTTGTTATTCGTAAAATTGCAGTCGTCGCCTTCGCAAAACCGCTCTACGGGCTCAAGCGACGGGTCCTGAAACGCCGGGTGCGTATGGTCGATGCCCGTATCGATGATGGCGATCTTGACGCCGGCGCCCGCATTGGGAAATCCGGCACTGGAGAGAGCCGCCCATCCCTCGGCCGTTTTGATCAGCGGCGCCGCCCGGTCCAGGTGGCGTTCGAACCGCCGCATCCGGGCCACCGCTTTGACGCCCGGCAGACCCTGTAGATTTCGATCGTCCTCAGCGACTACAAACACGGCGTTGAGAAGCGTCTTTACCGATCCCACAACCTTCACTTTGCGCGCGTCCAACTCCTGCCGCACCGCCCTCTGCGCCGTTTCGATCCTGGCGGCGGCCTCCACGGCGGCTCGCGTGCGCAATTCTTTGCGCGATGCGACGCGCCTTGCGAGCGGCGGATCTTCCAGAACCAGCGCGTAGTGCCTGAGTTGCGCCCACGCGGACAGGGAAACTACAAAAAGCGCGAGAACCAGCAACCGACGTAAGGACCGTTTCATCGAAACCTCCGACGGAAATCCCGGCATAATCGCTTCCAGAATTTCTGAAATTAAACAGCCATATATTTATATCAGAGTTCCCTGCCGCTGTTAGTTTTGCTTGAGCCGGGCGCGCGTTGTAACTACTTTTCCAGTTCGAAGACAGCGAAGACAGGGTAATGGTCGGAAGGATAGCGGCCGTTCTCGTTGTAAGTGACGGTTTCGGCAAATGGCACGCTGAACCGTCCGCGGTACATGATCCAGTCGATCCGCCGGCCGCCCGTCCCTCCGCGAAAATTGCTCATGGTTCCCTCGGGACCAATCCGATGCGCGGCCGTAAACCAGGCATCTTTCAGCGATGCGGACAGAATCTTGTAGGACTGGCTTTCCACGGCCGCCGAGTTGAAATCGCCTGTCAGGATGAGCGGAACGTCATTCGGAAGCTTGCCGATTCGCTCGGCAATCAGTTTGGCGGAGTTGACTCGTGCCTGTTCTCCCTCAGCCGTGTGGTGGAAGTGCGTATTGAAATGATAGAAACGCTTCCCGCTCGCTCGAATCTCAAACAGCCCCCAGGTGACCATACGAGGAAGCGTGGCGCCCCAAGCCTGGCTGCCGGCGACTTCCGGCGTTTCGGACAGCCAGAAATTCCCGGCCTCGATCAGGCGCAGCTTGCTTCTCTTATAGAAAACGCCCATGTGTTCGTCCTCACGGTTGCCGCGCCGGCTGTTGCCGAACCATTCGTATTCCGGCAGATTTTCGGCGATATATTCGCCCTGGATGTAAAAAAGCTCCTGGGTGCCGATCAGGTCGGGGTTTTTTAGACGAATCGTCTGAAGCAGGATGTCCTGGCGGAGTTCCCAGCGGTTCTGCGCGTCGCCTCGAGCTGGATAACGGACGTTAAATGTCATGACGCGCAACGTTTCTGCGGCGCCAGCGGACACACACAGAGTCAGAAGAGCAAACAGGCCGATGTAGCGTTTCATAGATTCGTTCCTCAGAAATTTGCACAAACAGCATACTCCAAAACGGCCTTATCGTTGAGGGCCCGCGCCAGGCGACTAGGGTAAGGAGGGCGCACCGCCGGGCCGAAGGGAGGTTGACGGGGGGCTCAGCAACATCACAGCATGATCTGGCTATGCCTCCAGCCAAATCCTTGGTTCGGCAACAGCCGGAGATTCGTCCCACAAGAAGAGATAACTCAAGTGTTTTCAGTATGTTGTTATTTTTTTATTGACAAAGTGAGCTGGTTCCGCTTATGGTCTTAGGTAATCGTAATGTGGCTATGCCACATGATGGGATAAGGGAGGGGGGAGCTTTTAAGTACCCGTCCTATAGGAGTTAACGACAGAGGAGGTAGTTGATGGCTTTGATTTGGAGACTGCTTGGTGTCGTGTTGTTGCTCGCTGTCGCGGTTTCCGCCCAGGATCGCGGTACGATTCGAGGAACCGTCACCGATCCCTCCGGCGCCGCCATTGTGGGCGCAACAGTGACTACAAAGAACGTGGCCACAGGGCTGACCCAGACAACGCAGACGGGTATGGACGGAAGCTACACCTTCCTGTACCTGCCCGCGGGCACGTACAGCGTCACGGTGACTATGGAGGGGTTCAGGACGGCGGAAACCCCTAATGTGCAAGTCAACGTTGCCACCGTCACCGGCGTGGACGTGCAGCTGACAGTCGGGGGGGTCGCGGAGACGGTGGAAGTCACAGCCGCAGGTCCGCTGCTGGATATTCAGGGAACCAACCTCGGCAAGATCGTGCCCACCAACGTCATACGGGATCTGCCGCTGTTTATCAGCGGCGGCATTCGAAGCAACCTGGCCTTTGTGATTCTGACGCCCGGGGTGATCGGCTCGGCGGGCAACCCCCGGATTGGCGGAGGTCTCCTGGACGGCCAGAGCGAGCAGTTGGACGGCGCCGAAGCCCAAAGCGAACGCCGCAACGACCCGGCCATGAACGGGGTGAGCGTGGAGGGCATGCAGGAGTTCAAGGTGCAGAGCTCATCCTACACGGCCGAATACGGCCGGACGTCCAACGGCGTGATCAACTGGGTGACGAAGTCGGGCACAAACGAGCTGCACGGCAGCGCTTTCGCGTTCAACCGCAACGAGTTTTTCAACGCCCGCGGCTTCACCCACGAGCCCTCGGCAAGGCCGGTCATCCGCACCTGGAATCCCGGCGGCAGCCTGGGAGGGCCGATCTATATCCCCAATGTTTACGATGGCCGCAACAAGGCCTTCTTCTTCTTCGCCTATGAAAGGGCGATGAACCAGACCGGGCAATCCACAGCCATGCAATCCCTGGTGGTGGACGAGTTCCGTATGGGCGACATGCGCCGGAACGTGGACTCAACGGGCAGGACGATTCCGCTGTACGACCCGTTTGACGCCGCCGGGAACATCATTCCGAATGCCCAGGACCGCCCGCGCATGCAGTGCAGGGGCGTTCTCGACGTAATTTGTCCGGAGCGGATCGATCCGCTGGCGAAGGCGGCGATCGCCATGCTTCCACCCGTCGACGATCCGACAAAGATCACCCAGAACTACCGGTCAAGGCGCTCGACGAAATCCATCACGAACCTGCCTTCGATCAAGCTGGATTACGTCTTCAATGAGAAGCACCGGGCGAGCTTCCTTTACAGCCACTATTGGAGCCCGGCGCAGCCATACCGCAACAACATCGAGGGACTTCCCGGCGACGGCTGGAACACCGACGTGCTGATCGATTACTACCGGGTGAACTACGACTACGTGATCACGCCGAACGTGCTGAGCCATTTGACCTTAGGGTTCAACAAGCGCCATCTCTTCGAGGCTCCTCCTTCCATCTGGGACGCGCCTCCGGAATGGGCCTCGCTCTTCGCTCTCAAAGGCTTGCCCCCGGCCAATACCCCGATTCCCGAAGGGCTGACCACCAAGTTCAGTGCGGGTGGAGTCACGTGGGGGAACAGCGTGATCACGGACTCCCGCCAAAGGACCATTGATCTCAAGGAACAGATCGCGTGGATCAAGGGAAGTCACACCCTAAAGTTTGGCATGCAGTATTTGAAGGGCCAGTACCGCCGCCTTGACCGCAATAACGCCTACGGCACGATCGGCTTCAGCGCGGCCGGCACCGGTAATCCCCTGGTGGGGAACAGCGGCTCGGACTGGGCTTCCTTCCTGCTGGGCGTTGCCAGCAGCGGCAGTTTCCGCTACTACTCGGACACCACCTTCCAGTTCCCCTACTATGCGTGGTACGTCCAGGACGACTGGAAGGTGAACCAGAAGCTGACGTTGAATATCGGGCTGCGCTACGAAATTCCGCTTCCCAAGAAAGAGCGGAACCTTCGGAACAGCAATTTCTGCCCGACCTGTCCGAACCCTGCCGCGGGCGGGCTGCCCGGAGCGATGATCTTCGCCGGTGTGAATGGAGCTCCCGAGCGGTTTGGAGAAACCAGGAAGAACGCATTCGGCCCGAGACTTGGGTTTGCTTACCAACTCGATCCCAAGACCGTAATCCGCTCCGGCGGGGCGATCTATTACCAGCCCATTCGGGAGGACGGCAATGCGGACAACGGCATCCAGGGCTTCGGCGGCTCGTTCAGCGCGACGGCAAACTCTCTGTCCAATGGCATCGCGTTCTTGAGAAAAGACGGACTCACCGCGTTCAGCGACCAGATCGAGGCGAACACACCACCCGTCCTCGACCCCACGATCCAGCTCTATGGCACGCCGTTCTACTACAACCCGAAAGCGGGCCGGGCGCCGTATTTTGGGGACTGGAACTTCACCATCGACCGCACGGTGGGAGCGAATTCGATGTTCCGGGCCAGCTATCACGGCGTCATCGGCGTGAAGATGCTCTCCAGGCAGCAGAGCCAGAATCAGCTTGATCCAAAATACTGGTCGATTTACGGCGCCAAGCTGAGCCTGCCCATCAGTACCGCGCTCAACGATCCGGAAGTCATTGCCGCGGGGTTCAAACTCCCCTTCGAGGGGTATCGCACGAACCTGCAATTGCAGCAGGCGCTGAGACCGTTTCCGCAGTACTCCAACGTGGACAGCAACGCTGGCGGCCAGAACGACGGCCATTCGACATACCACGCTTTGGAAACCAGCTTTGAGCGCCGGTTTTCCGGAGGCCTCTACGCACTCGTGTCCTACACCTTCGCCAAGCTGATCTCCACCACCAATGGTGAGGACGCCAACCGCTCGAGCGACGGAGTTGTCCAGAACCAATACGACCGCCGGGCGGACAAGGCAGTGGCGAGCGAGGATACGCCTCACAACATCCGGATTGCGTACGTTTACGATCTGCCGTTCGGGAGAGGCCAGCGGTGGCTGAGGGATCTCCATCCGGTGCTCAACGGAATCCTCGGGAACTGGAAGATCTCCGGAATCCATTCCTACGTCAGCGGCACGCCGTTGCGGTTCACCTGCAGCCAGAACCTCTACGGCGCCGGCAGCGGCAGGTGCAGCTATGCGCTTGGCGTGTCGGACGGCTCTGTGCCGTTAATCAACCCGGACTGGAGTCCGGATTACGATACGGCGTTCAGCGTGCCCCAGCTCAACAAGGCGGCGATTGTCCGGCCGCCCAACATGACCTACGGCGACACGCCGCGCCGGATCTCCTATTTCCGGTCCAAGTGGTCACAAAGCGAGCAGATCGCGATCATGAAGAACTTCGCGCTGACGGAACGCGCGAATCTTGAGATCCGGGCATCGGCCAGCAACCCTCTGAACAGGGTCACGCTCGGCAATTTCAACACGACCGAAACCAGCCCTGACTTCGGCAGGATCACCACACCTCAGGGCAACAGCCCCCGAAACATCCAGCTCGGGGCGAGAATTTCATTCTGATTGTTGCTGTACTGGCAGAGGCGGGCGGCCGTTTGCTGTTGGCCGTCCGCCATTTTTCCGCTCAGCGGAGCAAGTGAATAGAGGGCAAGTTCAATATGAATGAAAAACCGGTTTCATCTACGCGGCGCGCGTTCCTGAGCCGCACGCTCGCCACAACTTCGGCTCTCGGCGCCGCGGCGGCGGCATCGGCACAATCGGCGGGCGCCAGGTCGGCTGAGCGCGTGATTGGCGCCAACGACCGCATCCGTGTCGCCATTATCGGCATGGGGGGCATGGGAACCGTCCATCTCCGGGCTTTTATGGAGCAGTCCGAGGTGGAAAAGGATATCGAGGTCGTCGCAGTCTGCGACGTCTACGAGAAGCGCAGGGAGCGGGCGCGGGACATCGCCCGGCTGAGTGACAAGGATGTCTATCAGGATTACCGCGACCTGCTGGCGCGCGGCGATATCGACGCGGTGCTGATCGCCACACCCGATCACTGGCATGGCCGGATGGCCCTGGACGCGCTTGTCGCCGGCAAAGACGTGTACCTGGAAAAACCGATGACGCACACCATCGAGGAGGCCAAGGCCATCGTGGAAGCGGTGAAGAAGCACAACCGCATTCTGCAGGTGGGCAACCAGGGCCTTTCTGCGCCGAGCACGCATAAAGTGAAGGAATTGATCGACGCCGGCGAAATTGGCCCGGTGCTGTGCGCCCAGGCCACTTCGGCCCGCAACTCCCTGCTGGGAGAATGGAACTACCGCATCGAACCGGAAGGGACGCCGCAGACCATCGATTGGAGCCGGTGGCTCGGACCGGCGCCCAAGCGGCCGTTCAGCCCCGATCGCTACTTCCGGTTCCGCAAGTATTGGGACTATTCGGGTGGGATTGCCACCGACCTGTTCTTCCACAGTCTTGGACCGATTCTTTACCCCATGGGAGCGCAGTTTCCCATCCGCGTGAGCGCCTGCGGCGGCATTTACGTGCACAAAGACCGCGAGGTGCCGGACACCTACGCGACGCTCATCGAGTACCCGAATTTCTACATCGACATGTCAGGGTCCATGGCGAATTCCCGGATGGGACGGTTCCACAGCCAGGCCATCTACGGGCACAAGGGCACAATCGTGCTTGCGCGCGGGCAGGTGCAGGTTTTCGAAGAGACATTCCCCGAACTCCGGCGGCGGCGGCCGGAGGGGCAGAGTGCGGCCGGGAGGCCTGCGGGCCCGGAGCCAAAGATTTACGAGTTGCCCCCGGAGGGGCCCCAGCGAGATGCCCGGACGCCTCACACGACAAACTTCTTCAGTTGCGTCCGCTCGCGAAAACAGCCCAACGCACATGCCGAGCTCGGCTACCAGATGGTCGTGGCGATCAAGTTGGGAGTAGAGGCTTACCGCCAGGGCAAAACGATGCTCTTCGATCCCGTGGCCCAGCGGGTGATCGATAAGGCGACGCCGCGGCCGGGTTATGAAGGAGACGGCAAGAACCACACAGTCGATGCTCAAGGTAATATCATTTAGTACCCAGAAAGGATTTCTTCGATGAAAAAAGTGATTGCATTTATATTCCTGCTCGGCCTGCCGCTGGCGGCTCAGGAGTACAAGATTGCGGTTATCAGCGGGCTGCACGCCCACGTCTGGAGCCATCTGAAGAGAATGCTCAAGAATGACGTGGCGCAGTTCGTTGGCTTCGCCGAAAACATTCCCGAGCTGGTCGAGCAGGCAAAAAAGAACGGCGTCCCCGACAACCTGATTTTCAGCGACTACCGGAAGATGATCGAGCAGACGAAGCCGGATATCGTCTGGGCGTTCACCCCCACAAACCAGCACGTCGAGGTCGTCCGGTACTGTGCGCCGCGCGGAGTTCACGTGATGGTTGAGAAGCCGCTCTCGGCAACATTGAAAGAGGCGCGGGAGATTCAGGCGCTGGCGAAGAAGCACAACATCCTGGTGATGACGAACTACGGTTCCACCTGGCAGGCGGCGAATTACGCGATCAAGGCGGCGGTCGACGCGGGCGAAATCGGCCCGGTGTGGCGCCTGCACGCGGTGCAAGGCCACGGCGGCCCGGGGGATCCGAAGACGTCCTTATTCGTTCAATGGCTGGCCGACCCGGTCCAGAACGGCGGCGGAGCGCTGGTCGATTTCGGCTGCTACATCGTGAACTGGAGCCTGTGGCTGAAAGGCCGTCCGGAGAGCGTCTACGCCTCGGCGAATCATCTCAAGCCGGAGCTGTTTCCCAAAGTGGAAGACAACGCAACCATCATTCTGAATTACAAGGACGGCGTGGCGATTCTGGAAGCGAGTTGGGATCTGCCGCCGGCCCAACGGCTGGGCAACGAAGTTTACGGCCTGAGAGGCAGTATTGTGGGGAATACGATTCGAAAGCCGGGACAGCGTCCCAGTGGGGCTCAGTCGCAGGCGCAGGGAGGGCGCGGGCGGCAGCAGATGGGTGAACAGCTCGCCGTGACGCCCCTGCCGCCGGAACGCGCCGAACCTGTGGCATACATGGTCAACCGGCTCAAGACAAAGCAGCCGCTGGACGGACCCTCGGCGCTCGAACTGAACGTCGCGACGATGGAGGTCCTGGAGGCAGCCAAGATGTCGGTCAGGACCGGGCGTGCAATCCCGCTGCCTCTCAAGTAGAATGCCGGGTGCACGTGCAGTTGTGAATTCTGCGTGAGCCAGACCACTCAGGAACTGGCTCGCGGTGCTGAAGGCGAGGTGGACTGATGGGCTCTGCGCACAACGGAAACAAGCTGTCACGCCGTGAGTGGGCGAAGAAGACAGCCGGTACGTTCATGATATTGCCGGCCGGCTTGGCGCGCGGCTACGCGGCCAATGAGAAGCTGAACATCGGCGTGGTCGGCATCACGGGCATGGGAGGTGTGGACGCACAGACGTTCCACAAGCTGGGCGAGAACGTCGCGGCCATCTGCGACGTCGATACCGCGATTCTGGAACGGCGTGGGGCCGAATACCCCAAAGCCAAAAAATACACAGACTTCCGGAAGATGATCGAGCGCGAGAAACTCGACGCGATTTCGGTCGCCACGCCGGATCACAGCCACGCCTACATCAGCATCTGGGCAATGAAGCACGGCCTGCACGTCTACTGTCAGAAGCCGCTCTGCCAGACCGTGCACGAGGCCCGCGTCATGGCCAAGGTGGCGGCCGAAACCAAGGCCATCACGCAGATGGGGACGGCCAGCACCTCGTCAGCCAGTACCCTCAGGACCGTGGACCTGATCCAATCGGGCGCGCTCGGCGAGATCACCGAGATCCATGTCTCGACGGACCGGCCGGTTTGGCCCCAGGGATTCGACCGCCCGGCCGTCGAGAGTCCGGTGCCGGGCAGCCTGGACTGGGATCTGTGGCTTGGTCCGGCGCCGGTTCGGCCTTATCAGGGTATTTGGCCCAAAGATCATGCGGTTTACCAGCCGGAAAATTGGAAGAAATATATCTATCAGAAGGATCCGGATCTCTCCATCTATCATCCCTTCACCTGGCGAGGCTGGGTGGAATTCGGCAGCGGCGCTGTCGGCGACATCGCTCCGCACAGCATGAACGTGATCTTCATGGCGCTGGACCTCGGGGCGCCCTCGGCGGTCGAAGTAGTCGAAACCAGCGGCATGAGGCCGGAGATGTATCCGGCGTGGAGCATCGTACGCTGGGATTGGCCGCAGAGGGGCGTTCATCCGCCGCTGAAGATTTATTGGTACGACGGGGGGAAAACCATTCCCGAATCGATCACCGGCGGAGGCCGCGGCAGCCTCGTATGGATCGGCACCAAGGGGAGCCTTCCGCAGGGCCGTGGGCCGTTCCGGGGCCAGAAGACCGAGCCGTATCCGGCGCCGCCCAAGAGGGATTGGGGCCGCGAGGAGGTTCATAAGGACTGGGTGGTTGCCGTTAAGGCGGGCAAGCTTCCGGGCTGCCACATGGGGTACGCCGGGCCGTTCACCGAGGCATACCAGCTAGCCAATGTCGCTCTGCGTGTGGGGCACCGCGTTGAATGGGACCCGCTGGCGTTCCGGGTCACCAACTGCCGCGAGGCAAACCAGTACCTCTACCGCGAATACCGGAAGGGCTGGGACCTGAAGGAGATCGCCGGCGCCGAGGCGTACAACGTCTAGCGGGCGGCGGCTGAGCGCGACTCGCGCACAGCCGCCACGTTGTGTTATGTTGAGCGTTGTGAAGGGCAGGGGAGGGCGTTGCCTGCCACCCCGCCCCATCCGCCCGAGGGCGGGAGTAATTCAGTGGTAGAATGCCAGCTTCCCAAGCTGGACGTCGCGGGTTCGAGTCCCGTCTCCCGCTCCATGTTTTCTAGTGTCCGGACCGGACACATGGGTAACACTTCGTTCCTGAGACATAGGTAACACATTTCCGCAGTCGGCGGCTTGGTGTGGGCACCCTGCATGCCTCGGCCGGCGACAAGCCTGCCATTCCC
>JBLNCW010000077.1:0-79136 GCA_050261015.1 Rhodospirillales bacterium | reverse complement strand
TTCTCGGATGAGTTCGACAAAGACGGGCGGCCGGACCCGGCCAAGTGGACCTACGAAACCGGTTTCGTGAGGAACCAGGAGTTGCAGTGGTATCAGCCCGAAAACGCCTGGTGCGAACGGGGCTTGCTGATCATCGAAGGGCGGCGCGAGCGGCTGAAAAACCCCAATTATGTTCCCGGCAGCAAAGATTGGAGGACGAACCGGGAATACGCCGAATACACGTCGGCCAGCGTTACCACGAAGGGCTTGCACAACTGGAAGTACGGCCGCTTCGAAATGCGCGGGCGGATCGACACCCGGCCCGGGATCTGGCCGGCCTTCTGGACGCTTGGCGCCGAGGGGCGCTGGCCGGCCAACGGCGAGGTAGACATCATGGAGTACTACAGGGGGACGCTGCTTGCCAACCTCATCTGGGCCGGCGGGCAGCGCACCAGATCCAACACGGTGAGAAAACCCCTTGCCTCATTCGAGGACCCGGAATGGTCCAGCAAGTTTCATGTGTGGCGCATGGATTGGGATGAGAACAGAATCCTGATCACCGTGGACGGGCTGACGCTGAACGATTCCGATCTGAACAAGACGCTGAATCCCGACGGAACAAACCCGTACCGCCACGCGCACTACATGATTTTGAACCTGGCGATCGGCGGCACGGCGGGCGGCGATCCATCGGACACGAAGTTCCCCTCGCGCTTTGAGGTGGACTACGTGCGCGTGTATCAGAAAGAATAAACGCGAGAACGTGCGGAAAGGAAGGGAAGCATGAAAAGCGCTCCTGCTGTGTACGCCATCATTTTGGCGTTGGGTGTTTCCTTGTGCGGCGCGGCAAATCCGCTGGATGGCATCTTCAGCGCCGAAAACCTGAAACGAGCAACGGTCAAGGGCGTCGAGGTACGTCCCGGCGACACACCGGACACGGTGGTGCTCCGCTTTCCGGGAGCGGACGCGCCCGGCGAGTTTCTGATTCCGGTTCCGGCGGCGGCGCGCGACTGGACCTCCTATGGGACTTTCACCTTCGAGTTCCTCTCGGACTCGACCCTTCGCTGGCAGATCGGCATACGCAACCGCGCCGGCAGCACGTTCGGCTACCGCGTCCAGCCATATAAAGGCGTGCGGGCGATGGCGGCGATTGCGTCGTCCTTCTTGCAGCGCGAGTTCATGAACAACCGGGCGTTCAAGGCGCACTGGCTGTCGAATTGGGGCAACCATATCGACCTCACCGACGTGGAGTCGCTGGTGGTTCGGGTGGAGCCGAACTGCCCGATGACGCTGCGGCTTGGGCCGGTGCGGCTGGAGACCGGCACGGTGTCCGACGAGTTCTACCTCGACAAACCGGTGGTCGACGAGTTCGGCCAGTGGATTCCCGACGACTGGCCGGGCAAGGTCCGCTCCGTCGAAGAGTTGAGGGCGGCGTGGAAGAAAGAGGACGCCGAACTGGCCAAGGGGGAGGACTTCGGCTTCTGCCGCTACGGCGGCTGGAGGGAGAGCAAGGAACGCGCCACGGGATATTTCCGCACCACCCAGATCGATGGGCGCTGGTGGCTGGTGGATCCCGACGGCCACCTGTTTTTCAGCATCGGGATGGACTGCGTGCGTTACCGCGATCCAAGTCCCATGATGCCGGGCCGGGAGAAACTGTTCGTGAGACTTCCGCCGGGCACGGGCGACACCGTCGATTTCTACTCGGCCAACGCCAGAATGCGCTACGGCGAGGAGAATTTCGTCGCCAACTGGAAGGCGAAGATCAGCGACCGGCTCCGCGCGTGGGGATTCAACACGGTTGCGAACTGGTCCGATGCGGCTCTGCATGAGAACCCCTCCATGCCGTTTGTAACCAACGTGCGGGTGGGCCGCTCGAAGAAGAACTGGGTTGGATTTCCGGACGTCTATTCCGAAGAGTTCGTGCAGTCTGCCGAGGCGGATGCCGCCCGGCAGTGCGGCCGCTTCCGCGAGGAGCCGATGCTGATCGGCTACTTCATCGGCAATGAGCCGCGCTGGCCCGGCCGCAACCTCATCGAGAGGATCCTGGCGGACCCGGAGGAATCGGCGACGCGCAGTTTCGTTCGCAAGTTCCTGGAGGAAAAAGGCGACACGGCGAGCAGCCGCGAAGCGCTGCTGGAGACGATTTCACGCCACTACTTCAAGGTGACCGTCGATGCCATCCGCAAGGCTGACCCGAATCACATGGTGCTCGGCATACGCTGGGCCGGCAGCGCACCCGGTCCCGTGCTCCGCGCCAACGATGTTTTCGACGTCTTCAGCATCAACATCTACCGATTCGAGCCGCCAGCCGATCAAATCCAACGCATCTACGAACTGGTTCGCAAGCCGGTGATGATCGGCGAGTTCCACTTCGGAGCCCCCGAGCGCGGGTTGGCGCCCTCGCTGGTCATGGTGAAGAACCAGACCGAGCGCGGCGCCGCCTATCAGTATTACGTCGAGCGGGCCGCAGCTCAGCCGGTTATCATCGGGACACACTACTTCCAGTTATGCGACCAGCCGGTGACCGGCAGGTTTGACGGCGAAAACTACAATCTTGGTTTTCTCAACGTAGTCGACCTGCCTTACCCCGAGCTGGTGCGGTTCGCCAGGGAGACACATCGCCGCGTTCACGCCGTCCACGCAGGAAAAACAGATCCTACGCAGAGGATGGCGCAGGTGAGGTGATCGGGAAAGCAGACGCCTCAGCCGGCCTTCTGTGCCGCGCCCTGAAGGTGCGCTTCGAGGAACCACAGATCCTTGTCGATCTCCCGGGCGACGTCCGTGAACAGGTCGGCGGTCGCCATATCGTCTTCGTCCTGGGCCATGTCGATTGCTTTGCGCGAGCTGGCGGCGTATTTCGAGAACCGCTCGATCAGTGCCTCCACATGCTGCCGGCCTTCGATGGCATCGCGGGGATATTCGGGCAGACCGGAATCGGCCGCGGCCATTCGAATGGTCCCTTGGGCGTACCCGCCAAGCGCGGTTGCCCTCTCGGCGATCAAATCGATGAATTTGAAGACACCCTCGGCCAGTTCGTCGAACAATTCATGAAGCTGGAAGAAATTTGAGCCCTTTACATTCCAGTGCGCGTGTTTGGTTTGCGAGTAGAGGTCGAAAGTCTCGGCCAGTTGCCGGTTGAGCAGCTCGACCATTCTCTGGCGGACCTCATGCGAAAGATCGTTTTTGGTTTGAAACATCGGCGCGCTAATGCCAGGCATCCCGTCCCTCCTTGCCCACCATTATCGTCCTTCTCCATGTAGCTCGTTTCGCAACTCTTGGATGTGGTATGTTTCTGGGTCGTCTTAAATCGGAGGATTGACTGGTGAAACAGCGATCTGCCCCTCTCCTGATAGCTCTTGCCGTTGGTGTTCTTCCCGCCGCCGGGCAGCCGACGCTGCTTTCGCCGCCTCCGAGGCGGGAACAACACACGCAAGGTTACGGATGCGCACAAGGCGGTTCCATGATTCACGGACGCTGTCGAGAGGCGATAAACTACCGGAGGGACTCTGAATTTCGCGCCGGCCGGCTGACGGCAAGCGCAACTTTTGAATTTTTGTGATTGCGAAAGGAACTTTCTATGAACCGTTTAGGCGCACTGCCGCTGGCAATCGCTTTTGGCGCCTTCGCGTGGGCGCAAGCCGCGGATGATCCCAAACCAGCCAGTTCCAACCTTCCTGGAGCCGAATACCCGCGTGTACATTCCGATCTTCGCGTGACATTTCGGGTAAGTGCTCCCAACGCGAAGAGCGTACAGTTGATGCCCGGAGGGAACGACAACGGGCTCGGCAAAGGCCCGTTCGACATGGTTCGGGACGACAAAGGCGTGTGGAGCGTGACGATTCCGCCCGCCGTTCCAGGTTTCCACTATTACTGGCTGCTTGTCGACGGCTTTCCTTGCAACGATCCCTCCACCCAAACTTTTTTCGGGTGGAACAAGGAGAGCAGCGGCATCGAGATTCCGGACAAATCGCTCGATTTTTACGATGTGAAGGACGTGCCGCACGGCGACGTGCGGATGCACTGGTATTACTCCAAGACCACGCAGGCGTGGCGGCGGATTTTCGTCTATACGCCGCCGGATTACGACCGGAACGTGAAAGCGCGCTATCCGGTCCTCTACCTCCAGCACGGCTCGGGCGAGAACGAAACCAGTTGGACTAAGCAGGGCCGCGCGAATATCATTCTCGATAACCTGATCGCGGAGAAAAAGGCCGTGCCGATGATCATCGTGATGGAGAACGGCATGGTGGCTTCAAAACCGGGCGCGGCTCAGGATTCGCAGGAGGGCAGGCCGCCGAGGCGAAATGCCGCGTTCCCCGAGGTGGTGGTGAATGACCTGATCCCGATGATCGATTCCACCTACCGCACCCTGGCCAACCGCGAGCAGCGGGCCATCGCCGGGCTCTCCATGGGCGCCGGGCAGGCGGTTCAGATCGGTCTCGCAAACCTTGACAAGTTCGCGTACATCGGTTCGTTCAGCGGCGGCGGAGTGCGCGCCGATATCGATGCGGAGGAACTGAAGAAGCGAGTCCGGCTGTTCTGGATGGGCGCCGGCACCGTTGAGATGAGCCGCCTCGGCGGGGGCAAAGCGATGGTGGAGAAGCTGAGCAAGGCGGGAGTGAACGCAGTGTGGTTCGAAGCGCCCGGCACGTCTCACGAGTGGCAGACGTGGCGCAAGTGCCTCTACGATTTCGCGCCCAGATTGTTCAAGAAATAGCGGAAACTCTACTCCTAATAAGACCCACCTTCAAAGCCGGGTAATTCGCTGCGGCGGGCCAGGGCTGTCGCCGCAGCGCGCGCCCGGCACAGATTGGCACTCCATTTGCATAATTTCCATTCCGACAGCTACGAACGCTGCGTTTTGAAGTAACCGCTATCCGGTTGATTTGACTGTTGCGCTCGTGAACTCAGAGGGATGCGGACCAGCGGCCGGGCGCAACCGGCCGCGCTGCCTGAACAGCGAGGCAGAAATTACACTGCCGTTGGAACCGGATTACTCGATGAATTCCCACCTCGCGGCACAGTGGAACGCGTGGCGTCAACGCCTGAGCGCCCTACGCAACATTCCTCCGGTGTTGAGCATCGTGTGGGCGTCGGGGCCGTGGATCGTAACGGCCGGCATCATTCTGCGGATTATTTCCGCCCTGATTCCGGTGGCAGTGATGTGGGTGGCGAAGCTGATCGTAGATACCCTTGTCGCCACGCTCGCGTCGCCCGGCAAGCCGCCCGAGGGAATCTGGACGCTGGTGGCGATCGAGTTCGGCCTGGCGGGTTTGGGAATGACGCTGGGGCGCGTGATCGACTACCTGGACGCCCGGCTTGCCGACCAGTTCACGCTCGAGATCAGCCTGCGCATCATGGACCACGCGGCGAAGCTCGACCTTGCGTGCTTCGAGGATCCGGCGTTTTACGACAAGCTCGAGCGGGCCCGCGTGCAGGCCACCGACCGCATAGGCATGCTGAACGGCATCGGCAGACTGCTCCAGCAGACGGTCACGCTGGCGTCGCTGTCGGCCGGGGTCATTGCATTCTCTCCGTGGTTGTTCGTCGTGCTGGTGGCCTGCGTGGTTCCGGCGTTCGTCGGCGAGAGCCACTTCGCGTTTCTCGGCTACTCGCTGGCCCATAGCCTGACCCCCGTGCGGCGGGAACTGGACTACCTGCGCGTGCTCGGCACCAGCCGCGAAGCCGCAAAGGAAGTGAAGATTTTCGGCCTGAGCGGCCACCTTCGCGAGCGCTATGCCGCGCTCACCCGCGATTTGATCGCGCGCAACCGGCGCCTGCTCACCCGCCGGCTGAAATGGGGATCGCTGCTGGCGTTGTTGAGCTCCGCGGGCTACTACGGCGCGTACGCGTTTCTGGTGCTCCGCACGGCAGAGGGCCGGCTTACGCTGGGGGAACTCACGTTTCTGGCGGGAGCGCTGGCCGGATCGAGCAGCCAGATCCAGACTATCTTTTCGACATTTTCGAGCATCGCCGACCAGGCGCTGTTTCTCACCGACCTCCACGAATTTTTCCGCGTGCGGTCTCGGATCCAGTCAAAGGCCAACGCTCTGCCGGCGCCGCGCCCCATTCGCGACGGATTCGAGTTCCGGGACGTGTGCTTCCACTACCCCGGCTCGTCGCGCCTCGTGTTGAACCGTTTGAATTTCCGCATCGCCCCGGGCGAGCGCGTGGCCCTCGTGGGCGAGAACGGGCAGGGCAAGACGACGCTGGTCAAGCTGATCGCGCGCCTGTATGAGCCCACGGGGGGCGCGATTCTGCTGGACGGCGTCGACCTGCGCGAATACAGCGTCGAGGAACTTCATCGCGAAATCGGGATCATCTTTCAGGATTTCATGCGCTACGACATGACCGCCCGCGCCAACATCGCCGCAGGCCGCATCGAGGACGCCAACGATGCGCGGATCTGGGAGGCTGCCTGCAAGAGCCGCGCCGATGAGATCATCGCGCGCCTGGCGGGCGATTTCGAGCAGATGTTGGGGAGAAGGTTTGAAGGCGGCGTGGATCTTTCCGGCGGAGAGTGGCAGAAGTTCGCCCTGGCGCGGGCGTACCTTCGCGATGCGCAGGTGCTCGTGCTCGACGAGCCGACCGCCGCGCTCGACGCCGCCGCCGAGTACGAAGTGTTTCGCCGTTTTTCCGAACTCACCGGCGGCCGCATGGCGATCCTCATCTCGCATCGCTTCTCCACGGTGCGCATGTCGGACAGAATCATCGTGCTGGAAGGAGGGAATATACGGGAGCAAGGCACGCATCATCAACTCGTCGCCCGCGGCGGGCGCTACGCGCGGTTATTCGAAATGCAGGCAGCGAGCTACCGATGAACGGCACGGCCGCGCCCGTCTAGTCGCTTCTTTCAATCGCACATGCCGGACACGAAGACATTCAAGGGAAGCATCCGGCCTCTCGCCAGGTTCACGCAGGCCGAGCGGGCGCTGAGGCAGGCGTGCGAGCGTTTCCTTTCCGAAGCGGCAGAGCGCGCGCCTTCGCCCAGAGCCGCCTGGCTTCTGGACAACTACCAATTCCTGCAGTCGCAGATACGCGAGATACGCGAGGGGATGCCTCGCTCGTTCTGCCGCCAACTGCCCGTGATCGATGGCGAGCCGCGCGTCTACTGGCTCGCGGTGAAACTTGCGGCCCTTTCCGGCGGGCTCGAAGCCATCAAAGAATTCGTCAATGCCCGTCAGGAAACCATGCCGCTTTCGCTGGCCGAGGTCTGGGCCGTCGGCCCGATGCTCAAGATCGCGCTTATCGAGAAATTGCGCGCCGGCATCGAAGCGCCGGACGAGGACGACGCGGCGGTGCGCGAGGCCATCACCGCCCTTCGCGCGCTCGAACCGGTTTCCTGGCGCGATTTCGTCGAATCGGTCTCGCTCGTCGACAAAATTTTGCGCGAGGATCCCGCCGTTGTTTATCCCCGCATGGATTTCGAAACCCGCGACGCGTACAGGCACGCGGTTGAAGACATTGCGAGGCGCGCAGACCTGGAGGAGACCGGGATCGCGGAACTGGCCATAAAACTTGCCGAAAGCTCCACAGGGCGCGAGCGCCACGTGGGTTATTACCTGGTGGGGCCGGGGAAGAACACGCTGCGGAAGCGCGCAGGCTACCGCCCCCCGCTTGCAGGCCGGTTGCGCGACGCCGTCCACGGCAGGCCCAACGCGCTCTATTTGGGTGGCATCGCGCTCACCACGTTTCTGCTCATCGCCGCGGTGTACGTCTTGCTGCCCCAGGCGCCGCTCTGGCTGGCCGCGCTGCTGCTGATTCCGGCGAGCCAGGCATCGGTTGCCTTCATGAATCTGCTGGTCAGTCATCTGCTGCCGCCGCGCCGCCTCCCAAGGCTAGATTTTTCCGAGGGCATTCCCGACGACTGCCGCACGTTCGTGGTGGTCCCCACGCTGCTGCTATCCCGCCAGGGAGTGGAGCGCCTGCTCGAACGCCTGGAGATCCACTATCTCGCCAATCGCGATCCGAATATATCGTTCGCGCTGCTGACCGACTTCGCCGATTCTCCCCACGCCTACGGCGAGAACGATCACCTGCTCGATATCTGTGCGAAGGGGATTCAACTGCTCAATGAGCGCTACCGTTCCGGAGCCGGTTCGCAGTTCTATTTGTTTCACCGCCGCCGGGAGTGGAACGAATCGGAATCGGTCTGGACGGGGCACGAGCGCAAGCGCGGCAAGCTGGAAGATTTCAACCGCCTGTTGCTCGGCGGAGACGACGCCTTTTCGCTGAAGATTGGCGACCTTTCCTGCCTGAACTCGTTCCGCTTCGTCATCACGCTAGACAGCGACACGCAATTGCCGCGCGATACCGCGCGCATGCTGGCCGCCACGCTCGCGCACCCGCTCAACCGGCCGGTGATCGATCCCGATACGCGGACGGTTCGCGAAGGCTACGCGATCTTCCAGCCGCGCATTTCGGTCAACGTCGATTCGGCCTGCCGCTCGCGCCTGGCGAGGTTTTTCAGCGGGCAGACGGGCTTCGATCCCTACACCACTGCCGTCTCCGACGTTTACCAGGACCTGTACGGCCAGGCGAGTTTCACCGGCAAGGGCATCTACGATCTCCGCGCGTTCGACGCAGTGATGGGCGGGCGGTTCCCCGAGAACACGCTGCTCAGCCACGACCTACTCGAGGGCGAGTACGCGCGCACGGGGTTGGTGACGGACCTGGAGTTCATCGATGACTACCCAGCGAAGCATCAGGCCTGGTCGAAGCGCAAACACCGCTGGACGCGAGGCGACTGGCAGATCGCACAGTGGCTGCTGCCATCGGTTCCGGCAGCAAGAGGCGGGCGCAACCCGAACCCACTGCCGGCGCTCTCACGCTGGAAAATCGCCGACAATCTCCGGCGCAGCCTGTTCGAGATTTCTCTACTCGCCCTCGTCCTGGCAGGCTGGTTCTTTTTGCCGGGGCCGGCCTACCGTTGGACGCTGCTCGCGTGCGCATTTCTCCTGCTGCCCGCGTATTGCGAAGCCGCCTGGGCGCTTGTGCGGCTGCCGCCGCCCCGCTTCTGGCGGCCGTATTTTCGTGAAATCGGCTTTCACCTCGTGCGCGGCCACGCCGAAGCGCTGATCCGGATGACCTTCCTCGTCCACCAGGCTTTTCTGATGGCGGATGCCGTGGCGCGCACACTCATCCGCGTCCATGTCACGGGGAGAAGGCTGCTCGAATGGGAAAGCATGGCGCAGTCCGAGGAGGGGGGACGGAAAGCGGGGCTGCTCGAGCGCTATCTGCTGGCCGGTCCTTTGGGCACGGTGTTCGTCTGTCTGTGGTTTCCCGCGGGCCTCGCCACGGATATGCTGGCCGTCGCGGTGCTGGAACTCTGGCTGATGTCGCCGCTCGCCGCCGCGTGGTTGAGCGGGGCGCCCAGGGCAGGGAAGAAGGCGCCGCGGCCGGATGCCGATTACCTGGGCGACATCGCGCTGCGCACGTGGCGCTTTTTCGGCGATCTCTCTGGCGCCGAGCACAACTGGCTGGTGCCGGACAACGTGCAGGAGGATCCGCCCCGGACGGCTTGCCGCACCTCGCCAACAAACATCGGCCTGCAGGCTGCTGCTAATCTTGCCGCGCTGGATTTCGGCTATCTCACGCTCAGCGAATTCGCCGAGCGCATCGAAAACCTTTTCGACACCATGAGCCGCCTGCGGAGGCATCGCGGCCACTTCTACAACTGGTACAACACAAACACGCTCGGCCCGGTTCCGCCGCTGTATGTTTCCGCCGTCGATAGCGGGAACCTCGCCGCCGCGCTGATCGTGGTGAAGCAGGGCTGCCTGGAAGCGCTTCGCGCACCGATCATCGACGCGAGCGCGCTGGCCGGAATGCGCGCCCACTGCCTGCGGCTGCGCAGCGTCCTTCCGGCCGCCGCGCGCACCAGTTCGATCTCGCGGCTGCTGGCCAGCCTCGTGCGCCAGCTTGAATACCGGCCCACGGACCTCTTTTTCTGGGAGAGCGTGCTGGCGGAGGTTCGTGCCATGATTCGCAGCCTGCTCCCCCGCCTCGAGTGGACCTGCGCCAAGCTCGAACCGGGCCAGGCCGGCGAAACCATGTACTGGTACAATGCGCTTGCGGCCCGCGTCGAGGCCGCGATCAACCAGCTCTGCGCGCTCGCGCCGTGGCTTGACGCCCCGTACGAGCAGGAACTCAGGATGCACGCGAAGCATCCCGCCCTGCGCGGCCTGCTGAAGCTGCTGGAGCGTCACGCTGCCGTCGAGGAACTTCCCGGTCACTACGCGGCCATCTCGCGGGAAATCGCCGCCGTGCTGGAATCCGCGCTGCCCGTTCCGCCGGAGTTGCGGGACACGCTCCAGACCCTCGACGCCGCCCTCGGCGAAGCGCGCTCGTTTGCCGGCGGGCTCATCGAGCGTTTGAAACGCCAGGCCGCCGCGGCGGAGAGCTTTGTGGAGCAGATGGACTTTTCTTTGCTGTTCGACGGCAAGCGCAAGCTCATGCGCGTGGGTTACGATCTGCTGTCCGGCGCGCTCGATCCGGCTTACTACGACCTGCTGGCCACGGAGGCGCGCACGGCCGTATTTGTGGCCATCGCCAAGGGCGATCTGCCGCGCGAGGCGTGGTTCCGCCTCGGTCGCAAGCTGGCTTTCTACAAGGGAACGCGCACGCTGTATTCCTGGACCGGCACGATGTTCGAGTACCTGATGCCCTCGTTGTTCATGCGCGCCTACGAGGACACGCTGCTGGGTGAGAGCCTGAAATCCGCCGTTCGGATCCAGCAGGCCTACGGCGCCGAGCGCGGCGTGCCGTGGGGCATTTCCGAGGCGGCCTACAGCGCGCGCGACAGCGCCCTGAATTATCAGTACCGCGCCTTCGGAGTGCCCGATGTCGGCCTGAAGCGCGCCTGGCCGGGCGACCTTGTCGTCGCGCCCTACGCCTCCATGCTCGCCCTCATGGTCGACCACGCGGCCGCCACCAGGAACCTGCGCGCGATGCAAGCGCTCGGCTGGACCGGCCGCTACGGGTTTTTCGAATCCGCGGATTACAGCGACTCCCGAACGGGGGGAGTGCCGCGAGTGGTCCGGGCCTTTATGGCGCACCACCAGGCGATGGGCTTGCTCGCGCTCGCGAACACGCTCCTGGACGCACCGATGCAGCGCCGCTTCCACGCCGAACCTCTCGTGCAGGCCACCGAGTATTTGTTGCAGGAACGCCTGCCCGCTCTGCTTGATAGCGGGCCCGCCGAGCAGCCGCTTCCCGCGGAGCTTTCGCGCCGCTACGAGCAGTGGAAGGCCCGGCCGGAAGCGCCCGTTGCGCGCATCGCCGCCGGCTGACCGCAAACCCGTCCTTCGCTGGTATACTTGTCCTTCTGGAAAGTCAGCTTGTGTCCCCCACACCCACCGGGCAGTGCCGGCCGGAGGGTGGCGCGCCTCGTATTGGCCGCAGGGATTTTCTAAAAGTCGTCACGGCCGGGATGGGTGCAGGAGCGCTTGTCCAGCCCTCGGTCCACGCCCGGGAATCTTTCGACCTCCTGGACGAAGTCGAGCGCCTTGCGTGCCTCTTTTTCTACGAACAGGCGGATCCCGCGACGGGGCTGGTGCGCGACCGCGCCCGGATGGAGGGGCCGGAATCGCGCGACGTATCGAGCATCGCCGCCACCGGATTTGGGCTGAGCGCCCTGGCCATCGCGGATTCCCGCGGCTATCTGGAACGAGGCGCGCCGCTTGCCCGCGTTGAGCGGACGCTCGAATACCTGGCGTCCCGCGTCGAGCACGAGCGCGGGTTCTTCTACCACTTCCTGGACGTGAAGTCCGGCAAACGGATCTGGAGCAGCGAAGCTTCGTCCGTCGACACCGCCTGGCTGCTGTGCGGCGTTCTGCATTGCAAAGCGCACTGGGACCAACCGCGCATCCGCCAGCTCGCAGCCGACCTGCTCGGCCGTGTCGATTGGCGCTGGATGCTCAACGGGCACGATACGCTCTGCCATGGCTGGACGCCCGAGACCGGCTTTCTCCCCTACCGCTGGGACGAGTATGCGGAGCTGCTGGCGATGTACCTGCTCGCCATCGGCAGTTCCTCCTCGCCCATTCCTGTCTCCTGTTGGGACGCCTGGAGGCGGCCCGTGCGCGAGTGCGAAGGCTATACCTACATCGATTCGGTGGCGCCGCTGTTCGTCCACCAGTACTCGCATGCCTGGTTCGATTTCCGCGACCGGAAGGACCGCTACTCGGATTACTTCGAGAACTCGCGCCTTGCCACCATGGCGCACCGGCAGTTCTGCATCAGCCTGTCGCGGCAGTTCCCCTGGTACGGGCCGGATCTGTGGGGCGTCACGGCGTCGGATTCCCAGTTCGGCTACCGCGTCTGGGGCAACCCCTACTGCCCGCCCGACGGCACGCTCACGCCGTGCGCGTCCGGGGGCTCGGTGGTGTTCCTGCCTGCCGAGTGCAATACGGTCCTCCGGACCATGCTCGATCGCTACGGGAAACGCGTCTGGGGACGCTACGGCTTCGTCGACGCGTTCCAGCCCGGCGCTAACTGGTTCAGCCCGGACGTAATCGGCATCGACCAGGGAATCATGCTGCTGATGGCGGAGAACGCGCGCGGCGGCGGCGTCTGGAACGAGGTCATGTCCACCCCCGAGGCGCAGCGCGCCATGGAAGCCGTCAGTTTCAGAAAAGCGGCCTGAAGCCGCCCGTCCCCCCAGCGCTCAATCCGGCTAGAATGGAGTCATCAATCTCTCGGGGAAATCCACACAGGAGGGGACATGGGAAAAGCCGTCAATTTGCTTGCCGGTTTGGGCGCTGGCGCCGCAATTATGTACATCGCGGATCCGGACAGGGGAAGGCGCCGGCGGGCGCTGATCCGCGACAAAGCCGCCCGGACCGTCCACGATGCCGAGCGTCTGGTTGACAAGACCGGACGCGATCTATCCAACCGCGCGCGCGGCGTCGCCGCGATAGCCCAAGCCATCTTGCGAAGCGGGCGCGTGGACGAGGATGTGATCGTCGCGCGCGTTCGCGCCCGGATCGGCCGGGTGGTTTCGCATCCCCACGCCGTTGAGGTCCGCTCGGAACGGGGCCGCCTGGTTCTGCGAGGGCCGGTGCTCGAGCGCGAATACCACGCTTTGCTGTCGGCCGCCGAGTCGGCCGCGGAGGGAATGGAAATCGAAGACCGCCTCGAACGGCACGCTGAAGCCGAGATTCCGGCTTTGCAGGGCGGCGGGGCGCGCTCCGGAGAGCGCTGGGAAATCATGCAAACCAACTGGACGCCGGCGGTCCGTACGATGGCCGGGCTGGGGGGAGCGGCCCTGCTGATCGGCGGCGTCAAGCGGGGCGGCATAGGGGGCGCGGCAGCCGGCCTCCTCGGGAGCGGAATGCTTCTGCGAGCCGCCGCCAACATGGAACTCAAGCGCGCGCTGGGAATCGGCCGCGCAGGCGCGGTCACCATCGAGAAAACAGTAAACATTCACGCGCCCGTGCAGGAGGTGTTCTCCTTCTGGTCGCGCTACTCGAATTTCCCGCGGTTCATGGCGCACCTGCGCGAGGTGCGCGACCTGGGGAACAACCGCTCGCTCTGGACGGTTGAGGGCCCGCTCGGCATCCCGGTCACGTGGACCGCGGAGATAACCGAACGCGTCGAGAACAAGTTGATCACCTGGCGCAGCCTGCCGGGAGCGACTATTGAGAACAGCGGAGCCGTGCGGTTCGATTCAAATCCCGACGGCGGCACGCGCATCACGATCCGCATGTCCTACACCCCGCCGCTGGGCGTGGTCGGCCATGCGCTGGCGCGGCTGCTCGGCGCGGATCCCAAGTGCGAAATGGATGAGGACCTGGTTCGCCTGAAGTCGCTCATCGAGCACGGCAAGACGCGCGCCCACGGAGGCATCGTGCATCGGGAACAACTGGGAGCGCCGTCGCCGCTGTAGGCGCGGCGGCGGCATTCCTTCAGGCGCCGAAAGTCCGCCTGGCCGACCGGTTCTCGGGCGCCGTCTCGCCCAGCATCTCACGCACCTTCTCAACCAGGGCGGATGCCTGAAAAGGCTTTCGAAGGAACGAGAAGCGGATTTTCGGGGCTCCCCGTATCGCAATGTCACGCTCGTTCACGATTCCCGAAATGAAGAGCACGGGCAGCCCCGGCTTCAGGGCAACCGCCCGCTCGGCCAACTCCGTGCCGTCCATCTCCGGCATCACCACGTCGGTGACGAGCAGGTCCACCTCGTCGCAGGCGTTCTCGAATACCGAGAGACCCTCCTGTGGGTCGCCGTAGGCGAGCACCCGGTAGCTGCCTCTCTGCAGAGCCAGCGTCGCGAGTTTCAAGACGACAGGCTCATCATCGATGAGCAGTACGGTTTTCATCAGGGCCCCCAGAACTGGACGCGGTTCTTAGTTTCATTTTAGACGAGGCCCGAGTAGAGCACCGCATTGCGGCTCGCAAAACGCTTTCGAGCGGGAGTGGACCCGCGAGCCGGTTGATTCGGATCCGGACCTGCCGGGCGATCACCTGAGCTGTGTCTCAGTGGACTGTAAAGCTGCAAATGTTTCCTTTGCAGGCACGCTGCGCGAGAGGGGGTACCTTGAATGACGAGGCGCTCAACTGTACCTCCGGGTCATTGGCGACGGCACAGTAGACCCGGGATTCTTGCGGGTAGCCATCCCATAGGCGACGCGTGACGTCGGAGCGAAACGTGACGCCCCAGATTATTGGAGCATCCGAAGTTGCTAAATGGTGAAAGACCCTGGGCCATACGTTCCAGTAGCTCCCGATCAGGTGAGTGCAGCCAAGGTCACGGATTTCTTCCGAGTCTGAGCTTGTTGTGCTCAGTACGGTTTCTCGCGCTGCACGCGGGGAGGGGAAGCCAAAGACCGCAGTTGAGAAAACCACAAGAGCAAGGGATGTGCCCGTGATCACCACCCAGCCGCGCGCGAAATCGGGGCGAAACAGCCAGGTTGCCGATTCCACGAGCGGCAAGTAGGCAGACAGAAGCAAGAGGCAGACAGGAACAACGAAGAGCCGGGGCGTATAGCCGGTACCCTTTGCCCAACTGCTACACGCAGTGAGGAGCAGCAAACCCACTGCCGAAAAGCACACGGTCCAGCGCAAGCCGTTGCGGGCAGATGGCGGGCTGACCAATCGCCTCTGCAACAACCATGGCGCCAGGCCCAGCGCGAGGATCACGCATACGCGGCGGGGGTAGAGCACCCATCCGCTGATGTTCTGTCCGATCTGCAAGAGAGCGGCCGGCAGATCCAAAGGCGAGGACCAGCCGAGAAAGGCGGGGCCGGGCCAGGCGCTCTGCAACAGGCGGACACATACAAAGGCCGCAGTCATTGTCGCTGCGAGCAGGAACCGCCATCTCCACTCCCCGGGCTCGCGCCAGCCCGGCGCCAGGACTATGGCCAGGCCGCAAAAAGGAAACACGGATACATTGAGCCAGAACGCTACGAGGCACAAGACTCCAACTGTGGCAACGGCCCGCAGTTTGGATCGCGGCCGCAGGCGCAGCGAAAAAAGCAGGGCGGCCAGTCCCAACGCCAGCGACAGCAGGAATGTATGCGCAAGTAAAAGTGCTCCCATCGATAGCGACGTCGCGCGGAGGCTTGCAATCGCGAGCGCCAGAAGCAATTGAGCTTGCATCAAGACGGAAAACGAAAACACCGAATGCGACCGGCCGCAAAGGGCGGCGAACAAGAGAACGACTGCAACCGCCGCGAGGCAGTGGACTTGACTCTGGACCAGCAGGTTGCTCAGCGGGTTTTCAATTCCCGCGGCGAGCCACGGGACGAGCATCCCGAGCCGATTCTCCGACCACTAGAAAGGCGTCAGGTGCAGAGTGCTGATCAGGCTCATGAGGAGCGTATCCGACGTGTGCCAGGCGTGTACGATACGGCTCAGATTCATGCAGGCCGCGGTGTACAGCAGCGAAGCGCAGGCAGCCAGCACCGCAACGATTTTGAATACCTTTGAGGTGGAAGGGAGAGCGGACCGGGCGTCAACAGGTGCGGCGAGCTTGGTATTCATGCGGAGGCATTTTAACTCCAATGAAAGACCTCCAGAAGCGGCACGCGTGGGGCGGAGAGTAGCCGCAGCCGGTTCAACGCCGTTGCCGGGGCGTGTGCCGGCCGGAGTGCGCTATAGTAAGGCTCAATGTACCGGATTATCCTTCCCCTTGCGCTTGGATTGCTGCTGCCCGGACCGGCTCCGGCGCAGAGCGAGGAGCAGGGCATCACGCGCCAACAGGCGGACGCCATTCTCAACGAACTCCGGCAAATACGCCAGTTGCTGGAGAAGCAGGCGCGCCCCGCCCCGAGCGGTGAGTCCGAGGGCTCCGTCAAGCTGAAAATCACCGATGGGAACTGGTTGGGCAAAAAGGACGCGCCGGTTACCCTGGTCGAGTTCACCGACTACCAGTGTTCATTCTGCCAGCGCTTCCACCTTGCGACCTTCCCGGAGATCCGGAAGCGCTACATCGATACCGGCAAGGTGCGGTTTCTCAGCCGCGACTTTCCGCTGCAGTTTCACGGCAATGCCTTTCGCGCCGCCGAGGCAGCCCGCTGCGCTGGCGACCAGGGCCAGTTCTGGAAGATGCGGGACGTGCTCGTGGCCAATCCCAACCGCCTGTCGGAAAACGACCTGCTCGCACACGCGCAGGGGTTGGGCTTGAAGATGGAACCGTTCAAAGAGTGCCTGACCACAGGCAAGCACCGCGCGGAAGTCCAGAAAGACATCGACGAGGCACTTGCTCTGAAAGTCTCCGGCACTCCGAGCTTTATCGTCGGCAGGACGACGCCCGAAGGGGTGGAAGGCGTGTTCCTCGTGGGCGCACACCCGTTCGAATCGTTCGAGCAGAAGCTGCGGGAATTCGGAGCGAACTAGCCGGCACTGCGCCGGTTACGGGGTCACTCCGAAGTCCCGCCGCTCATCTTTTCGGCCACCTGAACCGCTGCTGTGTGATGGTGGCTATCGAGTTCCGCGGCGATCTGCTCAAGCAATTCCTGCTCTTCGCGGGACACTTTCCGCCCAAAGCCGAAAAATCCCCCGGAGGCGGAAGCCACCTTGAGGCAGAGCGACAGCAGATCGTTTGCCCGCGCCTTCCCGCTCTCCGGTTCAAGCGCCTGGAGAATCGCGCGGATCGCCTTCAGGCTCCGGCGGAAAAATTCTTCGCTCGGCTTGGATTCGAGCCAGGAAGCGAGCTGCCGGCCGGCGGCGCTGCCATCCTCAATTCCGTGCAGGCGCGACGCCTCGTGGATATGCCGGCGTTCTTCCTCCGAAATCTCGCCGTCCGCCCAAGCCACCTGGATGAGCGGGACCAGGTGGAGCAGCGGGATCGTCTCGCGGTTATACCCGCAGGCGGATAGTTCGGCCACCACGCGCTCGTCGTTGATGCCGGCGGCGCGCCCGATCTCCTCGAGCTCCTTCTTTGCGGCCGCCTCGCGCCTTTTTGCCTCCAGCAGTTCCGCTTCTCTGCGGCGGAAATATTCCTCTTCCATCTCTCTGGAAACCGGCGGTCTGCCTTTCGGGTCGATGCTCATATTGCCAAATCCTGCTCCTGCGTCGAGTGTAACATCGGTTTTGACGGAGTCTCTGCCCCTCATGGGCGCCCCGGAAAGATGAGCCGCTACTTGCCGCCGGCGGCGGTCTCGGACTGCGCTGCCAGGGCTTCCAGAGCGGCCTTCTGCATCACGCTCCGGGGCGCGCTTTCCCCTGTCCAGATCTCGAACTGCTGCGCCGCCTGCTCCAGGAACATTTCCAGGCCAGGCACGACCGTCTTTCCCTGTTCGCGCGCTCGCCGCAGCAGCAGAGTCTCCATGGGGTTATAGACCATGTCGAAGACGAGTTTCGCGGGAATCGAGTTCGGGAAGAAACACTCGTCCACGTTGGGGCTCATGCCGAGCGGGGTGGCATGCACGAGCGCGTCGAAGGTCCGCGCCTCGGCCTGCTCGCGCAGCAGCGGTTCCGCCCCGCAAGCCTTGGCAAGGGCGCGCACGCGGTCCGGATTCCGGCCGACAATCGAGAGCTTGACCCCCGCATCCACGAGAGAGAAAGCCGCGCTGCGCGCCGCCCCGCCATTGCCCACCAGCAGAATCGACGAGTTCGGCAGCCGCATGCGGCGCTCGAGCGGCGCGCGCACGCCGGCCGCATCCGTGTTCGTGCCGCGCCACTTGCCGGCCTTTTTCCAAACCGTGTTGACCGCACCGATGCGGCGCGCCAGCGGGTCGATCACGTCCAGGTAGCGCGTGATCTTCTGCTTGTGGGGAATGGTGACGCTGAAGCCGGAGACCGGCAGCTTCTCCGCCATTCCCATGAAGTCCTTCAACTGCTGGGGCTTGACGAGACACGGAAGGTAAACCGCGTCGATGCGGCGCGACTGAAAGGCCCGGTTGTGTACAGCGGGAGAAATCGAGTGCCGCACCGGATCGGCAATCACCGCGTAGATCTTCGCCGCTCGCGACAGCTTCTCGATGCGGTAGAGCTGCCGCAACTGCCTGGCGCAGACCTGCCCGGCCGCCGTGCCCTCGGCCGTCCGCGGCGCTGCGTAGGTGTAAAGCCCTCCGAAAACGGTGGACAGCACACGCGAGGGGAACCCGGTTTCGCCCATCGCCAGCAGCACCAGCGGCTGTTTGGGGTGCAGCCGACCCAGCGAGAGCACGCGATAGTTGTCGGACGGCTTGCGCGCCGTGGTCACGATCTTGTAGCCCTCGGCGGGGATGGCTGTCATCCTGCGCAGCACCGGTTCCAGCGCCGGAGTGCCTTCAAAATTGTGGTAGGAAATCACCAGCATGGCGCGCCCGCGAAACACCTCCAGTTGCGGAGCCGCCAGCTCGGCCGTCTCGATCTCCACGTCCACTGCCCGCGCCCCGGCCTCAACTGCCGCGTCCAGAATCCGGATCTGCTCCGCGATGCTGCCGTTGAAGCGGCCGCCGTTCTGGTGGCGGCGGCAGGTGGCGAGCACAAAGCAGTCGGGATAGTCGTGCAGCAGGGCCGCGATCACGCCGATGCCGTGCTCGGGGCAGTCCAGGTAGTCCAGCCGGAACTCCAGAAATGTCTCCCCGGCCTCGACTTCGCGGCGAGCGTGGTCGAGCAGACGTTGGGCGCTGGGGAAACCTAGCGCAATGCAGATTCGAGGCATTAAGCCGAGGGGCGCCATGAGCCGAGCCTGTCTAGCTTATCACGGGCGGCCGCGTCCGTTCCGCCTGCTCCAGCCGCGCCTTCCAGGCATCCAGAATGGCGGCGGTGGCCGTCGCTCCGATGCGCGTGCAACCCGCCTCATAGAACGCGAGAGCGGCCTCCAGCGTCCGCACGCCGCCGGCTGCCTTCACTCCCACGTCCGGCCCGCAGTGCGCGCGCATCAGCCGCACGTCCTCAAGCGTGGCGCCGCCGGGAGCGATGCCGGTGGAGGTCTTGACGAAATCGCAACCCGCGTTGGTGCAGATCTTGCACGCCACGATCTTCAGCTCATCGGTGAGATAGGCGGTCTCCAGAATCACCTTCAGGAGCGCGCCCGATTCGTGGCACGTTTCGGCCATCTGGACAAGCTCGGTTTCGATGTATTGAAACTGGCGCGAGACCAGCTTGCCGATGTTGATCACCATATCGATCTCGCGGACTCCCCGGCGCAGCAGGTCCCGCGCTTCGTACAGCTTCACCGCCGTAGTCTGGGAGCCGTGAGGGAACCCCGCAACGCTGCCGACAACGACCGGGCTGCCGCTGAGGTGGCGCACCGCCAGGTCGGCGTCGCTCGGCCGCACGCTCACGCTGGCCGTGCCGTATGCCCGGGCAAGGCGGCACCCTTCGATCACCTGTTCCTCGGTCAGTTCGGGCCTGACGAGCGAGTGGTCGATCATCCTCGCGAGCGCTTCGTAAGTAGCCAGTGGAGGTATTGCCTGATCACCCATGATGCCGCCCATTTTCGCACGTTCGGGGGGACCTCCTGCGTTCATCTTCCCGGGCGGCAGGCCGGGAAGTCCACACAATCTAGACCTACTAGTACCGATCCCCCTTTTGGGGGTCGTCTTCCGAAAATTTAATACTTTCCAACTTATCTTTGTAATTCCGATTCTGTAAACTTGGCGGTGTGAATGAAACGCGACCGTTCACGTACAACATCGTCGAGTTCATCAGCCGGGATGTAGAGATAAACACGGACCTAATCCCGCAGTACCAGGACGAGGAAGCAGCCCGCGCCGCCGGCCATGATTTCGGGGACATTTTCAGAACGCCGGATGGAAGGCTGGGAATGGTAGGCGTAATACCTTCGGACGGGCGAGAGTAAGCCGGCACGCGCCGGCCACCCTCGCGATCCGTTGCTACTGCCAAGTTAAATACACAGACAACTTCGCCAGCGGCATTCTGCCCTGGTTTCCTGTGCACCTCCCAGTACCAGAACGGGGGATAACGTCATCACCGCATTTGCGCTGCCGGACTATTCGTACGGCAACCGGAGGGCTTCCATGATGCCTCTCATGTACCCGAACGCGAGCACCTTCCCACCCATGGAATAGCCGGGACGGTCGTTCGCATCGCCCTCGATGGTTGGGGCGTGGTCCGGGCGGACCGGGCCGGTAAAGCCGCCCTTGCTGTAAATCTGGAGCATGCGAACCATGTCCGTCGGGCCGTTGTCGTGGAAGGTCTCCCGGAACTTCTCCCTGGTGCCCTCCACATCGCGGAAGTGAACGAAGAAAATCTTCTTCTTGCTGCACCACTCCTTGGCGAGGGAGTAGATGTCCTCGCCCATCAGGCGGAAATTCGCCTGGCAGAACGTGACTCCGTTGACGCGGCTCGGGACGATTTCCATGACGCGGCGGTAAGCGCGGGCGCTGGTAAGTATGCGCGCTATGCCGCGCAGCGGCGAAAGCGGGGGATCGTCGGGATGGAGCGCCATCTGGACGTTGAACTTCTCGGCCACGGGCATCACCTGCTTAACGAAATAGGTGATGTTGTCCCACATTTTCTCTTCGCTGACCTCGCCCCAACGGGTGTTTCCCAAAGCCTTTGCGGCTTCCAGATCGAACTCGCTGGTGAGAGCGCCGCCGCGTTCGGGCACATCGGTCCGGGTGCGCGTCCAGCCCAGGCCGGCCATGAAGTTGTAGCAGATCATGTTGATGCCGACCTTGCTCAGCGCCTCGATGGCCCATTTGTAGTTTTCGATTTCCTCGTCGCGGCCTTCCACCCCTAGCTTGATCCTCTCGGCGGGCACGGGATGGCTCTCCACACCGGCGATGGTAAGACCGGCTTCCTCGTAGGCCGCCTTGAGCTTCTGCAGAGTCTCCACGTACTGCTCGCGGCGCACGCGGCCCAGATTGGCCCCGGCAATGGCGTAGTTCACCCCGACCTGTTTGGCGAGCTTCACGTCGCGGCTCGTCGGCGAACCGAACAACTCGGCAAATTTGATTCCCGGCTTGCGGGGTTGCCACTTCTCGGGAGCTCCGAGAGCGGGCGCGACGGAGTGAGCGCCGGCCAGCGCAGCGAACGTTCCCTGGATGCAGCCCCTGCGGGTCAATTGATTCATGAATCCTCCTTTACCTCTATGTACTCGCGGACCACAGAAGGAAGGCGAAGCGAAAGTTGCTCAGGTTTCAACCGGAAAGGAGAATGCCCGCGGCCGTGCGTGAAGTTCCGGGCTAACCCTCGGATTGAAACAGTTCCAGGAAGGCGCGCGCCGCGTGGCTCAGAACCCGGCCCGCCGGATAGACAAGCCGGATCTTGCGCTCCACCCGCAGTTCCTTCACTTCGACTTCGCGCAGCAGCTTCTGGCGAATTTCCTGCTCGACGCACATGCGCGGAAGAAATGCCACGCCCTCGTTCCGCTGCACCATGCGCCGTATCGTCTCCACGGTCGGCATTTCGACGTCCATGTTGAGGGGTACCTTGTGCCTCTGGAACTCCCGCAGCACAATGTCGCGGTACGGGGACAGCACGTTGTGCGCGATAAACGTTTCCATGCCCAGTTCGGCGATGGAAATCGAGCGGCGCCGCGCAAACCGGTGCTGCGGAGACACGATGAACGCCAGGTGGTCCGTGAAGATCACCTTGGACACCAGCCGGTCGTCGTCAGGCTCATAGCTGATCACACCGAGTTCGAGGTCGCCCTCGATGAGGTCCGCCGGCACCCGGCTGGAAAGGCTGCGCCGCACCTGGATTTTCACCTTCGGATACATGCGCCGGTACTGGTTGATGTGCTCCAACAGGTACAGCGCCGTGGTTTCGTTCGCGCCGATGATCAGCCGGCCCGCGCCCTTGTCTTTCAGCTCTGCGAGAGCGTTCTCCATTTCCCGGGCCAGGTTTTCGAACCGCCGGGCGTAGTCCATTACCAGCCGCCCCGCGTCGGTCAGCAGCACGTTCCGGCCCTGGCGGTCGATCAGGCGGTCGTCAAGCTGCGCTTCGAGCCGCTGGATGGCCAGTGAGACCGCCGGCTGCGTGCGGAGCAGCTTTTCGGCGGCGCGTGAAAAGCTCTTTTCGCCGGCGACGGTCATCAAGGTTTTCAGGAGATAAAGTTCGGGAAGTTGTTGCGAGGGCTGACCTGCCATAAGAAGTATTTATACCATCACCACAATTAATGTACAATCGTGAAATTATCAATTTGTCAAATTAATCTGGATGCGGCATAATCGGCCTAAGCTCCTGGCGGAGTAACAGGCCGCCAAGGAGCGAATTCCAGAAGCGCGGGCGGTACTACTGATGGCAGATCGCGTATACATTTTCGATACTACGCTCCGGGATGGCGAGCAGTCCCCCGGGTGCAGCATGACGGTTCCGGAAAAGGTCCGGATGGCTTCCAAGCTGGTTGAACTGGGCGTCGATATCCTCGAAGCCGGTTTTCCCATCGCTTCCGAAGGCGACTTCCAGGCCGTCGATGCCATCAGTAGAGAGTTCCCGTGGGTGCAGGTGGCGGCACTCGCCAGGGCCTGCACGCTTGATGTTGAACGGGCCGCCCGCGCTTTGGAGCACGCCCGGCGTCCCCGCATCCACACGTTTATCGCAACCAGCGATATCCACCTGAAGTACAAGCTTCACAAGAGCCGGGAGGAAGTATTCGACCAGGCGGTGGCGGCCGTCGAACTGGCGCGCCGTTACGCCGACGACGTCGAGTTCTCCGCCGAGGACGCCACGCGCACCGACCCCGAGTACCTGGAAAAGCTGGCCAAGGCGGTGGTCGAAGCCGGCGCCCGCACAGTGAACCTGCCCGACACCGTGGGGTATTCGGTGCCGGATGAGTTCGGCGAATTCATAGGCCGCATTGCCCGCGCTCTGGGCGATACGGCCATCGTATCGGTACACTGCCATAACGACCTCGGGCTGGCTACGGCCAACTCGATCGCCGGAGTGCTGGCCGGCGCCCGCCAGGTGGAGTGTACGATCAACGGCATTGGCGAGCGCGCCGGCAACTGCGCGCTTGAAGAGATCGTAATGGCGTTCAAGACCCGCTGCCACGACCGCCTGCCGTTTGAAACCGGTATTGTCACCGAGCAGATCTTCCCCGCCAGCCAGTTGCTCACCGAGTTGATCGCCTTCGGCCCGCAGCCGAACAAGGCCATTGTGGGGAGCAACGCCTTTGCCCACGAAGCCGGCATCCACCAGGACGGCTACCTCAAGGAGCGCACGACCTACGAGATCATGGACCCCCGCTCGGTGGGCGTGCCTGAAAGCAGGCTCGTTCTCGGCAAACACAGCGGCCGGCACGCCCTTGCCCAGCGCTGCCGCGACCTGGGCTACCCGGTCGACAAGGAAGAACTGGAGGCCATCTACAAGCGCTTCATCGCCGTCGCAGACCGCAAGAAGGGCGTCTTGAACGAAGAGATCGCCGCCATCATCCAGGAAGTGAAAGCGGGCGTTCCCGCCGGCGACTAAGTTACCATCAAATTCAATGGATCTGAATATACTTGTTCTCCCCGGAGACGGGATCGGTACAGAAGTCACTTGTGAGGCCGTGCGCGTTCTCCGGCGTATTGCGGAGAAGCATCGTCACACACTGAACCTCGCCGAAGGGCTTTTGGGCGGCATTGCCATACAGAAGACCGGCAACCCGCTCCCGGAGGAGACCGTCCGCCTGGCGCTGGCCGCTGATGCGACGCTGATGGGCGCGGTGGGCTTGCCCGAGTTTGACAACATGCCGCCGAGCAGGCGTCCGGAAGCGGGGCTGCTCGGAGTGCGCAAGGCGCTTGGCGTGTACGCGAATCTCCGCCCGGTGCGCGCCTACGCCGCGCTCATCGATTCCTCTCCGCTTAAGAACCACCTGGTCGAGGGCACGGACATGATCATCGTGCGCGAGCTGACCGGCGGCATCTACTACGGCACGCCGCGCGGCATCACGGGCGACACCGCCGTAAACACGATGGTTTACACGCGGGCGGAAATCGAGCGCATCGCGCACAGGGCGTTCAAGCTGGCGCTGAACCGGCGCCGCAAGGTCACCAGCGTCGACAAGTCGAACGTGCTCGAGAACTCGCAGCTCTGGCGCAAGGTGGTTACCGAGGTATCGGAGGCCTATCCCGACGTCCAACTCGACCACCTGCTGGTGGACAACTGCGCCATGCAGCTTGTGCTCAACCCGCGCCGCTTCGACGTCGTGCTCACGGAAAACATGTTCGGCGACATCCTGAGCGACGAAGGCGCCGTGCTCGCCGGCTCCATCGGCATGCTGCCGTCGGCGTCGCTGGGCGAGACCAAGGGTTTGTACGAACCGGTGCACGGCTCGGCGCCCGACATCGCCGGGCAGAACAAGGCGAATCCGCTCGGCGCGATTGGCTCGGTGGCCGCCATGCTCGAGTACACGTTCAATTTGAAGGACGAAGCCGCGGCGGTCTATGCCGCCATCGAAAAGGTTCTGAGCAGCGGCCGGGTGACGGCCGATCTGCGTCCCGCCGGAGTTCCGGCCACCACCAGCGAGGTGGGGGACGCAATAATAGATAGTCTGTAGCCTCGAAGCACGGCCCCGCCGTAGCTCTTCGGAATCAGCAACTTACTATGAAACCGCGCACCATCTTCGAAAAAATCTGGGACGAGCACGTCGTCGTGGAGAACCCCGGCGCGCCGGCTCTGCTCTACATAGACCTGCACCTGATCCACGAGGTCACCTCGCCCCAGGCGTTCGACGGCCTCCGCCGGCGCGGCCTGAAGGTTCGCCGGCCGGATCTCACCCTCGCCACGGCCGACCACAATGTGCCGACCACGGACCGCTCCCTACCCATCGTCAACGAGATTTCGGCGCGGCAGATCGCGCAACTCGAAGCCAACTGCCGCGAGTTCGGCCTTACCTGCTACAGCGTACACAGCCCGCGGCAGGGCATCGTGCACGTCATTGGCCCGGAACTCGCCCGCACGCAGCCCGGGATGACGGTGGTCTGCGGCGACAGCCACACGGCCACGCACGGCGCCTTCGGCGCGCTCGCCTTCGGAATCGGCACCAGCGAGGTCGAACACGTGCTTGCCACGCAGTGCCTGCTGCAGCGGAAACCCAAGACCTTCCGCGTGGAGATCAACGGGACGCTGCGCCCCGGCGTTACCGCCAAGGACATCATTCTGGCGCTCATCGCCAAGATCGGCACGGGCGGCGCCACGGGACACGTCTTCGAGTACTGCGGCTCCACCATCCGGGCGCTTTCGATGGAGGAGCGGATGACGATCACCAACATGTCGATCGAGGCGGGCGCGCGCGCCGGCCTGATCGCGCCGGACTCTGTCACGTTCGACTACCTCTACGGGCGGCCCTGCGCGCCGCAGGGGATCGAGTGGGACCGCGCCATCGCGCGCTGGAGGCGGCTGCCGAGCGACGACGGCGCCCTCTACGACAAGCACGCCGAGATCGACGCCCGCAGCCTGGAGCCCATGATCACCTACGGCACCAGCCCCGGCATGGGCATCCCGATCACCGGCGCGATACCCGAACCCGCGGCGATTGCCGACCCCATCGAGCGCGAGAGCGTCCGCAAGGCGCTCGCGTACATGAATCTTGAAGGCGGAAAGCCGCTGCTCGGCCATCCCGTGGACGTTGTGTTTGTGGGAAGCTGCACCAACGGCCGCCTGGAAGATTTTCGGGCCGCCGCCTCGGTATTGAAGGGACGCAAGGTGAGCCCGAAGGTGCGCGCGCTGATGGTGCCAGGCTCCTACGAAGTGAAGAGACAGGCCGAGGCCGAGGGCTTGCACGAAATCTTCCGCGCCGCCGGAGCGGAATGGCGCGAACCCGGCTGCTCGATGTGCCTTGCCATGAACGGCGACCAGCTCGAGCCCGGCCAGTACAGCGTTTCCACCAGCAACCGCAATTTCGAAGGCCGCCAGGGGCCCGGCGGGCGCACGTTCCTCGCCAGCCCGCTCACGGCCGCGGCCGCCGCCGTCACCGGCGTCATCACCGACGTGAGGACACTGCTATGAAGCCGTTCACCAGGATTGAAAGCCGCTTCGTCAGGCTGCCGATCGACAACATCGATACGGACCAGATCATTCCCGCGCGTTTCCTGAAGACGATTTCGAAAGAGGGCCTCGGCGATCAGCTTTTCTGCGACTGGCGCTACGACGCCTCGGGAGCGCCCCGGCCGGACTTCGTCCTCAATCAGCCGGGCGCCAAGGGCGCCGAGATCCTGTTGACCGGCGACAACTTCGGCTGCGGCAGCTCGCGCGAGCACGCCCCCTGGGCGCTCACCCAGTTCGGGTTCCGAGCCGTGGTGAGCACTTCGTTCGCGGATATTTTCCGCCAGAACGCGCTCAAGAACTCCCTGCTGCCGATCATCGTGCCGCGCGACGTGCACGCCGAGCTGTTCAAGCTGCCCGCGGACGCGAAGCTCATCGTGGACCTCGCCGCGCAGACGCTGACGCTGCCGGACCGCCGGGCAATCGAGTTCCCGGTAGACCCGTTCGCGAAGCACTGCCTGCTGAACGGGGTGGACGAACTCGGGTACATTCTCCAGCAGGAAGCCGCGATTACCGCATACGAACAGCGGCGCGCCTAGCGGGCGCTCAATGCCTTGAGCAGGCTGCCTCGCGCCCGTCTGACTTAACTTTCGGGTCCAGGACTGGCGCGCGGCAGAATTGCTCCTATACGATAGAAACATGCAGCCTGTGACAGAGAGCCGTAGTCCGTCCACTGAGCCTGTTCCCGAAAAACCACCGCGGGCTGCAGCCGTCCTGCCGCAGCATCCGCGGGCCAAGTGGCGCGGTCAGATCGGGTTGTGGGTGCTTGTCGCCGGCAGTATCGCCGCGGCCGCCGCATTTCTGATCAATCGAGGGCGGACTGCACCGGCCCAATCCGCTCCGGCTGCTGTGCGCACCGTCGCCGTGCGCTCGGGAGCGCTTGAGCGCACCCTGCGGCTCGTCGGTTCTACCGCTGCCGAGCGGAGCATGGAACTGCGCGCGCCGAGCCTGGGGGGCCGCCGCGGGCGCGGCGATTTCCGTATGCTGATCCAGTTCCTCGCACCCTCCGGCTCCCGCGTTTCCCAGGGCGATCTGGTGGCGAGTTTCGATCCGATGTACCAGCAGATCTACCTCGACAACGAGAGGGCGCAGAGGATCAACAGCGAAGCCGTTCTCGAACAGAATCGGGCGGCCTACGAGCTCCGGATGCATGCCCATCGCCAGGAAATTCGCGCCGCGCAGGCGGAGATGGAGAAGGCCGCGCACGATCTGAAGACGATGCCGGTGCGCTCCGCCATTGAGGCCGCCAAGTTGCAGCTTGCTTACGAGGAAGCGAAGGCTGCCTATGAAAGGCTTTTAAGGGAGGTTCCTTTCGTCGAGACCTCTGCAGGGGCGGATGTCGAGAGGGCGCGGCTTGACGTCGAAGAGTCGCTCGTCGAGGAGCGCCGCGCTCAGGCCAATCTCGACAGGATGAACGTCCGCGCTCCCATCAAAGGCATTGCGATTGTGTCGGAAGTGTTCCACGCGGGCGAGAGAAAGCAGATCCGGGTGGGCGACCAGATCGGCCGCGGCCAGCCGTTCATGCAGATTGTCGATCTCGATTCGATCGTCGTGCAGGCCTCAGTGAACCAGGTCGATGCCGAGACTCTGCGTCTCAACGCGCCGGCTCGCGTATATTTTGATGCCTTCCCGGATCTTGTGCTCCCGGCGCGGCTCGATTCCATCGGCCCGCTGGCAAAGAGCACCGGCTTTCGGGGGGACTACGTCGCCCACGTGCCGGTCCGGCTGACGCTCGAAGGGCAGGACCCAAGGGTCATTCCGAATCTCTCGGTCGGCGCCGAGGTGATTCTGGCCACCGAACAAAGCGAGGGAATCGTTCCGCGTGAGGCCGTCTTCTACGATCCGAAAGACCAGCAACCCTACGCCTTTGTGAAGACTCCCGGCGGATGGGAGAAGCGGGAGCTCGAGCTGGGTCTTTCCAATCACGTCGCCGTCGCCGTGCGCTCCGGCCTCAGCGAGGGCGACATTGTCGCCGCCGAGATGCCGTCCGGAACTTTTTGAGTCCTTCCTGTTAGCTTTTTCGCCGCGGGGCCGGCCGCCCGCGCGATCCGCGCCGCTCGGGCTGCGAATTGTAAAATGGGACCTAAAGGACTGATGAGATCCACGCTGTCCTCGATGGCCGGCCGGTGCGGCGACGTTGCGCTGTTCGGCTTGCGCATTCTGCGCGATTCATTCCGCGCCCCCTGGGAAGGCGCCGAAATTGCCAGACAGATTTTCGAGATCGGGTGGCGGTCGCTGCCGCTGATTGCGGCTGCGGGTTTCGCAGTGGGCGCCGTACTGTCCATGCACACGAGGGCCTCGCTTGAGCGCTTTGGCGCGGAAGCGATGATTCCCGCCGGCCTGGCGATCGCGCTTTTCAAGGAAACCGGGCCGCTGGTCACGGGGCTTCTTTTCTCCGGGCGCGTCGGCGCGGGAATCGGGGCCGAGCTCGGCGCGATGCGCGTCAGCGAGCAGATCGACGCGCTCGAAAGCCTCGCTGTGGATTCCTTCAAATACCTTGTCGTCACCCGCGTGACCGCGTGCATCGCGGTGCTTCCCATCCTCACGACCGTGATGAATTTCACCGGCATCTTGGGAGGCTACATCGCCGAGACCGTAATCAGCGGGATGTCCTTTTCGCTGTACTGGGAACGCGCCTGGTCCTTCGTGGATTTCGTGGACTATGTGCCGGCGACGCTGAAGACCTGCATTTTCGGCTTCATCATCGGAACCATCGCGTCCTATCTCGGATACAACACCACCGGCGGAACGGCCGGCGTCGGGCAGGCGTCCACGCGCAGCGTGGTCTTTGCCTCGATTCTCGTCATCCTCAGCAACGTCGTCCTGGTGAAGGCAATTTTCTTCCTTTTCCCGGGAGCCGAGGGCTGAGATGGCGGACGCTGTAATCCGGTTCGAAAACGTCTACAAATCGTTCGGCGCGCAGAAGGTTCTGGAAAACGTTTCCTTCGAGGTCCCGCGCGGCTCGGCGCTCTGCATCCTCGGCCGCAGCGGAACGGGCAAGAGCGTCACCATCAAGCAGTTGATCGGTTTGATCAAACCGGATGCCGGCCACATCTGGGTGGAGGGCCGGGACGTGACGGCGATGAATGCCGCCGAACTGTCGCGCGCCCGCCGGCGCATTGGATTTCTTTTTCAGTACTCGGCGCTGTTTGATTCCATCTCCGTCGGCGAGAATGTGGCGTTCCCGCTCCGCCGCCATACCAATCTGAAGGAGGATGCCATCCGCGAGCTGGTGGAGAAGAAGCTGGCCCGAGTCGGCCTCCGCGGAATCTATGACAAAATGCCGCCCGAGATATCCGGCGGCATGCAGAAACGAGTCGGGCTGGCGCGGGCGCTTGCGCTCGACCCGCCGATCCTGCTTGCCGACGAGCCGAGCAGCGGGCTCGATCCCATCACCTCGCAGGAAATCGATGAGCTGCTTCTCGATCTGAAACGCACCGAGCACACCACCATGGTGGTGGTCACCCACAACATTCCGAGCGCCCGGCGGATCGGAGATGAGATCGCCGTGCTCGAGGGCGGCCGCATCCTGGACCGCGGCTCGCCCGCCGAGCTTGAACAAAGCGAGCATGCGATTGTTCGCGAATTCATGACCCTGGAGGGAGGCATCTAAATGATGGCCGCGAGAACGAAAATCCTCGTCGGAGTATTTGTAGTGGGAGGTTTTGCGCTGTTCGCCGCCGGCCTGTTCATCATCGGCGACCGCCGGCTGCTGTTTTCCGACAGCATCGAACTCAGGGCGCAATTTGCGAACGTGGGCGGCCTGAAGGTGGGGTCCAAGGTCCTGGTATCGGGTATGGATGCGGGGGAGGTTCTTGCCATCCACGTGCCGACGCGGCCCGGCGCGAAGTTCGAAGTGCGCTTCCGTGTTCTCGACAAGTTCCAGCCTATTTTGCGCCAGGATTCCGTCGCCTCCATTCAGGTGGAAGGGCTCGTGGGCAGCAAGATCCTCCAGGTGGAAGCTGGCAGCGAAGCCGGCGCTCCGGTCACCTCGGGCGCGCTGATTCAGAGCCGGGAACCGATTGAGATCGCCGACATCGTGCGGGATACCGCCGAGACCATTGGGAAGGCCGCCGCGGTGGTGGACGACGTCGAAGCGCGAGTCGGCAGAGCCATCGACACGCTCGTCGAAGTAGGCGAGGAGGCCCGGATCCTTGTGGTGCAGGTGCGCGGCGATTCGCGCGAGATCCTGGGCACGACCAAACGGGTTGTCGGCAATGTCAATGAGATTGTCGATGGAGTCCGCCAGGGCCGCGGCACGGTGGGTAAACTGCTCACCGACGACGAGGTTTACGGCAAGCTCCGCAAGACGGTGGACGATGTGGCGGCCGTGGCCGGCAATGCCCGTTCGGCTTCCAACGACGTGAAACAGATCGTGGCCGACCTGAAGTCGCGGGACATCGGAGGCAAGGTAGAGGCCGCCGCCGGCAACGTGGAGCAAGCCACCGCCCACGCCAAAGACGTGATTGCAACTTTGAAGCCCTCCGGGACGGAGGAGCGCGGGCTGATCGACGATCTGCGCGACACCATCCTGAACACGCGCGAGGCGACCTCCGACTTCGCCGATGACATGGAAGCCCTTAAGCGAAACTGGTTCTTCCGCGGTTTCTTCAAACGCCGGGGTTTTTACGATCTCGATGAGGTCAGCCAGAAGGATTACCTTTCGGGCAAGATCACCCGCGGCCGCGAGCCGGAGAGGCAATGGCTTCATCGCAGCGAATTGTTCACCGACGGCCCGGAAGGCAGGGAGTTTCTCTCCGATGAGGGCAAGAAAAAGCTGGCGCTCACCATCGCGCCGTACCTGCGGCTATCCCCGAACACGCTGCTCATTGTGGAGGGCTATGCCTCCGGCGGTTCCGCGGAGGAACAGTTTCTGCGTTCCAGGGAGCGCGCCCACATGATCAGGCGCTACCTCGTCCAGCGCTTCGATTTGAAAGCGAACTATGTGGGCGCCATACCGATGGACAACGTGAAATCCGCATGGGAGGGCGTGAGCATCGTATGGTTTCCGGAGAAGAAGAAGTAGCGCCCAAAACTCCCCCGGCCGCGGCAGCCCGAAGCGATTACAATTAAAGACGTGCCGATCGTGCCCATAGAGTTGCTGCGGGTGCTGCTCGGAGTTCTGGCGCTGTTCTTCGCCTACGCTCTGGGACGTACGCTGGCGCGGCTGCGTAAGTACAGGAAGCCAATAACGAAGGCGCTTACCTGGGTGCTGCGCACCGCCGTATGCCTCTTCGGCGTACTCTGGCACCGCGGCCTCGATGTCACTTCGATTGTTTTCCTGGTTCTAGCCGCCGCCACGTTCGCGATCGGGTACTACCTTGAATGGAGACCCCGCCAGGTCGACGAAATTCACCTGTTCGAATGAACCAGGAACACTTCACGCCTCAATTTCTTAAACCAGAGCAGGAGGCGATATGAGGAGCTTCCTCATTACTGCCGTATTCGTATTCGCCGCGATCGCCGCGGCGTCTTTCCAGGACAAACCCGCCGGTTCCGGCCACTGGGAGGGCACGATTCAGGTGCCCGATCGCGAATTGAAGGTCGCCGTGGATCTCGCTCTGAACGAAAAGGGCGAGTGGATCGGCACCATTGCGGTCCCCGAGCAGAACATGAGGGATTTTCCGCTGGCGGGAATCGCCGTCAAGGGAACCTCGGTTGCGTTCGAGCTTCCCGGCATCCCGGGCGCCCCCGCCTTTCAGGGCAACCTTTCGTCGGACGGCAAGATGATGAAGGGAGAACTCGCGCAGGGCGGCGGCCTGTTTCCGATGCAGTTGAAATGGGTCTCGGCGGCCGACGTAAAGCTTCCGGCGAAGAACGCGCCCATCGATAAAGAATTTGAAGGCGCCTGGCAGGGCGTCCTCACTACACCCAACGGGCAGAAGCTGCGCATACGCATCACGCTCGCAAACAGCGCGGAAGGAGCGAAGGGAACGCTCGCCAGCCTCGACCAGAGCGGCGCCGAGCTGCCTTTCACGAGCATCACGCAGAAAGCATCAGAAATCACCCTGGAGCTGAAATTCGCGGGCATAGTCTTCACCGGCGAACTCAAGGGAGAAGGACTTTCCGGCACTTTCACGCAGGGCGGGGCTTCCATGCCCCTTGTTTTCACGCGCGTGAAGAATTGACGAGCCGCGGGCCACGGCCGCTGAATCAAAAAGCTGAGGAGTTGTTGTGTCTCGAAAATCGAGTGTGGAGCAGGCTCTCGGCGCGGCCGAGGTGGCCGAAATTGTCGGCGGTTCGCCTGGAGGCGAGCGGCTGGAAGCATTGCACTGCATCTGGGACGGCCTGCTGGACCTGTACACTCCGCAGCAGGCGGCGGCATGGCTGCAAACCGCCGCCCCGGGGCTGAAAAACCGCCGTCCGGTGGACATTATGCGCGAACCGGACGGCCTCAACCGCGTCCTCGATCTGGTCTCCCGCCTTACCTGGGGCCTGCCGGAGTAAGATTCCCCCCTCCGCCGTCCCACGTGCGGCAAGCAGCCTTCCACTCGTGATAGTCTGATCCTTTCACCCGAGGAGGAAAGACATGCCTGCAAAGACAGACGAGATCGTCTTCAAGGCTCTTGATTCTTTTCAGATTGAACTCCCGTCCTGGGGGTTTGCCAACACCGGGACGCGCTTCGGCAAGTTCATTCAGGCGGCGGCCGCGACCAGTACCGAGGAAAAATTCAGCGACGCCGGCCAGGTCCACAAGTTTACGGGCTGCTGCCCCAGCGTTGCCGTACACGTGCTCTGGGATTTTCCGGAGGGGGTCCGCAGCATTGGCGAGGTGAAGGCGGCAGCCGAGAAACACGGCGTCCGCATCGGCGCCATCAACCCGAACGTGTTTCAGGACCAGATATACAAGTACGGATCGCTTGCCAACCCCGATCCGAAGGTCCGCCAGGCCGCGCTGCAACACATCTCCGATTGCATCGAGATCAGCAAAGCCACCGGCAGCCGCGACATTTCGCTCTGGTTCACCGACGGTTCGAGTTTCCCCGGCACCGCCAATATCCGCCGTCGCAAGCAGTGGTTCGCTGAAGGACTCAAGGCGGCCCACGATCAGCTTTCCGAAAATCAGCGCCTGCTGGTGGAATACAAACCGTTCGAGCCGGCCTTTTATCACACCGATATCGCGGACTGGGGCATGTCGCTGCTGCTGTCGCGGGCGGCCGGCCCGAAAGCCAAGGTGCTGGTGGATACCGGCCACCATTACCAGGCGCAGAACATCGAACAGATCGTGGCCTGGCTGCTGAGCGAAGACATGCTCGGCGGATTCCACTTCAACGACCGCCGCTATGCCGACGACGACCTGACCATGGGGTCGATCGATCCCTACCAGATTTTCCGCATCTTCCACGAGATCGTTTTCTTCGAGTGGGAGACCGGTAAGCGAGCGGATATCGCCTACATGGTGGACCAGAGCCACAACCTCAAGGGCAAGATCGAGGAAATGATTCAGACGGCCAACATCGCGCAGGAACTTTACGCGAAGGCCGCGATCGTCGATCACAAATCCCTTGCGCATCACCAGGAAAAATGCAACCTGGTGGACGCCGAGGAGTGCCTGAAAGACGCCTTCGCCACCGACGTGCGCCCGGCGATCCGCGAGTGGCGCCGCTCGAAAGGCCTGCCGGAAGATCCTCTGGCCGCCTTCCGCGCCAGCGGCTACATCGAGCGCGTTACGAAGGAGCGCGAGAAGAAGAATCTCGGATCCGTTGCCACTTACGCATAGCATCCGATCCTGTGCGGGACAGGCAGGCGGCCTGTCCCGCCGCCTCACATGACCGTCAAATCCCTCGAGAAATTTTTCCGTTTCGAGGAACTCGGCACAAACTGGCGGACCGAAACGCTGGCCGGCGTGACGACGTTCCTCACGATGGCCTACATCATCTTCGTGAACCCGTCCATTCTGCAGGCGGCGGGCATGCCGGTGATGGCGGTGACGGCGGCCACGTGTATCTCCGCGGCGTTCGGCAGCCTGATGATGGGCCTTTACGCGCGCTATCCCATCGCGCTTGCGCCCGGCATGGGCCTCAACGCGTACTTCGCCTATACCGTGGTGGTTGGCATGGGCGTCCCCTGGGAGACCGCGCTTGGCGCCGTGTTTATCTCGGGAGTGGCGTTTATCGTTCTCACGCTGACGGGCATACGGCAGTTGATTCTGGCCGCGCTGCCGCCCGAGCTGTACGCCGCGGTGGCGGCGGGCATCGGGCTGTTCATCGCCCTGATCGGTTTCCGCAACTCGGGCATTATCGCGGCGGATCCGCAGACCACCGTCACGCTGGGAAATCTGAAGGATCCCCATACGCTGCTGGCCATTTTCGGCCTGCTGCTGATTGGCGTGCTGATGGCGTGGCGCGTCCGCGCGGCGATGCTCATCGGGATTCTCCTCACCACCGCCACGGGCTGGGTCTTCGGACTCGTGCAGTGGCAGCCGCAATGGCTGCGCGGGTCCGAAGCGACGGCGACCATGGGGCGGCTCGATATCCCGGGCATTCTCCGCGCCGGCTTCCTGGAGATTGTCTTCGTGTTCCTGTTCGTCGATCTGTTCGACAACATCGGAACGCTGGTGGGCGTGGCGAAGAAAGGCGGCCTGATCGACAGCCAGAACCGCATACCGCGGGTGGGGAAAATTCTGTTTACGGACGCCACGGCCACTATCGTCAGCTCGTTTACCGGCACTTCAACGGTGGTCAGCTACATTGAAAGCGCCGCGGGCATTGTCGCGGGCGGGCGCAGCGGATTCACGGCTGTGGTGGTGGGGCTGCTTTTTCTGGCGGCGCTGTTTGTCGCCCCGGTGGTGGGGTCCATCCCTGCCGCCGCGACCGCGCCCGCGCTGATCATCGTGGGCAGCCTTATGGTCTCCACGGTGGGTGAAATTCAATGGTCGGACCCGGTGGTCGGGCTTTCGGCGTTCCTGACGATGATCACCATCCCGCTGACCTTCAGCATCGCCAACGGCATCGCGTTCGGATTCGTCGCCTACGCTCTGCTGCGGATCCTGCGCGGCGAGTTCCGGAAGGTGGGATGGCTGGTGTACCTGCTGGCGGCGCTTTTTATAGCGAGATTCGTGTATCTGGGCGCGTCGGGATAGAGCGCCCGCGATCTTCCGGCCGGCTAAATCGCTCGGGCGGTGATCCCGCTAAGCCGCCCGGCATGGCCGGCCGGATTCCAATCACAAATGTTCAGGCTTGCCCTCGTTCTACTGGTAGTGGTGCACGGGCTTTTCGCGCAGCGGTTGCGCATAGGCGCCTCCGTTGGCACGAATCTAACTGACAATTTTCGAAAGACCCCTTCCGCCGGCACAACATCGGGTGGCGCGGGTGTGATCGTTGGGCCGAGCGAGGTCCTCGTCGGAGTGACGTTCTGAGTTGCGTTGCCCCTCGGCCGCTTTGAGCGGCGGAGTACCGGCGCCGTTTGTCAGATCGTCGTCGAGAGGAATCCGCCGTCGACCCGCAGCAGCGTGCCGGTGACGAACGATGCGGCGTTTTTGGACGCCAGGTAGACGGCCGCGCCCACCAGTTCACACGGCTCGCCGAACCGGCACATCGGCGTGTGGGTCATGATCGACGCCGTGCGCTCCGGGGTCAGCAGCTTGCGGTTTTGCTCGGCCGGAAAAAAGCCCGGAATGATGGCGTTTACGCGCACGCCGTACTGCGCCCATTCCCTCGCCAGGAACTGCGTGATCTGGTTTACGCCGGCCTTGGTGATGCTGTAGGTGAACACCTTCGACAGCGGCGGTCCCGAAGAAACGGAAGAGATGTTGATCACGGACCCGCCGCGGCCGGATTCCACCATCACCTTCCCGAACACCTGGCAGGCGAGGAACACGCTCTTCAGGTTCACGTCGAGGATTCGCTGCCACTCCTCCTCGGTGATCTCGAAGAAGGGCGTTCCCGAATTGATGCCCGCCGCGTTCAGCAGGATGTCCACGCGTCCGAATTCCGCCAGCACGGTGTCGCGCGCGCGCATCAAATCGTCCCTGCTGGCCGCGTTCGCCTGAACGGCGATGGCGCGGCCGCCCGCCTCACGGATCGCGGCGGCGCGCGTTTCCGCATTCTCCCCGTTCAGGTCCACAATGGCGACGTCCGCGCCGGCATCGGCGAAACCGGCCGCCATCGCGCCCGCCAATACGCCGCCTCCGCCAATGACGACCGCGGTCTGTCCCGCAAGTGAGAAAAGGTCATTCTGTCCCATGAAGTACTTAGTTTTACACCTTTTTGCCCGCCGTAGCGGCGGCACGCTACAATGCGGATCAATGGTGCTGCTCGTCGCGATGGCACTTTTCGCCGGCGAAATCCCCGCTGTCGTTAACGTTCCCGTCGCCAACATGTATGCCTCCGCCTCCGAGCAGGCTGGCGTGGTTTCCCAGGCAATCTACGGAAGCAGGATTCTGCTGGTCGAGCAGAAGCCCGGATGGGCCAGGGTTCGCACTCCCGACGACTACACCGGCTGGATGCCCGAAGCCTCCTTTCACCGGCCAGGGAAGCGGCAGAAGCTGTACGCGTCGGAGGGGTGCGTGGCGGAGGTGGGCTCGCTATTCGCGAATCTCTACGCGGAGCCGGACGTAACGAAACGCCGGCCGGTGCTCACGCTGCCGTTCGAGGCGCGCCTGGAGGTGATCGCCGAACCGGAGGACAACCGGCGGTGGGTCCAGGTCCGGCTGGTGGACGGAAGCACGGCGTGGGTGCAGCGCGGCGACCTGCTGTTCGACGCGCCGCCGCTCTCCAGCCCCGAGCTCGTCGAGTTCAGCAAGCGTTTTCTGGGGCTGCCGTACCTCTGGGGCGGCACGTCTACGTTCGGCTACGATTGCTCGGGCTTCACGCAGATGCTATGCCGGCGTCGCGGCGTGACGATCCCGCGCGATTCCCAGCCGCAAGCCGACTGGAGCGGCGCGGTCCCGGTGAGCCGCGAGGAACTGAAACCCGGCGATCTGCTCTATTTCGGGAAATCCGAAAAGCAGATCACCCATACCGGCATGTACCTGGGTAACGGCGAGTTCATCAACGCCACCACGGAGGGCCGGCCGGTGGTGCAATTAGACCGGCTCGATGAAGCCCCGTGGAACGCCCGCTTCGTCGCCGCGCGGAGGATCAAGTGAATCGCAGGCAGTGGCTTCAAAGCAGCGCCGCCGCCCTGATGCCGAAAGCGGCTCCCGCCGCGCCCGCTGCAATCGAAACGGAAGTCGTGCGGCTCAACCTGCGGCACACCTGGACCACCACGATGTCCTCCAGCGAGTACCGCGACACGCTGCACGTAAGGTACACGAGAGACGGTGTGACCGGCATCGGCGAGGGCGCGCCCATCCCGCGGTATAACGAAGACGCCCGCTCGGCGCAGGCCGCCGTCAACTCCGTGCGCGGGCTGCTGGCCTCCGCCGATCCGTGGCAGTTTACCAAGGTCATGGCGGAAGTGTTCCGCCGCATCGAGGGCCAGTACGCTGCCAAGGCAGCCATCGATATCGCGCTGATGGACTGGGTGGGCCAGAAGCTCGGCGTGCCGCTCTACCGCTATTTCGGACTCGACCCCCGCGACGCGCCCATCACAACCTTCTCCATCGGCATCGACACGCCCGAAGTCACGCGCCAGAAAGTGCGCGAGGCCGAGCCGTTCCCGGTGCTCAAAATCAAAGTGGGGCTGGACACCGACGAAGCCACCATCGAAGCGGTCCGCAGCGTAACAAAAAAGCCCCTTCGCGTGGACGCTAACGAGGGCTGGAAAAACAGGGAAGAAGCCGTCCGCAAAATCAACTGGCTCGAAAAGCAGGGCGTGGAATTCGTCGAGCAGCCGATGCCCGCCGCCATGGCCGAAGACATTCGCTGGGTGCGCCGCCGCGTCCACATCCCGATCATCGCGGACGAGGCGTGCCTGCACCCGGCCGATATTCCGAAGCTTGCAAACACCTATGACGGCGTGAACATCAAGCTCGACAAGGCCGGCGGGATGCTCGAAGCCTGGCGCATGATCCAGATTGCGAAGGCGCTCGGGCTCAAGACCATGCTCGGCTGCATGATTTCGAGCTCGGTGACGGTGACGGCAGCGGCGCATCTCTCTCCGCTGGTGGACTACGCGGATCTGGACGGCAACCTGCTCATCGCCAACGACCCCTATTCCGGCGTGCGCGTCGAGCGGGGCAAGCTCATCCTGCCCGACCGCCCGGGGCTTGGGCTCACGTCCGCGTAGGCTCTTCCTCGAACTCGGGCGCGTGAAGCAAGCGGGGAGTCTGGTCGATCGTCTCCAGTTGCTTGATCTCCTCCTCCGAGCCGGCTTGCAAATCGCGGAACCGCCGGGCGCTCACCAGCACTCGCGATTCGAGAGTCCCTACAGCCTTGTTGTAGGATTCCACCGCGCGTTCGAGGCCCCTGCGCATGTCGTCGAAGTGTCCGGCAAGCGTGCCGAGCCTTTCGTAAAGCTTCTTGCCCAGCTCGCTGATGGCCTGCGCGTTTTTCGCCAGGCTCTCCTGCTTCCAGCCGTACGCCACAGCCTTGAGCAGCGCGATCAGGGTAGTAGGTGTGGCCAGGATGACTCGTTCGGCGACGCCAGCTTCGATCAGCATCGGGTCCTGCTCCAGCGCCGCGCTGAAAAAGACCTCTCCCGGCAGGAACATCACCACGAATTCCGGCGAATCCGGGAACTGCGCCCAGTATTCCTTGTCCGCCAGTGCGGTGATGTGGGCTCGCACCTGCCGCGCGTGCTCCTTCAGCTTTTCGGTTCTCAGCTTCTCGTCGGTAGCTTCAAGCGCCTCTAGGTAGGCTTGGAGCGGGACTTTGGCATCCACCACTACGCGCTTGTTGTTGGGCAGGTGGACGATGAGGTCGGGCCGCAGCCGCCCGTCCCCGGTGTCCAGCGATTCCTGCTGGAAGAAATCGCAGCGCTCGACCATTCCCGCCATTTCCACGACGCGCTGGAGCTGCATCTCGCCCCACCGCCCGCGGGCTTTGGGCGCACGCAGGGCCGTGACCAGGTTCGCCGTTTCGGCCTGTAGCCGTAATTGCCCCTCGGCCATGGACTGCACCTGCTGCGTCAGCGCGGCATAAGCTTCGGCGCGGTTCTTCTCCAGTTCGCGCAGCTCCTTGCCTACTTTTTCCAGCGATTCGCCCAGCGGCTTCACCAGGTTTTGAATTGCCGTCTGCCGGCTCTCCAGATCGCCTTTTGCGCCCTCCTGGAAACGTTCCAGCGTTTCCTTGGCCAGCGCCAGGAAGGCCTGGTTGTTGCTCTTCAGCGCATCGTCCGAGAGCGCCTTGAAAGCGTCCGCGAGTTTTTGCCGCGCGTCTTCGACGAGCGCCAGTTTCTCCGCCGCCGCTTTCTGCTCCTGCTCGATCCGGGTCTTCAGTTCCGCCTCGGCGACCCTCAGCGCCATTGCCTCCTGCTTCAGAGCGTCGATCCGGTCTCCGGCTTCCTTCACCATCGCCTGGAGATCCTGAACCTCAGCCTCCTTCGCTCTGAGTCTCTCGCCGAAAACGGCCTTTTCGGACCGGAAATATAACCACGCGCTGGCCGCTCCAGCGATGATTCCGGCGCCTAGCATGAACAGCACATCCATGAGAACAAGCTCCTAAAGTATACGAACAGAACAGCCGGGAACAGGTTATCCCACCCGAAAATCTTCCTGTGCGGCGCGGGGTTTTGTCAACGACTTTTCACGCGGGTAACTCCGGGGGTGAGCAGGCCGGCACTTTGCGGGGGGGATGAGTTGTACCGGGGAAAGCGCCGGGCGGCCTGGACGGCCGCCCGGTGGGAGGTTGCCTCAGAAGTACAGCTTCAGGGAAAGTTCAATGATACGCGGAGGCCGCGTTCCAGTGATTACACCGAAGGTGGTGTTTGTCTGCTTCCCGGTGGTGTTGTTGAAGGTGGTGCCTGTGCCCAGGCCGGAATACTGCGTGTGGTTCCAGGCATTGAACATTTCCGTGCGGAATTGCAGGAAACGCTCTTCGCCGCTAAGAGGAATTCTCTTGCTGACGGCGATGTTCCACTCGTTAACTCCGGGGTTGCGCATAATGTTGACACCGGCGTTCCCGAAAGTGCCTTTCGCCGGCATGGCGAACGCATCGGTGTTGAACCAGCGGTAGAATGTGCGCTCGCTCTTCGGCAGGTTGGGATTGCCGACAACGTCCACCCGGGCGCCCTCGGCCGAGCCGGTCCATTCTTCGGAGTTCTGCAGGCCGAAGCCGGGGGTGAACGGCGACCCGCTCTGCATGGTGGTCATGCCGCTGATCATCCAGTTATCCAGGATGTATCTGGCCGGCCTGAAATTCATACGGGAGCCGATCTTCGGGAGGTCGTAGACGTAGTTGAACACCAGGACGTGCGGGCGGTCAAAGCCGAGCGGCCCATAATTTCTGTGCCGCGGGTCGAAGTAGGCACTGACGCCCGAAGTGTCTCCGTCTGCGACGCCAAGCGCCTTCGAGAACGTATAGGAGACGCCGACCTGGAGCCCGTTCGTGTAGCGCCGGGTCAAGCCGATTTGAAGCGAGTTGTAGTTGGACGAATAGCCGTTGGAGCGATAGTTGATATCTCCCCAGCCGTAGTACGGGCGGAGGAAGTTGTCCGGCAAGGGGTTATTCCTGTTGGTCGGATCCGCGTTCTGCGGATTGCCGGGGATGGAACCCACCGGGGAGACGAAGCGCGCATACATCGGGACTACGTTGATGTTGCGGCTGGCCATCAGGTGCCGGGAGAGACCGCCCACATAGGAAACGTCGAGCGCCCAGGCACCGATCTGCTGCTGGATGCCAAGACTGAAGTTCATTGTTGTGGACAGTTTCTGCTCTCCGAGCAGGCTATTGATGCCGGACGGGCCGAGAGCGCCCGGGCTGGTGGCGTAGGTATCCAGGGTGCCATAGTACAAGGTCGGGTTGTAGGACACCGGCGGGTTGCCGTTGGTGTCCATGGTCGGGTTGCCCTGCATGCGGTCCTGGAACATGCCGAAGCCGCCCCGGATCGCGGTCTTGCCATTGCCGAACACATCATAAGCGAAGCCGAACCGTGGGCCGAAGGAGATGGCCGGAACCGTGTAGAGTCCCGCCGGATAGCCGTCCTCTCCGCCGACGAAGGCGCCGTTAGCGATGTTGCCGGAATCGGGGACGAACAGGCCGATGTACTGTGCAGGGGCGAGCTGGCCGGTGCGGGGATCCATGGCTACGCGTTTGTTGTTGGCATCCAGCGCGGGCATGTAAAGCGCGGGAGCTTTGGACCGGTCGTAGCGGGCCGGATCGAAGCCGGCGATCGTTTTGTTCTTATCGATCTGCGGGGGCAGATGATAGAAGCGCATGCCGATGTCCAGGGTGAGCTTTCTGCTGACGCGCCAGTTGTCCTGGACGAACCATTCGACGTTCCAGAACCACCAGTCGCCGTTCACGCGCGCGGTCGCCTCCGAGTACGTCTGGAAAACGCCGAGCAGCGCGTTGGCGTATCCGTGATTGGCGTCGAGCGGATTGCTGGAGGAACGGCCGAAGTTGAATGCGCCGCGGTGGTTGCGCCCGCCCACCTGATACTTCTGTGTGCGCTCGATGTACACGCCGGCTTTCAGGTTATGCGAGCCCCTGACAATGCTGACGTTGTCCACGAAGCTCCAGATGTTGTTGTAGTTTTCATAGGGAATGTTGCCGAACCGCACGTCAGCCGGGTTGGGGTTTCCGCCGAACTGGAGGTTGGGAATATAGGAAATGGAGTCCAGGTAGGTGACCCCCGTCTCCTTGTCCGGATACCACTCGGGCGGATTGCCGATCAGGTCGCGGCTCATCTTCTCCGGCTCTTTCGGATAGAAGTAGAGGTTGTTCCGGCTCTTGCCGAAGATGAACTCGTTGATCACAGTCGCCGAGAACATCTTGGTCAGGTGGAAGTTGTGACCCTTGCCAGGCTGGCCGAAAATCGTGGGCGTGAGGTCGTAATTCAGGTTGCCGTTAACCCACAGGCCCCACGGCGTGCTCTGTTCGTCCTTGTCTTTGATGAAGCGATAGTAGGCTTGCACCGACGGGGTGATGTTCGCGTCGATGCGGATCATGTCCTGGCGCTTGGGGTAAGTTCCGCTGTACTGGGCGCGGTAGTTCCGATTGTAGAATTCCCTGGGATCGGGATCGACCCAGTTGGGTTTGGGCAGGAAGTTGATGATTTTTTGCCCCATCGGGTGAATCCGCGACTGGGGAATCTTATTGTCGGGGAAAGGCTGTTGGGTCAGGGGATCCCTGATTTCAATCAGCTTGCCCGACCCGTCGAAGCTTTGCGAAAAGTCGCCGATGCGTTCGAGCTCCGTGGGCATGTTAGTGAAGCGCTGGCCGTAGTCCCGCTTCATTCCGACGAATTCCTGGCTCCAGAAGAAGAACAGCCTGTCTTTGTTGGTGTTGAACTTGTTCGGAATGTAAACAGGACCGCTCACGGTGTAGTTGTTGATCCGGTACCGGTAGGGGTTCTTCTGAACCCTGTTGCGGTTATTGAAAAAGCTGTTGGCGTTGAGCGATTCATGGCGGTAGTACCAGCCGGCGGTTCCGTGAAAATCGCGGCTGCCGCTTTTGGTGATGACCGTGATGACGCCACCGCCGTTCCGCCCGAACTCAGCCTGGTAATTCGAAGTCAGGATCTTGATCTCCGAAATAGCGTCCATATTCGGCTGGAAGTGGACGGTTTGATTGGAACCGGTATCGAGGTCCGTGATGCCGTCGATCGCCAGGTTCTTCTGGTTTTCGCGTTGGCCGTTAATGAACGTTCCGCGGATCGAGTCCGGCGACGTGGTCTCGCGCGCCTGGGAGAAGTTGTCGACCACGCCGGGAACGGTGTTGAGCAGCGCGAAGAAGTCGCGGCCCTTCACGGCGATGTTCTGCAACTGGGTGTTGTCGATCGTACCGGATTTTTCAGCGCTCGCGAGCTGGATCTGGGCGACCTCGGCCGTCACACTGACAGTCTCCCGGACCTCGCCCACTTCGAGCGTTAACTGTCCAAGGGTGCGGATCTGACCCGCGGTGACGACGATGTCCTTGGATTCGATGTTTCGGAACCCTGCGGCCTTGACTGTCAGGTTGTAGGTGCCGGGCAGGACGTTCGGGAAAATACAGCTCCCGTCGGCGCCCGAATTCACGGTTATCCTGGCTGCGGTTGCCTGGTTGACCAGGGTACATTCAGCGGATACAATTGCCGCCCCAGAAGCGTCGACGATGTTCGTCCGAACGGAACTGGAGACGGTTTGTGCAAGTACGGATGACGTGAGCGCGAATATCGCGCACACGACAACTCTTGTTAAGTTCAATGTCACTACCTCCTGGCAAATTCACCCAAAAGCCAACTGGGTGAAATGATAGTCCAGAATAGAATCAGATGCAATAGTAAGTTGAAGGTTTGTGCGGATGGTACTATGTTGAAGCTTTAAACAGTAGGGTGTATTACCGTGGGTTGCGGAGGGACGCTTGGCTTCGGGCCACGCATGTGCGCGGCCCGAAGCGGAAGATGAAGATCAGTTCACCTCGAGGCTGTCTTTGTCCGGCAGCTTCGGGAAGGGCGCGTGCGGCTCGGCCTGATACCAGTACGCGACCGAGGCGATGTCGTCCTGCAAAGGCAGATAGCGGCCCCCGCTGCGCCAGCCAAGCGCCTGGATCGTAACGCGAAGATCCGAGGAGAAGCGGATAGGGTCGACAATGTGCCACCGATACAGGCCGAATCGTTGTTGCGACTGGTAGAGCCCGTCGGGTTTGATTACCTGCGCCAGGCCGCTGTAAGGCGTGGTAAATTCCTGGTACTGGCGCCGGTATTCAAAGTTGTACGAACCGCAAAAGTAGTCTTCCGTACCGGTCCCGGCAATAGTAGGGAACTCCTTGTCGCCGTCCATATAAAACTTTATCTCTCCCTCGCCCCACCAGCCGTTGTTATTCACTCCCCAGGCCATATAAGTGCCGACGTAGTGTCCTTTGCCGCGAATTCCATCGACGATTGTGTATACGGACTTATAGGGCAGCGGGTTTACGCGCCGGAACTGCGCGTGGAAGTAGGCGGCATCGTCGGGGACCCGCGTCTTGGTAAAGTCGATTTGATAGTAAAGGCGCATCGGCTTTTCGTCGAGGTTTTCCATCGTGATTTTGGCGTGCTTGCGGAACGGCATCGGCCAGTAAGAGTTGAAGGCGCTGCCAGGGTTCACGCACACCGCGAGCGAGGTGATTGGGGAGTACCTCCCCCACCCCATGGCGAAGAAATCACCCACCGGCACCTCCACCGAAGGGGTGGTCTCGTTGTCCCAGTACATTCTCAGAATGGAAAACCGCCAGTTGCCGGTTGGCGTCAACCAGATATGCTGGATGGCTCCGGGGCCGGTGATTTCCGCCATCGTGAACGTAGTGCCCGGTGCGATGTCGACGTACGGGTTGACCTTCCATCCCTGTCCGAGATCGCGGGCCGCCTGGGATGCGGAGCCCTTAACGGCCATGGCCCCTTTGCCCTTCTCACCGGTGAAGTTTTCAGGGCTGATTGAAAACGATTGCGCATCGGACAGCCGGTAAATATTGCTTAAACTGCCGAACAGGCCGTTGTAAGCAGCCTCCTGGGCGCCTACCGCCAAGGCGATGCAGAGCAGAATTAGTAAACGCCCGTGGAAACGCGGCTTCATTGTGCTAGTTCCTCCGTGGTGATCTGTGAATTCAAAATGCCTGGCCGGGCGTTCCCCGGCCGCCGGCGTTCCGGCGGGCTGCATGGATCGCCCGCATATGACTGAAAACGCCATTGACCAGGATAATCCGCGGCGCGGGAAATTTCATTGAACCGTCTCAACAGGTTTGCGCCCCACGGCCACCGGCTTATCCGTACACTAGTACCATGTCGAACGCGCTGGAAATGAAGCGGATTACCGTGATTGGCGCCGGGAACATAGGCCAGGCCTTGATCGGGGGGATTCTGAAGAGCGGAATCGCGGACGCCGGACATGTTTCGGCCACGGTGCGCAGCGCCGAGCACGCGCAGGAGTTGTCCGAGAAGTTTTCCATCGCGGCATGCACCGGCGGCAACCGCGAGGCCGCGCAGGCGGCGGACGTGGTGGTGCTGGCGGTGAAGCCGGCGACGCTGCCCCGCGTCCTCCAGGAGATACGGGACGTGCTGCGCCATGACCAGATCCTGATCTCGCTGGCAGCCGCGGTTCCCATCGCATTGATCGAAAAGATGATCGAGAAACGGATGCCGATTTTCCGCGCAATGCCCAACATCCCGGTGGTGGTGCAGGAGGGCGCGACCGCCCTGGCGTCAAACGGTGAAGCCACGGCCGAGCAGCAGCGTTTTGTCGAGAGCATCTTTCGGGCGGTGGGCGGCGTGTGCTTTGTCGAGGAGGAGATGCTGCACGCGGTTACGGCGCTTTCGGGCAGCGGCCCGGCCTACGTTTACATGGTGATCGAAGCGCTGATCGAGGGCGGGCTGAAGATGGGGCTTTCGCGCGAGATCGCCACGCGTCTGACCGAACAGACCGTGCTCGGCGCGGCGAAACTGGTGCGGGAAACCGGGCTGCATCCGGCGATTCTCAAGGACCAGGTGATCACGCCGGGCGGCACAACGATTTCAGCCATACACGAATTGGAGAAGCACGGGTTGCGGTCGATGCTGATCTCGGCCATCGAGACCGCCACGGAGGTGTCGCGGGAGCGCATGCAGGGGCTGATAACGAGATTCGGGCGGGAATCATGAGAATTCTGGCGATACACGCGCATCCGGACGATGTGGAGATCCTGGCGGGCGGCACGCTCGCGCTGCTGGCGGCGGCCGGTCACCAGATCACGATCGCGACCATGACGCCGGGCGATTGCGGTTCGGCGGAGCATACCGCCGAGGAAATCGCCGCGATACGGCGGGAGGAAGCGGCGCGCTCGGCGGCGCTGATCGGCGCGCGGTACGTCTGCGTGGAGTTCCGCGATCTGGCGGTGTTTATCGACGACCCGTCGCGGAGGCGTGTAACGGAAATCCTGCGGGCCGCTCAGCCCCAGCTTGTCCTGACCGCATCCCCGGTGGACTACCTGTGCGACCACGAGGCGGCGAGCATGCTCGTGCGCGACGCCTGCTTTGCCGCGCCCGCTCCCAACTACGCAACCGGCGAGGCCAGTCCGGCGCCGCCGCTGCCGGCCATTCCGCACCTGTACTTCATGGACCCGACCGGCGGGGAGGACCGCGACGGCCGGCCTGTAGCGGCGGATTTTATCGTAAACGTCGAGTCCACCTTCGAGCTGAAGCAGCGGATGCTGGCCGAACATCGCAGCCAGAGGGCGTGGCTTCTGAAACACCACGGCATGGATAATTACCTGGAGCAGATGGCGCAGTGGACTCGCGAGCGCGGACGCTGCGCCGGATTCGCCTACGGTGAGGGCTTTCGCCGGTACAAAGGCCACGCCTATCCGCAAACGCCGCTGCTGGAGGAGCTACTGGGCCCCAGCCTCGTCCGCGGCGGCTGCTAGCACGATTCGCCAGAGCAGTTCGACGCCGGCGGTGAAATTCGCCTCCGAAATGCGCTCATCATTGCCGTGCGGCCGGCCGTCGTGGTTCTCCTTGAGAAAAATCGGGAGTCCGTAGACCGGCATTCCCTTCGCGCGGAGATAAGCGCCGTCGGTGGCGCCGCGGGCCATGTAGGGAACAACGGCGGCGCGCGGGGCGGAAGCGGCGAGCGTGCGCTCCATCGCGCGGTAAATCGGGCCATCGGCCGGGCTTGGCGGGGTGGCCGGCATCCCGGGGCCGGGCTCGGGCGCTACTTCGATCGAGGGATCGCCGATAATCCGGCGGATCCGCTCGATCACCTCTTCGCGGGACTCATCCGGCAGGCGGCGTACATCGACGCGCGCTTCGGCTGCGCTTGGGATCACGTTGATCTTGACGCCGGCGCTCAGCATGGTGGGCGCGATTGTAGTGCGAAGCTGTGCGTCAAGTTCGGGTTCTCGCTCGCGGATTTGCGCGGCGGCGGCCTGAGCGCTCGAAGAACGCTCGAGGCGGGGAACGAGCGGCGCCAGCCAGCGGTAATCGGGAAGCGCGGCCAGCCGGGCAAAGTACCGCCGGGTGGTCGGATTGAGGCGGACCGGCTGTTCGGTTTCGAGCCGCGTGAGGGCCCGGGCGAGCCGGAGGATCGAGTTATCGGGCCGGGGCAGGGAAGCGTGTCCCGCGCCGCCCCGCGCCGTCAGCACTACCCGCGTAGGGATCTTCTCGGCCGTCTGGATTTGGAAGAGGCGCACGCCGGAGGGCAGGTCCTGGGCAATGCCGCCCTCGTTCAGCGCGGCCTCGGCATCGATGGCGTCGAAGGCGTTTTCGATCATCCATTGAATCCCCGTGGACCCGGCCTCCTCGTCGGCTTCGGCGAGCAGAATGACGTCGCGTTTCAGCGCCACGCCGCGGAGCTTCAGTTCGATGAGGACGGCGAGTTCGGCGGCCAGCACGTTTTTGTCGTCCTGGGCGCCGCGCCCATAAATCTCGCCGTTGCGGATTTCGGCCGCGAAGGGATCAACCGCCCACTGCGCGCGGTCCGCCGGGACAACGTCGGCGTGCGCCATCAGGAGCAGCGGGCGCGCCGAGCCGTTTCCGCGAAGACGGGCGACAAAGTTGAGGCGGGCGGGATCGTCGCCGTAAAGCTCCGCGGGGATGTCATAGCGGGCGGCAACGCCCTTGAGATACTCCGCAACCCGAGTCTCGTTACCCGGCGGATTGGTTGTATCCAGGCGGATGAGGTCAGTAAGGTAACGGACGGCGCGGCCGCCCAGCGAAAGGTCTTCCTGCGCGGGAGTAGCGAGGGCGCACAACGCAAGAATTGCCGGACCCCAACCCCGCATGCGGGCCATTCTAGCACGCGTGCGGTTCGGTTAAATCACGTCGGCGAAATTTCTCTTCAGCTTGTAGAACCAGGCATGGCCGGCCAGAAAAAGGACGGCCGACAGCAGCCAGAATTTCCAAAGCGGGCCGAAGGCCGGCGGGCTGGCTTCCAGGAAAATGTCGCGATAGCCGCTCACCAGAACGAACATCGGGTTTTTCGAAAGGATGGAAAGCGCCTCGGCCGGAAGCGACTCCGTCGGATAGCAGATGGGGGTCAAAAAGAACCAGAGCGTGAGCAGAAATCCGTTGATCTGGCCCAGGTCGCGCACGTAGACGCCCAGCGCGGCGAGGAACCAGCAGATTCCGGCGGTGAAGAGCAGTTGCGGAATCAGAAGCGCCGGCAGCCAAAGCACGGTGGCGGGCACGCCGCCGCGGGCGATCAACAGTCCGGCTATGAATACCGCCAGGGCGAAGGCCTGCGTGACGAGCCCCGCAAACACCAGGTTCACCGGCAGCGTCTCCAGTGGAAACACCAGCTTCTTCACGAAATTCCGGTACTCCAGGATGACGAACGGCGCTCGCCCGGCCGCTTCGCTGAACGCCAGCCAGGGCAGCATTCCGCACAGGAAGTACAGAACGAAGCCGGCGCGCGAGGGATCGCCCTGAAATCTGGCGCGCAGCACGATGCCGAAGACGAAAAAGTAGGTCGCCATCAGGAGCAGTGGGTTGAGCACCGTCCAGAACACGCCGCCGAAAGAGCCGCGATAGCGGCCAAGAATGTCGCGGCGCACCATCGAGCGGATCAGCCCGCGGTTGCGCCAGAGCAAAGCGGGCGGGTAGGTGAAGGCGCGCCGGACGGAGCGGATGGCGTTGCGCAGGCGCAGCTCGGAAAGCGTGGTCCGTGCGCTTCGGATGACGCGGGCTCGGCCTCCGGCCACCTCGGCATCGATCAGCAGAAAAGGCCGGCCTTCCGCGTAGTGCCAGCAGACGCCCTCGCGCATCGAGGATACGAACACGCGGTAGCGGCCGGGTTCGGGCGGAAGCTCCACCTGAATGTCAACCTCGATGGCTTCGCCGGGCGCCAGCGCGCGCGGGAGCGGCGTGCGGGCGCCTTCCATTACCAGCGTGTCCGTTTCCGGATCGAAGACTTGGCAGCCGGCGGCGTAGCCGTCCTCCGGCCGCCACGTTTCGGCACTGAAGTTCTCGATGCGGAGAGAGGCACAAATGCCGGCGGCGCTCATTCGCCTCCACTGTACAGCCAGTCCGGATAGCGGCTGCGGATGGGGCCGGTTTTCCTTCCTAGAGCGTAAATGCCGTCGTCGCGCAGGTCGGTGGAAAGCTGGAAGCGCTCCAGCAGACGGCGCACCCAGGCCAGCTCGGGGCGAGGCTGCTCGCGGAACGGCCCGGTTTCGAGTCGAACCGTCTCGAAACCGGAATCGGCCAGCAGCCGGCGGATTTCGAGCGGCGTGTATTCGCGGTTGTGCCGCGGGTCGATTTTGCCGTCCGGCGCCGGCCGGATGTACTGCGGGAAGTGGCCGGGATGGTAGCCCTGAAGAATCGCGGCGATGGCGCGGAGCGAAGCGATGTTGGGCGTGGTGAGCACCAGGTGGCCGCCGGGGCGCAGGATGCGGTTGATCTCCGACATCATGTGCATTGGATCTTCGAACAGGTGCTCGATCAGCTCGCAGCAGAGCACGGTGGCGAAGTGTCCGTCGGGGTAGGGGAAGACGTCCTTTTCGGCGTCGAACAGGTCGAGGTCGCACTCGAAGCGCTCGCCTGTAGCCGAAACCGGCTCGTGGTGCTCGATGACGCCGGCTTCGCCGTAATAGCAGGCGCGCACCTCTCCATAACCGAGGCGCTTCTTGAGCGCGGGCGTGATCTGCATGTAGGAGCCCATTTCAAGGATGCGGTCGCAGGGGCCGCCGGGCGGGATCATGTCCAGGGTCTTCGTCAGGCGCGACAGGTGCGCATCGATATAGGACAGCTTAGCGGGATCGGGCGGCGCCCATTCGAGGATATCGCGGGGTTCGGCTTTCGGGTTGCCGCGAGCGGCTACGGTAACCGCGGGGACGGGCTCGGGTTCGGGCTCTCTCCACGGCGCGCCGGTCACCACCGATTCCAGGAACGAAGCATAGCGGCGCGCCACGAGTTCCCAGCTACATTCGCGCTCGGCCCAGCAGCGCGCTCGCGCGCCCAGTTCGCGCGCCAGGTCGGGGCGCGAAACCAGCAGGTTGAGGTACTCGAAGATCTGGTCCTCTTCGGTGCGATCCACGGTGACTTTGAGGCAGATGTCGTCCGGGAAATCGCGAAAGGAGCCGATATCGGAAACGAGCACGGGCCGGCCAAGGCCAAGCGCGCGGAGCATACTGCCCGAGGTTTCCCCGGCGGTGGGGTGGCGTAAATTCAACACCACGTCGCAGGCCGCCATGTAGCCCGTGAAATCCTCGATATCGAGATACCCGAGCACGCGGGCGCTCGCCGAAAGCTGCAGAGTGCGGATGAGCGAATGAACGGGGAAATCGGGATGCGGCTCGCCGCCCAGGATGAGTTTGGCCCGGGGCTCGAACCGGAGCAGGCGGCGAAACGCGCGGAGCGATTCGGCGATCCGCTTGTACGGCTTGAGGAAGCCGAAGATGCCGATGAGGGGCGTGGTCTCGTCCAGGCCGAGCCGCTCGCGGTAGGTCCAGCGGTCCGCCTGGGGGAACCAGGCGCCGTGCGGGATGCGCGCCAGCGGTCCGGCGAAGCCGGCCGAACGGATGCGCTCCACCATGCAGGAGCTGTGCACGATGACTGCGGAGGCGCGTTCCAGAATGCGGCGCAGCATCGGCACGCCCTCGTAATCCGGGCCGGCTTCGAGCGCGCGCACTCGGAGGGCGTGGGCGAGGGCTTCGGGCCCGGCATCGTACTCCACTTCGCGCAGGTAGTCATCCCATTTGCCGCGAGGGATGGTAATATCCGCCACCAGGTAGTGCAGGTTGGCCTCGTGCATCACGACCACACCGGGGTCGCGCAGCGCGGCGTGGTACACGAATTCGTGGTAGGGATTGTTGCCAAGCTGGTAGACGACGGCATCGTATTTCGCGCGATCGAAACCGGCGGGCTCTTTATCGAAGATGTGGAGGTCCACCAGGCGGGAGAGCGGCCCGGCAAGAGCAGCCGAATAGTCGGCGATGCCGCTTTTCGACGGCGGCATGGGCGAAAAGAAGGCCACCCTCATCATCTAGCGAACCAGTTCGAGCGAGAACGTGCCGACTTTGAACGGGACCCGAATCATGAGCGGAGTGCGAGCGGCGTCGCGCGCGAAGAACAGCTCGAAGCTGTTTTCCGAGGCCGGGCCCTTCAGCGAGGCGCGTAGCTGCTCCGCTTCCGCCGGCTTATCGTTTATACGGATTTGCTGGACGCCCCCGTATTCCAGTTTGAGCTGGTAGGGCGCTCCGAAGTAGACCGTCTGCGATCCGGGCAGGCGCCCCTGCGCCAGTTCGCGCCTCAGGAAAAAGAGGAACGCGAGCGCATCCCGGGCGCAGCGTGGCGTGGAAATTTCGGATTTGCCGCCCCCCAGCGTCTGCCTGGTGGCCGTGCCTTTCTCGGAATCGAACGTTTCCTTTTCTCCCGCCTTGCGCGGACCATGAGTGAAGGTCTTCACAAACTCGACCGAGCAGAAATCTTTCGCCGCGGTGGACTGGTAGGAATCGCTGACGACGAAGCCGGGGATGGCCGCATCGAGCGACAGGGCGAAGTGCCACTTGTCGCCGGAATGCTTGGAGATGAGCTGCGCCTGGCCGAGGCTCAGGCCGCTCGGCCAGTTGACGGTATATGCCAACGACTCGTCGCCGAACGGCGTTTCGGGCGGGGTGCTGGACTGCCCGGAGAGGAGGCCGAGGCCGCCCGTAAGGATTAACAGGAAAGCTGAATATTTCATGAGTTCAGAACCGAAGCTGAGGCCACACGCGCCGTCCCGGCAACTGGCCGGCGCCGAACGACAGAGTAATACACTTCCAAAGTTTTTTCCGCTGTGTTCTTCCAATTGAATTTCGCGGCGCGCTGGAGTCCAAGGCGCTCCATACGCGCGCGGAGATCGGGCAGGAGCGCGAGATCGAGCATCGCGCGGGTGATCGCGGCGGTGTCGTAGGGGTCGAACAGGATGGCGGCGGCATCCGCTACCTCGGGGATCGCCGACGTGCTTGAGCACGCAACGGCGCGCGAGCACGCCATGGCTTCGAGAACCGGCAAACCGAAGCCTTCGTAAAACGAGGGGAATACGAAAAACTCGCAGGCGTTGTAGACCTGCAACAAGGCGTCGTCCGTCACGAAGCCAATGAAATGGATCCGGCCGGCGCAGCCGGATTTCTCAGCGGCTCGCCGGACGTCCCCGCCGCGCGAGCCATCCTGGCCGGCCAGCACGAGGTGATGCGGAAGTTCGGGGCGGGCGCGGACCATGGCGGCAAACGCCCGAATCAGCCCGATCTGATTTTTTCGGGGTTGCAGGTCACCCACGTTAAGAATGAACGGCGCGGCGATCCGGAACCGCGAGCGGACCCACGCGCGCGCAGTTTCGCGGGGCAGCGGGCGGAACAGCGGCGCCGCCGCGTAGGGCACGACCGCAACCCTGTCCGGGTCCGGCCCGTACGCGCGGATGATGGCGCTCCGGGAGAACTCGCTTCCCGTGATGATGTGGGCCGCCCGGGCGACTGTGCGGCGCACCGTCAGCCGCAACTGGGCGCCGCGCGCCGGGCTGAAGTACTCCGGGTGCTCCACAAAACTCACGTCGTGAACGCTGACCACCACCGGGACGGGGCAGGCCAGCGGCGCGGTGTACTGCACGTGCAGCAGGTCGGGCCGGTCCCGGCGGAGCTGCCGGCAAAGATCGAATCCTAACCGGACGAACGGATTCCCCGAAACGCGCCGCTGCTTGAAACCGGTTGGCACGGCATCCGCCGCGTGCCCGACGGCCAGATAGGCAATGAATTCGGCAGGCGGCGCAATCGCCGCGAACCCTTGCAAGAGGTTTCGAATGTAAACTTCGTTGCCGGTCAAATTACAGCCGATCGCGTGAGCATCGACGGAGAAGCGCATTCGGTTTTTTCTTCCCAGTATAGGTGACAGGACGCGGGGGACGAAGCTAAATACCCATTTTCGCAAGTTCTTTCCAACCTTGCTCGCGCGTGAAGCGATTTTCGTAAAGCGCGCGGCCGGCGCGCCCGAAGCGGAGGCGTTCCTCCGGCGAGGCAAGCAGCCGGGACACGGCGCCGGCGAACGCTTCCGCGGAATCGGCCAGCAGCAGGTGCTCGCCGCTGCGGACGGGCAGTCCTTCGGCCCCGAGCGAGGTGGAAACCACGGCGCGCCCGGCTGCCCAGGCCTCCAGAATCTTCACGCGCGTGCCGCTGCCCGCGAGCAGCGGCGCCACGACGATCCGCGCGGTTGCGAGCGCCTCGACCGCGTTGGCAACCGGACCGGTGACCTCGATGCGGGGATCGCCCGCTACCAGGCGCGCGATGCCACGCGGATTTTTCCCGATCAGCCGCCACACGAGGCCGGGCCAGCGGTCCCGCAGCAGCGGCCAGATGCGCTTTCGAAAAAAACGCACTGCCCCGATGTTGGGCTGGTAATCGAAATTACCCGAGAAGGCCACGACGTTCTGCTCAACGGCGTCCGGCTGCGGCGTGAAGGGGATGGTGTTCGGATAAACGTGCGGTTGCACCTCCGGGCAGATTGCGCGCACCAGGCCGGCGTCGTGCTCGGAGGCCGCCAGCACGATGGAGAAGCGCGGGATCCATTCGCGTTCCAGCGACCGGCAGGCGCGCTCGAAGCGGCGCAAAACCACCGAGGCGGGCCAGGGCTCGATATCGGCCGACCGGCCGTAGAAAACCGATTCCACGTTATGCAGGTCCAGCACGGTTCTGGCGGCGCGCGGCTGAAGTTGCTCGCAGTAGGGCGCGCACCAGAAATGCTCGACGACGGCCAGATCGTACCGCCGGCCGGCGAGCAGGCGGGCCAGCGGCGCGGCGAACCCCGAAAAACGATCGTTCAGCGGCGGGCGGCTTCTAAGATAGCGGATTGCGTTGCGCACCGCGCGCGCAAGGAACGTGCGGGAATGGTGGGGGAGATCGATCACATCGACGCGCCGGGCGATGCCGTCGGGGATGGCGGCGCGCGGGTCCGGCGCCCCGGGTTCCCGGAAGACGATGAGGTCTACCGCATAGCGGCAGGCGAGGTATTCAAGCAGCGCAGCCGATCGGAGAGGGCCTCCGCCTGTGGCCGGACACGGCGCCTCGGGACTAAGGAAGAGAGCGGAAGGCCGCATTCGAAATAGATCATGGTCATACCAAGGGAAGGGCCCTGTCAAGAACGCCGGATGGCCTCCATGTAGACTTCGCGGGTGAGCCGGGCCGTGCGGTTCCAGGAAAATTGCCGCGCGCGTGCCAGGGATGCGGCCCGTAGGCCGGAGATCCACTCGGGGCGGGTTGCCGCGGCTTTAAGCGCTTCCGCCCACTCCCGCGGCTTGCGGGCATCGATCTGGATGGCTGCGCCTCCGGCGACCTCGGAGATCGCGGGATCGCGGGAGGTGATCACGGCGGCGCCGCACTGCATGGCCTCCAGCACCGGCAGGCCGAAGCCTTCGTACAGCGACGGGTAGACGAACGCGAGCGCTCCCGAGTAGAGCGCGCTGAGTTCTTCTTCGGGGACTTCTCCCCGAATTACCAGGCCGGGTTCGGGCGCGAGCGGCGGGAGATCCTCGCGGCGGCGGCCGGCCAGCACCAGGTCGACTGGCGCTTCCGCGCGCGCGGCGCGCCAGGCATCGATGAGCATGGGGATGTTTTTGCGGGGCTCGAGCGCGCCTGTATAGAGGAAGTAAGGCCGCGCAGGCCTCGTCTCGACCGGCCGCAGGCGCGCGGCGGCGGCCTCCGGCACGACGACGATTCGCTGCGGCGGAATACGGAAGCGCTCCATAGCCTGGCGCCGCACCGCTTCCGTGGGCGTAACGATGAGCGTAGCCAGGCCCAGCCCGATGAGGTACGGCGTGCGCAGCCGGACGCGGTCCGCATCGGAGTGCCAGGCGGGCTCCAGCCAGGGGGAGAGGTCATGCAGCGTGAGGACGGCCGGGCGCAGCGGCAGGTAGGGCACCTCGAAGTTGGTCCCATGGAAAACGTCGATGCGCCGGCGGGCAAGCTCTCTGTTCAGTCCCCAGAGCCACCAGCGTTTCTCGAGCAAGTCTCGCGCGCCGTTGCCGCGGCTGAGATTGGCCGGCCCCGGCGGCATTGGAAAGTTTCGATCGGAAACCAGAAGGTAGCCGTCTTCGGGAAATTCGGCCGCCAGCGCGCGGCTGAGTTCAGAGACGTAGCGATGAAGGCCGCCGCTCGAAAGCGTCAGGGGCGTGGCGTCGAGAGCGATTCGCATGGCGGGACGCTGCGGTTTTCACCGGGTCTCTTCGCGGTAGCCGTAGTTCAGCGCATAGTAGTTCTGATATTCGCCGGACTTCACGCGCGCGACCCAGCCCGCATTCTCCCGATACCAGGCAACCGTTTGCTGGATGCCCTCTTCGAAGGCGACCTGCGGAGCCCATCCGGTCTCGCGCATCATCTTTTCGCTCGAAAGCGCGTAGCGGCGGTCGTGGCCCGGCCGGTCCGTGACGAAGCGGATGAGGTCTTCCGGCCGGCCGGTCGCTTTGAGAATCTTCCGCACCACTTCGAGGTTGGGAAGCGAGCAATTGCCGCCGATGTTGTATACCTCGCCTTCGCGTCCCTTTTCGAGCGCCGCCAGAATGGCGCGGCAATGGTCGTCCACGTATAGCCAGTCGCGCACGTTCATGCCGTCCCCGTAGACCGGCAGCGGTTTGCCCTCCAGCGCATTGGAGATCATGAGCGGGATCAGCTTTTCGGGAAACTGATACGGACCGTAATTGTTCGAAGCCCGCGTGACCACGACGGGAAGCCGGTATGTCGTGAAAAAGGAGAGCGCGAGCAGATCGGAACCGGCCTTGCTGGCCGAATACGGGCTGGCCGGGCGCAGCGGATAGCTTTCGTCGGCCGCGTAAGGCTCCGGAATGCTGCCGTACACTTCGTCGGTGGAAACGTGGAGGAAGCGCTGCACGCGCCGGTTCCTGGCCGCTTCGAGCAGCGTGAATGTTCCGCGCAGATTCGTTTCGAAAACGGGCTCCGGGGAGAGGATGCTGCGGTCGACGTGCGACTCGGCCGCGAAGTGCACGATGGCGTCGGCGGGCCATTCATCCAATACCCGGTTGACCAGCGCGGCGTCGCAGATATCGCCGCGCACGAACCGGTAGCGCGGGTTGCCGGCTATGCATTCGAGGTTTTCCAGGTTGCCGGCGTAGGTGAGCTTGTCCAGATTCAGAATGCTCACCGAGGGCCTTGCGCCCAGCACCAGCCGGATGAAGGCCGAACCGATGAAGCCCGCCCCGCCCGTAACCAGGAGTCTCACTTATGCTGCGTCTCCCAATCGTAGTTGATGCGCGGATCGTTGTAAGCCAGGCGGCCCTCGTCGGAGGGATCGTAAAAACGGTCCGTGACGTAGACGAGGACGGCGGGCTCCGTTCCGATCACTTTGTAGCCGTGGGCCACGCCGGCCGGCACGAGGATCTGCCAGGGGCGCAGCGCTCCGGCGTAGATCGTGTTGCGCGCGCCGAAGGTCGGCGAGTTCTCGCGCAGGTCGACAAGGGCGATTTGCAGCATGCCCACGGCCGGCGTCCAGCAATCGCGCTGGCGCAGGTGGTAATGGAAAGCCTTGATCGTGCCCGGGTAGCTGAGCGCGGCGGAAACCTGCGTGCTGGCGGCGGGAAAGCCGGCGACGAGTTCACAACCCGAACGCATTATTTCGAGAAAGTAACCGCGATCGTCGGGAAAAATCCGGTTCGGTCTGATGTGGACTCCGGCGATGAGATCGGTCGATTCCGGAGACTGAATGACGCTGCCGATGCCCTTTTCGCAACTCGGAAACGCGAGCACGAGTTCTCCATGGGCGGCGATTTGGATTCTGGCCGGCTTCGCGGCGGATTCGCTCGACATCAGTGCCCCGCGACCTCAACTGCTTGCGCCCGCGCGGCTTGAGCGCGCCGCGTTCGCGCCACCAGGTTGCCGGCGCGGAGCAGGGAATCGAAGGTGCCGGCGTCGGTCCACCAGCCCTCGAGAAAAGAAAAAGCCATCGCATTTTCGCGGATATACGCGTTATTTACGTCGGTAATTTCCAGTTCGCCGCGCTGCGAAGGCACCAGCGTGCGGATTTTGTCGAATACCGTCGCATCGTACATGTAAATGCCGGTGACGGCGTAACTCGACTTGGGGTGAGCGGGCTTCTCCTCGATTCCTACGATGCGGTCTCCCTCGATCTCGGCCACGCCGAAGCGCTCCGCGTCGGGCACTTCCTTCAGCAAAATGCGCGCTCCGCGCCCCTGCCGCTCGAACGCCTCGACGGCGCCGCGGATGCTGCCTTCGATGATGTTATCGCCAAGGATAACGCAGATGGTGTCGCCGTCGGCGAAATGTTCTGCCAGCGCGAGCGCTTCCGCAATGCCCCCTTCGCCTTCCTGGTAGGAGTAATTCAGGTGAGCGAGGCCGAATTCTTTTCCGTTCCCCAGCAGCCGCAGAAAATCCCCCGCATTTCTGCCGCCGGTAACGATCATAATATCGCGAACACCGGCATCGACCAGCGTTTGGATCGGATAGTAAACCATCGGCCTGTCATACACCGGCAACAGGTGTTTGTTAGTGATCTTCGTCAGAGGAGACAGCCTGCTCCCGGTTCCGCCCGCTAGCACGACACCCTTCATACTGCTCCATCATACAACGCGCTATTTCGCGGGTGATACAATCGGTCTTCGCCGACCTATGAAGCTATATCAATGGGACCGCATTGACAAGGAGCAGTTGAATCCCCTCTGCTGCCGCCAAGTGATTCACGCCGGCAACCTGACGGTGGCTCGGATCCACCTGAAAAAGGGCGCGGTGGTTCCCGAACACCGCCATGAAAACGAGCAGATCACCATGTTGCAGTCCGGGCGGCTGCGGTTCCTGGTGGACGGGCGCGAGATTGTGGTGGAGGCGGGCGAGGCGCTTGTGCTCGAGCCGGATCTGCCCCACAGCGTCGAGGCGCTCGAAGACAGCATGGCAGTGGACCTTTTCGCGCCGCCGCGCCACGACTGGATACGAGGCGACGACGCTTATCTGCGCGAGCCCGCGCCCTCGGCGCCGTAGGGCTGCCGCGCCCAGAAGGTGACGGACGCGGGTCCGGCCGTCAGTATGCCGCCATCCAGGGCGAACGCGGTGTGCATGGGGCCGCCGCGGCCGATTTCGCGGGGCTTGAAATTGTCCGCGCTGCCGAAAAACAGCAGCCGGGAATCCGGTCCGCCGTTTTCACCGGCAATGATGTCCGCGCGGCCGTCGCCGTCGAAATCGCCGGCCGCGAGCGCGCGCGGTTTCTCCAGCTCTAGACCCGCTTCAAGGCGGCGTTCCCTCCACGGCTCCCGCGGATCAGCCGGCTTTTCGAATAGAGCCAGGCGCGCGCCGGACATTTCACCCTGGCTCACCACGAGTCTGCCGTCCGCCATTGCCAGCCGCAGCGTGGCCGATGACGGCGTCTCGCTGTAGCCGTTGATGGCAAACAGCCGCCAGGGCAATTCAAATCTCTCCGGGCTGCGGATCCAGTAATTGCCGCAGAGGATATCCGGGCGGCCGTCGCCATTGACGTCCGCCTGCAGCAGTCCCGCCTCGCGCGAGGGTGTGTAAATGGAATAGATGTCGTACGCTTGCCACTGCTCCCCGATCTTTGCCGGAACCTCATAGAACCTCACCTGCGCGTATTTGTGAACCGTCAGAACGCCGCGCCGGCCGAAGAGCGTAACTGGCAGCAAATCGGGAGTCTCGATCTCGGATGCGATCACGGCCGGCTTCCAGGACGGTGCGGCGCGCCAGACGAGGCGCCCGCGCTCGACCAGCACGAGGTCGTCGAGGCCGTCGTTGTTGACGTCTATGAAGCAGCCCGCCGCCCCCGCGTTGTCGAGGCTGTCCGCGAGCACGCGCATGCGGCCGTCCGGCAGGCTCCATTCCAGCAGGCGGTCGCCCCAGGTGACGAGTTTGTCCCGGTGCAGCGCCGCGCCCGCGATCCGCTCGCCCGCCGGCACGGCAAAACGGATGGGAGCAAAAACGGGATGCTGCGCCCCCGCGGGCAGCAGCCACAGTAATACGATCCCCACGCGAAGCGCTGTCATCTTTTACCCAAAACGTGCTTGGCGATGGTAAGCAACTGCATATTGCTGGTGCCTTCGTATATGCGGCCTATCTTTGCGTCGCGGTAATAACGCTCGATTGAGTAATCGCGGGTGAACCCGACTCCGCCGAAAATTTCCAGCGCGCGCGAGGCGACCGATTCGGCGATTTGCGACCCGAAGTACTTCGCCATGGCGGCCTCCTGCGTGAACGGGAATCCGGCGTCGCGCAGCCGCGCGGCGTTGTAGACCAGCAGGCGCGCCGTTTCCACATCGGTCGCCATGCGCGCCAAGTCCATCTGAACCGCCTGGAAATTGGCGATCGGTTTTCCGAACTGCTTGCGTTCCTGCGCGTACGCTGCCGCCAGTTCCAGCGCGCCGCGGGCCAGCCCGACCATCTGCGCGCCGATGCCGATGCGGCCCTCGTTCAGCGTCTCGATGGCGATCTTGTAGCCCCGGCCTTTTTCTCCCATCACGTTCGCTTTCGGAACACGGCAGTTGTCCAGGATCAGCTCGCAGGTGGAAGATGCGCGTATGCCGAGCTTGTCCTCCTTCTTGCCGATGGAAAAGCCGGGAAATTCCCGTTCCACGATGAAGCAGGTGATGCCCCGATACCCGGCTTCAGGATCCGCGTTGGCGAACACCAGGAAGATGCCGGCCTCGTAGCCGTTCGTGATCCAGAGTTTCCGGCCGTTTAAGAGGTAGTCGCCGCCCTGCTCGACGGCGCGGGTGGCCAGCGCGAAGGCATCCGATCCGGCACCCGCTTCCGAGAGCGCGTAGGCGCCCACCGTGTCTTTGGCGAGCCGGGGCAGGTACCGGCGCTTCTGATCGTCGCTGCCCCACCGCAGCAGAGCGTTCAGCACCAGCGTGTTCTGGACGTCCACAATCACCGCGGCGGAGGCGTCCACCGCTGCCAGCTCCTCGACGGCGAGAACGGCCTGGAAGAAACTGCCGGCCTGCCCGCCGTGCTCTTCAGGCGCCTCAATGCCCATCAGCCCCAGCTCGAAGAACTGTTTCAGCAGATCCTGACGGAACGCTCCGGCCTCGTCCATCTCGCGGGCGCGGGGAGCGATTTCCTCCTTGGCGAACTGCCGGACGGCCTGCTGGAACATTTTTTCCTCTTCGCTCAGAACCGTAAGCGGCCGCACAGGGCTTTCCGCCTGCCCGATAGTGGTGGACATCTCCGGACCCTCCTGGGAATATCCTAGCGCGGCCTGTGGCCCGGGCGGGCCTTAAAAGGGAGTGGGGCCGCGAAACTCGGGCTCCTTTGGGGGCTTCGGTATCATCGAGCCGAATCGGGAAGGCGCCTTTGTGAAGGCCAGCTCGTAGCCGCGCACAACGGAATGGATCATCAGGTCGAACATGCGGTCAACGGCAAGCTCGAGTTCCTCCTCGGCGTAGAGGTCGAGAGGACCCGTTATGCCTTGCCTGCCCGCATACTCGAGCATGCTGCGTTTCACGATCTGCAGCGAGCGCACCAGTTCATGAAGCCGCACGCCCTCTTCAAAGCGGGTTCTTCCCAGGCGTTCGTAATGCTCCGCGATCTCGCTTTCGCTGGAGGTGAGAAAGGCATCCAGATGCTGCAATATCGCGCGCGCCCGTTCGCGGAGATTGGCTTCCGGATACCGGCTCATTTCGGGAAGGCTTTTGTCATGGCGGATACGCCGGATGGCTTCTGCGGCGATTTCCTGCCAGTGCTCCGACAGCGCTCGGATCAGGTTCGGCAGCATTACACCCATTATTGCCCGAAAATGGCGCAGCGGCGCGCCGCGGGAAATTGCGGTAGACTGTAGCCAACAGCTTCACAGGTTCACAGACTCAGGGGGGTGTATGAAAGCTCGTGTTCTTGCGGGTACATTTGTGCTTGCTTCGGGGTTGGTCGTTCCCTCGATCCAGGCTGGAACAATGGATGCGGGAACTGCCACATTCCCATTCACCGGGACGGGAAGGCAGATCTCCAACTCCTTCCACTTCCAGATCAGCGGAAACGATTTCTTCTACAGCATCGGGACTACGGAAGGCCCGCTGATCGTAACGAATTGCGAGAGTTTCCGTCATCCCTGCTCTTTCTTGCAGAGCTACACGGCGGGAGTGCTGCCGCCATCCGACCAGTTTGGGATGACGGCGATTCTGGACGGCGTCGAAACCCATATCACCACCGGCGAGTTGACATTTCTCGGCACGGTTAGTCCGCCGGCGGCGCCCGGGCCGTTTACGGCGGTTATCCCGGTTTCGTTTGCCGCGGACATACTCGGCCGCGGGCCGGTGAGCCAGGATTTCGCGGTGTTGTTCGAAGTGCTGCTGGGCGGCGTCGGCACGGCTGAACTCTCCGGAATCGTGTTTGAATCCGGCGATGCCGTGGTGAACCAGGCGCGGTACACATTCTCGGGCATCGCGACGGCGGAGCAGGCGGCGGCGCCGATTCCCGAACCCGCCTCACTGCTGCTGAGCGCCGGCGGGGCTGCATTGCTGGCGCTGGCTTACCGCCGGCGCCGCCGCGCGAGGCCCTAATTCGCTCCTGAAGCGGACTAGCTCCAGAGGCGGTCCCAGGAGCGCTCCTTGTCCCATTCGGGAGTCGGCTCGAAGTAGCCTCCGCGGACCTGCTTCCGGAGAGCCTCTTCGTTTAAAGTGATGCCGAGCCCGGGGCCATCGGGGACCTTGATGTAGCCCTTGTTCACAATCGGCTTCTCGACGCCGTCCACGATGTCGCCCCAGGTCGGCTGATCCACCGAGTGGTTTTCGCACACGACGAAATTCTCGGTGGCGGCGGCGCAGTGGACACTGGCAAACGCGGAGATCGGCGAGCCCGCCATGTGCAGCACCATTGGGACGCCGTACTCCTGCGCCATGTCGCCGATCTTTTTGGTTTCCAGAATTCCGCCGCTCGAGGCCAGATCAGGCTGGATGATGTCGACAGCGTGCTCGCGGCAGATCGTTTCGAACGGCTCCTTCAAATAGATGTCCTCGCCGGTCATCGTCGGGACATCGATGGAATCGGTGATTTTCTTCCACAGTTCGGTGCGGTACCAGGGGATGAAATCCTCCATCCAGGCCAGGTTGAACTTCTCGAAGGCCTTGCCGAGGCGGATGCAGGAGTTCACGCCGATATGGCCGAAGTGGTCGGTGCCGAGCGGGATATCATAGCCGATGATCTCGCGCACCCGGGCGACGTAATCGGCCATCATCGCAATGCCCTTGTCGGTGATTTCGATGCCGGTGAACATGTGCTCGGTGTTGGCGCGTTCGGCCGTGGACATGCCTGCCGGCGCAGACACGGTGCCGGGAGTGTTGCGGAGTATCCCGATGCCGACGTCCATTTTGAAGAACGTGAACCCGTCCTCAATGCGCTTCTTTAACCGCGCTTCGAATTCCTTTTCATCGCGGGCCTGCGGGGTGTCGCAGTAAATGCGGATCTGGTCGCGGAACTTGCCGCCGAGCATCTGGTAGACGGGCACGTTGTAAGCCTTGCCGGCCAGATCCCAGAGCGCCATTTCCACGCCGCAGACGCCGCCCGCCTGGCGAGCGTGGAAACCGAACTGTTTGATCTTGCGGAAGATCTTGTCGACGTTGCAGGGGTTCTCTCCCAGTATCCTGCTCTTGAGCATCAGCGCGTAAGTCTTGCTGGCCCCATCGCGGACTTCGCCGAGGCCGTAAATGCCCTGGTTGGTGTCGAGCCGGATAATCGGCCGGTTCGGCAAGTCGGCGATGCGCATATCCGTAATTTTCAGGGCGGAAGGCTTCGAGTTGGTATTTACATTCTGAACTGCGGCTTCCAGCGTCTCGTCGGCCCAGAAACCGGCGCCGATCAGTCCGGCGGCCGTGCCCAGAAACGAGCGTCGGCCTACCAGTTTTCTCACTGACTGCTTCATCAAATTGGATCTCCTCAGGGAATAAGTCAACGACTACATGGATGAACAGCATATCACGCGCGCCCGGATGAAGGCGTAACGGATGCCGAAAACCGAAATTGCGGCCCACGCCATCCGGAACTTACAATGAGCGCTGTTGGGGGCGAAAAGGAAGACCATGAAACAATCACTTCAGAAACACCTCACCAGCCGCCGCAATTTCTTCAGGGCGGGGGCCGGCGTTCTGGGAGCCGCGTTCTGGGCGAACGAAACACTGGATGCCGCGGTTCAAAACGTCAATACCAATTCCAAACCTTCCGAGCTGAAAATCACCGACCTGCGCGTGGCGGTCGTGGCGCGGGCGCCCATGACGTGCCCGCTCATTCGCATCGATACCAACCAGGGCATCTACGGACTCGGCGAAGTCCGCGATGGCGCCAGCAAGAACTACGCGCTGATGCTCAAGAGCAGGCTGCTGGGAGAAAACCCCTGCAACGTCGATAAGATTTTCCGCAAAATCAAGCAGTTCGGTTTTCACGCGCGGCAGGCGGGCGGGGTTTGCGCCGTGGAGATGGCGCTCTGGGACCTGGCCGGAAAGGCCTACGGCGTTCCCGTTTACCAGATGCTCGGCGGGAAGTTCCGCGACAAAATCCGCTGCTATGCCGACACCCCTCAGTCCCGAGACCCGAAGGAATTCGGCCAGCGGCTCAAGGCGCGCCGCGACCAGGGTTTCACCTGGCTCAAGATGGACCTCGGAGTCAACCTGGTAGCCGACATCCCGGGCACGGTGAGCCGCCCGGAGGGCATGTCGGCGGCCGAGCGGAACACCACCGAGCACATGTTCACGGGGATGGAGATCACGCCCAAAGGCGTCGAACTGATGGCACAGTACGTGGCCGTCGTCCGCGAGCAGGTCGGCATGGATATCCCGCTCGCCGCGGACCACTTTGGGCACATCGGAGTCAATTCCTGTATCCGGCTCGGCAAAGCCCTGGAGCCATACAACCTCGCCTGGCTGGAAGACATGATTCCCTGGCAGCGAACGGAGCTCTGGAAAAAGATCACGGACTCCGTAGACATTCCGACCCTGACCGGCGAGGACATCTATTTGAAAGAGCCGTTTGAAGTGCTGTGCCGCGAGCACGCCGTGGACATCATCCACCCGGATCTGGCTTCGAGCGGCGGCATCCTGGAAACCAAGAAGATCGGCGACATGGCCCAGGAGTACGGAGTCCCGATGGCGATGCACTTCGCGGGCACCCCGGTCTCCTGCATGGCAAACGTACACTGCGCCGCCGCAACCGAGAATTTCCTGGTGCTGGAGAACCACTCCGTTGACGTGCCGTGGTGGAACGACATGGTGGACGGCATCGAAAAGCCGATCGTCAACAAGGGCTACATTACGGTTCCCGACAAGCCCGGACTCGGAATCACGCTGAACGACGAAGTAGTCAGGCAGCACCTCCTCGAACCCGGCTACTTCGAGCCGACTCCCGAGTGGGACCGCGAACGCTCCTGGGACCGCCTCTGGAGCTGAGACGGCAGAGATCGTGGAACGAATGAGGACCTCCGGCCCCCCGGGGTCTGCGTTCCACGATCCGCTTCAAAAAGGTACGCGTAGCTCTGTCGCTTACGTCCAACCGAACATACTAGACTTGAATCAGCCGGGAGGCTGGTCTATGCGACCGATTCTCATCATTGCGGGTGTGATGTGCCTCGTGGGGGCCGCCCAGAACATGCCCACGCCGCCGCTCACCGCCGAACAGATTCTGGAGAAATCCATCGAAGCCAGCGGCGGCCGGAAAGCCATGGAACAGCTCACCTCCACGATGGCCAAAGGGATTCTGGAGATCATTGCCCCCCAGCACGATCACGATCACGCAGCCGAACTCGAGCCGCACCACGAGCCCCCCAAGATGCTTGGCACCATGGAGTTTTACGCCAAAGCGCCCAACAAGAGGCTGATCATCACTAACATCGAAGGGGTCGGGGAGATCAGGCAGGGCTTTGACGGCACGGTGGGCTGGAACCTGGCGCCCGAAGGGGTCACCGAGATCACCGGGGAAGCGCTGGAGAGGATGCGGCGCGAGGCCGTCTTCAACGGGGCGCTGAAGTGGCGCGAAATGTATCCCAAGGTCGAACTGAAGGGGAAGGAGAAGATCGGCGGGCGGGACGCCCACGCCATTCTGCTGACGCCCAAGTCCGGCAGGCCCCTCATCCACTACATCGACGCGGAGACGTTCCTCATGGCCGGCCAGTCGGGAACGGTCGATACCGAGCAGGGCCACGTCGCTGTCCGCACAGAAATGTCGGACTACCGCGACATCGGCAACGGAGTGAAAGTGCCTTTCCGGCTGAAGCAGGTCATGACAATGGGCAACTTTGTCATCACAATGACCGAGGTGAAAGGCAACGTCGCCATAGACGACGCGAAATTCGCCAAGCCGGCGAACTGACGGCTACCCCCAGACCTTCCAAACCAGTAGAGCCGCGCCGGCGACAAACCCCAACAGGGCCTGGTATTCCTCGTTTTGCCTGTACAGCCGCCACTGGAACCGGTTTTGAGCGCCCGCGTGCCTGAAACGAGGCACGAGGACCGGCACGCGCTCCGCGTAGTGCTTGTACTCCGGAAACAGCTTGCGCAGGTGCTGCTCCTCTAGCTCGATCACCGGCAGATAGATGAGGCCGAACACGAGGGCGAACAGGACTGCCAGGCCCCAATTCCTCGATGCGATCACCAGCCCCGCGGCTGCCGTCAGCGTGCCGAGGTAAAGGGGGTTCCGGACGCGCCCGTAGGGGCCGCTTGTGGCCAGCCTTTGGTTTTTCGCAAGGTGCCCTGCGGCCCATCCGCGGAGCCAGAGCCCGGCCGCGGCGATCGGCAATCCGGCGGCGAGCGAAGCGGGCGAAGGCGCCGAAAACCATGCGAACGCGGCGGCCAGCAGGAATCCGCACGGCACGCGCAGCCGCGCCACCGTATCCGCATACCGTTTGGGAAACCAGTAGCGCCGCATTACGCTCCAGACCCGGCGGAACTCGTTTGAGGGCGGAGGCGCACCTTGAGCGCCTCAAACACCTGATCGGGCGTGATGGCTTCCATACTGCGGTCGGTTGCCGCACGCCGTTTGTGGCTGGTGGCCGCATGAGGATCGCGGAGAACGGTAAACGAGTCTCCGTACGGGCCGTTGCGCGCCGGATCCGTCGGCCCGAAAATGGCTACTCCCGGTTTGGCGAGGGCGGCTGCCAGATGCATCGGCCCGCTGTCGCATCCCAAAACCGCGGCGGCCCTGCGGGTGGCATAGATCAGCCCTGGCAGGCCGGAAACGTGGACCAGGGCTTCGGGCACGGAGCCCAGCAGCGCTTCCGAACCCGGAGGTCCGTTGAGCACGAGAGAAACGCCGAGTTCGGCGCGCAGCCTTCGGGCCAGCACCCGGTAGTATTCCAAAGGCCACTGCTTGGCGCCCCAACCCGCTTGCGGGCAGCACAGCACGAACCGGCCCTCGGGCAGCTCTCCCTCGGGAACGCCCTCGGGCAGAGGGAACTTCACCAGCATGGTCGATGCGCCCGTAGCGGCCGCCAGTTCGAGGTTGCGGTCCACAACGTGCGTCGCGCGTACCCGCACGCGGTTCGAATAGAACAGCGCCGCAGCCCGCTCGCGGACCTGCGTCTGGTGGAATCCCACGATGCGGTCGCAGTGCGCCAGGGAGGCAATCAGGGCTGATTGGATCAGCCCTTGAAAATCGACCGCCAGGTCAAAGTGGTTCCTGCGCAGGGCGCGCCAGGCCTCGGCCACGCTGGCGGGCCTGCGGCGGTCAAACCGGATCAGATGGTCGATGAAAGGATTGCCCTCGAGCAGCGGGGCCCACCGCGGATGAACGATCCAGGTCAGCGTCGAATCCGGGAAGCTGTGCTTGAGCGTGGCTACCGCGGGCAGCGCATGAATCACGTCGCCCATCGAACCGATGCGCACCACCAGAATATGCGGCCCCTTCTTACTGCGTTGGCGGTTGGCGGTCGTGAACATGTCTGGTCAGTTCCTGGGTACGCTGCCGGTCCGCCGCCTCTTCGTGGAAAACCGAATCCGCCTCGATGAGCCCTGCAAGCTCGTGCGGAGGCTGGCCGTCAAGTATCACGTAGTCTACCACGGCGAGAGCGGCAACCAGTTCCGCCCGGGCGCGGGCGTCCAATAGCCCGTCCGGCGCTTCTCCTACGGCCACGAACAACGCTCCGCCGCCGCGAGCGATTTCCGCCAGCCGGCGCGCGTGCGCCGCCAGCAGAGGATCGAACAAACCTGTAACCAGACTAACGCGCCTGCCGCTTTGCCGGCACTTTCGCGCGGCCTCGGCTGCTGCTTCCACCGTGAGTATCTTTCTTCTTGTATCCACTTGTTTGCCGGCTTGAAAACTCTCTTGCTGCCTCGGGATCGGCGCCTGCCGCCCGCGCCAAAGCGTACGCGGCGCGCTCTTCCGGCGACCGGAGGAATTCATACCCCGGATCGGCCGGCCCGAGGAACAGCCGCGGGAAGCGCCCGTCCATGGCCGCTTCCACGCGCTCGACTTCCATCATTTCCCTGCGTTCCCGGTCCCATTCGCCCGCTCCGAACAGAACGGCGTCGGCGCCGGGCAGGCGGTCGAGCGCCAATTCTCGCACGTCGCGCCGCCATCGCGCCACCCCGCCTACGTCGATCCCGAGGGCTTCCAGTTCCTTTTTCGCGGCGGCCGTGCCGATCCCTGCCACGCTTACACGCCCTCCCAGCCTCAGGAGTGCCTGAACTTCGGGCGCGCCCTGGCGGAAATCCGCGATTACCAGGACGCGGTACCGCCCAAGCCTTTCCGTAAACGCCGGTTTGCGCACGATATCCTATTTCACCAGTTCCAGGGCAGCCTCCGCTACCCGCTCGGGCGAAACCGCCAGCATGCAGCGGTGGCCGATGGGGCAATCGCGCAGCATGCACGGGCTGCACTCCACGGGTTCCCTCACGATGGCCGTCACAGGGCCGGCCGGCGCCGTAGCTACCCAGTCGGTCGGGCCGAAAACCGCCACCGTAGGGACTCCGGCCGCCGAAGCGACATGCATCGCCCCGGAATCGTTGGTCAGGAACACCCGGCAGGCCGCCGCCATTTCGATAAACTCTTCCAGCCTTGTTTCCCCTGCCAGGTTCAGGACGCGGCAGCCGTTTCGCCGGATCTGTTCGGCCACACTGCGGGCGAGCGCGCTTTCTTTTGGAGAGCCGAACAGCGCGACTCCGGCGTCGAGTTTTTTGGCGAGCGCGGTCGCGGCCTCGGCGAAACGCGCCGGCGGCCATTGCTTCGCCCGGCTGTTTTCCGCCCCCGGGCTCACGCCGATAACGGGCTCCGGGAACCCCATCGCCTGAAATCGTTCCCGCCCGATCCGCCGCGCCTCGGCCGCGCCATCCAGCGTTATCGGGGCGCACTCAGGCAGTCCTTTCAGGATGCCGGCCCGGCGGAGCAGTTCCAGATAATAAAAACTTTCGTGGCGCGGAATCTCGCCCGGCGCCGGGCGCGGGACCGCCTTCGTGAGCAGCGCTCCGCGGCCGTCGCGGTTGTAGCCGATGCGCTCGGGGATGCCCGCCATCCATACCACCAGCGCGGATTCGAAGGAGTTCGGCAGCAGAATGGCGGCATCGAAGCGCCGCGCCCGCAGAGTTCGGGCTAGCCGCAGCCGTCCAACCCACGTTTTCGGAGCGGCGATCAGCTCATCGCAGGCGGGCTCGCGGCGCAAGACACCGGCCACCCAGGGCCGCGCGAGAACGGTGATGCGCGCTTCGGGGAACTCGCGGCTAACGGCGCGCAGCGCGGGCAGCGACATTACCACATCGCCCAGCCAGTTAGTTGCCCGGATGAGTATGTTCGCCCACGCCACCCCACCAGTGTAGAGCCTGGATCGCAAACCGCGGAAACCTACAGCTTTCTCGCAATCATTGCGTAATCCAGGGCGCCGAAGAAGGCGTCGCGAAAATTCTCAGGAAGCGATTGCAGCGCGGGCATGGATTCGACGGCAGGCGACAGGCGGCGGATCTCAATTGCGCCCATGCCGAACTCCTCCAGGTAGAAGGAGAGCAACTGCGGGGGCACGGGACGATGGTGGGTCGGGTCGAGGTAGAAATGCGAGGCCAGGATCGCCAGGCACTCCGGGTTGGGCGTCTCGATGACGAGCACTCCTCCGGTGGAGAGCCGCGTGCAGGCGAGGCGAAGCATTTCAGGCAGGCGCGCCGGGCGCAGGTGCTCGATCACCTGGGCGCAAAAGATGCCTCCGAGCGAGCGCTCGGGCAGGGAATCGAGGTACACGAAAAGGTCGGCGGTCTCGGCTTCCAGTTTCTTCGCGCGGCAGAGCGCGACCAGTTCCGCGCTGAGGTCGATGCCGCGCGCGGGGATGCCTGCCTCCCTGGCCAGCTCGAGGAACTCGCCGCGTCCGCAGCCGATATCGAGCACCTCGCCGCAGCCCGAAAAATACGGCAGATACAGCCGTTGTTTCTCCTTCACGTACTCTTCCGTTCCGCGGAAGCGCTCGGCGAAGTGGAGCCAGTCTATGTCGGGAACGGCGCCGCCGGCCTCAACGGCGGGCGGGGCGGGAGGCGGCGGTTCGATCGCGGCCCGCTGCCGGATGAGCCGGAGTTCGGTGTGAATCGTGCGTTCCAGCTCGGCGCGAACCTGCTTCACGTTGTCCCACAGCGCGCACATGAAGTCGGCGTGCTGTGTTTTCGCGGCGTCGCGCGCGGCGGATTCCATCTGCGCGGCGCGGACCTGCATGGAGGCGGAGAGCTCGGCGACGGTGCGCAGAAACCGGCTCTCGATATCGGCCAGCTTGCGCTCCCACTCGACGTGCCACTCGGACCAGCGCGCGATGATGTCGCGCAACTCCTGGTACTCCTCCGAGCGCGCCTCGAGACTGGCGGCCCGGGCGCCCAGGGCGGAGAGCGCGCGGTTGTTTTCGTTGAGCGCTTCCAAAATCGCGTTCAGCGCGTTCACCACCGCGCGGTTGTATTCCACCTGTTCGCGGACGTGCCAGTCGAGCGCGCGCGCCGTCAGTTTCTTGAGCGACTGCACGATGGAGTTCAGCAGCCCGGGCGGGCGCGGATTCACGCTGCCGATCGAAGCTACTTTTCCTTCAGCCGCGTCGCGCGCGTGCAGAACCGGCGTGAGGTCGGGCAGCACGACGCCTGGTGCGGCCGTGCTCTCGGGATAACGCGACCGCACGCGCTCGCGGATTTCCTGGATGATCGCGGCCAACTCCTCGGTTTGCGGATCAGCGGCCACGCTTCTTTCTCCAGGTGGCGGTCATGCTGGAGTAAATGCCGCCTCGCGGTTGGAACTCGCCGATCACGGTGGCTGAAATGGGCTTGGCCGCCTTTACCACATCCCGCAGAAAGCAGTTCACGACGTTCTCCTGGAAGATGCCGAGATTGCGGTAGGCGAGCGCGTACATTTTGAGCGACTTCAGCTCGAGGCAGAGCTTGTCCGGAACGTAGCGTACCGTGATCGTGCCGGAATCCGGCAGCCCGGTTTTCGGGCAAACAGAAGTGAACTCCGGGATCACGATTTCTATTTCGTATCCCGGGAACTGGTTGGGCCAGGTCTCGATGGCGGGCAGCGGCGCATCGATGCCGGCTTTGGCATGCTCTTCGGTGTACTCGGGTTTCTTCTTCATTCGCGAACCAGGGTTTTTGCCAGCAGATCCAGGAAGAGGCCGACGTCCGCGACAACGCCGATCGCCTGGCCGGTGCCGCGGTCGCTGACCTTCGTGGCGACGGCGGGGTTGATATCTACGCAGACCATCTTGACCCAGCTCGGGGCCATGTTCCCGGTGGCGATGGAATGCAGCATGGACCCGAGGCAGAGCACCAGCCCGGCGCCCTTCAGATGCTCGGCATAGGCGTCCTGGGCCTGGTTCATGTCCGTGATGGTGTCGGGCAGCGGCCCGTCGTCGCGCAGGCTGCCGGCGAGCACGAAAGGCACGTTCGCCTTCACGCATTCGTACATGATGCCGCTGGTCAGGCGTCCGGACTCGACCGCCTGGCGGATGCCGCCGCACTTGTAAATGGCGTTGATGGCGCGCATGTGGTTGCGGTGGCCGTGCTCCTCCTGCCGCCCGTCGGCGAGACGAAGGCCGAGAGATGTGCCGAACAGCGCGGCTTCGACGTCGTGGACGCCGAGCGCGTTCCCGCTGAGCACCGCCTGGACGTAGCCGCCGCGAATCAGCCTGCTCAGGCCGGCTGCTCCGCCCGTATGAACCACAACCGGACCGGCGACCACCAGGACCTTCTTGCCCTGCGCGCGCGTCTGCTCGATCAGTGCGGCGGTCTGGCGGACGGCCGTTTCCACCTGCCGCTCCGAGGAAACGCCGTTGGTCATGAACGCGAACGCGAGCCGGTCGCGCTCCTTGGCTTCGGGGATCACGCGGATGCCCCGCATGCCGACCACAACCAGGTCGCCCGCGCGGATGTCGCGCAGCCTGCGGCAGAACACCCGGCCGTCTTCGACCACCAGCAGCGCGTCCATGCGCTGGTTTTCCGCTTCGATCCAGCGCTGCCTGTAACGCACGAGGGTGCGGTGGTTGGTGGTGGAGTAGAAATCGTCGGGCGCGCAGCGGTCGTGCTCGACGCGGGCCAGAGCGGCGTCGGCGGCATCCACCGGCGAGCAGCCCAGGCCGAGCAAGCGGCTGAGCATCTGCTCCAGGAGGTCGCGGCTGGGCGCTTCCACCTTGAGGCGCAAATACGACGGCTCGCTGTTCGTGCGCCCGATGCGGAACTGCTCAACCTCGAACCGGCCTTGGTACTCGACCACGGTGTCGAAGATTCGCTCCATGATGTGGGAGTCGATGAGGTGGCCCTCGGACTCCACGACCTCATAGAAGGGCAGTGTGGCTGTGCTGGAAGTCATGTTTACTTAACAAGTTTAGCAGCGGCGCGCGGGGCGGAGATCATTGACCCGCTGCCGGCCCAGGCCGGCCAGCGTGAGTCCGGCGCCGGGGTTCCAGGAGGGAGGGCGGTTGACTACAGTCCCCGGTCTTTGGTGTAATGAGATTCGCCGCTACGTTGCTCCTCAGTAGCTCAACGGTAGAGCATTCGGCTGTTAACCGAAGGGTTGTAGGTTCGAGTCCTACCTGAGGAGCCAAATCAAGTCTTTTAATTCCAAACACTTACAAACCTCGCAGCAAGCCGTCTTCGCCTTCCTTGCGCCTTTTTCGCGGCCTTGTGTTTTCTATAACTTACGAAGGCTTGCTCAGGCTTGCCCAAATCGAGTCACACCAAAGTCACACCAGAACTTTGCGCCGCAAAGTGCGTCGGCGTGGCCGGGATTGCGGGCGCTTCTGCGATCCTGCGCGGCGTTGCGCGCGTTTTGACATTTGCACGCGATCTGCCGCAACGTATGGGTAGGTTCTCGGTGGCGACCTCGTGGCGATGCCGCGATACAAACCCGAGACCGAACGGCAAGGTCCAATACCGGCGCGCTTCGAGCGCGGGTGAAACGTCAGGCCGCAGATCCCCAAAAAGCGAGGAACGGAGATGAGCGATACGTGTGTCTTTGCGGCGGCCCCGGAATCCACGCCGGCCCCGCAACTGCGAGAAAGGACCGTCGATCTCGGCAGCGTGCTGGCAAAGCATCCGGCCGCGATGCTGAACGAGTATGAGGCCGCAGCGATTGTGGGTGCGTCGGTGAAAACGTTGCGGCGATGGCGGTGTGATGGCGCCGGCCCGAGGTACGCGAAGGTCAACGGCTTTACAGTGCGTTACAAGCTCGGCGATCTGTTGGCTTGGCTCGAATCGCAGCCCACTGGCGGCGGGTCGGCGGGCAATGAGCGCCGTGGGCGCGGCAGGCCGCGGAAGAACGCGGCATGAGGCGATGTATCAGTGGCCAGCGCAGGGCTTAAATGCTGCGACACAAATGTTGGAGGGAGTTTTGACATTTGTACGCAAGTGCGGTTACTCTGCTGCTGACCCGAACGGCTCGCGCCGCAAGGTCCATTTTGCGGGTATACCCGCAAGCCGAAAGTGGCCTACCCCGCCGGACCTGTGTCCGCAACTCAGGAGACATCAATGACAGTCTCGACGGAAGAAGCGTGTGCAATCGCGCGCATACCGTACCCCCGTGGCGCGCAGTACCTCAAGCGCGGCCAATTTGAACTCGACGACCCGCAGGCCGGCTGGACCGCCCCCGATGTCCTTCGCTTTGCGGTTCTTGGCGAGCTCACCGCCGTCGGCGTCCGGGCCAGCCGCGCGGCCGAGGTGGTCGCCCAGCACTCGCTTAATGATATGTGGACTGAGCTCGGCTGCCGCGGCCTCGACCTGCTGACCGCGCCCGAGGCGCCGCAGTGAAACATCGTGGTCAGGCCCACCGACGGTGGCGGCGAGCCGTCCATCGCGGCGTTCAACAATCGCCAGGCGGCGCAGTGGCAGGTGTTCCCGCCCGCGGGCGGGGGGCCGCGCGTGGCGATCGTGCTCAACGTAACGCGGATCGCCATCGGCGTCCGACGCAAACTCGAGGCGCTGGGCGACTGAAGCATCGCCGCGCCGGTCCCTCGTCCGCCGGTGCGGCGCAACGGGCTGCGCTGCCGCGCAGCGGCGCAGCCCAACAACCAAGGACGGGAGGAGGACGAGACGGGTGAACACTGAATTGCAAGAGGCGGTAGCAGCGGTCGATGACGCACACCGGCGGTGGCTGGAGAGCGCCACTGGGCAGCTCGTCACCGAGCTCGACCGGTTGATCGGCGAGCTGACCCATAAGCGCCACGAGTACGCGCTCGATCGGTCACGCGCGCTGCTGGCGCAGTTACGTGGTGAAAGATTCACTGGTCCGCCGATCGGCGACATCGACAAGCTCATTTCGGGTCTCGATCGCCGTATTCGTCACCTGGAGCGCGAACGCGATGTGGCGCTCTTCGCCGATCTGGAGGCCTGGTTGTGAGCATCGATCTCGACGAGCTGGATCGCATCCTGGGCATCCGCGAGAGCGACAAGAAGCGCGAACGGCGCCGCCCCGCGGCGAAGCGCCACCGCAAGGCCACAGCACCCGCGGCGACATCCACCCCCGCGCAACCCGAGTCGGCGCCCGAGGGCGCGCTGAGTCTGCGGGTCTACCATTACACCGACTCGGGCAACGCCGAACGCCTAGTATCGCGCCACCGAGGCGACATCCGTTACTGTCATCCGCAAAAAACGTGGTACCTCTGGGACCGCCGGCGCTGGGCGGCCGACCGCGGCGGGCGCATGATGCACCTCGCCAAGTGCATCGCACGAGACTTGTACGCCGAAGCCCTACAAATCGCCGCCGATGACGCGCGGAAAGCGTGTGTCGCCTGGGCGCTCGCAAGCGAGTCGGCCGAGAAGCGCCGGGCTGCCTTGGTGTGCGCACAATCCGAGCCAGGAGTGCCGGTCCTGCCTGAGCAATTCGACGCCGACCCCTGGCTGCTCAACTGCCCCAATGGAACCATCGACCTCGCGAGCGGCGAGCTGCGCCCCCACCGCCGCGAAGATCTGATCACGCGGCTGTGCCCGGTCGAATACCGGCCCGACGCGCGGTCAGCATTGTGGGAACGCTTCCTCGACGAGGCCACAGGCGGCGACCACGAGCTGCGTAACTTTCTGCAACGCGCCATCGGTTACAGCCTCACGGGCGAAATCAACGAGGAGGTGCTGTTCTTCGTTCATGGCCCGGCTGCCGCGGGCAAGAGTACGTTCTTGGAGGCGGTCAAGAGTACTCTCGGCGACTACGCCAAGAGCGCGGACTTCGAGACCTTCGTACAACGACGGGAGGCTGGCGCCGTCCGTAATGACATTGCCGAACTGGCCGGCCGCCGGTTTGTGGTTTCCATCGAGGTGGACGAGGGGAAAAAGCTCGCCGAAGGCCTCGTCAAGCTGCTGACCGGCGGCGACACCGTTCGCGCGCGGTTCCTGTACCAGGAGTCATTCGAGTTCCAGCCCCAGTTTAAATTATGGCTTTGCGCCAATCACGCGCCGCGCGTGCGCCACGACGACTCGGCCATGTGGAGGCGCATCCTGCGCATCCCCTTCGAGCAGGTGGTCCCTGAGGAGCGGCGCGACCCCTCGATCAAATCGCGCCTAAAAGACATCCACGAGTCCGGGCCGGCCATCCTCGCCTGGGCGGTTGAGGGGTGCCTGCGGTGGCGCGAGGAGGGCTTAGGTGTGCCCGGCGTGGTTAAGGAAGCCACGGAGCAGTATCGGCTAGACATGGACCCACTGCGGGAGTTTATTGCCGACTGCTGCGTGCTGGCGCCACACGCGTGGTGCGCCACGGCCAAGCTTCGCGAGGCCTACGAGCGGTACTGCCGCGAGGCCGGAGAAAAGCATCCTGCAGGGGCGAACCAGTTTCGAGATTCCCTTCGTGGACGCGGATGTGAGCACACGCGGCGCCACGGCGTCCACGGCTGGCTGGGCATCGGCCTGCTCGCGGACGACTCGGGTGCCCATGGTGACTATGGGTGACCGTAGTTTCGGTAACTTTCCAGGGTGCTCCTTATAGAGGAGAGTTACGGAAACCATGGGCACCCATAGGCACCATGGGCACCCGAGTGCCTTGCCTGTGGACGCAAGTCGTTGATTTCTCGTAGAGGCGAAATGATGGCAGACTGCAAGAGTTACATTTTCGAGAGCGGAACTTTGCGCGAAATCCCGCCTGTGGACGGCCTGACTTGGGGCGAGCAGTGGGATGGCGAGCGAAAAGACTATGCCCGACTCTGCGTGGTGCCGTGCGAGTATGCGAACGGCTTCCACGTGGAGGTTTATGAGGCGGTGAGCGACCGGGCGCCGTTCCCGTTCGCCGCACGGGCCGACCTGCAAACTGAGGGATCGATTTTCGCCGAGATCTTCTTCCCGACGTACCCGGACGCGATCCAATACCTGCGCGACCACGCCGCCTTGCTCCAGGCGAGCGCCCTCGGCACGCTCGTCGAGCACGTGAGCGAGGCGTTTGAATGGCTGTTCGGCCGCAGCAGGGGGCTCTTTCGGGATCACGTGATTGCGGTCGAGCAACGAGAAGCGCGGACTCGGGCCCGCTATGCGCAGCAGCGCGCCCAGGACGCCCGCACGGCGCCGCAGCAGGGGGTGGCCGACCGGTAGCCCTCCGGCGCGCTGTGGGCCAGCGCGGGCCAAACGTTGCGGATGCTCTATGACGACGTCGTCATAGAGCATTAAGCCACGCAGTCGGCGCGCGCGGGTCCTGTCCGGCGGCTTTCGGCGGCGGGTGGACGCATTGCACAATTTCGCTAGTTACAACGATTTACGGCGGTAGTCAGCGTGGGCGGTCGGGTGCCCGCGCCGCCGGTTATCGCCGAGGAGAAGCCAAGATGCACGAGCTTTTAAGCCTTCGCGCCTACGCCCGCAGCCGCCGCGAACGTGGCCTACCTGGCGGCACGCTGCAAGCGGTGCGCAAAGCGCTCCAGCGGGGGCGCATCTCCGCCGTGGGCGGCAAAATTGATCCTACTCGGGCCGACGTGGACTGGCTGCGCAACACGCCGCCGAAGCCGCGGCGGATGGTCGATCCTCCGCGCGACGAGCGGCTCCTGGCAAGCCTACGCGAGTCCGCGCGCCGCCTGGGCTACAGCGCGCCTGCGATCGGGCAGATGCTCGAGGCGTTGCGCGATGTCCTTCAACGAGTTTAAGCAGATGAGCGCCCGCAGGGCGCAGAAAGGAGTTAACTACTTGATCATCGAACTGAAAACGCAGCCGTTGGGCTTCCGGGTGATCGTGCCCAACGGTGAGTACTTCGCGCCCTTGACCGTTGCGGGCGCACAGAGCCTGATTTTAGCGATGCTCGCAGCGAAGCCGGAGATCGGCGGCGAACTGGACCCGAAGCTTGCGGCAAGCATCGAGGCGGGAGTGCGCGAGGCGGCCGAAGGCGATGCCAGCTTCCTGCGCAGCGTAGGGGTGCAGGCATGACCGCGCCGCAGATCATCCACCGCGCTGTGGCAACGCGGCCGGTCGGCCCGCCCCTGAGCCTCGACGAGGAGCGGCGCACCGTAAGGGTGTGCTGGCTTTCGACCCCCGACGTCCCGCGGGCACAGTGGGACGGCAGCCAGGTAATCGAGCGCCTCAGCCCCGAGAACTGCGACCTCAGCCGGCTCAACTCGGGCACTGCGCCGGTCACCGACAGCCACATGCGCGTGCCGATGAGCGCGCAGGTCGGCGTCGTGCTGCGCGCGTGGTTCGAGCGCGGGCAAGGCCTCGCCGAAATTCGAATCTCCGATCGGCCCGAAGTCGCTGGCCTGTGGCGCGACATCGTGGCCGGTGTGGTCCGCAACGTCTCGCTCGAGGCCGAAGTCGAGTCCTGGATCGAGACTCCCGCGACCAAGACAAGCCCGCGAGTTCTCACGGCTGCCGCGTGGCGGCCTTTGGCAATCAGTTTCGTAACCGTCCCAGCCGACCCGGGCGCGGTCACACGATCGAAAGAGGAGGCTTCAATGGAACAGAACGTAATATCTCCGGCCGGCGTCGAGCCGGTCAAACCCGCAACCATCACGCGCGAGCAAGAGGCGGCCGAGATCCGCCGCATCTCCGCGCCGTTCGCGCGGAGCCTGCCAGCGGGGTTCGTCGATGACCTTGTGGCCCGCGGCATCGGCCTGAACGAAGCGCGTACGGCGATCTTGGACCGGCTGGCGCAGGAGTCCGAGCGCACGCCAATCCACTCGACCAACCCCATTGTCACAATGGGCCGCGACCGCAGGGATGGGCTGGTCGAGCGCATGGCCGAGGCGCTGGCGTGCCGCTACGTCGGCAAAGCGCCGAGCGACGGCGCCCGCGAATTCTGGGGCGCGAGCGTCACTGACCTCGCGCGCGAGATCCTGACTGTCAACGGCCTCAGCGCGCCCCGCTGGGATCGCGGCGAACTGCTCAAGCGCGCGATGCACACGACCAGCGATTTCCCTAACCTGCTGACGGGCACGGGCCAGCGCATGCTGCTCGAGGCGTACCAGGCTGCGGCGCCGGCGATCAAGCAGATCGCGCGGCGCTCGACCGCCGTGGACTTCCGCGCCAAGAGCGTCCTGCAACTGGGCGAAGCGCCAAAGCTCATCAAAGTCAACGAGGCCGGCGAGATCAAGTACGGCAGCCGCGCGGAGGCGAAGGAAAGCTACCGGCTCTACACCTACGCCCGTATCTTCAGCATCAGCCGCGAAGCGCTCATCAACGACGACTTGGGCGCGTTCAGCGATTTTACGCGCGCCTACGGCGTGGCGGCGGCGAACCTCGAAGCCCAAGTGCTGGTCGATCTGCTCGTGGGCAGCGGCGGCCTGGGGCCGGTGATGCGCGACGGCCAGACGCTGTTCCACGCGACGCACGGCAACCTGGCCGCGAGCGGCGGGGCGATCTCCGATACCACGCTCACGGCCGCACGCCTGGCCCTGCGAACGATGAAGGGTCTCGATGGCGAGACCATCATCGAGGTTTCGCCGCGCTACCTGGTCACGCCGGCGGCCAAAGAAACGGAGGGACAAAAGGCCATTGCGGCGATCTACCCGGCGACCACGGCGACCGCGAATGTATTCACCAACGCGCTGACGCTGGTCACGGACCCGCGCCTCGATGCGAAGAGTGCGACTCGCTGGTACGTGTTCGGCGATCCGGCTGTGGCCCCCGTGCTCGAGTACAGCTACTTGCAAGACGCGCAGGGACCGACCGTGGACACCCGGCCCGGCTTCGATGTGCTCGGCATGGAGTTCCGCGCGGTGCTCGACTTCGGCGCCGGCGCGCTCGACTGGCGCGGCGCCTACTGCAATCCGGGCGCGTAGCGTGACGCCTTTGCGCTGACCGGCATCAGCGCAAAACTCCAGAGGCGCGTGGGCAGCGCGCGACGCCGCCGCTCTCTGGCGCGTGGGCCTCTCCTCCCGCGCGGGTAACAGCGGCCCTGGGCCGGGTTGATCGCGTCAACCCGGCCCGCTTTTTCCAATGATCATTTCAATAGGCAAATTCAAAGGCGCGCCCATCGGCGCGGTTCCCGACGAAGACCTCGGCCTTGTGGCCCTCG